>CAZKSY010000037.1:1736-36895 GCA_964555605.1 uncultured Chitinophagaceae bacterium | reverse complement strand
ATTTAACCGCAAAGGCGCGAAGGCGCTATGTAACGCCAAGGTCCATCTCTCCCCTCTCCCCTCTCACCTCTCATCTCTCACCTCTCATCTCTCCCCTCTCACCCCCCCCTCCCCCTCCCGTGGTTAAATCCCCCTCATTTATTACTTTTGCGTTTTTCCGCAGCGTCTCTTCAGGCCCAAGCCTTAAGATCTGAAGGCGGGTTACTAAAATCATCAAAAAAATGAGTAAAGGTCCCGTTTCACAGTTCATTGAGCATCACTACCGTCACTTTAATTCCGCCGCCCTCATGGATGCGGCCAAAGGCTACGAAACCCATTTGCTGGAAGGGGGTAAAATGATGGTTACCCTTGCCGGAGCCATGAGTACCGCCGAATTGGGTGTTTCTTTCGCAGAAATGATCCGTCAGGGCAAAGTGGATATCATCAGTTGTACCGGAGCGAATCTGGAAGAAGATGTGATGAATCTTGTGGCGCACAGTCATTACAAGCGTATTCCCAATTACCGCGATCTGACCCCGCAGGAAGAGTGGGATCTTTTAGAAAACCACTATAACCGCGTTACCGATACCTGTATTCCGGAGGAAGAGGCTTTCCGTCGCTTGCAGAAACACCTGGTGAAGCAATGGAAAGATGCTGAAGCAAAAGGCGAACGTTATTTCCCCCATGAGTTTTTGTATAAAGTTGTATTAAGCGGCGAATTAAAGCAGTATTATGAGATCGATCCCAAGGATAGCTGGATCGTAGCCGCCGCTGAAAAAAATATTCCGATCGTTGTACCGGGTTGGGAAGACAGTACAACAGGAAACATTTTCGCCAGTTATGTGATCAAGAAAGAGTTGAAAGCAGATACCGTGAAATCGGGTATTGAATATATGGTATGGCTCACCGAATGGTACCGTGCCAATTCTGCCGGTAAAGGTGTTGGCTTCTTCCAGATCGGCGGGGGTATTGCCGGTGATTTCCCGATCTGCGTGGTTCCCATGATGTACCAGGATCTGGAATGGCATGATGTTCCATTCTGGAGTTATTTCTGCCAGATCAGCGACTCCACTACCTCTTATGGCTCGTATTCAGGTGCTGTTCCCAATGAGAAGATCACCTGGGGTAAATTGGATATCAACACACCCAAATTCATTGTAGAGAGCGATGCTACCATTGTGGCCCCGTTGATCTTTGCCTGGGTATTGGGTTGGTAATACCTTGCACGATTCCTGCAAATCCCCTGCTGAAGGGGATTTGTTTTTTCAATACTGACCTCCTTCCGGTTATTGCTGACAACTAAAAATTGTTCCGTATGTCACTGTTCCGTTTTCTGAAAGCACCGCATCCCTTTGCCCGTTTCACCCCAGCCGTTTTATTAATGGGCGTTGCCATCGGCATTTCATTTATAACCCGTTTGCTATTGTTGTTCCAAACGCATGGGGGTTTTGAATGGACAATGGGCAATGTGGCCGGAGTGTTTGGTATTGGATTCCTGTACGACCTTTTTACGTCCTTCTATTTTATCATACCGGTAGTATTGCATTTGTGGCTGTTGGGAGAGAATGGATACCGGAAACCCTTCAGCTATATTTTGATCGGCTTATTTGCCATTATGTTACCGGTGTTTATGTTCACCCAGTTGGTACCATCCGATTTCAATGAAGACCTGCATAAAGCAGCGATCTGGTACACGCTCATTCGTTTGTTACTATTCCTGTTACTTTTGTGGCGCCCGGCTTCTTTCCGGGCATCCTGGCGCAGGGGCGTTTTGTATGCCGATTTTTTCCTCTTCTTCTTCCTGTTACTATTCAATGCGGTGAGTGAATGGTTTTTCTGGGAGGAGTTCTCCGGTCGATATAATTTCATTGCTGTCGACTACCTCATCTATACTACCGAAGTGATCGGAAATATTAAAGAGAGTTATCCGGTGGAATGGATCGTGGCGGCAGTAGCATTATTGGCCATCGGGCTGGTTTTCCTTTCCCGTAAAGTGCTCGCGGCGGCTGTAAGCGTGCAACCGGGCTTTTTGAAAAAAACGGGTTATGCCCTGGTGCTGTTCCTGTTACCCTGTATCACGTATTTCACGCTTACAGAAAAATGGCGCAAATTCAGCAAGAATGAATATGCCAACGAATTAGCGGGCAATGGCATTTTTCAATTTGGTACCGCCTTCTGGGCCAACGACCTCAGTTTTGAGAAGTATTATGAAACCATGCCGGTAGATTCGGCCTTTCAGATCGTGCGGGCTGCTTTGCAGAACGACTATAGCACTTTTACCGAGGCTAATGACGTAAGTATTGAACGAAATATCAATTATCCGGAACCGGAGCAGAAACGAAATGTGGTATTGATCAGTGTGGAAAGCCTGAGTGCCAGTTTCATGAAAGCTTTCGGTGACACCCAGAACATCACGCCTCAACTGGACTCTCTGGCCGCGCACAGTTTATTCTTTACGAATTTATATGCTTCGGGTACCCGTACCGTGAGAGGATTGGAAGCCTTGTCGCTGGCCCTGCCCCCAACGCCCGGACAAAGTATTGTGAAACGTCCCAATAACGAGAATCTGCAAACGATCGGATCGGTATTTCGCAGTAAAGGATATACCACACAGTATATCTACGGCGGGTACAGTTACTTTGATAATATGGGGTATTATTTTGGGAATAATGGGTATGAAGTAATTGATCGTACGGCGTTGAAGCCCGAACAGATCAGTTTTTCAAATATCTGGGGCGTAGCCGATGAAGATCTATTTACTTTATCACTGCAAAAGCTGGATGAAAATTATAAGTCGGGCAAGCCTTTCTTTTCTCATATCATGACGGTGAGTAACCACCGGCCCTTTACTTATCCGGCCGGCCGTATCGATATTGCTCCGGAGCGTCAGATTCGTGCCGGAGCCGTTAAATATACCGACTATAGTATTGGCAAGTTCATCAGAGAGGCGGCTGCAAAACCCTGGTTCAAGAATACGGTATTCATCATTGTGTCTGACCATTGCGCCGGTAGTGCCGGCAGTGTGCAGCTTCCGGTGACGGGCTATCAGATCCCGATGCTGATCTATGCACCTGATTTTATTACGCCACGTAAAGTGGAAACATTAACAGCGCAGATCGATATTGCCCCCACTATTTTAGGCCTGCTGAATTTCGATTATACGTCTCCGTTCATGGGGCAGGATATTTTCCGTGTAAAACCCGGAAACGAACGCGCTTTTATTACTACTTATCAGGGCCTCGGTTATTTAAGAGGGGGGAAGCTTGTTATCCTTTCACCCGTAAAACAAATTGCTGAATACCTGCCCGATTTCACTACCGGTGATGCGCAAAAAACTGACATTACAGACAGTTTGAAGAAACAGGCCACGGCTTTTTATCAGGTGAGTAGTGCGGTGCTGGCGCGGCAGGTGGCAGGAAGTGATAAGAGATAAGTTTTAAGTGGAAAGAGGGGGGATGAGGGGTGTGGTATGGGGTATGAGGCTTCACACCCCATACCTCATACCCCACACCTGAGCAGCATTACTTACTACTCACCACTTAACACTCAAGACTAATTTCTGCGATCGCGGCGATTCTCTTTTCTGTCGCGCACATTTTCCTTACGGTCGCGTACATCTTCCTTGCGGTCACGTACATCTTCTTTCTTGTCACGAACGTCTTCCTTACGATCGCGTTTGTCTTCCTTCTTATCGCGGATATCTTCTAATTTGTCTTTGCGGCCACCATCATGTTTGGCATCGCGTACATCTTCTCTTTTATCGCGCACATCTTCCCGACGGTCGCGGCGGTCTTCTTTGCGGTCGCGTACATCTTCTTTTTTGTCTTTCACATCTTCCTTACGGTCACGCACATCTTCTTTTCTGTCGCGGCGGTCTTCCACGCGATCTCTTTTTTGTTTGGCAGGAGCGGTTTGCGCTGTTACGGCCAGGGTAGATACAGATAAGGCTACACTCAGCAGTGATAATTGGAGGAAACGGGCTTTTTTCATTTTTTCGTGGTTTTAATGGTAGAATCAATAACGTATATACAGACGGGTTTTGTGTGGGGGAGTTTAATCAGAGCGGGTATTTTATAAAAAAAAGTCCGCTTTGGCGGACTTTTCGTATTTGTACGGTTTGTTTATTTCGTGTAATTACGGCTTTAGCTGCAAGAGATCTTATCCACGCGGTTTTGGTGGCGACCTCCTTCGAAAGGCGTATTCAGGAAGATCTCTACCATTTCCTTGGCGGTATCAATACCAACGAACCGGGCGGGGATGCAAATGATGTTTGCATCATTATGCTGCCGGAGCAATTTGGCGATCTCAGGTTGCCAGCTCAAACCGGCACGGATGCCCTGATGTTTATTGGCTGTCATACATACGCCATTGGCGCTGCCACATAACAGAATACCAAAAGCGGCCTGACCTTCTTCCACCATACTGGCTACAGGATGTGCATAATCAGGATAATCTACCGACACATTCTCATGCAATCCTTTATCGGCTACCACAAAGCCTTTGGCACTTAACCAGGCCACCAATGCATTTTTATAATCGAATCCGGCATGGTCGGCACCGATGGCAATAGGCTTGGAGAGATCAAAATTTACGGGCATATGAATAGGTTTTGAGGACTGTAAAAATACAGGCTGCTACTGACAATACGAAAAAACGGCACAAAGGGTATTAATCCCACTCAGCTTCTTTCTTCATCCGCTCTTTATACACCCGCGCACTCACAATGATACCCAGTTCATACAGGAAGAAAAGCGGGAAGAAAACGATGGCCTGGCTGATCCAGTCGGGCGAAGGGGTGATCACAGCGGCTACTACCAGAATGGCCACCACGGCGAACTTCCGGTAGGTGCGCAGGAATTTCGGGGTGATGATCCCGATCTTGGAAAGCACAAAAGATACCACCGGCAGTTGAAAGGCGATACCGGCACCCAATGTTACATTGATCAGGTTGTCGATATAGTCGTCGAGGGTAGGAATTGTTTTGATGGTTCCGAGTGTACCCAGGCTGAAATTGGATAAGAAACTAAAGGTGAACGGTGCCAGAATAAAATAACCGAATCCGGCTCCGGAGAAGAAGAATAAGGACACCCAGAAGATGGCACCGCGGGCAGAACTTCTTTCCTTTTCACTCAGAGCGGGTTTGATGAATTTCCAGGCCTCCCAGAATACAAAGGGGAAGGCGGCTATAAATCCACCAACAAATGCAATGGTGATACTGGAAATGAACTGTGTGCCGAATGCGGTCGCTTGCAAATTAACGTTGGGAGGCGGCATACAGAGGGTATCGCCTATGCCGGCCCAATGACTGAAATTACAGAGGGCTACATAGCTAATGAACTTTGGGTTCATCGGCCCCAGAATAATATTGTCGAATACAAAGTCCTGAAAAAGAAAGATCATGGTTGCCATTACCAATACAGCGATCACCGCGCGAACCAAATGCCACCGGAGTTCTTCCAGATGGTCGATAAAGCTCATTTCCTGTTTTTCTCCCTTGCTCCTGTTAAAAAATGGTAATGCCATAGTAATAGAAAGTGGAGCAAAATTAGGGGATACGGGAGAATAAGAAATAAGTAATGAGAAATAAGGAATAAGAAGGGGGGGTGAGAGATGAGAGATGAGAGGTGAGAGGTGAGAGGTGAGAGGTGAGTGGGGGGATCGTGCTCCTATGCCGAAGCTTCTGCGAAGGCAGGAATCGACTCTGCGTGCCTCCGCGTCCTCTGCGCCTCTGCGCCTGCGCCGTAGCTTCAGCGCAGGGGCAGCGGTTAAGTGTATTTTCGGCTTAACCTCAAGACGCCAGGGCGCAAAGAAACGCCAGGATTCCTCATTCACTTCTCTACCCCTAATCAATCAACTTCAGCCGCACCATTTCGATCCGGGTATCACTAACATTCATGATTTCGAATTCGTAATCACCGATGATGATCCGCTCTTTCAGTTTCGGAATGGTTTCGTGCTGGTGAATGATAAAGCCCGAGAGCGTTTCGGAGTCGTTTTGAGGGAATTCCAGTCCGTATTTTTCATTGAGATAGTCAAGTTCCAGCCGGCCGGAGAGAATGTATTCCGTGTCGGAGATCTTTTTCTCTTCAAACTCTTCCACGTCATATTCATCCCGTATCTCCCCAAAAAGTTCTTCCAGAAGGTCTTCCATGGTAACGATACCGGCGGTGCCGCCAAATTCATCCACCACCCAGGCAATGCTTTTTCGTTCCCGGGTAAACTTACTGATCAGGTCACTGGCACTCATACTTTCCGGAACGGCGGGAATGGGCAGCAGGATTTCGCGTACCGTAGCCGGGTTCTTAAACAGGTCGAGTTGATGGATATACCCCAGAATATGATCTATATTATTTTCAAAAACGACCAGCTTGCTGAGTTTGGTTACGACCATTTTTTGCCGGATCGCATCAATGGAGGTATTAATATCAATGGCTTCGATCTCTTTGCGGGGCACCAGGCATTCCCGCACCTTCACTTTTGGAAGGGACAATGCAGCCTCGAATAGATCTGTATTGAGACTTTGACTTTCGGCGTCCATTTCACCGGTATTCTGGAAAAAATGCTCCAGATCGGCCTGGGAGAAGGGTTCTTTCTTCTTGTCGATCTTTAAATTGAATATGATATCAAGGATCCAGGTAGAAAGATTGATGAACATTTGGGCGATGGGCCAAAGGATCCGGTCACTGAGTCCCAGAATGCCGGTACGGGCAGAAATATATAAAAGGGAATCCGGTTTGGCTCTGTAAATAGCTTTCGGGATGAAATCGGCTACGATAATTACTGTTAATACCGATAAAATGATCTCCAGTAAAAGCCGCAAGGGAATTTTGGCATTAGCGGGCAACAGGTGATTCACCACCTGTACATTCAGTAGAATATTCCAGAAGGTGCTGATAAGCAGGATGAATACAACCAGAAAAAAGTTATAGCCAACAATGACGATACCGATAAAACGGGAGGGATGTTCAAAGAGTCGCGATAACAAGGCGGCAGAAGCGGAGCCCTGTTTCTTTTTCAATTCAATATTAAGCCGGTTGGCGGAGGCGAATGCCACTTCGATGCCCGAATAAAAGGCCATGCAAAGCACTGCAAATACTGCCCCGAATAATACAATGGTATTCATAAGAGGCTACGAAGGTACAAATAAAGGGGCAAAGGGGCTATGGCAGGCCTGTAAAGGCTTTTATAATGGCTTCCGCTTCCTCACAAGCCTTTGTAAGGTCATCATTTACAATGATCTTGTCGAAATGCTGTTTAAAGGATATTTCATAGGCCGCTTTATTCACCCTCGCCTGCAGGGTTTCAGGGGTTTCGGTGCCCCTGCTCTCCAGACGGCGTTTTAATTCCTCCACGGAAGGCGGTTCGATAAAAATAGAGAGGGAATTACCCGGAAACTGTTGTTGTACATGTATCGCTCCTTTTACATCAATATCCAGCACCGGCACTTCATTCTTATTCCAGATCCGGTCCAGTTCTTTGCGAAGGGTTCCATAGTATTTTCCTTCGTATACCATTTCCCATTCAATAAAAGCGTTGTCCCGGATTTTTTCCTGAAACTCTTCGGCGGTTAAGAAATAATAGTCCACCCCATCTGTTTCATGATATCGGCGTTCTCTGGTAGCAGCCGAAATAGAAAAAGAAAGCTGGGGGAAGCGCTTGAGCAGAAATTTGGTGATGGAGGTCTTCCCGGCCCCGGAGGGCGCCGTAATAATGATCAGTTTTTTTGCCGGATTCATGCGCAAAGAAAGGAACTAAATACCTATTCTTAAAATGGGGCGCTATTTTTCCCTTCTCCCTGCCGGATGGCTCATTAAAAACTGCAAAGGTATCGCCACCCGTTTACTCCAGGCGCGTTCAGAATGATCTTCACCGGGGAATTTCAGCGAGATCCAGTTTTTCTTCTCTGTAAATCCTTTTCTTTTCATAGTGGCATTGATGCGGATCTGATAGGGCTCGTATAAGGCATCCAGCGTGGCCGTGCCATAATCAAAATAGATGCGGTGATTCCTGGGATCGGGGGCATTTTCACTCAGGTAGCGGTTAAATGCATTGGGGATCGGTTCATTGGCGGTAAAAATACCGGGCCAGTGGGTTGATAAACATCCCGCTCTGCCAAAAACCTGTGGGTATTCGCAGATGGCATAAAGAGAAATAAGTCCGCCCATACTGGAACCCATGATGCTGGTATGGGCAGCGTCGCGGTAGGTGGAGAAATGCTGATCGATATAGGGCTTCAATTCTTCTGTCAGAAACTTCAGGTAACGATCGGCCCTTGCCTCGCCCATCAAAGCTGCTTTGAGCAATGTATCGCGCAAGGATGGTTCCAGAAACTGAAGTGGTTTTTCAGGAAAGTATTCGGCGTGACGGTAGGTTCCGGTATTATAAACACCAACGATCAAAAACGGCGGCACTCTTTTTTGGTTGATCAACTGCTGGGCCACTTCATCCATTCCCCATTCCTGTTTATTCCAGGAACTGGTGCTGTCGAACAACATCTGGCCATCATGCATATATAGAACGGCATATCGTTTCGTGCTGTCGTATCCTTCAGGCAACCATACCTCAATAGTGCGGGGCATTACATAAGAGGAGGGAAAGTCCTGGATCCGGCGGATATTGCCAACGCTTGCCTTGGGTGTTTGCGAAAAAAGAGTGCTGCACCCTAATAGGGCCGACAACAAGACGAAAATATTTTTCATGTATTAACCTTGTATGCGTTTGATCTGCGCACCGATCTGTTGCAGCCGCACATCAATATTCTGGTATCCGCGATCGATCTGCTCACTGTTCTGAATGATGCTTTTTCCTTCAGCACTCAAGGCGGCGATCAATAGTGATACACCGGCGCGGATATCAGGAGAACTCATGGTGATGCCGCGCAACTGTTGTTCTCTTTCCAATCCAATTACCACAGCACGGTGCGGATCGCAAAGAATGATCTGTGCGCCCATGTCGATGAGTTTGTCTACAAAAAACAAGCGGCTTTCAAACATCTTTTGATGGATCAGTACACTGCCCCTTGCCTGGATGGCCGTTACCAGCACAATGCTGAGGAGGTCGGGGGTAAAGCCGGGCCAGGGGTGATCATAAATGGTGAGTACCCCTCCGTCGAGGTAGCGCTGCACCTCGTAAATGGCTTGTTCAGGAATATAAATATCATCGCCGCGGAACTCCATCTGAATGCCCAACTGCCGGAATTTCTCCGGAATAATACCGAGATGTTCGATACCGGCATTCGTGATGGTGAGCTCACTCTGGGTCATGGCTGCCAATCCGATAAAGGAACCGATCTCGATCATATCGGGCAGCATGCGGTGTGTGGTGCCCGCCAAATAGCTAACGCCTTCGATCACCAGTAAATTACTGCCGATGCCGGAGATCTTTGCTCCCATGCGGTTCAGCATTTTGCATAATTGCTGAATATAGGGCTCGCAGGCCGCATTATAAATCGTGGTGGTTCCTTTTGCCATTACAGCCGCCATCACAATATTGGCGGTTCCGGTAACACTGGGTTCATCCAGCAACAGGTTACAGCCTTTCAGGTCGGGGGCATCGAGGTGGAAGAAGCCATCTTCGGGATGGTAATTAAAAGAGGCCCCCAGTTTCTCAAAACCGATAATATGTGTGTCCAAACGACGACGGCCAATTTTATCGCCACCGGGTTTTGGAATAAATGCTTTTCTGAATCGGGATAATAAGGGGCCTGCCAGCATAACGGAGCCGCGCAAGCGCCCGCTTTTTTTGCGGAAATCGGCACTGTGCAGGTAGTCGATGTTTACATCGTCGGCCTGAAAGGTACAGGTGTCGCGGCTGCTCCGGTCTACCTTCACGTTCATCTCTCCCAGCAATTCGATCAGCAGGTTTACATCCAGAATGTCTGGAATATTCGTAATGGTAACTTTTTCCGGGGTAAGCAAAACGGCACTAATGATCTGCAGCGCTTCATTCTTAGCGCCCTGTGGTTCTATATTGCCACGGAGTTTCTTTCCACCAAAAACTTCAAAAGCGTTCATGGGAGCGTAGGCTGTAGTTAATTATGAATTATCAATTATAAATTATGCAAATCGTATAATTGATAATTGAAGCATTACTATTAATATCTTTTCTTCTTGAATTTTCCGCCACCACCTCCATTATTGCGGTCGTTACGGTCGTTGCGATCATTGCGGTTGCCACCGCCACCGCCGCCACGTTGCTGGTGTCCGTATTTGGATCCGCCACGTTTATTGCGGTAGTCGTTTCCATATCCGCCACGGTCGCGGTCGCGGCCTTCGTTGGGGCGTGGGGTACGCACAAACGGCGTATTGGTAAAGGTGAGCTGTCCTTGTGTAATAGTGGTCAGTTCACTTTGAATGGCATCGTCGTGAACGGTTTCTTTGTGCCAGTTGCTGTAAGCCAGTTTCATATAATAGGCTACAGCATTCGCAAAGCCCTGGCGTTTCTCCGGATTTTCTTCTTTTAATGCTTTGTCCAGCACCAGTTCCATGTTTTTACCCAGGTGGGAGAAACGGGGATAGCGTTTGGGATAAGGCAGGGGGTCGGGACGGGCACGGAGTGTTTCTGCAGTGGGAATGGGATAAGGAGATTCCACATCCAGCTTGAAATCGGAGATGAGGAAAAGGTGATCCCAAAGTTTATGTCTGAAATCTTCTACGTTTTTCAAATGCGGGTTCAAAAATCCCATCAACTCAATTACTGCATAGGCATTCCGCTGGCGGGTTTCTTTGTCTTCAATAGTCAGCAGAAACTCGATCATCTTCTGAATATGCCGTCCGTATTCCTTCATGGCCAGGTGGTTCCTGGTGGTATTATATTCCATTATTCTCTTTGATTGATGCAAACAAAAGTAGGAAAGTAAACCCACAATGTAAAAAGACCCCGCCGAAGCGGGGTCCCGTATCGATTTGTGGTCATTTTTATTGGGCGATCACCAGCTTGGAAGCAAATCGGCGACCGGTACTTAATTCCCTGGTTCGAACCTGATAAATGCCAGCCGAAGGGGCCGTGCCCAGATCCAGGTTGATGGTGGAAGCATCCTTGATCTGCATCTGGCGCTGATAAATAACCTGTCCGTTCATGTTCAACACCTCTACACTATAGGCGCCATTGAGCAATTCAGGGAACTGCATCTGGAAT
The DNA here is from genome assembly GCA_964555605.1 of uncultured Chitinophagaceae bacterium. GTDB lineage: Bacteria > Bacteroidota > Bacteroidia > Chitinophagales > Chitinophagaceae > Endoryza. The sequence continues at coordinate 25,780 of CAZKSY010000037.1, read as the reverse complement.
TTCGATTTCGCCGGATTGGGGAAGAGGGTCAATCCCTGACCGGTCGTTTTTTCCAGTGCTATATTTCGAACCGGACTGTATAAGGCATTTCCTCCTACCGGAATTTGCTTGATCCGGAAATACAAGTTGCCCTTGAAGCCTTGTGTAAGGTGATAGGGATATTCGTATTTGGAAGCAGTGGAGCCAACAGACGCTTGTGAGCGGAGTTCTCCTACACGGGTAAATTCCACGCTATTGGTACTTACTTCGATCTCATATCGGGTGCCGGCGGTTTCGTTCTGTGTCATCCAACTGAGTTGTACATCAGCCTCATCTTTCAATTGCGCATTGAAATTATTGATGCCTGATGCCAGCAATACGGCCGGACAATAGCTATAGGTGATGCCTACGGTTACGTAGTCTTGTGAGTTTACGGAGAAGATATAATTCACCCCGCCGGTAACGGTCGTTTTTCCGGTGGCCTTATAGTTGTAGGTAAGATTACCGTAACCCAGGAATGTAGCCAGACCCGAAGAAATCGTGCGGCTCATGGTTTTGTTTTTTAGTACACTATCGGGGCCGATACCAACAAAGTCGGGACCGCTGAAATAAATGCCATCACTTTCGGCCAGATTATACGGGCCATAGTTCTTGGAAAAGGAACTACTGAGATCGGGACTTAAACCCGGACCCGCGATCCTGTCTGTACGCGAATAGTTGATCCGGTAAGTGAGCGGATAGATTTCGTCGTTTTCCAGACGCATACGAATCACTGATGTGATGGCTGTAAAAACTCTTGCACAGGTAAGCTGACCTAAAGCCGGATCGAATTGCGGCAGAATGAAATCTGTCGAGTCGTTAATCGGCAATATGTATTTGCTCTGCTGCACCACCAGTGTTTGCGGCGTATTGCCATTAGAACAGGCGCACTGCGAATAAGAATGGGTTGGTAAGTAAAATAGCAGCGTAATCAATGCCACGAAATAGGGCACTTTTGAGTAACATTGTTTCATAGGTACTGATTTTACTTAGGAATCGGATTAGAATTCAAAGTTATATATTGGCAAAAAGCTTACCAAAGTGTTAATACCCGAATAAATTGTACCGTATTTTCCGAAATAATTTGCATCATGTGGCAGTAGTAATGGCAGACCCGAATTCAAGACGCTGCTTTGCAGTCTGTTACATTTTTTTCGCCGGCCGTTTTTTTCATTTTAGACTCCCCAAAAACCCCTAAAACAAGTAGAACCATCGTATTTTTGTACATATTTATTTTTTACAGAAACGATTTTCTTTATGCAACAATCCACCATAACCATTGATGTTAGTCTGGATAACAACAAAGTACCCTCTGATATTAGCTGGAAAGCCACCGACAGTCCGGCCGAGAAACCCCGTCAGGCCCGCGCCATGATGCTGTCTTTTTGGGACGGAAATGATAAAGCGGCCTTGCGAATGGACCTTTGGACCAAAGAGATGATGGTGGATGAAATGGCCGATTTCTACTATCAGACTCTTATGACCATGGCCGATAGTTTTGACCGGGCCACCCATCAGGCGGAATTAACCAACAGTATGCGGCAGTTTGCCACGGATTTCTATAAACGATTCCGTGAAATTCAATTACAGGAAAACAAGATCTAAACGAATCAATACATACTATGAGTCTCGAACAAAAAATTATGGCCGAAATGAAAACGGCCATGCTGGCAAAAGATGAAGTGGGTTTGCGCAGTTTGCGTGCTATTAAATCAGCAATACTTTTAGCCAAAACAGCCGATGGAGCGAAAGGAGAGTTAACGGAAGAAGATGAGATCAAGCTGTTACAGAAGCTGGTGAAGCAACGAAAGGATGCGTTGGAGATTTTTACACAGCAGAACCGTCCTGATCTGGCAAAAAAGGAGTCAGACGAAATCGCTGTGATCGAAAAGTTCCTTCCCGCTGCTATGAGTGAGGAAGAACTTCGTAAGGTGGTAGGAGAGATCATTGCCGCTACCGGAGCCAGTTCTCCTGCCGATATGGGCAAGGTAATGGGTGTTGCCACCAAACAACTTGCCGGTAAGGCCGATGGTAAATCGATCAGCACCATGGTTAAACTACTTCTTTCGAATTAATAATTCAGCAATATGGCTATTGATATCGCCTATCTGATTGTGGTGCTGCTGGCATTGGTGAAGGGATGGCAGAAAGGATTGATCGTAGCTGTATTTTCACTCGTAGCCTGGATCATTGGTGTGGCAGCGGCCTTGAAATTTTCTACTGTGGCAGCAGCCTATCTTGAGGATAGCGGGCAGGTGTCGGCCAAATGGATTCCCTTTATTTCCTTTCTGGTGGTTTTTCTGGCTGTGGTTATTGTGATCAGAATATTGGCGAAACTTATTGAAGCAACTGTTGAACTTGCCTGGATGGGATGGATGAATAATGCCGCAGGAGCAGTTTTGTATGTGATGTTATACAGCCTTCTTTTTTCTGTGGCCCTGTTTTTCCTGATACAAATGAAAATTGTTTCAGATGAAACGGCCTCTTCTTCATTGGTATTCGGATTCATTGAACCATGGGGGCCAGTGGTGATAAACGGATTGGGAAAGGTTATTCCATTTTTTAAGGATATGTTTGCAGAGTTAGAGGAGTTTTTTACCAATATGGCGCAAAAAGTTCCGCAATAGGTTAAAGAGCTGTTTTATTTGCCCTAAAACAGTTATTTTAGCGATTATTTGATTGACTGAACAGAACCGACGATGGAATACGAGATCAAACAGGTAGATAAGTTCAAATTCATTGAAGAAGGTGAAGGTGAAACGCTGGTACTTTTACACGGACTTTTTGGCGCCCTGAGCAACTTCAAGGATCTGATAGAATATTTCAGACATCATTACAAGGTAGTGGTGCCCATGCTGCCATTATTCGATCTCGACCTCCTGCACACTTCTGTGGGCGGTTTGCAGAAATACGTCCACAAATTCATCGAAAACAGAAATTATCAGAATATTCACCTGTTGGGTAACTCCCTCGGTGGCCATGTGGCCCTGGTGCATGTACTCAAGCACCCCGAGCGCATTAAATCATTGATCCTCACCGGCAGTTCCGGACTGTTTGAAAATGGCATGGGCGACACCTATCCCAAAAGAGGGGATTATGAGTATATCCGCAAGAAAACAGAACTCACTTTTTACGATCCTAAAGTGGCGAGTAAGGAATTGGTGGATGAAGTGTATGAAATCGTAAATATTCGACTTAAAGCAATCAAAATCATTGCTTTAGCGAAAAGTGCCATCCGTAATAATCTGGGAGAGGAATTGAATCAGATCAAACAACCGACCCTCTTGATCTGGGGAAATAATGATACCATCACCCCGCCATTCGTGGGCCGGGAATTTCATAAACTGATCCCGCATAGCGAATTGCACTTTATTGATAAGTGTGGTCATGCCCCCATGATGGAAGTGCCGCAGGAATTCAACCTGATCCTGCACAAATTTTTGACAAAATTGTCGCAGCCGGCAGCAGTAGCCTGATAATTGTCGTCTAAGTAAATAATTCACCGGGCAAATCGTTATAACCATGATCTGTTGTCGGTGACGAAACAGTTATTGTAAACCCGGACCAACCGGCAAAACCTTAAATCGACAAAATTGCTTAATAAAGAGATCCTTTCCTCTTCGATCCCTACACTGAGTCCTACCGATACGGTGAATCAGGCATTGGAATTGATGGGTACCTATCATCTGTCGCATTTACCGGTGGTGGAACAGGATAAGTACCTGGGACTGGCATTAGAAGATGACTTGTTGAATATCAATGGAGAAGATCTGTTGATCCACTCCGTTCCCCACATGTCGAAAGTGGCGGTTCAGGCCGGGACGCATTTTCTGGAGGCGGTTCAGGCGGTGAATGATTACGATCTTTCGGTAGTACCTGTACTCGAAAGAGAGGGGCTTTATCTCGGAATGATTACGGCTGCAGATCTGCTGATTCATCTGGGCAAGATTACCGGGGCCAGTGTGCCGGGCGCTGTGATTGTGCTGGAATTGGAAAAACAACATTTTTCCTTTTCGGAAGTGAGTAAGCTGGTAGAGACCAATGACGCACATATCACGCAGTTGAATACCTATTGGGATGAGCAGAATGAGGCCTTCTTTGTAACGATCAAAATCAATAAATTCGAGATCTCCGATATTATTGCCACCTTCCAGCGCTACGAGTATCAGGTAAAATATTATTTTGGCGAGGAACTGTACGAGAATGAATTACGCAGTAACTACGATAACCTGATCAATTATCTGAACATTTAGGACGCCCGCTTCCTATCTTCGCTCTGTTCAGAATTTTTCAGAAACAACCGCATCGATTGCATGAGGACAGGCAACTTTCATAAATGGCTACTTCTTACCCTGCTGCTCTGCTGCCGTTTACTGCTGTTGGCACAACCTCATATTACAGATACCACTTTACAACAGCTCGAAAAATTTTCTGACAGTATTCAAAAAACTTCCGGCGCCCGGTATTCATTTGTGGTGGGCCAAATCGTGGTGGATGGAAATAAAAAAACCAAACCTTATATCATTGAGCGGGAGCTTCCCTTTAAATCGGGCGACTCGATCAATTTGCCCGATCTCGTGAAAGGATTTGAAGTAGCCCGTCAGCAATTGATGAATACTGCCTTATTTAATGATGTGGTGGTGGCCCTTAAATCGTTTCGTGGATATACGGTAGATATTCTAATTGATGTAAAAGAACGTTGGTATATTTTCCCCTTGCCCTATATTAAACCGGTAGACCGGAACCTGCAGGAATGGGTGAAGCAGGATCTTAGTTTGACCCGCTTGAATTACGGTTTTAAATTCAACTACAACAATTTCACCGGACGGAACGATAAATTGAAATTCTGGCTGATCACCGGGTACACACAGCAGATACAATTTCAGTATGAACAACCTTATGCCGATAGAACCTTGAAACATGGTTACAAGATCGGGTTCTCGTACAGTTATAATAAGGAAGTGAATTATGCCACGTTGAATAATGCACAGGCGTTTAGTGATTCCCTGGGGGGTATCAAACGCTGGTACGCCAATATCGATTACACCTATCGACCCGGCTTGCGAACCTTTCACGGGGCGCGTATCGCACTTGCTGCACAGGAGGTAGACAGTTTGGTGATCGATGCCAATCCGAAATATTTTTTCAATAACAAACGGAAGTTGATTTATCCGGAGCTCAGTTATACGCTTACTTATGTAAAAGTGGATTATGTACCGTATCCGCTTACCGGCTGGATGGGAGATGTTACATTTCTGAAGCGGGGTTTTAATAAAGACATGAATCTTTGGCAACTGAACGGTCGGGTGTTAAAGAGTTGGGAATTATCTAAAAAGACTTTTTTCCTCGGCCAGGCCCAGGGCTTACTGCGCGTGCCGTTCAGGCAGCCGTATATCAATCAGCGGATGTTTGGATACAACGATTTTTATTTAAGAGGATTGGAGAAATATGTGATCGATGGGATGGCCGGTTTTCTATTGCGTTCTACGCTACGCCGGGAAATTCTTCGATTTAATATCCCCACCTATCTGAAATCAAGATCGCACAATATTATCCCCTTCCGGATTTATGCGAAAACCTTTGCCGATATGGGCTATGCACACAATCCGGTAAATCCTGAAAACTCCTTAACCAACAGAATGTTGTACTCTACGGGTTTCGGACTGGATGCCGTAACCTTTTACGATTTTGTCATTCGATTCGATTACAGCTTTAACCAATTAGGGCAAAACGGGTTATTTTTACATATCAAGGGCGATTTTTAGTAGCGCCCCATAAAATTATCTGATGAAAGTAGCGATCTATAGCCGGGCCATCGATTACGACCAACAGGCCGAAGTGCAGCAATTACTGGATGCGCTTTGCCGGGAGAAAGTACAGCCCGTTATTTTTCACCCGTTTTTTGAAAAGATCAAAGCCGGTTTGCGGATGCCTGATAACTACACGGTATTCAGTGAATCGGGTGATCTGGATGAAAGCATTGATTTTTTGATCAGTCTGGGAGGCGATGGTACCCTGCTGGATACGGTTACCCTCATACGTGATAAAAATATTCCGGTGCTGGGGATCAATTTCGGCCGACTCGGATTTTTGGCCAGTCTGGGACGGGATGAAATCGAAATCGCGGTGAAATCGCTGATCACCCGCACCATGGTGATCGATAAGCGTTCGCTCATACATCTGGATGGCAATAAGCCGCTTTTTGGAGAAGTGCCCTATGGATTGAATGAGTTCGCGATTCACAAAACGGATATCTCCCCCATGATCAAGATACATACGTATCTGAATGGCGAGTTTTTAAATACCTATTGGGCCGATGGCCTGATTGTTGCGACACCTACCGGGTCTACCGGATATTCACTCAGTTGCAGTGGACCGGTGGTATTTCCAGATTCCAGTAGTTTTGTGATCACACCTGTGGCGCCGCATAACCTGAATGTACGTCCGATCGTGGTGCCCGATACGAATGTGATCTCTTTTGAAGTGGAAGGGCGGGCCGATCATTTTATCTGTGCCCTCGATTCGCGGCGTGAGATCGTTGATAAAAAGGTACAATTAGCTGTACGAAAAGAAGCTTTTACGCTTAGTTTGGTGCGGTTGAATGAGAATAATTTCTTACAAACCCTTCGTAATAAATTATCCTGGGGGCTGGATACGCGGAATTAACGTTCTGCTTATACCAAAACCTGAACAGGTGCGTTACTCAAATCCTTATATTGCAACTATGAAGAAGTGCTTATTTTTTGTTGTGTTGTTTTTCATTCTGGGTGGTTTGTTGCCGGTTCAGGCACAATGGGAAAGTGTGCGTCAGGAAGGCGAGATTGGTTTCTCACTGGGGGCTGCCCATTATTTTGGCGATCTTAATACAAAGGGCCGGCTCAATCGTCCCAAGCCCGTTATCGGTGCCTTCTTCCGGAAACAGTTTGGCAATTATATTGGTCTGCGCATCGGTGCCCATTTTGCCCAACTCGGCTATTCCGATGTATATAATACGCATAACGAATACCAGCGCCGTCGTAACCTGAGTTTTAACAGCAATATTTTTGAACTGGCACTTCAGGGCGACTTCAACTTTTTCAAATTCGTACCGGGTGATCCGGAGCACAGCTTTACGCCTTATGTTACCCTGGGTGTGGGCATTTTCAGTTATGACCCTTATGCTTACCTGAACGGACAAAAGCATTTTTTACGTCCGCTGGCAACAGAAGGCCAGGGTCTTGCCGCCTATCCCGATCGTAAGCCGTATAATACCATGGCCTTCTCCTTTCCGATCGGTGTTGGTGTCAAGTACGCAATCAACGATCGTATGAATATCGGACTGGAAGTAGCGCACCGTTTCACCAGTACAGATTATCTCGATGATGTAAGCACCACGTATGTGGGCTCCGATAAATTCCCGCCGCTTCCCGATGGAAGCCCTTCTATCGCACAACTCTTACAAGACCGCAGCTATGAAACCGGTGATCTCATTGGGATCGAGGGACGTCAGCGCGGACTGCCCAAGCAAAAAGATCAATTCATTTTCGCGGAACTCACGTTGTCGTTTAACCTGACGACGTATAGATGTCCGACGGCGAAGTAAGGGAGAGGGGAGAGGTGAGAGATGAGAGGTGAGAGGTGAGAGATGAGAGGTGAGAGGTGAGAGGTGAGAGGTGAATCGTGGCGTTTCATTGCGCCTTAGCGTCTTGGCGGTTAAGTCAAATACATATAACCGCGATGGCGCGAAAGACGCGGAGGTACGCGGAGTTGATTTATGCCTTCGTTTAAACTTCGGCCTACGTGCATCTCTCACCTCTCACCTCTCACCTCTCATCTCTCATCTCTCCCCCCATCAATCACCTCAAAAAAACAGACCCGCCAACGCACTTCTTCCCACACTCCGGGGCCTGCTTTTCTAACCATCCGCTACTTTCTAACCCAGGGCAGCGGCTTGCGCAGCTCCCAGCTCGTTTCAGCAAGAAGGGCCTCTTCCTGTTTGCGGGAAAATAATTCCGCCACTTTCATCAGTTCGTCCGGACTGCTTTCCAGCGCAGTCAGAATTTGTGGCAATCGCTTTTTATTGACCCAATCGGAGTTTTCGATTTTGGAATAGGCCTGCTGCGTAATGCCCATGCGTCCGGCGATGTCGGACTGCTTCACTTCTTTGGTGAGTCGTAACCATTTGATCCAGGTTCCAGGTGTCATGATTGAAGGATTTTAATGTTGAGCAATGGGTAGCATACCATTTGTTTACTATTTCAAAACTACCTTCAGCGTTCTCCGCAACCATGGTATTTGAAACAGGAATCGTACTCATTTTCCTTTCAAATCAGCAGCGGAAACCCACTAAAAAGTACCCGAAACAGCTCCCCATTACCCGTGAAAAAACAGTGAAACCCTGCACCTTATACAGCTACCCAAAAGTGAAAGCAACCAAAATGCAATCTGCGAACAATGGTATTTAGATGTAAATCAATTATTTACATAAGTTTGTTTAGACAAAATCTTTTTCCCCCTCTGCCCCCTTTTTATTACCTTTGTGCCCTTCAAAAATCAACATGAGCAGTCTCCGCGATCAGATCGATCTCGACCGTCTTCCGCGCCATATTGCCATCATCATGGATGGGAATGGCCGTTGGGCGCAGGAAAAAGGCCAGGACAGGCTTTACGGCCATTTTCATGGCGTGGAGAGTGTGCGGAATATTGTGGAGGGCTGTGCAGAGTTGGGTGTGGGTTATCTCACCCTTTATGCCTTCAGCACCGAGAACTGGGACCGTCCGCAATACGAGGTAACCGGATTGATGGAATTACTGGCGGAAACCATCCGCAAGGAAACGGAAACCCTCAATCGAAATAATATCAAACTTCATGTGATCGGCGACCGGTCGATGCTTCCGGAATATGCTAAAAAAGCACTGGATGAATCACTGGAGATCACGAGCCAGAATACCGGTTTGAACTTGATCATGGCGCTGAGTTATAGCAGTCGCTGGGAGCTGGTACACGCTGTGCAATCCATTGCCCGCGATGTAAAAGCCGGTGTGGTAGATCCGGAAACGATCGGTCAGGAAACGCTGCAAAGCTATCTGACCACGTCGCAGTTCCCCGATCCGGAACTGATGATCCGTACGAGTGGCGAATACCGGATCAGTAATTTTCTCTTATATCAATTGGCCTATGCCGAGCTGTATTTTACCAATGTACGCTGGCCCGATTTCAGGAAAGAAAACCTGTATGAAGCCATTCTCGATTATCAGGGAAGGGAGCGCCGTTTTGGAAAAACCAGCTCACAGGTGCAGCATGAAGGAGAAAACAAATAATAATTAACCTTATTGTAACGATTGAAAATGAAAAAGTAAGATATCAGCAAAATGTTCAATAAGGACCGACTATTTAACAAACCATTTTAATAAATCACTTTAATTTGCTCCAGCTTAAACAACCAGGAATGCAGCGTACGTTTACTGTTTCTATTTTATTACTTTTTATTTTCCTTGGCGCAGGTGTGCAGGTGCAGGCTCAGCAAAAGACCGATACCGTTCCTGATTCCATCGATCCGGAATTGATCAATATAACCAGTTCCCGCAGTCCCAAAGAATATACGATCGCCGGTATTAAAGTTACCGGTACCCAGCGTTACGACGAGCAACTGCTGGTGTCTATTTCCGGACTTTCAGTAGGAGACAAGATTGTGATCCCCGGTGGCGATAATTTCAGTAAAGCCATTACCAACCTTTGGAATCAGCGCCTCTTCTCCAACGTTCAGATCTTCTTCACCAAACTCGAAGGCTCTAATCTCTATATTGAGATCATGGTATTTGAGCGCCCCGCATTGTCTAAATATTATTTTCGGGGTGTCAGAAAATCGGATGATGATGAATTGCGTGGTAAAACCGGACTGGTACCCGGTCGTGTGGTAACGGAGAATGTAAAGATCACTGCCATTCAGAATATTCAGAAGTATTATACAGAGAAAGGATTCCAAAGTGCTAAAGTAAAGATCATTGAAGAGCCCGATCCGGCCCTGCCCAATTCTGTGGTTCTGACTTTTGATGTGGCCCGGGGAAATAAAGTACGGGTGGATGAAGTAAATATCTACGGCAATGATAAAGTAAGTGAGGTTCGGGTGAAAAAGCAGATGAAGGGTACCAAAGAGATGAGTAAACTCACGCTCTATCCTTCTACAGAGAAGAGTCCTTATGGCGAAAACCCTCCATATTCCTTCAAAGAGTACCTGAGCGATGCCGGTTTCCTATCGGTAACCCGCACCAAAGAATTACTCGACCCTTATTTCCGTTTCAAATTATTCAGTTCCGCTAAGTTCAATCAAAAAAAGTACGACGAAGACAAAGAGAAGGTAGTGGAGTTTTATAATGCGCTCGGTTACCGCGATGCCATCATTGCTGCCGACACACAGTATTATAACAAGAAGGGGAATTTGAAAGTCGATCTGAAAGTAGACGAAGGCAATAAATACTATTTCGGAAATATCAGTTGGAAGGGCAATACCAAATACTCCGATTCTATCCTCAATATCATCCTGGGCATCAATAAAGGCGATATCTACAACCTGGAAACCCTGAACAAAAAACTGGGAAAACAAATGAGCCAGGAAGGTGGTGATATCAGCGGTCTTTACATGGACGATGGTTACCTGTTCTTCCGTATAGATCCCGTGGAGACGGCTGTTTATAATGACACCATTGATTTTGAGATCCGCCTGGTGGAAGGTCCCCAAGCCACGATCAAGAATATCGTGATCACCGGAAACGAAAAAACAAAAGAGCATGTGGTACGCCGTGAGATCCGCACCCTGCCGGGCGAGAAATTCAGCCGTCAGGATCTGATCCGTACACAACGCGAATTATCCCAACTGGGTTATTTCAATCAGGAAAAGATCGGTATCAACCCCATCCCCAATCAGGAAGATGGAACGGTGGATATTGAATATTCACTCGAAGAAAAATCGAGCGACCAGTTGGAGTTGAGTGCCGGTTGGGGCGGTGGTATTGGTTTGACCGGAACGGTGGGTGTGTCGTTCAATAACTTCTCGATCAGAAATATCTTCAATAAAAAATCCTGGGATCCCTTACCTACCGGCGACGGACAAAAGCTGAGCTTGCGTGTGCAGTCGAATGGTAAAGCCTTCCAGACCTATAACTTCTCTTTCACCGAGCCCTGGCTGGGTGGTAAAAAGCGGAACTCCTTAACTGTGGCCCTGTACAAGAGCGTGTTCCGTCAGAGTGGCTATGACTATAGCCGTAACCGTTATATCTTCAGTGATTCCAGTTCATTGAAAAACTTTGGCGTAACGGTTTCTTTGGGTAAACAGTTAAGATGGCCCGACGACTTCTTCACACTGGTATATTCACTCAGCTATACACAGTATAAGTTGAAGGACTATCCGTATATCTTCTCCGGAATCGACAGTGGTACCTCACACAACGTGAGTTTCAAAATGGCCCTGAGCCGCAACTCTGCCGGTCCGAACCCGATCTTCCCCACCAGTGGATCCAATTTTATGGTGAGTGCGCAGTTTACGCCTCCTTACTCGCTGTTCCGTTCGGGTCCGGTGAACAAGGAAGATGGTTACCGCCGTCCGGAATTCCACAAATGGCGTATGACCGGTGAGTGGTTCATTCCTGTTGGACGTGCGTTTGGCGCCGATAAGTCGAAGCAGTTTGTGATCCGTGCGGCCGCCAAGTACGGCTTTATGGGACGCTATAATAAGGATCTGGAGTTCTCGCCATTTGAGCGCTTCCAGGTGGGAGATGCCGGATTGGCCAATGGTAACTTCATTTTGGGATATGATATCATCGCCCACAGAGGTTATCCGGTTTATGATAATTCCGACCCTAAAGTGAACCCCGATCAGCAGAATGCCCGTCAGTTCTTTACCATCTTTAATAAATACTCACTGGAGTTACGCTTCCCCTTCACTACCAATCCAAGTTCCACCATTTATGGTATGGCCTGGTTTGAAGCAGCGAACGGGTGGTATGATTATAAGAGCTATAACCCCTTCCGCCTGCGCAGAAGTGCTGGTTTTGGTGCCCGATTCTTCCTGCCGATGTTCGGTTTGCTCGGATTTGACTACGGTGTTGGATTCGACCGTATGAAGGCCGGTGGCAACTTAAAAGACGCCAGCCGCTTTACCTTCATGCTGGGCTTTGAGCCGGAATAAACCTTAAATTGTACATCAGGATATTGGTATTGTCAACAACCACAATAGCGATCCATCTAAAAAACAAAGCCGATGAAAAAGATCATTCTTCTTGCCCTTTGCAGTATGGTTATCACCCTTACTGCCAGTGCCCAGCGTTATGCCATTGTAGACACCAAGTATATTCTGGATAAAATGCCTGATTATGTAGAGGCGCAAAAGAAGCTGGACCAGTTCAGCATTCAGTGGCAGAAAGAGATCGATGACAAGCAGGCCGTACTCGACCGCATGTACAAGGATTTCGAGGCCGAGCAGGTGATGTTGAGCGACGAATTAAAGAAGAAGCGTGAGGACGAATTATTCATGCGGGAGAAGGAAGTGCGCGACCTCCAGCGCAAACGCTTTGGTTTTGAGGGGGATCTGTTCAAAAAGCGCCAGGAACTCGTGAAACCCATACAGGACAAGGTTTACAACGCCATCCAAAAGATCGCGGTAGCCCGTTCTTTCGATTTTATTTTGGACAAAAGTGAGGGAATTACCGTTATCTTTGCCGACCCCAAACTCGACCGCAGCGAAGATGTTTTGCGCGAATTAGGGGTGAAATAAAGCTGTTAAAGATATCTCAAAGCCTTTTTGGCTTACAACGAAATTTCTTTTTTAAACAACTTAAAAACTAAAACCAACAGCCAAGGATATTGGCCGGCTTAAACAACAAAATTGATACGCATGAAAAAGCTTTTTACAGTAGCATTCGTAGCCATGGGAATGATGATCGCTGCCTCCGCTAACGCACAGGGCAAGATCGGTTATATCAGCTCACAGGATCTTATCGGTATTATGCCTGAAACACGTAAGGCAGATTCCAGTCTGAAACAATTACAAGCTGCGTTGATCCAAAGCGCACAGGATAAAGAAGCCAGACTGAATGCTGATATCGAAAAATTCAATAAGGACTCTGCCACTTATAGCGATGCTGTTAAGAATGTAAAGCGTCAGGAACTGCAAAAGACCTATCAGGAACTGGCAGGCGAAGAGCAACGCATTCAGCAGTTGTTACAGGAAGAGCAGCAAAAGCTGTTGGCGCCTATTCAAAAGAAGGCCAATGAAGCGGTTCAGGCTACTGCTAAAGAAAACGGTTATACATATGTTTTCGAGAAAGATGTATTGATCGTAGCACCTGCCGGTGAAGATATTCTTCCGCTGGTAGCAAAGAAGCTCGGCGTTAAATTGCCGAACGCTCCTGCAGCCCCTGCGCCTGCTCCAGCAGCTGGTGGTAACAAGCCTGCAGCCAAGCAATAATTATCACATCAGATATATAAAAATGCCTCCCTTGCGGAGGCATTTTTATTTACGGGCTTTCATGGCTTGTGTTTATTTTTGTTTATGCCCACATCACATCCTATCGGTGTATTTGATTCCGGATATGGCGGTCTTACGGTATTAAAGGAAATAGCCAACCTGCTGCCCGGGTATGATTATTTATATCTGGGAGATAATGCCCGGGCGCCCTATGGCAACCGGAGTTTTGAAACGGTGTATCAATACACCCTTCAGTGTGTAAAATGGTTTTTCGATCAGGGATGTCCCCTGGTGGTCCTGGCTTGTAATACGGCTTCGGCCAAAGCGCTGCGTACTATTCAGCAGCAGGACCTGCCCCGCCTGAAAAACCCCAACAATCGGGTGCTGGGAGTGATCCGACCCACCACAGAAGTGATCGGAAATTATTCTCAGAGCAAGCAGGTAGGGGTGTTGGCCACATCGGGTACCGTAGCATCCGACTCCTATGTTATAGAAGCCGCCAAGTTTTTTCCGGAGGTGAAAGTGTTTCAGCAGGCCTGCCCTTTATGGGTACCGCTGATCGAAAATAATGAGCAGGAGAGTGCGGGTGCCGACTATTTCATTCAGAAATATACCCGTGCGTTAATGGCGCAATCGCCTGCTATCGACACGGTTTTACTGGCTTGCACACATTATCCGCTTATTGCGGACCAGATCAAAAGGCATTTGCCCGCCGGGGTTACCCTGTTATCGCAGGGCGCTATTGTGGCGGCGAGTTTGAAGGAGTACCTGCAGCGTCATCCTGATATGGATGGGCGGATCAGCCGGAACGGGGAGCGGACTTTTTTCACAACCGATTCCACGGCCGATTTCAACCGGCATGCCACCTTGTTTTATGGTGCGGAATTGAGTGCCCGTCATGTCGACCTGTCTTTGTAAGACAATGAAAATCAGCGTATCTTTGGATTCATATAGTTTATGGGTCAAAAAAACTTTCAATTTTGACCCGTTCAGACTTCGGTTTGTCGTTCACATCCATTACCTTTGCCGTCCTTTCACAAAACAATGGGTGTGGTGACCTGTTGGTGGATTGAGACCGGTCTGCTTCTCCCGGACCATATTTCAAAAAAAGAACCCTTTAGAAGGGAATAAAAAACAACAAAATGAAACGTACATTTCAACCACATAAGCGTCGTCGTAAAACAGTACACGGTTTCCGTAAGCGTATGCAAACCGCTAATGGTCGCGCTGTTTTAGCCAGCCGTCGTAAGAAAGGCCGTAAGAAACTGAGTGTTTCTGACGAGAAAGGATTAAAATAATTGAGTCGTTTTCTGTACTAACAGAACCAACGCATTTTATAGCTAATTTCATAGCCCCGGATTACCGGGGCTATTTATTTTGATGAAAGCCACACATACACTGGGCAGAGCGGAGCGGTTGAAGAGCCGGAAACAGATCGAACGACTGTTTCGGGAAGGGCGTAGTTTTACCTTATCGGCCTTTAAAGTGTTTTATATACTGGAACGGCCGGCCGTTGACGGGAGTGGAGCTGTTATGCAGGCCGGTGTGAGCGTGAGTACGCGAAATTTTAAAAAAGCCGTACACCGGAACCGGATCAAACGATTATTGCGCGAATCGATACGTTTACAAAAGGCTGCTCTTGGTGCACAACTCAATGAACAAAAAAAGGTGCTGTATTATTTTGTGATCTTTACCGGCCGGCAGCTTCCTGAATTTTCATTTGTAAAAGAAAAAACCGCCGCCATACTGCAGAAGTTATCGGCTCTTGCCAATGAAAACCCTCAAATACCTTCTTAGTTTACCTTTTATCTTTCTGATAAAGATCTATCAGTGGGTGATCTCTCCTATGCTGGGACCCAAATGTCGTTATACGCCTACCTGTTCGCACTATGCGGTGGAAGCGTTAAAAAAGCATGGGCCGTTGAAAGGCTTATGGTTGGCGATAAAGCGGATCAGTCGTTGTCATCCCTGGGGCGGTAGCGGGTATGATCCGGTGCCGTAGGGGGGAGAGGGGAGAGGAGAGATGAGAGGTGAGAGGTGAGAGGTGAGAGGTGAGAGGTGAAAGGTGAGAGGTGAGAGGTGAGAGGTGAGAGATGAATCGTAAATCGACTCTGCGTGCCTTCGCGTCCTCTGCGCCGCTGCGGTTAAATGTATTTTTCTTAACCGCCAAGACGCCAGGGCGCAATGAAACGCAAGGATTTATGCCTTCGCCTTTATCCGACGTAGCTGGAAAGCGAAGTTGGAAAGGCTTCGGCATACAGGCACCATTCACGATTCACCATTCACGATTCACTTTCCTCACTGCAACTTCTTCAACTTCTCCACCGTTTCAGCCACTTCTTTATTGGTGAAGAATTTATAGATCTCATATTCTTTTCCCCCTTCAAAGCTGGAAGGCATTTTTACAAAAGGCCCGATGATGTCGGAAGCTGTATTGCTGCTTACTTTGGTAATTTTACCCGGTGCGATATTGTAGTTACGCGCCGCAGCACTTACGTTGGTGCCTGCCATGAGTTGCTGTAAGCTGTCGATCGATTTGGCCAATCCTTCCTGTGAAATGGATTGCTGACCCGCGCCTTCACCCACCCGCTGGTAGCTTCCCACCAGTGTGTCATTTTTTAAATTCAGGATATAAATGCCGGATTCTGTAACCGGGTAATCGGTACTGGCCGTGCCATTCTTTACTGTAACCTTATCGCCGGAGACCATTACGGGCAATTCATTGTGTTGTGTGCCGGGTTCCAGTGTGATCACTGTTCCTTCAGCAGATACTTTTCCGCTGGCCATTACAACAACTTTTTTACCACCGCCACAAGATTGGAGCAGGACGATCAGGAGAGCTAAGGGGAGAATTGATTTCATATGTTTAATTTTCAAGTCTAAAATTATCAATTATTAACGATCAATTATTTTTCTTGATAATAGAAAATGGATGATCAATAATTGGCTTTTCGTTTGGCGAGTTGTTTTCTGATCCTGCTGAGTGATTCAGGCGTAATGCCGAGAAAGCTGGCGATCTGGTTTTGCGGAAAGCGGCTTTCCATGGCTGCATATTTTTTTCTGAAGTTCAGGTAGCGTTCTTCGGCTGTTTCACTCATGCCGGCCAAAATACGATCCTGAAAGGCCACGAAGGCATTTTGCAGGAGATGCCGGAAGAAACGCTCAAACTTTGGCACCTGTTTGAATAATTTTTCCTGGTCCTGCTTTTCCAGACTGAGTAATTCGGTGTCTTCCACCGCTACAATATTAAAGCGCGAGGGTTTTTCTTTTAATACACTGTGCATATCGCCCGCCCACCAGTCTTCGATCGCAAACTGCATATTGTGCTCAAACCCTTTGGCATCTACGAAATAGGTACGCAAAGCGCCTTTGTTTACGAAGTAGGTATGGTGGCACAAAGCTCCTTCCTGTACCAGGTATTCTTTTTTCTTGAGCGTCTTTTCCTGTAATAACGAAATGAAATAAGCCTCTTCCTCGGGAGTGAGTGAGATAAAGCGTGCGGTGTTCTTCAGGATGAGGGAATACATAAGGCAATTTAAGAAAAAAACAGCAGCGCCCGAGTGAAAAACAAAGCCCCTCACTTCAAGTTGAGGGGCTTTGTTTTATAAATGTATTTCTTATAAAGCAGCTTTAAAGCGCTCTGCTACTTTTTTCCAGTTTACTACATTCCAGAACGCGCTCAGATAATCGGCGCGACGGTTCTGATATTTCAGGTAATACGCATGCTCCCATACATCCACACCTAAAATGGGTGTGCCTTTTACATCGGCTACATCCATCAGTGGATTGTCCTGGTTGGGCGTGCTGCTCACTTCCAGTTTACCATCTTTAACGATCAACCAGGCCCAGCCACTGCCGAAACGGGTCATGCCAGCCTGTGCAAACTTTTCTTTGAAAGCATCGAAACTTCCAAAAGCCGCATGGATCGCTTCTGCTAATTCACCGGAAGGCATCCCGCCGGCATTTTCATCCAGGCTTTCCCAGAAGAAGGTATGGTTCCAGTGACCACCGCCGTTGTTGCGAACAGCGGGGGAGATCTTTCCGGCGGCTGCTACCAGCTCGGCCAGTGATTTGTTTTCATGCTCGGTGCCTGCGATCGCTTTATTCAGATTGTCAACATAGGCCTGATGATGTTTACCATGATGGATCTGCATGGTAGTGGTGTCGATATGTGGCTCCAATGCATCATATGCATAAGGAAGCGGTGCTAACGTAAATGCCATAATAGGTTATTTAAAATTTATTGAATACGTTTCCTGGAACAACAAATTTACATGCTGTTGGTTGATTGACCAATCGGCTCTTTTTGCGATATGCGGAATAAAACAACCGATTGCATTTTCCGTCGGAGTAAAATTTTGAATAACAGTGGTTCAGGGGCTTTTTATTTTAGTAACTTCCTACTCCATTATCAACCACGTACTATTTATTTCATTATGGCAAAACAACCCAAACAATCGTCGCGTCGCGACTTTCTCAGTAAAGTAGCCAAGGGCGCGGTGGCTTCAGCTCTTATTCCCGGAATGGCCCAGGCAGCTCCTTCTACCCCTACCGAAACCATGGAAAGGGTAGCGGATGCAGGTCCAAATGATAAGATCCAGATCGCATTGATCGGTGCCGGTGGCATGGGCAATGCCGATACGGATACAGCGCTAACGGTGCCCGGTGTGAGTATGGTGGCCGCCTGCGACTTATATGATGGCCGTTTGGAAGCGGCTAAAAAGAAATACGGTGCCGGTATATTCACCACTCGTGATTATAATGAGATCCTTTCCCGGAAAGATATAGATGCCGTAATCATTGCCACACCCGACCATTGGCATAAGGAAATTGCCGTAGCGGCCCTGAATGCCGGCAAGCACGTTTATGTAGAAAAACCAATGGTGCAACATATTTCCGAAGGCCCGGCTGTGATCGAGGCGCAACGCAAAAGCGGTAAAGTTTTACAGGTGGGAAGTCAGGGGATGAGTTCCCTCGGTAATGAAAAGGCCAAAGCCCTGTTTGAAGCAGGCGCTATCGGTCAATTGAATTATGTAGAAGGTTTTTGGGCCCGTAACACACCGGGTGGTGCCTGGCAGTACGATCTTCCTGCCGATGCCAGTCTGCAGAACGTAGATTGGAAACGCTTTTTGAAAGACCGTCCCGACCGTCCCTTCGATCCCAAGCAATTTTTCCGTTGGCGTTGTTTCCGTGATTTTGGCACAGGCGTAGGTGGCGACCTTTTTGTACATCTGTTCTCCAGTTTACATTATATCATCAGTTCTGTCGGACCCAATCGGATCATGTCGACCGGTGGCATCCGCTATTGGAAGGATGGTCGTGATGTTCCCGATATTCTGCTCGGAATGTTCGATTATGCCGCTTCCGAAAAACATCCGGCTTTCAACCTTTCTTTGCGGGTGAATTTTGTAGACAGTACCCGCGACGGATCCTATTTCCGTTTGGTGGGAAATGAAGGGTATATGATCGTTGATTGGGAGAAGGTGACGCTGTATCGTAATTTCTCTTATCCTCCGGACAATTACGCTAAGGTGTTGAAAGAACAGCAGTATGCACCGGACTATGATCGTAAGAAAATGCCGGAGCCCGATATGACTGTTTATACCGTGCAGCCGGGTTACAAAGGAGCGCATTATGATCATTTCTACAATTGGACCAGAGCCATTCGTGGTGGAAAACCGGTGGTGGAAGATGCCCTTTTCGGATATCGTGCCGCCGCACCAGCCATTCTTTGTAACGACAGCTATTTTCAGGAAAAGCCCATCAAGTGGGACCCTATCAACTTAAAATTAATTGGATAAAATACAACACATGAAAAAACTATTGTTTGCCGCCGGATTAGCAGCGCTCTTTATTTCTTTTGCTTCTTTTTATAAACCCACACAAGGGAAAGATAATATCCTCAGTAAAAAGGAAAAAAGACAGGGATGGGTTTTGTTATTTGATGGCAGTACGCTGAACGGATGGCGCACGTATAAAAATCGCGAATCGGATGGCTGGGCTGCGATCAATGGCGAGTTGGTATGTAAAACGGATGGCGTAAAAAAACGTTCCGATCTTATCACCAACGAGATGTATGATAATTTCGAATTGCAGATCGACTGGAAAATAGCCCCTAAAAAGAATAGCGGCATCATCTATAGAAGCACGGAAGAAAATGGTGCCAGCTATGAATCGGGTCCGGAATACCAACTGATCGACGACCTCGGATATCCCGACAAATTAAGCGACAAACAGTTGAGTGGTGCTAACTATGATATGCATGCGCCCGCTGCAAAAGTGGCCAAACCTGCCGGTGAGTACAATACCACCCGGATCATTGCAAAAGGCGCTCATGTAGAGCATTGGCTGAATGGCACCAAGGTAGCTGAATACGAACTGTGGAGCCCCGAATGGGAAGCCACTAAAGCGAAAAGCAAATGGCGTGATGTAAAACCTTATGGCATGTCCAAAGCCGGACATATTGCTTTACAGGACCATGGGGGCGGGGTGATTTTTAAGAATATTAAGATTCGGAAGCTTTAAAATAAGGAATAAGAAATAAGTAATAAGAAATAAGGAAGTGGGAGATTGAGAAGGCCGCCGAGCAATTATCAATTATTTATTATTAATTATAATTGATAATAAATAATTGATAATTGTGGAACCTCTTTAACATTCAACCGCCCTACTTTCTTATTTCTTATTACTTATTTCTTATTACTTATTTCCCTGCTCTTCTTTCCTGAAAAAACGCCTTCATCAATCCCGCGCATTCTTCTTTCAACACTCCTTTACTGATATCTGATTTGGGATGGAAGGGCCAGGTGCCGTCTTTTTCGAGTTGGAGGGGATTGCTGTAATCGCCGGTGATGCGCAGGTGTCCGTTTTTCTCGTCATCGGCGCCCCACACAATACGACCGATCTTACTCCAGTACAAGGCACCCGTACACATCAAACAGGGTTCAACTGTAACATAAAGGGTGGCGTCCATCAGATATTTACTTCCTAAAAAATTAAAGGCAGAGGTAAGGGCGATCATTTCTGCATGTGCGGTGGGGTCGTTCAGTCGTTCGGTCATATTATGCCCTCTGGCAATGATCTTCTGGTTCATGACCACCACGGCACCGATCGGAATTTCACCTTCTTCGTAGGCGATCCGCGCCTCCTTCAGGGCCTGTGTCATATAGTATTCATCGGTCATGCCAATTCCGTATCTTACTGCAAAATTACACGATTACCCGTTCTGTATTTACAAAAGCATGAATTCTCCTTACGGTCATATTTATCAGTCGCAACATCAGTTTTTCCGCTCCGGCGCCACCCGCTCCCTTGCCTTTCGTAAAGAGCAATTAAGAAAGCTGGCCCGTGTGCTGCGGGAGAACGAAGCGGCGATCAATGAAGCTTTGTTGAAGGATCTGGGCAAACATCCGCAGGAAGTATATATGACGGATATTGGTCCGGTATATGAAGAGATCAATACACAATTGGCACATCTCGATGAATGGGCCCGGCCGCAGCGGGTGGCGAGTCCCCTTTTTCTGTTCCCCGGTTCCTCCTGGTTATATCCCGAGCCGCAGGGCAATGTGCTGATCATTTCTCCCTGGAACTATCCATTTCTGCTCACGTTTCGTGGCGTAGCAGGGGCGATCGCGGCGGGGAACACTGTTATTGTAAAACCATCTGAGTTCTCTGCTCATTCTTCAGCCCTGATGGAACATATCATTAACAGTCAGTTTGCTGCTGAATTCCTGCACGTGATCACAGGCGATGGGGCTACGGTAGTGCCCGCCTTATTAGAGCCGCATCATTTTGATCATGTCATGTTTACCGGCAGTACCAGTATTGGCAGTAAAGTGATGGAAATGGCCGCCAGAAATCTATCGCCGGTAACGCTGGAGCTGGGAGGAAAAAGTCCCTGTATCATTGCCGCCGATGCCAATATAACTATTGCGGCTAAACGTATTTTGTGGGGTAAGATGGTTTGCGCCGGCCAGAGCTGTGTGGCGCCGGATTATCTTATCGTTCACGAATCGGTGAAGGATCGGTTGGTGCAGGCGCTGATCGCGCAACTTCGTTCCGGATATGGAGATGATCCGTTGCAGAGTGAGAGTATGGGTAATATTATCAATGAAAAGCGATTTGATACCATAGCCGGTTATATTAAAGAGGGCAGGGTATTGCATGGAGGACGCACCGATCGTTCCCGCCTGAAGATCGAGCCTACCCTGATCGATCAGGTAAACCCCGATGCCAGGGTTATGAAGGAAGAGATCTTCGGGCCGGTATTGCCCATTTTTACCTTTAAAGAATTGCCGGAAGTACTGGAGCTGATCGAGAAGAATCCTTACCCGCTGGCTTTATATGTATTTACCAATACCCGTTCCACTGAAAAATATTTTATTCAGAATGTACGGTTTGGAGGCGGCGCAATCAACGAAACTATTTTGCAACTGGGCAATAGTGAATTGCCTTTTGGCGGCGTGGGTTATAGCGGGCATGGCGGTTATTTGGGCAAACACTCTTTTGAAACTTTTTCTCATTATAAAGGGATCGTAAAACGATCCACCTGGTTTGAACCCTTTTTCCGGCATGCGCCGTTCAGTTTGGGTAAAACAAAACTGTGGCGCTTCTTGTTAGGTAGAAAATAATCATTCATGCGGCTATTCAAAAAAATACTCCTCTGTTTACTACTCCTTATTGTAGTGGGTTGGGTATATGTGGAAGTCGCTACCATAAACGCAGTACAAATGACTACCAGACAAAAGATCCTGAAGGCTTTTTATCCGTTGATCATGTGGGCCGGCAAAGGCAAATCGGCATTGGGTGCAGAGAAGAGTGATTCTGAAGCACCCGTGAGTATCTATGGACTGAAAGCTACACTGATCGATAGTTCAGACCTGAATTTAGCGGACCTGAAGGGAAAGAAGATCCTTTTTGTGAATACCGCTTCTGATTGCGGCTATACCGGTCAATATGAAGCCTTGCAGGCGCTTCATGAAAAATATCCTAATAATCTGGTGGTGATCGGATTTCCGGCCAACGATTTTAAAGAGCAGGAGAAAGGTTCCAACGCAGAGATATTTGCGTTTTGTAAGAAGAATTACGGCGTGCGTTTTTTGCTGGCGTCTAAATCTGTCGTTGTAAAATCGCCGCAGCAACATCCGGTTTTTGCCTGGTTGAGCAATGCGACACAGAATGGCTGGAACGATCAGGCGCCTACCTGGAATTTTTGTAAATATCTGGTGGATGAAAAAGGACGACTGATCGGATTTTTTGATTCTTCCGTTGATCCCATGGATGCTTCCCTGATCAGTAAGATCGAATCTAAATAATCAAATCAATGAGTAAGACTGCCTTGATCACCGGTGCTTCTTCCGGTATTGGACTGGAGTTGGCCCGGCTTTTCGCCCGCTCGAAACATAATGTAATTTTAGTGGCCCGACGTGTTGACAAACTGCAAGCATTAGCCGAAGAACTGCAACAGGAAGGCGTACGGGTGGATCTGCTGCCCAAAGATCTGCAGTTAGACAGCGCACCTGTGGAGATCTTTCAATGGTGTCAGCAGCAGCAACTACAGGTGGATTATCTCGTGAATAATGCCGGTTTGGGCGATTTTGGATTGTTTGATGCCAGTGACTGGGCGGCGCAAAAGGCCATGATCCAGGTAAACATGAATGCGCTGACACATCTGACCCATCTATTCCTGCCGGAGATGGTGAAAAGGCGTTCCGGAAAGATCCTGAACATTGCCTCTACGGCTGCCTTTCAACCCGGTCCTTATATGAGTGTTTATTTCGCCAGCAAAGCATACGTATTGCATTTCAGTGAAGCGATCGCCAACGAATTAAAAGGTACGGGTGTAACCGTTACGGCGCATTGTCCGTCGGCCACTGAATCGGGATTTTTTGGTGTTGCCGGAATGGAAAACAGCGGACTGGTCAAAGGGCGTAAACTTCCTGGTTCGGCGGAGGTGGCCAAAGATGCCTATGCGGCCATGATGAAAGGAACGACCGTACGTATTCCGGGCTTCTTTAATTATTTATTGGCACAATCACCCCGGTTCTCCCCCCGAAATATCACTACTGCCGTAACGAAAATGATGGTGAAGGGTTCTTCACGATAAACCATAAAATATGTTTACCAAAGAAGCGATCGAACGATATTTCCTGGCTGAAAAGCAGGAGAGTTTGCTATTTGTGATCATCGGTTTCGTGGCGGTGGTCGCTGCGTTGTTTTGTTGGTTTCAGATGAAAACGCCTTTTTACAAAGGCATGGCCCTGCCGCTTGTTATGGTTGGTTTGTTAATGGGTGTGGTAGGATTTACGGTTTATAAACGCAGTGATGGCGACCGTATCCGGAATGTGTATGCGTACGATATGAATCCCGGTGAATTAAAGGAGAAGGAAGTACCACGGATGGAAACCGTAATGAAGAATTTTGTGATCTATCGATATACAGAGATCCTGTTGTTGTTGACCGGTATCGGTTTGTTTTTATTTTTCCGTGTACAAACAGATAAGGCTTTATGGTCGGGTCTTGGTCTGGGCTTATTCCTCATGGCCTCGATCGCCTTAGTGGCCGATGGTTTTGCCGAACGCCGCGG
>CAZKSY010000037.1:0-1636 GCA_964555605.1 uncultured Chitinophagaceae bacterium | reverse complement strand
AGTTGACGAATCAATCCAACAGTACCACCGTGTTTATCATCGCTGTTGGTGCCGCGTAATATTTCATCGAGCAGTATAAATGTTTGATTGCCTTCATTAAGATGATCGATGATCTGACGGAGTCGTTTCAGTTCGGCATAGAAAAACGATTCACTGTCTTGCAGGGAATCTGTTATCCGCATACTCACAAATACATCATAGGGATAGAACGTAAAGGAATTGGCTACGACGGCTGATCCGGCGCGGGCGAGTATCAGGTTGATGCCCAGGGTGCGGAGGAAAGTGCTTTTGCCCGACATATTGGAACCTGTGAGAATGACAAAACGCTGCTCGTTAAAGGAGATATCGTTTACGATTCTCTTGCTGTTGCGGATCAGGGGATGACCCATGGCGATCGCCTCTAAGCCTTCTTCCCCCCGGCAGTACGGGAAACTGGTTTCTGGATTGTTGTGGTGGAATGTAGCCAGACTGTTCCAGGCTTCCCATTCGCCACAGCTTTCCAGCCACTGCAATACATCATTTTTATGTTTGTCTTTCCATTGATCCAATTGGAAGAGGATATGGACGTGAAAAAGGGAAAGACCATTCAGTATCGGGCTCAGGAAAATATTGAAAACGTAATCGAGATAATTAAAACGGGTAGCCAGTTGACGGATGGCTTGTCCGGCAGAAATATTTCCATGGAATAACTTATCCTTTTCTCGTTTCAGTATAGCTGCCTGAAAGGAATGTTTTTCGATGGTTTCTAATTGTCCGGCAAACTGATGCAGGGTTTCATTGATGTCAGACGAAACGCCGATGCCGGCCATCATTTTTTTTGCGTAAGAAGCTGTGATGCCGAGATTGAAAACGATACCGAAACCGGCAATGGTTTTAAAGAGGGGTGTTTCAGTGATGAAGAAGGCCAGACCGAAACCAATGGTGAGCAGCGGAAACAACATCAACACATAATACAGCACTTTTGAGGAGAAGGCCGGAGCGGCTTCCAGCCATTTTTTTAACCGGTCGATCTTTTTTTCTTCCGAGCCATGGATCATGCCATGTGCCTGCAGCAACTGACGAAATTCCAATTGAGCAGATAATTCTTTGATCGCTTCCTGCCTTTCTTTTATGACTGTAGTATCGGGATGAAGCAGTGATTGCGCCAGAGCCCTTGATCCAAAAACATGGGTGGTACGATTGAGGAATTGATAGAGTGACCCCTCGCCGAAGAGATCAAGATCGTAGGAGTAGGGGTGGTGGGGGTCGATGAACTCCTTTCCGTCGGGGGCATTGGACCGGTGTGCTGCAGCAAATGATATTTCCTGTTCGTTGATGCGGATAAGAGCTTTGAAGATGTTTCTTTTAGCATTTTCCGTATCGTAGATTTTAATGAGATAGAAAAATGCGGCAGCCGCCATCAATATCAAAACAACGGCCATTGACAGATCTTGCGAAATGTATAAATAACATCCGAAAATAGTAAGAACAAAGGCCGCTAATCGCAGCGTACTCAGCAGTACCAGTTTGCGGGCGAGCTGTTGTTCGATGTCTATGTAGGAAGCGAGACGTTCGTGATAGGTAGCAGGCATGGGGCAAAGGTAGGGGGAGGGGGTGAGAAGTGGTGAGAGGGGAGAGGGGAGAGGTGAGAGATGAG
>CAZKSY010000036.1:7722-37022 GCA_964555605.1 uncultured Chitinophagaceae bacterium | reverse complement strand
TAGTTGTACAGGGTAGTCAACTGTATACAGTTGACTACCCTGTACAACCTACTGGGCTATCTTCACACAATTCCGTCTGCAATTTATTTTTTGCAAAATCTACATCCAGCCAGAAAGCAGGATCAATTATTCGCCCCCTGCTCTTTTAATCAGCGCATCAAGTTTCTTTTCTAATGCAATCTGTTCCGCTTCTATTTCCTGGATCTCCTTCCACTGCTCTTGCAGGGCTTTGATGGCATATATGCTGAAGTTTTTGTAGCTGAGTGTGTGCAGATCGTTTATGACAGATCCTTTTCTATTCTGACTACTGATCACTCGCACTGCTTCGGGAAATATATTTTTTACGTCTTGTGCGATAAACCCGATAGACCGCTGGTGTAATGGGTTGTCTGCACTCAATTCATATGATACAGGATTTAATTGCATGAGTTTAGGTAAAATATCAGGCAGGTTCAGGATGTTTTTTTTAGCACTTCTATCGGAGAAGTCTATTAGTGAGCCAGACATATTATTTACCGAGATGCTGTAAGTGTTACGGTACAGGAAATCAAGATCCCAATTATTATTGAATGGGCTGCCGGAGAGATAGTGGCCCCATGAAAAATCATAAGAATCGTAAATATTAAATGGAGGGTTGGTGTATAAGTTTATCGTTTGATTGATCTCGACCGTACTCGTTGTTCCGGAAACATTCAGGTAGTTGACAAATAATTTGGTAGTCCCATTACCTAATAGAACGTTTCCGTTGGCTAAATTATTCAGGTACACTATGCTGGTATCTCTCCCGGGACGTAAATAAACATCTTCATTAGGCGAATAATTAAATAAGGTGCTGTATTCAGTTCCTTTAATAATGGCTGTTGCATCCACGCCGGTGCCTCTTAAAACAGTCAATGTCGCAAAAGCGTTATCGCTTTGTGTTTTAATACCAAGATTCCCACTGCTGGTCAATGTTAAAACGCGTAGGCCAACAGGCGTGAAGGCATCTTGCAAACCTGCCGGGAATGTCTCTATGTAAAAATTTCCGGTGGTTGGATTGAGATATTGCACGGCCGCAAAGCCATTGAACATATATTTCCCCTGATATCCGGCAACATAAGTGTCTTTATATTGATTAAAACCGATGGAAGGTGTGAATTGCTGGATGGAGATGCCGGCCCCTCCGGCGCCAAATACGGCACTGGTACTGCCTCCGCCCTCTGCACCAATCACTTCGAGCTTCGCTCTTGTTGGGTTGGTGGTGCCAATGCCTACGTTTTGTGCCCTCGTCATAAACGGCAAGCAAATAATGGCGATTAATTCGAATCGAAATAGCATTAGTTCTTGTTTTGTGTTTTTTCAGCAATTATTTTTTCTAATAGTGCCAACTTCGTTTCCAAGGCGCTGGCTTTAGAGGATAGGCGTTCAATTTTTTCTTGTTCTTCCTGAATCCCCTTAATTGTGATCGCATGAAATCCACTGTAGTCCAACACTTTTAAATTGATATCTTTCTTTGTTCCAACCATTTCAGGGAAAATTTGGGCTACTTCCTGGGCTATAAATCCAATGCTGCGGAAACTGACCGGGTCGGCGTCGTTGATCTCATATGTTACCGGATTCAATTGTAGTATTCGACTCATTACAGACCCCATCTCTGTTATATTAGTTTTAAATCGGCCATCTGATAAGGCCGACATGGCGCCATCTACTGTGCTAAAGGAAGATTTGGTGACCCCATTGAAAAGTAAAAGGAGGTCGCTGGATGTACTGCCCACTCTCCATTCCCAATTTTGAGTAGCTGTTGAATTGTAAATGAGTTTAAGCCCAGTTCCATTTACCTGTCGCACTTCAAATGCGTATTGGGGATCCGGTGCATTCAATCCAACCTTGGTGGAATTATTTCTGCCGATTTTTATTGTTCCCATAGGGAGATCGTTGACAAATATTCTTGCTCCGACCCTCCCACCTCTGATATAGGTGTGTTCGGCAGCACTGTAATAGAAATGAGACGCATAGGTGGATCCTCCAAATACTGCCGACCCATCAATGCCGGTTCCTCTCAAAACCCGGAGTGAAACACCGGCGGCTGTCCCGGGAATGGCCTCCTGTCCTAAAACAAACACATGACTATTCATTAATGAAAGGATCGTTTTTCCATTTGTCAGACTCTGACCTGCTGTTCCAGTGGGGTAATTGGTAATGGCAAAACGATAGGGCAACGATTTTAATGAAATTACAGTGGCCGCGCCATTGCTCATATACTCTCCTTCTTGACTGATCGAAGAATTAGAACTTCTTAGCGCATTGAACCCAATGGCTGGATAATTCCGTTGAAAGGTAATACCCGCATTGCCGCCAAATAATGCTGTGGTGGTTCCGTTTCCTGCTGTGCCATGTACTTCTAAACGAGCACGGGTAGAACTATCAACGCCGATCCCCATGATCTGCGCCATGCCATTGAGGCTGTTGAAAAGGCTAATAATAATAAACCCTATAAACCTTGAAATTGCCAAATAGTTTCGATAGTTACTTTCCTGATTCATATTGGTCAAGATATTGTGCCACTTTTTCAATGCGACGTTTTAATAAATTGTTTTTCTCCCTCAGTTCCCTGATCAGTTGTTGTTGTTCCTGTATAGCTTTGATCTCAATCGGACCCATATCATCATATTTCATCATCAATACATTTGTAGTATTTATGTGGCCGTTATTCTCTTCATTGTGAACACTGATCAGCTCAGGAAATAGCTTTTGTACATCCTGTGCAATAAAACCTTTAGATTTTGGATCGCTTGCTGCATTCCCCAAATAATGATATTCCAACGGTTTTAATTGCATTATGGAGGGCAATAGAGATTTTAAAGGGCGTACATCAGTTTTGAATCTTGCATCACTTAATTTATAATACCTGCCATCCCGGTGAAAAAAATTTCCTCTATACGCCTCGTTGAAAAACAGGTAAAGGTCCGATCCATTGTAATCTGCGTTCTTGTAAACAGCTAATTCCCAGTTGGCCCAGCTATTAGGGTTTACCAATATAAAACCCCTGTTGTTTACCTGACCGATTTCGAGGGCTGCTGTAGGGTTGGTTCTATTTATGCCCGTTTTCCCTTTATTGGCACCAAAGAAAATATTGCCAACGTTGGGAACATCATTCAGCAACAGGACACCATTAACTGCCCCGCCATTAACTGCTGTTACTTCATCATCTCCAAACATGAAGTAAGAGCTGGTGTTTCCGGTGCCTTCAATTTCAAGAGTGGATGGAATAGATGCGGGATGCCGATGCACCGTTAGAGAAGCATTCTCTGCATTGCCATTTATGGACATATTGCCATTTGCACTGAGCGTGAATCGGCCATAGGATACAGTAGGAGTGGTATTGGCAGGAGTGGTGGCTAAAAAATTGAAACTCATTAAACCCGTGGCCTGATCGAAGGATTGCACCAGTGATGGGTAATTGGCCAGCGTGGTAAAATTTGTGTTATTGTAAAGATTAAACCCAATAGCTGGCGCATTCCGCATCAGGGATATACCGGCGCCATCCCCCCCAAATATGGCTACTGTTTTGCCGATCGATCCATTGACCTGTAAGCGACCGAGGGTTGGGGTAGAGGTTCCGATGCCGATGTTCTGACTTAAAGTCGGCATGCTGCATAATTGTAAAAACAGGAGTATTGCAGGAATATTCTTCATGGATAAGTGTAGCTGTTTACGACAAATTTGCTTGCTTTTTATTGTAGTAAGGAGGCGTTTTCCTGTTCGGCATGAATTAGTGTATGAACGGTGGTTGTACAGGGTAGTCAACTGTATACAGTTGACTACCCTGTACAACCAAAAAATCCACATCGCCTCAACGACGACATGGATCTTCCTTTTTTATTCTGTTTGTATTACTCCCGTTTTTTCACTTTCCGGAGGGCGTTGGGGCCCATTCAGGGGCTTCTTCATGCGATTTACGATGGAGGACATATGGCCGGCTTTTGGTGGGCAATACATCCTCCCCGCAACATTTTCTCCTACACCTGATCATTGTAAAAAGTAAGCGGTCAATTGATCAACGACAAGCGTACTTTACGAAACAGGCTGTTTTTTCAATTCAGAAGGAGAGACAGGTTCAATGGTTAATGGTAGCTGATCTGTATTCAATATACTTGAATGGCCTCATTTAAGTAGTGCTATTGACGCAACGGCAGGGTACAATGCAGGAACGGTAGGGTTGGGCAAATGAAATAATCCCCCCTGACTTCCACGTCACATAAAAATATTGCAGTATTATCGTAGAAAGGAATAGACCGTGTACCGGATCATACAAATATATTGCCTGCTGGTTTTTGCTGTGCTGCCTTCAATGGCGCAGTTTGAGCCTTTCCGTTTTCATTTGCATAACGCCAAAACCGGTTTGAGCCATAACTATGTAACCAGTATCGAACAGGATTCACTGGGCTATATATGGATTGGCACCGATGGTGGTCTGAATCGTTTTGATGGCAATAGTTTCACCATCTACAATACTCAAACGGCTCCGCTGTTTATGCCATCTGCCATAATACGAGATCTCAAGCCAATGGGCAAAGACCGGCTGGGGGTGATTTCAAGGTATGGTTTTCAGATACTGAACACCCGTACATTTCATGTAGATAATTATTTTATTCCGGATACTACTGCATTCAGGCCAGATAGAAATAGCGCATGGGATGCGATCATTCTTCCGGATGGCAATCTGGCATTGACTACGGCAGTGGGTTTTTATATTTTCGATCAAAATAAGAACCTCATTTTCAGGCACGACGCCTTTACATTGAAAGACGTAGGGCGTAAGCGTTTATTATATGGCCGTGATATGTTGCTGCTCGATCCTGAAAATCTGCTGGTAATGGTACAAGAAAACGGACTGGCACATTATAATATCAGTAACCGCAAATTCGTGGAGTTTGCCGCAGGTGACACTTCTTCTTTTAACATATATCCTTTGGCAACTGCACCACAACGTGGCCTTATCCATCACCTTACCCTTAGCGAAACAGAAACGCTCTTCTTTCATTTTGCCGGTAACAGCATCGTTTACTATAACCGGGTAACAGGGAAGTTGGTTCAAAACCCGCTCCCTCTTGCCAAAGAACAATTCTCCTGGGATACACATATATTTCGTTTGCACGAAAACGTTTTTGCTGTAAATGGCGGAAATGCCGGCTTTTATACTTTCACATTCGATTCTTCCAGCGGAAAAATCCTGTTCGATCCCCAAAGGCATTTGGAGCAGTATAAAATTCTTTGTTTGAAAATGGATCGAAGCGGGCGTCTCTGGATCGGAACATCGAAAGGGCTGCTACAGGAAAATGATCACACGCCTTTCTTATCTACCACGGTGGTGCCGGCTGGAGTGGCAGAGAAAAATGGTGACGGATTAAATTGTGTGTATCGGTATAAAGACAAGCTCTTTATTGGCGGGGCCTCTTACTACTCAGGATTACTAATATTGGATGAAAAAAGCATGTCGGTGGAAAAGCGTATTGATTTTTTCCAAACGCCTTCTGCCTGGAACGAGATCATTTCAATAGAGCGGTACCATGGCGACACACTTTATCTGGGTACAGGAGCCGGATTGGCTTGGTTTGATACCCGCAGTTATCAATACGGAAAGGTTGCCGTGCCGGAAACAGTAACGCGTCCAATAAATACATTAGGCGCCCCCGGAAAAGATGGCTATGCATGGTTCTGCAGTCAATTGAAAGGGGAATTGGTTCGATA
Organism: uncultured Chitinophagaceae bacterium; assembly: GCA_964555605.1. Taxonomy (GTDB): domain Bacteria; phylum Bacteroidota; class Bacteroidia; order Chitinophagales; family Chitinophagaceae; genus Endoryza. The sequence continues at coordinate 31,292 of CAZKSY010000036.1, read as the reverse complement.
TCATATACCCACTAAAACGTTCCGGGTTTTTAATGCACATACAACACCGGAAATACCTTTTGAGAAAATAAAAAGTATGGTGTACGACAGTTATGGAGATGTTTGGATTGGCGGACATTCATTGGCACGATGGAATAGTAAACAAGAGCGATTCGATACATTGATCTCTGTATATGGCGGCGTTAATAAATATAATAATGATATAGTTCAACTAACGGCCGACGGTAATGGTTCGCTTTGGATGCATAATGTGGAGAATGGATTGCTGGAATATCGCATTAAAGAAAGTAAATGGGTATCGTATGGCATATTAAATGGATTGCCGGCATTGAGTTTTGAGAGTATGAGTGCTGTCGCAGGAAGCAATCTATGGTTGGCCAGTTCGGGACATCTCACCTGTTTTAATATCGAAAAGAAAGAGCCAATTGTTTATGATTTCAGCGACGGTTATCCTGATGATGGCCCGAAGGAGAAGACGATTTTCCTGGACTCTGCTGGCAGACAATTCTTCCTGCTGGCCCGACGAAATTTATCATACTTTCCCATGCAACCAGCATTGCATGAAGTGCCACGGGGAGGTATTCTGGTACAGGAAATACGGATCAATAATCAACGGGTTCTTTATCATCCCGAGGGACTGATCGACCTGCCCTTTGAAGAGAATAATCTGTCCTTATTTTTTACCGTTATCGACTATTCCAATAGTAGTTATCGATTTCAATATAAAATGAACGAAGCTGCCGATTGGATCAATCTGGATGATATGCGAAGTATCACCCTTTCGGGTTTGCAACCTGGGAGGTATAATTTATTTCTTCGTGCCATTGGCAAGGGGGGAGCGCAACAACAACGTGTAATCAGTGTACAGATAAAAGAACCCTGGTGGCGCAGTGCTCCATTTCTTTTAGCTTCCGGAGTATTTCTGCTTTTGACTGTCATTTTTCTGTATCGTTATCGTATTGGAGGGATACGTGCACGGGCTGATCTGGATAACAAACTTGCCCAAACGGAAATGATGGCCTTGCATGCCCAGATGAATCCGCATTTTATTTCGAACAGCCTGAATAGTATCCGCGAAATGATTCTGCACGAACAGAATCAAGAGGCGTCCCGCTATCTGACGAAATTTGCGCATTTGATTCGGATTACATTGGAGCAGTCGCTACAGCCATTTATTACTTTACGACAAACAATGGACTATCTGAATCGTTATGCTGAAATGGAGCATATCCGCACCGAAGGGTTTCAGTTTTCCCAAACAGTAACAGATCGTATTGATCCGGATGAAGTACGTTTGCCGCCCATGCTGATACAGCCATTTATTGAAAATGCCATATGGCATGGTATGGGGGGAAGTAAGATCAATATCAATGTTAGCTTTCAGGAAGAGGGTGGACAATTGGTGTGTACTGTGGAAGACAATGGCATTGGTATACACCAGAGTTTACAGCAAAAGCAAGGATTGCCGGACTTGCATCATTCTGTGGGCATTGAGAACATTCGGAACCGCATACATTTGTTAAATGAAAAATATCATATGTTCAGCTCGGTGGATATTCAAGACAGGAGTGAAAGTGGTATATTGGGAGAACATGGCACCCGCGTAATAATAAAGCTGCCATTAAAACATCAGTCTGTATGAATTTGATACGTACCATACTGGTAGATGATGAGCCAAGAGGGATCGCCTCACTTCGGAAATTACTGCAATTGAATTGCCCCGGAATTGAAACCGTGGGTACTTGTTCCAGTGCTGATGAGGCCATTGAAATGATCAAACAATTACAGCCTCAATTGGTATTTCTGGATATTGCCATGCCGGGTAAGAATGGGATGGCTATGTTACAGGAGTTGGGTAATCTTTCCTTCGAAGTGATCTTTGTTTCAGCTCACAGTAGTTATATAAATCAGGCGTTTCGTTTCAGTGCGGTTGATTATTTGTTGAAACCTGTTGACGAAGATCAGTTGATTGAAGCGGTTAATAGGGCCAGTAAGCGTGTTGCCGATAAACAGGTGGATACTCCTGCAACTACAGAGCGTATGAGTTTGTTGTTGCATAATATGGAGAACCGCCAGACTATGCAAAAAATGAAACTGTGTATTCCTTCGTTGAAAGGTTTTCGGGTAGTATTGATACAGGATATCATCTGTTGTACCGCGCGCGGCAATTATACCTATTTTCAATTGGCTGATCAATCCTCTATCATTGCATCGCGACCGCTTAATGAATATGAAGAATTGCTTGCAGACTCCTGTTTTATACGGGCGCACAAATCCTATCTGGTGAATCTGGAGCATATAAAAGAATATATTCGGGGAGAAGGCGGATCATTGTTATTGTCAGACGGAACTGAAATAGAAGTATCGCGTCGCCGGAAAGAAGAATTGCTGCAGCGGATGAAGCAGTTTTATAAATTTTAGAATGCCCCACCCATACCCCATCCCATTTCCCAAAGCTCAAACCACATTCCCCATGCGCCCCATCTTTTTCTTGCTTACTACATTCCTATCCACCTCTATGCTCGCACAGGATAAAAGCCTGCTGAGTGCTTTTCCAGCAGGCACTGTATGCAAACAGGATATTCCTTACCAGGGAGATACATTGAAGAAGCACCAGCTCGATCTTTATTTGCCATCGGGTATAACGCGCCCTGTGCCGCTGTTGATTTTTGTGCATGGCGGTGGTTGGGTAAGTAATGATAAGACTGCCGATATGGGGTATATGCGCAAAACGATTGGTGAAGTGGTTCAACGGGGCATTGCCATCGCGTCAATCGATTATCGTTTTGCGCAGGATGCCGTTTTTCCGGAGATATTAAAAGACTGCAATAGGGCTGTATCTTTTCTGTATGATCAGGCGGCCATGTATGGGTTTGATAGGGAGCGGTTTGCGTTGATGGGTTTTTCTGCAGGAGGACATCTGGCTACACTGATGGGATTGTCGAGCAATAATCAGATCGACAGTTTCTTTGTTCCGGGCAGTAGTCGCGAATTTCGATTTAGAGCCATTGTAGATTTTTATGGCCCGATGGATCTTGAAAAAATGCCGAACAGCAAGGCGCCCGGGGCACCGGAAAGTATTTTGATCGGTGGACTACCTTCTTCATTGCCGGCACGGGCCCGCGCGGCGAGTCCGCTCACCTATATCGACAAGCTGGATCCCCCTGTATTGATCATACATGGCGAGAAAGACGATATGGTGCCACCGGCACAATCGCGATTATTACAGCAGCAGTTAATGCTGAAAGCCGTTCCAACCGACCTTATCATTGTACCCGGTGCACCACATTACGGTGTGATGTTTGATGCCGAATGGATACGGAAGCGGGTGCTGGCATTTTTGGAGAGGGCGTTGAAGTAGGGGAGCGTTTTGTATCATCGTTGTATACGGTTGAAAACCCTATGAGTTTTCAACCGTATAGAGCTTCTTTACAACCCTATCCCTTCATCCAACCTTCTAACCCATAATTTCCCCACTCGCAATATTTCCGCTCCCTCCCTCTATTGGTTAATCATTACATTTGACACCTCACCAAAAAACTATTTGTATGGCATTGATTAATCCCCACATAAATTTCAACGGCAACGCCGAAGAAGCTTTTAATTTTTATCGTTCTGTTTTTGGCGGCGAGTTTGCAACTATTATGCGTTTCAAGGATATGGCTAGTGCCGATTTCCAAGTGCCGGAGCATGAAGCAAATAAAATCATGCACATCGCACTGCCCATTGGCCCCAACGTATTAATGGGAAATGATGTTCCTGAGATCATGGGTCGTACCAATGAAAACGAGAACAGAAGCAAGATAGCTATTAGCGCCGCTACAAAAGAAGAGGCCGATCATTTGTTTAACGGACTATCCGCCGGCGGCACCGTAGAGATGCCCATGGCTAACAGTCCCTGGGGTTCTTATTTTGGCATGTTCCGGGATAAATATGGCATTGAGTGGATGATCGATTTTGATTTGAAGTACAAGGGGAAAGTATAAGTAAGTTGTGTACGGTAGTCAACTGTATACAGTTGACTACCGTACACAACTACCCTCTCCTGTTACTGGCAACTGTCGTTTATTTTTCAACTTTTTTATTCGTTGCGTTAGTGTCTGAATTTTAACTATTTAGAATGTTGTGACAAATTATTTTGCACTGCAATGAAAGAAAAGGTTGTATAGGGTAGTCAACTGTATACAGTTGACTACCCTATACAACTCCCACCCCAAACAGTACCAATGACAAAGAAAGATATTAAAGCGTTTTTTAGCGCTATTGGCAGGGGAAACGTAGATGAAGTACAAAAGCTTGTAGCTCTGAATCGCGACTATTTATCCGTTTGTAACGTGGCCCCGCCAAAAAAAGATGACGGACAATCCGGGCTTCAGGTGGCTTTTAAAACCGGCAATTTTGCGATAGCACAATTTTTAATAGAAAATGGTGCTGATGTAAATTTTACAGAGACATCTGCTATCAACGAATGGACGGCCCCGGTTTTGCACGATTGTATTCGGGCGGTTATTTTTAATTCTTACACCCTTCAAAAAGAAACGAGCCTTTTCGAAAAGGCTTTCCCCCTACTGATATTATTATTAAAGAAAGGAGCTGATCCCTCAGCAGTGGATTCCTATGGTAACAATTGTTTGCACAGAGCAATTCTTGATGCACGACAAATGATCGATCATCCATCTGCGGATCTGTCCAACGGCATTTTGATATCCCAGTTGAAACGGGTATTTCATGCACTCCTTTTGGCTGGAGCAGATATAAATGAGGGAAATGAAAATCGCCCCCCGGCCATCGAATTAATGCATAATTTTCGATTAGATCAGTATGGGTTAGTTTGAAGAATTATTTGCGCTGTAAATAAAGACGAGTCAATTTTTTTGGTGCGCTGATTATTGCTTATTTTAAACAGCTATTTCCCTTACAAAACCGGGAAGAATTTTCTCATGAATCTCCATGCAACATTTAATAAATTGGTATTCGAAATAGAAGTTTTTGAGGAAGGGATATATTTAAATATCTACGCAGCCAATGGGGTGCCTGTCAGTGATTACGAGCAGGCGTCCATTGAAGAAGCCAAAGTTTTTGCCTTGGACGAATATGGTGTACCGCTTGATTCCTGGGGCCTAAGTGGCTTAAAGTAAGCGCAAAGCTTCTAAGTGTCTGGCTTTGGTATTTTGTGACATTGATAACAATTATCGGTCCCCCATTATTTTATCTTGTTGTTTCATCAAGCCAACTACATGAAAAAACTACTGCCTGCTTTTGTGGCCCTGTTTCTGTTGGGTTGCTCCGCAAGAAACAACAGCGCCCTGCAGCCTGTTAAGGCGGGATTTAAATCTATAAGAATTATTGATAGCACCAGAAGATACCAACCCAATGCCAAGATAGGCGACTCCCTGTTTTTCAGACCGATAGATATTGATATTTGGTATCCCGCTACTGTTTCATCAAAGGATACCACACTGCCCTTTCGCTCGATCCTTGGCCTTTTGGAAAAAAGAGCGAATTTTTATTCCACCTCCTCCATTGGCAATGGTATCACAGGGCAAATTGCTCAGTTTTTTTGCGACCGATTAAATTGCTCCGATTCCAATCGTGTACTAAATTTTAAAACACAAAGCTATCATCAGGCAAAACCACTTCCTGGTAAATATCCTCTGATAATTTATCTCACTGCCTATAATGGGATGAGTTACGAGAATGTTCCGCTCTTTGAGGAATTGGCAAGAAAGGGGTACGTAGTGGCATCCGTCAGCTCAATTGGACGGTTTCCTGGTGATATGACAATGAAAAAGGAGGACCTGATGGAGCAGGCCGACGATGGGCTGGCCACCAGGAACTATTTGAAAAATATACTTGATCTTGACGATTCTTCATGCGCCCTGATAGGATATAGTTGGGGTGGAATGGCTACAGCACTGCTAACCGCCAAACTACCGACAGTTTCATGTGTGGTTTCATTGGATGGATCCGAGTTTCATCATTATAGTAGTGCCAGGGAGGAGAACCGTGATTTTGATGATTTAATATTCAATACAGTGTTTAAAGATCTGAATATTAAATCACCGTACCTCCGATTGGAAAGCTCCCCGGCAGCACGCTCAGGAAAAGAAGACTCGATATACGACTTCACAAAGAAACTGTCAGGAGACTGGCAGATATATAAAATTGATTCCGCACAGCATGAAGACTTTGGATGTTTACCACAGCTCGTAAGACAATCCGGGAATTGCACTACGAGTGAACGATCAACTATTATATCCCGATTGACTGTGGGATTTATTGAAGAACATCTTAAAGGAACTAAACAATTTACTGAAACAGTCAGTATGGAATTGGGCAAAACAATTCATAGGAAGTGATTCTATACGGTTGTGTACAAAAACCAGTCATAGGAAATGATTGTTTGTTATATGCCAAGAACCTCTTCGATTGTTCCGGATTTCAAGGGAGGACAATAGCAGCTTGTCCATTTTTTATTTTTACAGAACTATCATTGCCCGGAACCAATGGATTTAGTTCATCACTGAAATTGTTAAAAAATGGGAACACTCCAAAAATGGCTTTACTTTTTTTTGCTGTTTTTCATAGCTCCGTTGACTGTCACCTGTGCTGATCGTCAACCTGCTGCTGCATTTGTTTTGATCGGCAGTACACCGGGCGATGACCAGATAAAAAAGCTGCTGAAGATACCGTCATCTAACCCGATTGATTTCATTAGCTGGCAGATATCATTTGATGGCAGCAATAATTTTGCACTTGATGTACAATTCGGAATATCCCAACCCAATACTCTCGGGTTCAAGGCTGATGGGGAGAAACGCACCATTAATGGCAATTATGTCATTACAAGCTCTATTCGTTCAGGTAACCTCCTTCAACTGCAAAGCACAGGATTGTCTGGTAATATTTTGATCAAACAAATAAATGAGAATCTATTTCATTTTCAGGATGCTAATGGGGGATTGATGATAGGAAATGGAGGTTGGAGTTATTCCCTGCAACGGAAAAGTCTCACTGTGAATGGCAAAATCAGAATGAGGTCCATGGTAAATAAAAATGATACCGCATTTAAAATGGTTTTTGATGGAAGAACACCATGTCAGGAAATAGCCTGGGAACATGTAGAGATGAAACCCAACCCGGATTGCTTTAAGATCAAATGGCGCCTCACCCTGCGTCGTGATCAAAATCAAACCTGTACCATTCGCAATATTGTGGATGAACAACCCAGAGATATCGAAGGAAACTGGGAAATAATAAAAGAAGTTTCCGGAAACGTACAAACATGTTTCTATCGCATTAAAGTGCCCAATCTCTCCCGCCCGATCCATTTTTTTATAGCTGACGACAACATTCTTTTTTTCGTAGATGAGCATTTTATTCCTTTTATTGGAAACAAGAATTTCAGCTACACAATGAACCGGGTAAAGTAATATTGTCCATCCGGTTTCTATTATCTTTATGTGCGATATTTTCAGCCTATTAACCTTATCGACAATTCATTATGTATAAATATATCACATTCAGTATCTCCATTTCAATTATTTCCTGGCTGGTTGGAATGCTGTTGAATGCTTTTTTAAAGAAATCAATATTTTATACTTCTCATTTGTCGAATTTGAATTTTGTAACTACAGAATCGGTCAACAGGCTATTAGGCTTATACGCATTTAAGTGGGGCGTAAAAAATTCATTTTTTAAATTCTTAAATCAAAAGCTTAAATTAGATCGTAAACCACAACAAGCTGATCTTTTAAAATTACGCGCGGAAATGACTTCCGCAGAAATCGATCACCTGATTGGATTTGTGTTTGTGTCAATTTTCGTGTTACGAAAACTATTTATGCAAAATTATCTGCTGGCCCTGACCTTAATGTTGTTCAATGTGCTATTAAATCTTTACCCATCATTATTACAGCAGGAAAACAAAAGACGCATTGACGCTTTTTTAGCCCGATACTGATCCGTCTTGTAATTGCTGCCAACCCGAAGCGGCACGTATTTTATCTTTTCATCACGTAAATACCTGTCGTATGATTAGTGTTATCATTCCCACATTAAACGAAGAGGAGAGCATTGCTAATGTAGTAACATATGCGAAACTGCAGCCAAATGTTTCAGAAGTGATCGTTGTGGATGATAAGTCGCTGGATCGAACTGTTCCTATTGCCATCGAAGCAGGAGCAAAAGTGATTACCAGTACGAAATTGGGGAAAGGGGCTTCTATGAAAGATGGAGTACTTTATGCGTGTAATGATATACTCGTTTTTTTAGATGGCGATATCGATCCTTATCCTGTGCAAACTGTCCGTTTATTGGTTGAGCCAATTTTAACTAATGAAGTTGATTTTGTTAAATCCTCTTTCAATCGTAATGCCGGTAGAGTGACCGAACTCGTAGCCAAGCCTTTGCTCAGTATATTTTTCCCGGAATTACATCAATTTAGCCAACCCCTGAGTGGAATGATCGCCGGCCGCAAAACGCTTTTGCAACAATTGGATTTCAGAGATGATTATGGCGTGGATATTGGCATTCTTATCGACATGTATTTATTGCAGGCTCGTATGAAAGAAGTAACGATCGGATATATTGAAAATAAAAGTAAACCATGGCAGGCATTGGGTAAAATGAGTAAAGAAGTCGCTCAAACTATTATTCTGAAAGCCGCTTCCTCTAAAAGACCCAATTATAATTTTGAAGAACTTAGTGTGCTGAATGAGATCCGTTCCCAAATGGAATTCGCACTGGAAAGCCAACTGGCTGAAATGGAAAAGCTGGTGGTATTCGATATGGATAATACCATTTTACGCGGTCGTTTTATTGATATTTGCGCTGAACGTTTCAATTTTAAAAAGGAGTTGATGGATATTCGCCTTTCTGAAATGGATGGCCTCATCATTACGAAACGCATCGCTATGTTGCTGAAGGGACGATCTATAAATGAACTGATAGAAATATGCGACACGATCCCAATGATTGATGATGCCAAAGAAACCATTAAGGAGCTGCGAAACCGCGGTTACATAGTAGGTATCATATCCGACAGTTTTGATTGTGTCACTAATCATGTAAAGAATAAACTGGGAATGGATTTTTCTCTGGCCAATGAACTGGAATTCTCTAAGAGCATTTGTACCGGGGAAGTACGCATCCCTTCTTTTTTATTCAATCACCCTGAAAGCAAGTGCCGGCATTCACTATGTAAAACCAATGCCTTGCTAACTATTTTAAAAAAGCATCGCTTAAAATTGGAGAACAGCATAGCAATTGGCGACAGTATGAATGATCTTTGTATGATCAAAGAAGCCGGACTTGGCATTGCTTTTTGTTCGAAAGAGGAACTGTTGAATCATCATGCCGATATAGTGATGGTGGAACCGAAATTTGCAGGCATATTGGATCTGGCACATTAAGTGGCGCGTAATAGAAGATATTCACTAACTTAATAGATGGAGTCATTAACAGGTAGCTGAAGCCGCCTGTATTTAATTGTAGTTTCTTAATAAACCTGATCCATGAATCTATTCTTATCAAGAAGCCTGCTTTGGGTGCTTACAGTAGTCATCTCTCCTTTTGCCCTGGCACAAAAAAATAGTAAGCCAAACTATGTTCGAACCGAGGCTGAAGCCACCACCCTGGTTACAAAGCTCTTGCAGCAGGCTCCTGTCATCGACGGGCATAACGACTTTTATCATAGCTTTTATGATTGCAAAAACTGCTCAGGTAAGATAACAGACGCTTCTTTAGTTTCTTCTTCCACTGGCAATACCAATATTCCACTGTATCGTAAAGGAATGGTAGGCGGACAATTATATAATGTATATGGAAAGGATCGAAAGGTCGAAAACCTGTTGAAAGCATTTGACCTCATGCATCAAATGGAAGAAAGCTATCCGAAGGTTATTATGATTGCACAATCGGCGGCTGATTTGCAACGGGCTGCGCAACAGCATAAGATCGCCTTGCTGCCGATTTTAGAGGGAGCCGTTCTTTTGCAAGACAGCAAAGAGTTGTTGCGCATGTACTATAAACTGGGACTGCGCAGTATTACGTTTGCCTACAAAACCAATAACCTCGGTGATGGCAGCGATGATCAACCGAAGCATAATGGTATTTCAGCTTTGGGAATGGAAATGGTAAAGGAAATGAATCGTTTGGGTATCATCATCGACCTGAGTCATACCTCCGCTAAAACTATGGAAGCTGTGCTGAAAGCGTCCCGGGCTCCGGTTATCTTTAGTCATTCCAATGCCTTTGCGCTTTGTAAGGTTAACAGAAATGTACCCGATGATATATTACAGGCTTTGAAAAAGAATGGAGGTATTGTCATGGTAAATTTTATCCCCCAATATATTAGTCAGGATCACGCCAATTGGCTGGTCAAAGCGGAGCAAGACTGGAATATGAAGTTAAAAGAGCTGAAGGACACAGCGGCTACAGATAAATTTTATAATGAGGTATGGCTCAGGCAAAACCCGCAGCCTGTTGTAGCCGTGGCGGATGTAGCCGATCATTTTGATTACCTGAAAAAAACAATCGGGGTAGATCATATCGGCATTGGAAGTGATCTGGGTGACTATTATGAGTTTACCACCACTGGCATGACGGATGTTAGTTGCTTTCCTTCACTGCTTATTGAATTGGCACGAAGGGGCTGGAGTAGGGAAGAATTAAAGAAGATAGCCAGAGAAAATTTTTTGCGTGTGTTCAGGGCGGTGGAACGGCAAAAGGAAATAGCTTTGTAACATTCATATGGACCTATGCTTTCGTTTGTAAGGTCAATTTTTATGTATGCTTAATATCCATGTGGTCATGAAAGTCTCTCTGATTTTACTTCTTACGGGATTATTAGCTGTTTCATCCTGTTCAACCGATGAAAAGGATCTGAAACCGGCTTTTGACGAATTTAAATTCGATACCGCTATAATCACCCGAATCCCTCTTTATGATAGCCTGACCACCGTAATTTTAAAACGGTACGATTTCTTTCAAAAATATTATAGCGGGAAAGATTCCGGTCGTTCTTTTAGTTACCGTCCCATGTCCTTCGACGGGGGCACCGATAAATTACCGGCCGATTTGATCGCCGATCTTAAACGTTCCAATGCAAAATTGGGCGATAATTTCTTTGATGGATTTGATATTTTTAAAGATAGCACTATCAAAATCTATGTCCGCCGAGGTCAGTCGGAATCAGGCGTGGAGATCGTTGAAAATCTGTCCTACTATCCCGAAGGAGTAAAGATCCGTCAGCGTGACTTCCCTGTAAAAGATACCATTCTCAATAAACACTGGCAATATTGGGTATTGTTCTTCAAACCAGGATTCCCTTTTTAAAAGAGAATCCTGTTCAGGAAAACTAAATACATTCATTCCCGCAATCACCATTCTACTTATTTGAACTCTCTTGTTGGCCCCTTACCGGTGAAATGAGCAAAAATGCCGGAAGAAGAAAATCGGGAATCAAGGGCAGTGCTCTTGGAGAAGAGCACATAACTGCCACTGTAACTTAGTGCCGGTCTACCAACATAGCCGCCCGCAACATTGCTCACTACATGTTTCTGACCGGTTTGCATATTATGCAATATTATATTTCCGGAAACAGTACCCAGATTATTTGATTTCGTCGGGAAGGCCACCCAGGTACCGTCATAGTTGATGGCGAGTTTGTCGGCCTGTTCGATCGGGCTGTCGTTATTCCCCTGTTGCCCATCGGCCGTCTGACTGATCAACTGAACCGAACCTGTTTCTACATCGTACACAAATACATCCTGAAAATTATTTTTATCAGTGGCTATCAAATTAGTGGCGGTGGTTGCATAAACGATATAACGTCCATTACCTGAAATGCTGGAAGACACAAATCGGGTGGCCGATTCCTGACCCTGATTTCTTTCTTTTCCATCAAAGGTCATGCTAATGCGTTTAAGCTCCTTTTGATCCCGCTGCCAGAGAAAAATATCCCAGAGTGCATTGTTGTCATTTTTTACCAGCGTAGAAGTGGCGGAACTAAAGGAGATGCGATTTCCGTCAAATGAAATACTTCCCTTACCGCCATTGCCGCCAGATCCGGTTACAGGGTCTAAACTGATCAACGCTGTACTATTCTTAGTTATATCATACAGAAAGACATTCGTAATGGATTGTCCTTTTGGTGCCGTAGTAAGATTGGAGGCATTCGAAGAGAAAACGATAAAGCGCCCGTTACCCGAGATCTCGGCATCAAAACTTTCCGCATTACCCAATTGTCCGGATGATGCTTTGCTCACTAACTGGATGGTATTGGTGCGGGCATTCCACAGAAACACATCTTTGGCATTATTATTATCACCTCCCACCAGATTAGAAGCCACCGATTCAAATACCAGTAATTGTCCATCAGCCGAAAGAGAGGGAAGATTACTGTCACCATTACCCTGTTCTCCGGCCGCATTAGAGGAGATCAATTTAGTTATGCCTGTATTCCTGTCCTTCCAATACACCTGTCTGAATTTTCCATTATTACCTTCCAGACCAGCTTTATAGGTCACAAATGCTACATAGCGCCCTTCCTCACCATTGTAGCCGCCAATAGCATAGTCGCCGCCTTCGTAGAAACTACTGAAAGTTTTATCATCTGCCCCCCGACTGATCAACTCATTGGTGTAATCCACCCCAACCTGAACGTAGGCCCCTGAGTCTGGATAATTGATCTTTCCATTAAATATCACTGCGCTCATTCCTGCAGGTGTTTTTTTCACTTGCACTTCCAGAGGTAGTGGGATCGTATTGGCTTTACTGATACTTGTACTGCTGTAATTTTTGCCGGCAGTTTTCGGAATGTTGATATCAATATCAGTCTTTCCGTTTATAGATAGAGTGGTTGTTGTGTTCACCGGAGCACTAAAAAAAACCTTTAACTGCCCGCTTTTGCCTGCAGGTGTATTACCCTTCGCAACTTCAGGGGTTTTATTCCCGGTGGAGGAAACAATTGTGGTTGCAGGATTTTTAGCGGGATCCTGTGTTTTTTCTTTTGGCATCGCCATTGTTTGCGTAGAACCTGTTCCCGTATAGGCGCCCGGCATTTGTTTCCCGATAAATGATTTTAGATAATCAAGATCGAGTGCTTTCACCATGGCGTTGGCCACTACTTCTGCCACCTGATCCTTATGATTATATATCACTTCAATACTTATAAAATGCGGAACAGAGTGAGGCAGACCTTTATTGAAATAGGCGCGATTGGGTTTGGTTAGAATTTGCGCAAAGGGATCGTCCTTATCTGTAAACAGATAATTATAGGTTCGCTTCGGATCATTTTTTACGATGGCCATTTGATCGAGTTCCGCTGCGGGTCCGGTTAATTGCTCTTCCATTTCATTGATCACTTTACGGAGGTCTGCAGTAGTACGCTCATAATTTTTCTGTTCTCTTTCGATACCGGGTTTATAGGTGTTGTCTATATACTTACCTAAACGGGCTGGATCATTCTTCCATTCTTGTTCCTTGTATTTCTTTTCTGTCTCCCATTTGGACAATTGCTCTTTTAAATGTCCGTCTTCATTTTTCAATTGAATGGAAAGATTATATTTTCTTTTGATCAGGAATTCACGACGGGACACATAGGTCCAGGGCACCTTTCCATCGAAGGTCAGTAACCAGGCTTTACTGTTACCGGTTACACCAAATCCCAGACTTTCCGGATCATCTGGAAATTGCCAGATGCCCGGTTTTATTTCTACAGGAAGACCGTGACGCAAATCAAAATATCCGGTTAGTAATTTGTCGTCAGTGGTATCGAAAAGTGGTGTTTCTGTAAATTGATTGAAGTCCACATTTAGTGAAATGCCAAATTGCGATGGAAAACTCAGCGTGTCACCCGAACAGAGATAATGCGGCGCATCAATATTGTAACTATATAAATTGACTGGTCTGTCCTTGTCGGCCGGAGAATGAACATGTACATATTGCACATTAACACCCATAGCCATATATCGTTGTTGAAGCATGTTATGAACAGCTTCCAGAAACTTCCGTTGCATGGCCAGGTCTGCACCGCTAATATGCGGCGCATTTTTAATCTGTTCCCATCGGCCTTTTTTTCCCAGTATCCGGGCAATACAATCCGCATCACTTTGCGCAAATGTTTGTGATATAAAAAAGAGGAACAGTAGGGTTAATGTCTTTTTCATGTAGAGAGATAAATGGTAATAAATAGGTCAGAGCATTTTCAATATACCTTTGCGTTCGGCCGTAAAGCCACTATTAATTGAAATTTTGGCTTCCACGCCGCCTAAACTAACGGAAGGATTTTTTGGTCCAACATTCATTTCAGCTTCATCGGTTTTAATTTTAGTGTCCACCACATCTGCATTAGCAGAAACCTCTGTTACCGCCTTGATGCCGGCATCACTGATCCCATTTCTGTCTATTTCCAGGAAGCCTGTTACATTAATACCTGCTTCCAGTTTTAGGGGATCCTTTTTGCTGAAGCCACCGAGTTCCTTACTGTAGCCGGCACTCACTTCTATGGTGCATCGCTGGAATTCATCAAAAAAATTCGCCCCATCCCGGTCACTCATTTTGGTTTCCCACCCAAGTTTGACAAACTCGATTTCCATTTCAGCCTTGATGCGGCTGCATTCGGTTGTAATGCTGCCAAATACAAGATTCAATTGACTTTTGTACTGACAATTCAGGTCTTCAAAATTCGGCAAACCATATTTTGTAGTTCTTTTGTCTTTCTGCCGGGGTTGGCACAAGGCTGATTTGTCACGAAAGGACATGGCTGTTTTGGGCATCATGATAAAAGCCAACCATTCCTGCTTAGCAAGATTCACCGACAGCGCAAATTTTTCCGGAAATTCCGTGTACATTTGGTAGTTAGTCATTTCGTTCAAACGCTTGCGTATGCGATTATAAAAGAGTGCTGATAGATTTTCCAGTTTTGTATTTACGGTTGTCAGAAAGCGGCTATGGATCGTATTTATTTCTTCGCAATAAGCGGCAGGGATACCGTTACTGCCTTCTCCATCCTGGATATTCCATTTTTTGCCGGCTGCTTTAATTTCTTCTTCCTCTACTTTTCTGGCTTCATTCAATTGTACCTCAAATTGATCAAATGCATCCGTAATGGGCGATTTCGCTTCCATGGCAAACAGTTGATCGATGCCGGGGCGTAATTTGATTTCAGCCTTTGGCACCAGTTGACCGAATAAAGCAGAACTATTAGCACCTCTGGCGCCGGCACTCAGATCCAGGGCCGAACGTTTTTGAAAACCATCTTGAAACGAATTGGTTAATGCTACTTCCTCTTTCTTTAATTCGCTCATCAGATTGTGACAGGCTGTTTGAAATGCCTCCCATTCCGGCTCCAGTTTTTCACTTTCGGTAACATTTTTAGGGAAATCGGGCCACTTGAATTTCGTTAAACCCAATTGATCTGGTTTATTTGGACGGCTCCAAACGATATCATTGCTTTTAAGTGTATAATTCAGTTCCTTCAGCTTGCTTTCTTTTTCGGTGCTGTGCATGCGGCTAATGGATTGTTTCAATGCTTTCACCGCTTCTTCTTTATTTCCTTTGCTTTCTGCAATGCGCGCTTTGATCAAATTTGCTTGGGGGTGCCAGGGACACCACTTTAATGTACTGTCAATATATTTACCCGCTTTTATCACATCTCCTAAACCAAACCAGGCATGTGCGAGATTATTCAATAGGGTGCTGTTCTGCGGATATTTTGTATTGAGATAATCGAGTAGTGGCAAAGCCAACTGTTCCGCACCACACATGCTGAGCATAGCGGCAAAATTGTTTAGATTGTTTTCATTGGTAGGATCAGCTAAACAGGCTTTACTCATTAAAAGCAATGCAGCAGATGATTTTCCAAATGTCCAACAGCCAATGGCCGCATTGGCAGCAGCAGAGGTTGATTCATTCCCTTTGGTCACCGAAGCATACAACTGATTGATTTGTGCATATTGCTCAGGGGAGAATTTGTTGCGTAGTTTTTGCTGGATCTGTTGGAGGTATCCAGACACTTCAGTGCTACGCAGAGGTGCTTTTGGAAGCGCTGCGATCCGTGCATTATCGCGTGCGGGTACCAGCAGATTGGGCGAGCTCTTACCATTGTTGGCGGCAGCAAATTCAGCCGTTTTTTTTAGCCCGGAAGTGTTAGGCATCTTAAAACCCATACTGTCGAGCAGTGCTTTTTCTTCCGCACTCATATTACCCAAGCCCTTTTGAAGCTCCTTCATCATCTCATCCATTTCTCCCGAACTTGGTGGCTTTGGTGGATTTTTTTTCGGTGGATTATTTTGTGCCAGCAAAAAAAGAGGAAGACAGAGGATCAGTATGAGGAAATGCGCTTTCATGTTATGAGGTTTAGGCCCGCTGATGTTACAAACTTCCTTATTTTAATGGGGAAAGCCCTCCTTTAAAAACAGGATTTTTTGGTTGTGCGGGTTGTACAGGGTAGTCAACTGTATACAGTTGACTACCCTGTACAACCCGCCCTCTAACCGCCTGTCATTCATTCCTTTATTCTTTTATCTTCAGCGTCGTATTAATCCCTAATTTCAATTTTAAAGTTGTACAATGATCGGAGAAACCAACCTGCACACATTACTGAGGACCATGAAACCCCATTGGAACCCTGGCACCTATGTGTTCTGCACAGTACAGGAGTTGTCCTCCGTTCCCCTGAACCTCGCTTTGTTCTTTTTTAAGGAAGAAGAAGGCATCACGGTTGTAATCACGCAAGAAAATGCTGATAAACTTGGCTTGTCTTACAGCTATGTGGCTGCATGGATCACACTCACTGTGCATTCTTCTTTGGAAGCAGTGGGTTTAACGGCCGCCTTCTCTACTGCCCTGGCCCAGGAAGGAATCAGTTGCAATGTGGTAGCGGCGTACTACCATGATCATATTTTTGTGGATGTGAGTAATGCTGAAAAAGCGCTGGCGGTATTGTATCAATGCAGCAGACAGCCGTAACTAAAATGTCAGGTATTTATCCTATTAAAATATATTTCAAATGACCCACTACTTCATCGTTCCCGGTCTCGGGAATTCAGGTCCCGAACATTGGCAAAGTTATTTTGAACGATCGGGTGATCATTTCTTTCGTATCGAGCAACAGGAATGGGATGCGCCCGATCGCAAGGATTGGGTGGAAACCATTCAACGGAGACTAACTGGATTCGATCTGTCAACAGTTGTTCTTATTGGCCATAGCCTGGGTTGCGCCACCATCGCGCATTGGGCGGCTGCATATGGTGAACATATCAAAGGGGCCTTACTCGTAGCACCCAGCGATCTTGAAGCGCCTCAATACGATTTCCCGGCAACAGGTTTTGCCCCCTTCCCCCTGCAACGGATCAACTTTAAAACCATTGTCGTAGCCAGTGAGAATGATCCATGGGTATCTATCGAACGCGCCAGATTCTTTGCCGATCATTGGGGAAGTTCGTTTATCAATATCGGGCCCGCCGGTCATATCAATGTATCTTCCGGGCATACCAATTGGGATGAGGGGTTGAAGTTGTTAACCAGATTTGAATAAGCACTTTATCTTTTTTGCCTGATCACATGAGTGAAATGCTTCATTAGGACATAGTTATTCGCAGGATATAAAGCCTTAACAGGTATCAGGCAGCATAATGCGGCTGTTTATTAGTCTGTTCAATCCCCGCCGGATCAGGATCTTATCCCGCAGTGCCGGTACCTGTATTCTCGGGTTTATACCCTGCGGCGGGTATACGACAAGTTGATAAAGTCCCGTATTTTTCGTTCCAATTTATTAGAATGAATAAAGTATATGGCCGTTTCACTTTTTGCCTCTTCTTAACTTGTTTGTCCACTGTTTTGTATGCGCAGCAGAAGAAACTTTCTGATGCAGAAAAAAGAATACTGGTAGCTAATTTTATCAGTGTAATAGCAGATGTAAAGAATGATTTCAGGAATCTCGCAGTAGGTGAGGTTAAAGAATACAGAGGAACCAGATTGTCGGCTTCAAAAGTAACACTGCTTCCGGCTTACTATGAATTAAATAAAATTTATTCCATTTATTGGGGCATGGATGATGTCGATAAAAATGAGAAAAGAAACTACTTCCTGGATATTTCTCCCTTTAGTATAGACGAAATGCTCAGCTCTCTGTCAGCCACCTTAACTTCGGCTGGTTTTACAGAAGTGCAGCCACAGCGTGTAGAAGATATAGACAGCATCAGAGCTTTTAGGTCAAAAGAGGTTGTAGTGGTCTTTAAAGGAGCAAAAGACATGCTTGACAAGAGTACCAGTATTTATATTGGAAAATTACATTTTTATTATAGCCCTTCGGTTAGTGCCGTCAAGCCGATGAAGACAGCAGTAAAAAACAATGTCGATTTCGTTTATCAGCATTCCTGTGGCATGCAGGTGAAAGGGAAGTATATTTCGGGCGATTCATTGATAAATGGTCAGATCATCTTTTGTAGCAAGGAATCGTCAGGTCCCGCTACTTTCACCGGTACTTTTTTGAACAGAGGCTATCTGCCGCGAACCTATATTGGAAACGCTTCCGGCAACCTCCCGATGAAATTTGAACCAGTCAAGGGGCAGTTGAAGCTGCAGAAATGGGGTGTATCATTTTATGGTGACTTTTTTAAGGTGCTTCCAGAGAAAAATGTTTATGCTGCCGGTCTTTTGATCGTTAATGGTGACTCCCTTCGTGGGTTTTTGTACCGGAATAGTGGCTATGAGCCTGTTTATTCTTTTATCCCCATCGATAAGAATACCAAAAAGATAGACATGTATGCAGACTATCAAAGAACGGATCAACCTCGATTGGTATATCAAAACAAAACGGTAGCTGAAGAAGAACAGGAATTGGCCGATTCGGAGCGTAGAGCAAACGATCGGCAAAACAAAGGAGGTTCAGGCGGTACAGACACGCGATCTCCTGAATATAAAAGGATGGTTGAAGTCGCCACTGAAGCACGCATAAAATTGTTTGAATGGATTCGGGTGAATGATAAAGCTCGGGAAGAAGATGTGCGGCAATGTATTAAGGACAGGGGATATGGCGCCAGTATTGCCCGCATGAGTGGGCATTGCAACAGGGCAATGGCTTACTTTGCCGACCACAATGGTAAATGTTACGACTATCTGAAAAAGTATGAAAAGTACACTCCTTCTGAACAGTTAAGTGATATTAAATCGAGAATTCAAGCCGTTAATGATGCCATGAAGGGTATTCGATAGCTGGATTTTCAGTTTGTATCTGCATTCCCTCCCGCTGCAGGCGAAACATCAGGAAGCAATGGATAAAAGGTGAATTTGGCAGAAAGTTTTATAGCCACATCCCTTAGACTCACGGTGGTTGCAGCCGGCAATCAGCTCTTCCTCCATGTCATGTAACAGATCTTAGTTGATTTCCGGATACCTGTTACTTTTCAATCAGAACTCCTTAACTTCATCAGGCCACCGGTAGAATGGCACCGGGCTTTTCAATAACTGCCCTTCAAAAGATCATTCACTACTCCGTACATTATAGTGCATACACGAAATGTCAACCAACATGAAACACCTGAAACTCTTCAGTTATTTTCTGCTGCTGCAAACTATTGTTATGGCGCAAAAACCACGCGCCCGTGATCTCGGCATACCATTTACAGGAATCACCGGCACATTCAATGCCATCACAGATGTGAAGGGAGTTGAAGTGGGATATAGTACTTTAATAAGTGGTGCAGGTAAAAATGTCCGCGGCAAAGGCCCGGTGCGCACCGGCGTAACTGCCATTCTGCCCAGAGGGCGAAACAATAACCCTGTTTTTGCCAATTGGTATTCCTTGAATGGCAATGGTGAAATGACCGGTACGACATGGATCACTGAGTCGGGTTTTCTGGAAACACCCATCATGATCACCAATACAAATAGTGTGGGGGTGGTGCGCGATGCCGTATTGAAATGGTTTGTAAAGACGGGCTGGTACAAAGAAGATTTCTGGTATACGTATCCGGTAGTCGCTGAAACATATGACGGATTTTTAAATGATATCTATGGCTTTCATGTGAAGGAGTCGCATGCATTCGAGGCCTTAGACAGTGCCCGTTCCGGTTTCATCAAAGAGGGGAATGTAGGGGGCGGTACCGGCATGATGTGTTTAGGTTTTAAAGGGGGTACCGGTACTTCATCAAGGGTCGTTCGCATAAAGGATTCAACATATACTGTAGGTGTATTGGTGCAATCTAATTTTGGCGCGAAAAGAAATCTGATGATCGCCGGTGTGCCGGTCGGAAAAGAATTGCGCGACACCATGAATTATGAATTTAAAGCAGCTCCATCCTATCGCCAGGAGGGAGATGGTTCTATAATTGTGGTGGTGGCTACCGATGCGCCCTTATTGCCCCATCAGTTAAAACGTATCGCTGCCCGTGTGCCATTGGGAATTGGTATTGTAGGAGGTCGGGGAGAAAATGGTTCCGGAGATATTTTTATGGCGTTTTCTACTGCTAACCCGAATGCCTTTCAGCGGGAGCAATTCACCACTCTCGCAGAACTTCCCAACGATCTGATCAATCCCTTATTCGATGCCACCGTTCAGGCAGTGGAAGAAGCAATTATCAATGCAATGGTGGCAGCGGATACAATGGAAGGGATTAACGGTAATAAGGCGTATGGATTACCACATAAGCGGGTGGTGGAAATACTTAAGAAATTTGGTAGAATTAAATAATGGATGGGAATACCTCTATGGCAACAAAAGATAAGAATTGCTCTTGATACGAATCTATGCTAAAATGACCTCTCATAATGACTAGAATAACTGGGAAAAGAAAACCCTCTTCATTTTTTTTAATAATGGGATGTGTTGGATTATTTGCCATACTGACAGGGTTTTCCCAAACCTTTATCATTCCCCTTTCATTACAAAAGTTTGAAGCACCAGGCTCCATTTATATACATGCTTTTTTCACATTTTCCTGGGTAATGCTTTTTACCATTCAGTCCTTGTTGATTCGATCGCGTCAACATAAACTACACATTCAATTGGGTATTGCAGGAGTCATCATTGCCCTTGGTGCGGTAATTACACTGATACCCGTAGCCTTGTACATTATTGAACGAGATTTAAAATTGGGATTGGGAGAAACGGCCTATTCCAATAGCGTAAGTCTGCTCACTACCGGTTTGATGTTTCTGATTATGGTGGGTTTTGGGTTGTATTTTCGGAAAAGGCCTACACTGCATAAGCGATTGTTACTACTCGCTACCATTGTATTATTATGGCCGGCCTGGTTTCGGTTCCGACATTTTTTTCCGCAGGTGCCTCGTCCTGATATTTGGTTTGGATTGGTATTGGCTGATTCTTTGATGGTGGTAGCCTGGTTTTGGGATAGAACTCAGCACAAACAGATACATCCGGTTTTACTTTGGGGAGGGATTGCTGTTATGCTGGAACAAAGCCTGGAAGTTTTTCTCTATGATACGGGCTTGTGGCGCTCGATTGGCAAATTTCTATATCAGTTGTTTTAAGTATTCTCCTGGCCATTGCGGCAACTTATTAAAAAATATCTATTCAACATAGGCGATAATCATAAATCAAGGAGAGTAGTTTCTTCAGTTTGATTCTTGTTTTGCATCCGGTAGCCTCCTTTGTGCGCTGCCTTTTTAATCGCTCTACAATAATCGGATCCTGTATGACTGGCATAATCTCCCCTCTAAATGGCCTCTCCAATCATAGTTTTCCATTCAGTTGCGTTTCATAGTGAATCATTGTATCAATATGGCCAAAACATATTTCACCTTAACTTTTCTTTAGGAAGAGCCTTTAAATGAGAAAGGCTCCTTATAATTAGTTTATTTCCCACTCTTACCTATATACGTACGATTATTTATTTGGTTCTGCCACTTATACAAACAAACCCTTGATGTAGACCAAACATTGTAATCTTGTATTTATATTCAACTTAATTACCAACCTGTCTATGAAAAGAGCTATTTTTCTCGTTTGTATTCTGTTTGCATTTGAGATTGGCATGTCTCAGTCTGTTGATTCGATGGTAGATGTCGGCACACACAAACTGCATTTTACCATCCTAAAAGGCCACGGAACCCCCATTTTATTTGAAGCGGGCAATGGCGACGACGGAACTGTATGGCAACCGATCGTAAATGAGATCCAGAAAAAAACGGGCGCGACCATTATTATGTATGATAGAGCCGGTTTGGGTCAAAGTGAAATAGATACCAATTCTATTAGCTTTGAAAATGAAGTGAAATCACTGGAAGTAGGCCTTAAAAAACTGGGTTACTCCAAAAAAATATTTCTGGTTTGTCACTCCTTTGGGGGGTATTATGCCTCTCTTTTCACTTATCGAAATATTAAAAAAGTAAAAGGAGTTGTTTGTGTGGATATCGCTACGCCCTGTTTTTTCACCAAAGAATGGTCAGATCAGTTCATCAGTTCAATTGGTCCTTCCGACTGGGATATGATCAAACAATATAAGCCCGGCTTATACTATGTATTAAAAAACTTTAGCGCTACGGCTGTTTTTATGCAAGATAAATTTCCAGATGCCCGGACAGCAGTAACCATGATTCGCGCCGAGAATATCCAGAAAATGATCAAAGAAGAAGAAAGGGAAAAGTGGGAGAATTGCTGTCGTTCCTTCGGAACCATTCCCAATCATCAGTATATAATAGCAAAAAATGCCGATCATAAGGTGTGGGATAAAAATCCTGCAGTAGTTGTAGAAGAAATTGTCAAGTTATATCAAAAAGTAAACTAAGGACGTTTATAAAATTCAATAATTTCCTAACCAGACTCCCATTCAAAATGAACCGATTCACTTTGTCTTTTAAATGGCCTGTCTTACTGCTTATGTTTGCTTGTAACACCCCGACGCAGAAAGATATTAATGAGCCATTAGCGGATCGATCTGCAGTGGAGATTGCTTTAATTAAACGGGAAATGATCGAAGTGAAATCAACATTGCTGGCCATACAAAACCGAACTACGCAAGACCTGGATTCATTACAGCAATTACTCCCAAATCCTGTAGCAACTGCCAATATCGGAAAGGAGGGGTTTCAAAAACTGAAACAGGCTGTCGCAAATCGTTTGTCGATAATAGAAAAAATTGCCGCAATTGAGTCCCTGGACCGATCCTATGAGGAACTTTTAAACGCGGTTGAAAATACCCGCATGGAACCTGTAAAACGTGGGGAGATGTTGGAGCAGTTGCATAAAACCGCAGGAATATTAAAAGATTCCATTACGAATACATTGGCGCGTATAAAGCCGGTTCAATGATCTGATCTTTTAATGCCCACTATTAATTATGTATTATGAACAGAGGGGTCTTGTTCTTCCTGACATTCCTTTCAATAGCGCCCTTTTTAGCATGGGGGCAGCATCCAGATGCTGTTACAAATCTCAGTGGCCGACGGGTTCAGTTTTCTGTTAAAGTAGATAAGCAATTGGCTACCAAAGACGGGGCCTATTTGAACGGATACCTCGTTAACCTCCCTCACGCCCGAATTCTAGAGCTTCACGGAAAAACGATACGGGTAAGGGGACGCGTTTCAATTATAAAAGGAAAGAC
>CAZKSY010000036.1:0-7622 GCA_964555605.1 uncultured Chitinophagaceae bacterium | reverse complement strand
TTCACGGAAAAACGATACGGGTAAGGGGACGCGTTTCAATTATAAAAGGAAAGACCGCAGACCGTTCGGGAAATCTCCAGCAAGGACGGCAGAAAGATATTAAATACATATCCAAACCCCGGATCATTATACTTTCTCACTAAGATCACTTATATATTCTTTATGTTTTGATAATTGGCGGCTCTGGTTATTTTTCTCCGGTTAGCCGATTTTTATGACTATTGTATAGCAGCAAGAGTGTTACTGTTCTGCTTTTTTATAGAAATTCAAACACTCCTCACTACCTTTAACACAATAGGTAATATTGCTTCTTGAAAAGTTACAAGTCTATACTGTTCATTGTTATTCTTTCCCTTTTTGTGGGTGGATTGCATTTTTTTATCGGTCCCGGTTACCACGGGGCCTTCCGTGATTTTGTTCGCAGTTACCTGATGGATATACTATTGCCCATGAATCTTTTTTTATTGATACAGATCTCTTTTCGAAAAAAGTTATCCGTGGCGGCTTCGCGCATTTGGGCCGCTGTACTCGTAATGGGATTTGGATCGTTCGTTGAGATCGCCCAGTATAATGGTTTCGCACTCTTCGGCAGCACCTTCGATCCAATGGATATCCTGATGTATGCTTTAGGTGTTGCACTGGCACTGATGCTCGACCGGTTCCTCCTCGATCGTTGGGAGCAGAATTAAATCCTCATACCTCACCCCAAAATCCTGAGTCATGAATGTTAAATCACGCACCATCAGCATCACACTGTTTGCGATTTATCTGATTCTCCTCTGCTGGATCCTGGTATTAAAATTAGGCGTACACTTCTCTTACATGAGCAGCAAGTCCTATAATCTGATACCATTCGTTGAGATATTTACAGATTTTGCTAAACTCGATAAGGCGGAGATCATTCTCAATGTCTTGATCTTTATTCCAGTTGGGGTGTATACCGCCCTGATTTTTGAAAAACGATCGCTTAAAGGTCAGCTTCTTTTGATCCTTTTCATCAGTAGCTCAATTGAAGTCATTCAATTCATTGTGCAGATCGGCGCTTTCGATAGCACCGACATAGTGACCAATACGGTTGGTGGAATGACGGGTTTAGGTCTTTTTACATTGATAGAACGCATGGCGGGTAATAGAGAAAGAGTACGGCATTGGATTAATTTTCTGTCCAGTCTGCTGACCCTGATATTTATCCTCTTACTTGTTTTATTAAAAATGGGCAAACTACCCATCCGGTATCAATAAACTGAATACCTTTAGTGCCTGTTCCCTTTAATCAAAATAATACAAAAAGTATGGCTGTTTTTCATCCGCATATTCATTTCAACGGTAATGCAGAAGAGGCTTTTGGATTTTATCAAACCGTTTTTGGCGGAAACTTCAGCCGGCTGCTTCGTTACCGGGATCTTTCTACTTCCGCATTTCCCTTCCCCGATAAAGAAGGGAATAAAATAATGTTTATCGCCTTGTCTGTAGGAAATGACACGCAATTAAAAGGAAGTGATGTGCTTGAAGCGATGGGCAGGGTAGAGGAAATTGACAACCGTACCTCCATATCCATTCAGGCAGCAAGCAGGGAAGAGGCCGATAAGATATTCAAGGGCCTTTCTGCTGGTGGGGACATTACCATGCCACTCAGCGATGGTCCCTATGGTTCATATTTTGGCATGTTTACTGATAAGTTCGGCATTCAGTGGATGATCGACCATCCCACTGGAAACTGATCCACCTTAAAGCAACTGTTATGGACATAAAAACCTTCCGCTTCATTTCAACGGTTTCGTTGGTATTGGTGCTGGCAGCAGCACTGACCAGCCTGGCAGGAATATTCTATACAGGGCTCTATCCGGCCGTTTTTGTTTTCTGTATGATGATTTTTATTCCCCTCGGCTCCCGCTATTATGTACAGCAGTCCAGCGGATCATCTCCCGAAACCAAAGGGTTATTGCTCCTGGGCTTGCTGAATATTCTGGTGATACTGGTCGTTTTCTGGCTGTCGTTTGTGGTGATACACGACAGGGTTTTGCAGGATTGTTGCTAAACCAATCTACCCGGTATTGATTTACTAAAGATGACTTAAAACAGCGTAGCTATCAGTTTCCTGATTCATGTAAACTGGAATAATTTGTATTTTTATCAGAAACCTCAATTAAAAAATCCTCACTTGAAAGTATTTTCTTCGTTATTCCTGTTGCTCCTTTTTTTGATGAATGACCGGGTGAGTACAGCCCAAACAAAAGAGAGCTTTAAACCAAAAGTTTTATGGCAAACAGCTTCCATGGTGATCACCCAGGTCGCTCCGCATTCCTTTGTGCATACCAGTTACTTACAAACCAACGATTTTGGAAAAGTGCCCTGTAACGGACTTGTCATTTGTGCGGCAGGAGAAGCCATTGTGTTTGATACACCCACCAATGATTCGGTAAGCAATGAGCTCATTGAATGGATACGGAATTTTCTGAAAGCATCCATTGTGGCCGTAGTGCCGACGCATTTTCATAACGACTGTTTGGGAGGTTTAAATGCCTTTCATCAACAACAGATCCCTTCCTTTGCTAATAATGAAACCATCCAACTGGCCGGGGAAAATAACTATACCTTACCGCAAAAGGGTTTTTCCGACAGCATTCAATTACGAGTAGGTAATAATCCGGTGGTGGCCCGATATTTCGGCGCCGGCCACACCCGCGATAATATCGTAGGTTATTTCGCACCAGATAGAATCCTGTTCGGTGGTTGCCTGCTCAAAGAAATGAATGCCACCAAAGGATATCTGGGTGATGCCGTTGTACCCGAATGGTCGGCAACAGTAGCGCGCATCAGGCAAACCTATCCGGACCTGAAAATCGTTGTGCCCGGTCATGGTGCTATTGGTGGCAAAAACCTGCTCGATTATACCATCGGTTTATTTAAGAATCAGCAATAGTCCTCCCATAAATAATTCCTGTTTGGAGTTTCAGTAGCAGGCGCACTACTATTATTAGTAATTGCCCGGTAACAGTGGAATCGTGAATTTCAATACCAAATCGATTCCATGCGTAGGTTATCACTTTGCATTATACTCACCCTCACCGTTGTCCGTATTTCATTTTCTCAATCGGTAGAAGATTTAAAACGTATGATGGATAGCCTGCAGCGATCCACCAAAGGGATGGAGGAAGCACTAAAAAAGCAGGCGAAGCAAATGCAGTCGGTTGATTTGCGTAACCCCAAAGCCGGACAATTGCCGGGGATGAAATCGGCTTCCCCGGATTTTTTTGAGGTGGAGCCCCTTCCCGGTTTGCCAGAAAAAAAGACGCTCCTGCTGGCGAAAGCACTTCCTTTCAATGGTACCCAGCTCAAACAGTTTTATCACAATTCCTATAAAGCCTATTACGCTGCTATTAAAAATCCCAGGGAGAAGAAGCGGGTCGATTCCTTTTTCGCAAACACCTCCACTGCGGCATTAAGTCAGCTTGCCGCGATTGCTTTTTTCAATACCCAATACGATCGGGCGATATTATATTCACTGCGCATTTTGGAGCAGGATAGTTCCAATATTCGCGCTGCCTCTAACCTGGCGGCCATCTGCAACGGAGCCGGAGTGCCGGAAAAATCGGTACAGGTGCTGGAGTATTATTTAAAAGGTCATCCGGAGAATTCTTCTTTGCTGAATAATTGCGGACAAGCTTATCTGTTATTAGGCGAAATTCAGAAAGCCGGCAACTATTTGACCCGGGCCCTTCGCAATATGCCCGATCATCCCGAGGCCAATGCCTCATTGGCCTGGATCAAAGCAAAAAGCGGTAATAAACAAGCAGCAATAAATTATGCGGTTCGTTCCCTCAAATCTGCTTATAATGAAACCGCTATTGAAGTGCTGATGAGTCAGGCCGAAGACAGAGAAAAATTTTATGATCTGCTGCCCGAGCCTGATATCGAATTGTATCCCCCCAATGATGATGTGATTACTTATCCCGAATTGCCTTTACCGATTAATGCGTTTGAATTGCACAATTATCATCATAACATCGAGGAAGCCCGTAAACCCTATGGCAATCAATTGGAGTTGATCTATAAATCGCTGGAGGGACTGGAAGGAATCAACCCTGCGCAATGGATGGCGCAGCAGCGTCAAAGAGCGCAGGCAGGCGGTTCAGGTATGGAAACACCCAGGGGCGAGAAGGGTCAATTGATACTAAAAAAGGCGGAACGGGATTATTTAAAAAAGCTGGAATTGTATGAATTAATACTAACTGATTTTTTCAAACAAAAAAATCCGATTCTGGGAGCTGCTATAGCCGAAGCCCGGAAATCCTGCGAGGGTTCAGAGAATGCCAATGCCTGTTTTTGCGGATTGAAACTCCGCCTGCAAAATGCCTATTTAAAGGAATTGAAACCGGTCTACGATGATTACAGGGCCAAGGTATGGGCGGCTACCAATGAGTATGCCCGTAAACTTGCCTATTGGGAACCGATCCTCTTTCGCCATACGGCTCCTTTCACCGGCAATGCCACTGGAATTACCCGGAAAACACTCTTGTTAACTACAGCCATTAAGTTAACCGGTCTGGAATTACTGGAACTGGAAGCCTGTGATACCACTATGGCAGTACCCGCACCCGATGCGACGATCGATCTGAAAAATACCTGTAAGGGAGCGCTCACTGTACCGTTTATAATTGGAGAATATGCCATTGACTGTGAGAAAATTAAAACCAAAATTGGGGAAGGGATCATTGTTGCAACGGAAGAGGATAGACGTACCGGACAATTCACGGTTTTTTTCGGATTGGGAGCACAGGTGCAGGATGGTCTGGTAAGCGGCGGCGTTAGCGCTGGCTATTTTTTAACCTTTGATAAAGATTATAAATTAATGGATATCGGATCCAAGTTCTCTGCAGAAGCCAGTATGGGGAAGATCGGTCCGCTGAATGGCGTGGGGGCCGAAGCTGAATTGTCCCTGGGAATTGAATCGGGTGTAAATACCGAAGCCGGGGTAAAAACATTGAGTCAGGGGGCGCATAGCTGGAAGAATTCGTATAATTAAAGACGTAAGCAAGATTTTAGGCAATTGGTAGGACTGATGACGAAAAGAAAATCTGAATTCTTACAGGCATCAGCCCTGATGATGCTGATGAAATGAGATTTTTCAGCTTTAAAGAATGGTTAGCAACAAGGTCTCCTGTATTTTTGAATCATGAGAACTTCCTCCACAATTTGGCTTATCCTGTGTTGCTTTACGGCATGTTCAGTTTTTGGTCAGCCTAAACTTTCCACAGTTTCATCAATACGAACAGGCGTATTATCCGATTCAAATTACAATCAGGTGAAAGCCTATCTCTCTACATTCTCCACCCATCCGCTCAACGATACCATCCTGATTAAATATGATTTTAACCGGGAATCCTGCTGGAATATGCTGGATAGACAAAGTGATGCGTACATAAAGAATGTAATCATGCAACAGCAGCAACGCATTCAACGTGCTTTGATAGCCCGGCCTGGTATTTCAGTATTTACCTTTCGGGAAGCCGGTAATAGGATCAATAAATTAAAAAAATGGGATCAAACACTATTGATCGATCAATCGGGAATCCTGCGAAAATGGCTCTTCCATAAAAAACAAATCTGCGGGAATTCCATCATCCTGTTCCCAGACAGGCGCTTTGTGTATTTTGAAGTGGATCCGCATTTTGTGGCCCTGGATTATAAACAGAATGCGATTCAGTGATCGCTGTCTTTTTTACTGCTATCTTCGGCATTTATCAACGTATAATTAAATCTTAATAATGACACTGGTAGACTGGATCGGCAGCATCGGCGTCACTATATTATTAGTGGCCTTTTTTTTGAATCTAAAAGGTTGGATGGATAAAAACGGCTGGCCTTATCTTACGATGAATGTGGTGGGGGCCGGTATTGCCTGCATGGCTTCGATACTCCTGCACTACTGGCCGTTTATTATTTTGGAAGGTTGCTGGACCCTTGTTTCAGGATATGGGTTGTGGCAGTATTTCCTAACAAAGAGAGATGCTGTTGCTTAACGTCTTTACCCGCGGCCGTTATTTCCCCAGTATAATTTTTCGATGTTTTTGTCCCCAGCTAACAATGGACCCGATCAGAGGCTCCAATGATTTGCCGTGTTTGGTTAAGCAGTATCTTACCATAATGGAACGCTCGCTATCAGCTTCTCTTACCAGAAGCTTGTTCATTTCTAAATACTTTAATTCCTTGGTCAGTGTCCTGGGTGTTATACTGCCCAAATCTCTTTTTAATTCATTGAATCTTTTCTCTTTATCGCATAAGCTGGCCAGAATAGCCCCCCGCCATCGGCCACCGATAATGTCAATCACATCCTGTACATCACGTAATTGCACTTGCTTTTGTTTGTTTCGCATACATATGTGGTTTTAAGAAGTATCCTAAAGTATAGCGGTATTTTATGCAAATGTAGTATCCGGAAGATACTATTAAGATATTTTTGATCTGAAAATAACGGTCATCATGAATATTACAATTGTAGGAGCTTCTGCAGGCGTAGGACTGGAAACATTAAAAAGAGCTTTGCAAAGAGGTCATACTGTAACAACTTTATCCCGTTCTGATATCGCATTCCCTGAAAACAACTCATTAAAAAAGCTCAAAGGAAGTGCTCTCCATCCTGAGGATCTATCCAACGCTATAAATACAGCCGATGCATTGATCGTAACCTTGGGTACGGGCAACAGTCGGAAAGCCACAACTCTCTACTCCGATTTTGCCCGTCTGCTACTACAAGTTGCCGCGGCGAAAAGCTTCTCCGGGCCGGTCTTGGTTGTTACAGGTTTTGGGGCGGGGGAAAGTGGCCGCTATAACAGTTTCTTCATGCGTATTTTATTCCGGCTCTTATTAAAAGCTGTTTATCAAGACAAAACAGCGATGGAGGAAATGATTTCACACTCGGCACTCAAGTGGATGATCGTACGTCCCGGACGGCTGACCAACGGACCGCTAACCGAAGTTTACCGCAAAGAGGAAAGATTATTTCAGGGGATGGGAATCGGTAGTATCAATCGTTCTGATGTGGCCGATTATCTCGTGAAGCAGGCTGAAAATCCAACGGATCTATATAAACACATGGCCCTTTCTAATAAATAATATAATCATGACAACCAAAACCAACAGCCTCGTCATTCCCTTATCAGTTAACATATTCACGTGGATTCTCATTGCAGCAGGATCTTTCTTCTTTTACGTGTACACTTTCAACCCTTCCATTAGTTTTCCTCGTGCCAGCTTGGATTCTTATTCGGCAAAAATGGGATTCGGCAGCACAGGGGTAAGAATTCTGGGTAGCGTAGCTGCGTTACTTATCTCTGTACTGGCGAATAATCCCCGATGGCTTTTTATCACCCTCCTGTCAAGGATTTTTATTGAGTCGGGAGATGTGGTGTTAGGGCTAATTTTAGATGGTGTAAATCCCAATACATTTGCCCTTATTTTTCTGGCCTCCTTTGAAGTATGGGCCTCTTGGAAACTTTGGAAGGTTATTAAGCAGCATCCGTAATCTATACCTAAATCAGGGGCTACTAAAATCGAATAATTTTGTTAAAAACTAAATATTTATTGTTTATCAATAAATATTTATTATTTTTGTGTCATAA
>CAZKSY010000035.1:0-37191 GCA_964555605.1 uncultured Chitinophagaceae bacterium | reverse complement strand
TGAGAGGTGAGAGGTGAGAGGGGTAGTTTTATTATTTCTTCCCCATACCCCACCCCCATTACCCATACCCGATACCACACACCGCAAAACGTACAACTCATAACCTATTTCTTACCCCCACTCCCCCAAAATACCATCACACATGATCCCTTCTCTTCGTCAGCAATTTAATACCGCTTTTACCAAAGAGAAATATGAAGCATTTCTGGAAGACCTCCACAAGGGCTATCCGGGCGCCATTGAATTTCGGGTGGCGGAAACACCTGTATTCGTAAGCCGTGGTTTTGCCGAAAAACTATATGATGCCTGTGAAAGCATTATTGATCTCATTTGCTCCGATCAATTTAAGAATATTACCCACCGCGCTATTCCCGAAACGGAAAACGTACCGAATGAGAAGGAACATTGCCATATGATCGCCTTTGATTTTGGCGTATGCACCAATGCATCCGGCGAATTAGAACCGCAGTTGATTGAGATGCAGGGGTTCCCCTCTCTTTTTGGTTTTCAGGTGTACTATCCGGAAGTGATGCGCCGGCATTTTAATATCCCGGAATCCTTTTCCCAATACCTGGGCAACTATACGAAAGAATCCTACACGAATGATCTCCGGGACGTAATTTTGGGACATCACAAACCGGAAAACGTTATCCTGCTCGAAATCAAACCGCATGAACAAAAAACACGTATTGATTTCTATTGCACCCGTGACCTTGTAGGCATCCATCCTGTTTGTATAACCGAATTAATTCAGGAAGGGAAGAAATTATTTTATATACATCCCGAAACAAAAGAAAAAACAGCTATTCTGCGCATCTATAACAGGGTAATTTTCGACGACCTTAAAGCGCATAAGGAGACACTTGGCAAGTTTGTTGATATTACACAGGAACTGGAGGTGGAATGGGTACCACACCCGAATTGGTTTAACCGCATCAGTAAATTCACCCTGCCCTTTATAAAGCACCCTTATGTACCCACCACCTATTTTCTAAACGAAATAAAACAGATGCCTGCTGATCTGGAAAACTATGTACTGAAGCCCCTTTTCTCTTTTGCGGGCCAGGGGGTGGTGATTGATGTAACCCGGGAAGATATAGATCAGGTAAAGGATCCGGAAAACTGGATTCTGCAGAAAAAAGTAACGTACGCTGAAGTGATCGATACTCCTGATATTCCGGCCAAGGCCGAACTACGGTTGATGTATTTATGGAAAGAAGATTGGGCCCGCCCGAAACCAGCTATAAATCTCGCCCGGCTAAGCAAAGGAAAGATGATCGGGGTGCGTTATAACAAAGACAAAGAATGGGTGGGTGGAAGTACAGGATTATTCGAAAAATAACATACTGTTCTTAATTGTGCGTGATCAATTCCAGCCCCAGTGGTGTCGTCAGATTACCATTGATCCCTTTCAGAAAAAGGGTGTACGATTTCCCTTCCTGTAATACAACATTATTTACTGTAAGGATCGATACACCGGGCCCATTCACCCGAACATCAAAATTATAGGTGCCGGCATTAATAAGGGAGAACCCCGAGTTCGCTGCCGCAGTGGTACTTGTTTCGAATGAACGTGCAGTATACAAACCAGTAAAAGTTGCACCTGTCAACGTTCCAAAATCAACCGCCGTGGTTCCGGTGGCCAGATGAAAAAAGCGGATACCTGATTTACCGCTACCTGTAGCCGGCAAATTATCTACCACGGCAAAAACCTGCAAGGAAGCAGGTCGCTCATATACATATAATGATTGTTGAACACTGGCCGCACTACTGAAATTAACATCAATAAAACTACTGGATCCGGCGGCATCTTTTACCGTTAGTACATGTGATCCTTCCGGAAGGGCTTTGTACCCCGTATTTGAGGGAAAAGAAAAAGGCGAAGAATTAAATTTAGCGCCGTCGATAATTACATCTGCGCCCGACAAACCCGGACTCGCATTTACCACCATGAATTGTCCGGAACCTGTACTGCTTTTTTTACAGGCACTCATTCCGGCAACCACCAGCAATAAAACCAGTCCAGGCAAAAGATTACGAAACTTCATGGCATCAGTATTTGTTTCCCGAAAATAGCATTTTTCAGGTGCAATACTCCTGTTTTAACAGATAGGGTTGCTTCAGCTTTTGAATTCGTACATTAGATAACAAAACTATCCTCAATGCTTATTGCCGGAAATATACTTTTCACCATAGCGCATTGGGCCCTGGTACTCTTTAATTTATTTGGATGGATCCCGGTGAAATGGAGGAAGACACATCTGGCGTTGATTCTCCTGACAGCCGGCTCCTGGGGAATTCTGGGTATATGGTTTGGCTGGGGCTATTGCCCACTCACCGACTGGCATTGGGATATAAAGTCACAATTGGGAGAATCCAACTTGCCAAATTCCTTTATAAAGTACTATACGGATAAATGGTTCAAATGCAAGATCCCCGCTGTATGGATCGACCGGATAACCTTGTGTGCTTTGATAATGTCTGCAGCCGCATCCATATATGTAAATTTTATAAAAAAGAAAAAGGCAGTGTAAAACACTGCCTCCTCTAAAAAGTCGAATGCGCTTATTTATTTGAAGAACCACCTTTCATTTCCAGCATGGCCATGATCTGATTCATACTCTTCTGCATCCCCTCGCTGCTGCCATCCAGGAAAATGATATTCCCCTTCCCTACTTCTGCAAAATTCTTAATGGCTTCTGTCCACATAGAAAATAAAATAACATTGGTATCCAGATTGGCTTGCTTCATTTGTTCAGCCGCCTGACTCATACCCTTGGCCACTTCTTCACGGAATAAGGCCACACCCTGACCACGTAACTGAGCTGCCTGACGCTCTGCTTCAGCAGCAATTTTAATAGCATTTCCTTCTGCCTCAGCCGATTTCGTTTTGGTGATCAACAAGGCCTGACCCTCATTTTCTGCTGCAGCCTTCAGGTTATTAGAAGCAACCACACGACTCATAGAATCCATGATTGCCTGATCAAACGTAATATCATTGATCTGCAGGTCGAGCAGGTGATATCCCCAGTCTTCCAGCAAATGATCGATCTGCTCCTTTACATACTCCACAATTTCTTTACGCAGCCCCAGTATCTCCGCTTGTTTCTTGGTCGCCACAAAGGAACGGATCGTTCCTTCAATGGTACGGGTGAGGGCCTGCATCAAATCACGCTCACCGATAAATTTAAAGGCAACGCGCTTAATGGTTTCTTCTTCCGCATTCTGAACAGCATATAATAGCATGCTTTTAAAATACACGTTCGCCTGATCGGCTGTCACCGCCTGAAACTCCATTTCCACCGAACGGTTTTGAATACTGATCTTCTTATAGATCTGCTCAATAAACGGAATCAGCAACCTTAAACCCGGACGGATCACCCTTCTGTATTTACCAAAAACAGTAACCACGCCAATGGTTCCCTGATTGATTGTTTTCAACCCCAAAAACAGGATTATCACGATAAGGATAACCCACCAGTATTGAACTAAATAACCTTCCATATAAAATTCATTTTATCCTTAAAGATACTAAAGAGTTTATGTTTTTTGCCCAGTAGTTTTATGACCGGCAAGCCTGCTTAGAACCCGGTGAGTAACCGCACCAGCACTTCTACGCTTTTCTGCATATCCTGAACACTCACGTACTCATGCTTCCCGTGGAGTGCCATTTCGCCGGTAAATAAATTCGGACAGGGAATGCCTAAAAAAGATAGACGGGCACCGTCTGTACCGCCCCTGATGGGTATTTCACGGACCTCCAATCCTGCTGCTTCGATAGCTTTTCTGGCCAATTCGATCACCTGCGGGCAGTGATCCAGCACCTCCTTCATATTCCGGTATTGTTCCGTTACCGTAAATTCTCCCCGGGAACCTGGAAAACGAGCCAGGGTTTCGTCCATCCGGTCACGCAGATAATTCGCATAGGCGTTTAGTTTAGCTGTAGAAAAATCACGAAGAATGAATTGAACCGTTGCCTGCTCCACCGTTCCTTCCAAATGAACCGGATGTACAAAACCGTACCGGCCATCTGTAGACTCAGGCGAAAGTTCGTCTTTAGGCAAAGAATCAACAAATGATGCAGCCACTTTTAGGGCACTCACCATAATATCCTTAGCCGATCCGGGATGGGCACTAACCCCATGAAAAACTACCCTGGCACCATCGGCCGAGAAATTTTCAGACTCCAGCGAACCGCGTTCCCCACCATCCAGAGTATACCCGAATTGAACGCCCAGCTTTTGCAGATCTACATGATTCACCCCCCGTCCGATTTCTTCATCTGGCGTAAACAGGATGCGGATCAATCCATGCTCCGCTTCGGGATGTAATTGTAAATATTGCACCAGATCCATTATTATAGCTACACCCGCCTTATCATCAGCACCCAATAAGGTAGTTCCGGAGGCCGTTATAATATCGTCTCCCACCCGCTCCAAAAGATACGGATGCTCCCCGGTGGTGATCACCTGCGTGGGATCATCCGGCAATACAATTGGAGAACCGTCGTATTTTTCGTGTACAATAGGCTTCACCCCTGTACCACTGCAATCCGGTGCGGTGTCCACATGCGAACACAGCAATATTGCAGGTATTTCTTTTGATGAATTGGACGGAATGGACGCATATACATATCCATATTCATCGAGATGGGCATCGGTAATTCCAAGCTGAATTAACTCCTCAACCAGCAAACGACTAAGATCTTTCTGCTTCGCAGTGCTCGGCACTGATGCAGAGTCGCTGTCGCTTTGGGTATCTATTTGTACATACCGTATCAATCGTTCCCGAACACTAAAAGCATAATTAAGATCCATTTTGCAGAAGTTGAAGACGCAATTTATTAAAAAGATTGGTGGGAGGGAGTAAGTTGTGAGTTGTATGTTGTAAGTGGGTCTGAGGTGTGAGGTATGAGGTATGAGGTGTGGGGTATGGGGGTCCCCATTCACCATTCACCTTTCACCTTTCACCTTTCACCTTTCACCTTTCACCTTTCACTATTCCCCATCCCTCCCCGCAAAAAAAAGTGGCTGCCTCTCAGCAACCACCTATAACTTATAACGCGACACTTATCACTTATCACGGCATAATGATCAACGGACTTCCGCCTACGATCTCTACGAGTTCGAGGTCAAATACCAGTTCTTTGCCGGCAAGAGGATGATTGGCATCAAGTATTACAGATTCTTCTTTGATCTCTGTGATCACCACCTGTACAGGATATCCCTGCGCTGTAGTCATGGTCAATGGCATGCCCACTTCAGGTTTCATATCGGGAGGGAACTGATTCAATGGAAATTCTACCATCATTTCTTCCTGACGTTCACCATACGCTTCATGTACGGGAATATTGATTGTTTTCTTTTCGCCAATGGTCATACCCGCCACACCATCATCAAAACCTTTGATCACCATTCCACCGCCAATTTCAAATTCCAGTGGTTCGCGACCCTGTGAAGAATCAAATGTTTCACCAGTGGTTAAACGACCATGGTAATGAACTTTTACCTTGTCGCCGCTTTTTGCTTGTTGCATGTAATTAACAGTATTTAATTTTTAGATATGTTTCTATATCCGTTTTCATATCAAACGGGGAAACCTCCGCAAGGTAACAGATAAATTCGGGTTAAAAACCAAAAATTTACCCGCAAGCGCAAAGGATTTCATAACTTTCTGACAGTTTTCTAACTCCTTCCTTTTCAAGGAAATTAAATCAAAGAAATGAAGCTATCAGCCTTATTAGTGCTCCTTTGCTGTTCCTTTTTTACCGGATTTGCCGGCCAACCCGCAGCCCCCGTAAATACCAATGGGATCAAAATTGTTCCCGGTGCAGAGCGTCTTTCAACCTATCTGCCACTCCTGAAAGGAAAGCGCGTAGGCATTTTTGCCAACCAAACTTCTGTGGTGGGAAAAAGTCATCTCGTAGACACCCTGATGAAATCAGGCATTGATATCAAAGTGATTTTTGGCCCCGAACACGGATTCAGAGGTACCGCAGATGCCGGTGAAAAAGTGGGCAATTATACCGACCAGCGAACAGGCATTCCCGTTATTTCACTTTACGGCGCCAAAAGAAGACCCCAGGCAGAAGATGTAAAAGAGGTAGACATACTCCTTTTTGATATTCAGGATGTAGGCGTGCGCTTTTATACCTTTATATCCTCTCTGGAAGAGTTTATGGAAGCAGCCTTTGAATTACACAAGCCTCTTCTGGTACTCGACCGACCCAACCCAAATGGCTTCTATGTAGATGGTCCGGTATTAGAACTCCCTTACAGATCCTTTGTCGGCCGCCAGCAGGTACCGATCGTTTATGGTATGACCATTGGTGAATATGCCATGATGCTTACCGGTGAAAAATGGCTGAGCGCAAAAGCCAATCAGTATATGGAATATGCAAAAACCACCCAACCAACTACCGATACCCCCTTTCATTTCCTGGTGATCAAATGCGCCGGTTATACCCATGCCAGCAAATACGAATTACCGGTTCGCCCCTCTCCCAACTTACCGAACATGCAATCCATTTATCTGTATCCTTCCACCTGTTTCTTCGAAGGTACCGTTCTGAGTGAAGGCAGGGGAACCAATAAGCCCTTTCAGGTGTTCGGGCACCCAAGCTTGCCCAATAACTTATTCGCCTTCACACCAAATCCCAATGAAGGTGCCAAAAGCTCTAAATTATACGGTCAGCTTTGCTATGGCTGGGATCTTTCCGGAACCACAGAGTCTGTATTGAAACAGGTAAACGGTGCCATTCAACTTAAATGGCTGATGGAAGCATACCGGCTGTTTCCTAAAAAAGATTCGTTCTTTATCCTACCCAAATCCGGCAAAATGGAAGAATCTTTTTTCAATAAACTCGCTGGCAACAATACCCTATGGCAGCAGTTAAAGGAAAATAAAACGGAAACAGCTATACGAAAATCATGGGAGCCGGGATTGAAGCAATTTAAAGCTATTCGAAAAAAATACCTGCTGTATCCCGATTTTGATGAAGCCGGCAAAATGAAATCAAGATAATACCCCTCAAAACCTGTGACTATCCACAGGTTTTGTACTTTTGCCCCTCACTTGAAGAAATTGACCCAGTAATGAAACAGTTCACCGATCTGCGGATCGTTTTTATGGGAACCCCTGAATTTGCAGTGGCCTCACTGGATGCGCTGGTTCAGGCAGGTGCCAATATCGTTGGTGTTATTACGGCCCCCGACAAACCCGCAGGCAGAGGACTGCAACTGCAACAGAGTGCCGTGAAAAAGTATGCTGTTGAAAAAGGGCTTACCATTTTACAACCCGAAAAATTAAAAGACGCAACCTTCCTTCAATCCCTGCGCAATTTGCAGGCTGATCTGCAGGTAGTGGTTGCCTTTCGTATGTTGCCAGAGATCGTTTGGAACATGCCTCCTATGGGTTCTATAAACGTACATGGCAGTCTGTTGCCGCAATACCGCGGTGCTGCACCCATTAACTGGGCGGTTATCAACGGCGATAAAATCACCGGCGTAACTACTTTCAGGTTAAAGCATGAAATTGATACCGGCGACATCCTTTTACAGGATTCTTTACCGATCGGAGAAAATGATACCGCTGGTGAAGTGCATGATAAAATGAAAGAACTGGGCGCAAAATTATTGGTGCGAACCGTACAGGCAATTGCTGCAGGCACCATCAGGGAGCAACCCCAGCAATCTGTACAGGAAGCCTTAAAACATGCTCCGAAAATATTCACAGAAACCTGTCATATAAACTTTTCAAAAACAGTACAGCAGGTGCATGATCTGGCCCGCGGTCTCGCCCCCTTTCCGGGCGCTTTTACGCATCTGAACGGAAAAACACTCAAGATCTATCGAAGTGCCATCGTTAAAGAGGAACATCCGCAACAACTGCCTGAAGCCGGCACCTGGAAGACTGATGGTAAAACGTATCTCTATTTTGCCTGTGCCGACGGATGGTTATCGGTGCTGGAATTACAATTGGAAGGAAAGAAAAAAATGCCTGTAGCCGATTTCCTTCGCGGTTACCGATTTGAATAAATTCATCGAAAATGAAAAAGATCATATTTGTACTTTGTCTCCTGATCAGTAGTGGTGCACTGGCACAGAAAAGCCCTAAATGGAAACAACTTTTCAATGGCCGGAATCTTAAAGGCTGGACACCCAAAATTACCGGCTATGCCTTGGGTGAGAATTTTGGCAATACCTTTCGTGTTGAAGATGGAAAGATCGTTGTGCGATATGATCAATACGACTCCTTCAACGGCCGATTCGGGCACTTGTTCTATAAAAATTCCTATTCCAGTTATATAATAGCGGTTGAATACCGTTTTACCGGAACACAAGCAAAAGATGGACCCGGCTGGGCGTATCGTAATAGTGGTATCATGCTCCACTGTCAGCCGCCCGCATCTATGCTGAAAGATCAGGATTTTCCCATTTCGATTGAAGTACAATTACTGGGAGGCGACTCCACCGGTACACGGACCACCTGTAATTTGTGTACGCCGGGTACGCATGTGGAAATGAATAATAAGTTAGTGAAAGCACACTGCATCGATTCCAAATCACAAACCTATCGCGGCGATCAGTGGGTACGCGCCGAAGTGATGGTATTGGGAGATTCCGTAATCAAACATATCGTTAATGGTGATACCGTATTGGTTTACCAGAAGCCCCAGATTGGCGGAGGTAATGTGGATCATTTTGATCCTGCATTCAAGCCAGATGGAAAATTATTGAAAGAAGGCTATATCTCGCTTCAAAGCGAAAGTCATCCGGTGGAGTTTCGGAAAGTAGAGATCCTGGAGTTGAAGGGAAGAAAATGAAGAAATAAGATGGGGGAAATGGTGAATCGTGAATCGTGAATGGTGAATCGTGAATGGTGAATCGTGAATGGTGAATGGTGAATCGCACCACCCATACCTCATACCTCATACCACTCTTACCACTTAAAACTTACAACTCAACACCTACAACTTTCCAAAGCCTCAATACCTCACCTCCACAAAGAACTTCGTATTCTCCACTCCTAATTCACTGGCGGCGGCGTCGCTGATGCGCAGGGCAAGTCCTGTACTCTCTTTCATTTCAGGCAATTGCCCCAGCACCTTTGCATAAATGGTTTTATTGGTAGAAGAAAAACTCACTTTAACAATGGTGCCAATGGGAACATTATTCATCAGCGCATAATACTTTCCATCGTTCCAACCACTGGTACTTCTGAAAATACCGGCGTTCCCCGTAATACTGGCCAAACCATCGCCAAATTGCTTTCGGAAACTCCCCCCCTTATGGTTCACCGTTTGTCCATTGGGAACAGGTCCCGGATCCACTGGTTTCGCTTCAGGTACTTTTGTTTCAGGAACCTTTGTTTCCGGCACTTTGACTTCCGGCTGTTTTACTTCAGCAGGTTTTGCTTCCGGCGCTTTTGTTTCAGGTGCTTTTGTTTCGGGGGTTTTCGGTTCAATGGTTTTTAACTCCTCTACTTTCTGCTTCTCTTTCGCTACATTAACAGTGCCTTTTGTGGCAAGTGCCGATTGACCGGGTTTCACTTTTAAATATCCAACGATCACCAACATTCCGCTACGCAACTGATCATTGGTGATATGATTCCATTTTTGCAGCGTTTCTACCGGCACTTTATAATGTAAGGTGCTGATCCGGTACATCCACTCTTTCTCTCCTACTTTATGATACA
Organism: uncultured Chitinophagaceae bacterium; assembly: GCA_964555605.1. Taxonomy (GTDB): domain Bacteria; phylum Bacteroidota; class Bacteroidia; order Chitinophagales; family Chitinophagaceae; genus Endoryza. Next base: position 27,495 of record CAZKSY010000035.1, on the reverse strand, counting down.
GGGGAACAAATACCTCGTCGGCCGCCTTGGTACCATCCTGGGAGAAATTAATCCCGGTTAACGGTATTTTCAACTCCTGGCCAATCGCCAGCGGCTTATCCATGCTGCCATGATTAAACGGGGCGATTTCTTTAGGACTGATATTATAAATACGCCCCACACTATACCAGTTTTCTCCCGGTTTCACTGTATGCGACAAATACAGCGCACCGCCGCCGCCCATCACCTGAAGTTTTTCCTGCCCTGTTAAAGGCATAAAAGCGACCAGTAATAAGATCGATACGATTATTTGTTTCCGCAGCATAGAATAGTAATTTCTCACGGTTGCAAAGATGATGAAAATTTTTAACTCCCTGCCTTTTTCAGTATCCGCCATTCTTTGGGATAATAGTTATTGATCCGGTTACTGAGCAACTTGATCCATCCCAATGGCATTCCTTCATACTGTACCAACGACCAGCCCTTGAAAGGATGGTTACTAAGTTCGGGCATTGGATCGAGTATAACTTCCTCCCGACGCAAATATTGCAAAGCCTGCTCCCGATTTAACGAAACACCAACATGATCCCCGGATAATATAGGGCTTAAGGCCAACGCATGATCCGGCAATACGTCCCGACCTGTCCATTTCCCAACCATCACCCCCGCTTTACGCATATAAAGATTTACGGAACTTACATACATCAAATCCCGTTCCATACCCTCCGGAATATAAGTCAGCGCCTCTCCCAGCTTTATAAAACTGCCCATCAAATTTGGCTTCAACCATGATTGCAACGCTACCACCTCTGCTTTCGAGGCCTTTTCCAGTTTGGCTGTTTTCCCCATACGAGTGGCGGATTCGTCCGAGGCCGATTTACGAAAGCAGGCAATAAAAAAACCCTCGCCTTTTAGCAGATGCGGCCAGAATCGATATCCATACGCCTGCTGTGCTGGGCTCATTACCTCCTGTATACCCCAGTCGGGATCCATTTGTAATGAAAGCGTTTCCAACCCCTGCTCTCCGGCAAGCCAATCCAAAATATCTTCATCTTCCTGCCGGGAATAGGAACAAGTGGAATAAACAAGTAACCCGCCCTCTTTCAAGGCTGGTAAGATATCTGCCAGAATGCGTTGCTGTCGCTGACTGCATAAGCGCACTGCATTTTCACTCCATTCCTCAATTGCAGCAGGGTCTCTTCTGAACAATCCACTGCCGCTACAGGGAGCATCTACAACGATCAGATCAAAAAAAGCCTGCAAACGGGCTATATCACGGGGATCATTATTCGTAACAATGGTATTCGTAGCGCCCCACTTGGTGAGGTTTTCTTCCAGTATTGATGCACGTGATTTGATCACCTCATTACTCACCAGTAAACTTTCCGGTGAAAGCAAAGATTGTATCAGGGTTGACTTCCCGCCTGGAGCCGCACAAAGATCCAGTGCACGTAAGGGTTGATCCAGTGGGGCATGCTGTTTTAAGGCCTGCTCCAGAAACATACTGGATGCTTCCTGTACATAATAGGCACCTGCATGAAATAGAGGATCAAGTGTAAATGAAGGTCGGGGGCTAACGTAGTAGCCTTTTGCACACCAGGGAATACTTGTTTGCGTTACAGGCGCATCGGCATTTGCAGGGAATAAAAAAGGTAACTCCTTCTGATGCCACTTGTGCGGATTATAGCGTACCGAACTGATGTCTTTGCCTTCGGCATGCACGCGCTCAAAAGATTCCCGTTGGAAACCTTTTAAACCTTCCAGCGACTGGAGCAATAATGGCGGAACCTTACTCAACTGTTGCGGGTCTTATAAACTCTTTATTTCTGCGATGAGATCCTGTAATACTTTCTTGGCATCACCAAACAGCATGGATGTTTTGGGGCGGAAGAAAAGATCGTTTTCAATACCGGCATAGCCGGGTTTCATACTTCTTTTGTTCACGATAACATGCTTGGCTAACTCCACATCAAGAATAGGCATACCATAAATTGGTGAAGCCGGATCTGTTTTGGCTGCAGGATTTACCACATCGTTAGCACCCAGGATGAGCACTACATCGGCCGATGAAAATTCTTCATTCGCCTGCTCCATCTCTTGTAATTTCTCGTAACTCACATCTGCTTCAGCCAGCAGCACATTCATATGGCCCGGCATACGACCAGCCACCGGATGGATGGCATATTTTACATCAACACCTTTTTCGGTCAGTAATTTTTCCAACTCATGACAGGCATGCTGGGCCTGTGCAACCGCTAATCCATAGCCCGGAACGATCATTACTTTTGCAGCATAGCTCATTACCACGGCTGAATCGCTCAATGAAATTTCCTTATAACTTCCCTGCGGACCACCAGCCGCAGCAACGGCTTTTGCACCGCCGCCAAAAGAACCGATCAAAACGTTTTTCAGCGAACGATTCATGGCCTTACACATCAGTATCGTTAGTAAGGTACCTGCAGCTCCTACAAGGATACCACCTGTTAACATAACTTTATTGTCGTACAGAAAACCACCGCAGGCAGCGGCCACACCAGTGAAGGAATTCAGCAAAGAAATCACCACCGGCATATCAGCTCCCCCAATAGGCATAACAAACATAACACCATAAAGCAACGACAATCCCACGATCACATAGAAATACATATTGGTTTCTCCCGGATGCATCACCACCATGAATCCGGCCAGAAACAGTACCAATCCGATCAGTAAAAGGTTTACGATATGCTGTCCGTTAAAGGAATAATCCTTGATCCGGCCATTCAATTTGCCCCAGGCGATCATACTACCGGCAAAGGATACACTACCAATGATCAAACCCATCAGAATGATCAACAATTTAACCGGATCGATCAACGCAAAAAATATACTGCCATCTCCACCATACACGGCCGGATCATAATCGTGTACCAAATGACGAAATTCTATCACGGAGATCAGGGCCGCACAGGCACCTCCCATACCATTGAACAAACTCACCATTTCCGGCATGGCTGTCATCTTCACTTTCTTTGCAGCCAATACCCCCACTACTGTACCGATGAACAAACCAGCAAAGATCCAGATATAATTACCCAGCTTCTGCCCTTCCTCATCCCGATACAAAAAAATGGTGCCTGCAATCGCAATCGCCATACCGGCCGCAGCAACCAGATTACCTTTCCGTGCAGATGCCGGATTCGACAACATCTTTAATCCCAGTATAAACGTAATTGAACCGATCAGATAACAAAGGGTGAGTATATTGAGTTCCATATGTAGTTTGTAGTAAGTTTTAAGTTGTTAGTTTTAAGTTATAAGAAGTAAGGTGTGGGGCATGAGGTATGTGGCATGAGACTTGTGGTTTGTGGGAAGACTGAATCAATTCACCTCTCACCTCTCACCTCTCACCTCTCACCTTTCACCTCTCACCTCTCACCTCTCACTTCTCACTTCTTCTTCTTAAACATCTCCAGCATCCTGTCAGTCACCACAAATCCCCCCACCACATTCAATGTTCCAAGAATCACGGCGAGAAAACCAAGAATCAGGGCGGGATAATTGTCTGGTTCCGCCTTACCCATTACGATGATGGCCCCAATGATCACCACTCCATGAATGGCATTGGCGCCACTCATCAGGGGGGTATGCAAAACACTGGGTACCCGGCCAATCACTTCAATCCCTACAAATATCATCAGCACTACGATATAGATCATTTGTTGATGCTGACTGATCCAATTGAAAATTGATTCCATGAAAAAGAATTTAGATAAAAATGAAACGAATTCGTTGTTTTCTTTGATTATTTCAAACCATGTTATGCATTCTGCATCCGCTCATGCACCATCTGGCCATCATGCGTAATACAACTTCCTTTTACCAGATCATCCTCCCAATTCAAGTGAAGAGCTCCTTCTTTAGAGGTTATCAGTTGCATAAAATTGAGGATATTCTTGCCGTATAGTTTACTGGCATCTGCAGGCAGACTGGCCGCCAAAGCTGAATTTCCAATGATGCGCACGCCTTTATATTCAACCGTTTCGTTATTTTTCGTCAGTTCAGTATTACCGCCCGTAGCTGCAGCAATATCAATGATCACACTGCCCTTTCGCATGGCGTCGATCATAGCGGTAGTGATGAGTATCGGCGCTTTTCTACCCGGTATCTGCGCGGTGGTGATAACTATATCTGATTTGGCGATGCTTTCGGCAATACGTGCCTTCTGCTTTTGCTGGAATTCTTCCGATTGCTCAACCGCATATCCACCCGCTTTAGATGCATCGGCCGCTCCTTCCACTTCAACAAACTTGGCACCCAAACTCATTACTTCTTCCTTTACAGCAGGGCGTGTATCGAACACCTCCACTACTGCACCTAACCGTTTACCAGTAGCAATTGCCTGCAAGCCGGCCACCCCTGCTCCCAGTATCAGCATTTTTGCCGGGGCAATACTCCCTGCGGCTGTCATAAACATGGGAAAATAACGGCAATACTCATTCGCAGCAAGCAATACGGCTTTGTATCCGGCAATATTCGCCTGTGAACTCAGCACGTCCATGCTCTGGGCACGCGTGGTTCTCGGCAGCATATCCAAACTGAAAGTGGTAAGTCCTTTCCCGGCCCATTCTTTCATGGCGCCGACCTGAAACAATGGCTGAAACACACCGATCAGTACTTTTCCCTTGGGGAAAGTAGGTGTATCGGCAGGCTGATTGATAGATAAAAGTATTTCTGATTGAGAAATGATAGCAGAACGCTCGGCAATGCTGGCACCAACACGAACATACTCCTCATCGGGACTATAGGCCCGGGCTCCGGCATTAGATTCTACTAAAACTGTAATCCCTTTTTTGGTGAGCGTGGCCACTGCTTCAGGAAGTAAGGATACTCTGGTTTCGAAGGAGGGCTCTGTTAGAATACCGATCGTCATTGTAGTACTGCGGTTATGTGGGAACTCGAATTTCGGTATGAAGGTACTGATTTTTAAAATCGTATCCGAAAATGCTGTGGCACTTTAAAGGCAGAATCAAAAAAAATGATCCCAATAAAGAAAAGATCTACAGAAAGCATCACAGAGGGGTCCTTTTTGATCATTTCCCACACCTCCTCCATTTCTGCACTCCAATGGATGTCATCGAAGATGAGGATGGCTTTTTCCGGAATCCGGGCCTTTAATTGCAAGAAATAGTTCCAGGTGGGTTCTTTACGATGGTTACCATCAATGAATACAAAATCAAAGCTTCCTTCTTCCTGGAGTAGCTGAGGTAAAACAATATCAAAATTCCCGATACGGGAATACACATTGCCTGCAGAGAGTCGTTCAAAATTCTCTTTTGCCACTGCTGCAACCGCATCCGATCCTTCCACGGTTAGCACCCGTGCATGGCGTCTTCCTGCTGCCAGATATAAGGTGGACAAGCCCAGGGAAGTACCCAGTTCCAGTATGCGTGAAGGTTGGTAATAGGCGACCAACCGGAATAATAATTGCCCGAGCTTCGGTGATTTGGCGGCCATTTGGGCTATGGAAGCAATAGTTCGGCTACTGGTGGCAATTTGGGTGGAACCAGCACCAAAATCCTCCACTTCCAAAACACGCTGATTCTTTAACAAAGCTAAACGCAACGATTCCACCTCATCATACACATAATAATGACGGTTATCATTCAATACAGAAGTGATCAGATCGAACACAAATGGGGAATGCATTCCATGTCCCTTACTATTGGACGCGGTAATCCAATAGTACAAATATTTTCGAACGATCCTAAAAGTGGAATATCCGGCCAAAAGTTGAATTTCAAAGGTGTAAATCTACTATTATCAGGGGTGCCTTCAGGCTTATTTCGTTTTTCGCTCCCATACCTGGAAACTATAAGAAAAGGGATGTTTGCCGTCTGCCTGAAAAGGCAATTCAGAAAGCAGCTCCCAATCTGTCGAACGGATTTCAGGAAAGAAAGTATCTCCTTCGATAGTTGTATTTACCCGGGTCATATAGATCCGGTGACAAAGGCTCATAGCCTGACTGTAAATTTCTCCGCCACCAACAACAAAGATTTCTTTGGCATCGGCATCAGCGGCTACCACCAGGGCTGCTTCCAAACTATCCACCACCTTCACGCCCTCCGCCTGCCAGTCTTTCTGTCGTGTGATCACAATATTGGTACGGCCATTCAACGCTTTTCCCATCGACTCAAAGGTTTTGCGCCCCATTACCACCGGCATTCCCCAGGTAGTATTCTTGAAAAACTTCATATCGTTAGGCAAATGCCACAGCAACTGATTCGCCCGGCCAATGGCGTTATTGGAAGAGGCGGCTACTATAAGGGAAATTTGCATAGAAATAAGAAATAAGGAATAAGAAATAAGGAATAAGGAAGTTATTGGTATACAGCTTAACTATTCCTTTTATGCTGATTTTCTTTGGCTGTTTTAATACTTTGAAAAAAAATTGCCATTAATTGATTGGCTTCAATAGGAACAGCATCCATAAAAGGACCTTCTACCAATGGTTTTGCAATTATGATCTTAAGATTAATAATGGTTTCACGTAATTCCTTTAAAACAATTTTTAGCTTATGTATAAAGTCAGCTGCCGACTCTGCGGCCTGCGCCTCACCGAAATTAAGTGCCGCCGCAGTGGCGCTTTTTGATAACTGATGTTCCAGATTAAATCCAATTCGAGTTCTGGGGAGTCTGTCACAAATCTCTAAACAACTCACAGCAACCTTTACCAGCCGATCCTCGAGATCCACCTTCCGCCCCATATTTTTTGTTTAAAAATAAGGCAAGTTTACCTCTTCCAGAAAAACACACAACTTTATCTCCCAACTTCCTAATTCCTTATTTCTTATTCCTTATTTCTTATTCCTTACACAGCAACCGGCGCCTTTATCCCCGGATGACTCAAATACCCCTCCAATGTAAAATCCTCGAATCGAAAACCAAAAATATCTTTAACAGCAGGATTAATTTTCATAGTAGGAAGTGGATAAAACGAACGACTCAATTGCAATTTCACCTGCTCCATATGGTTGTTATAGATATGTACATCGCCAAAACTATGCACAAAGTCACCGGGCTCCAGATCGCACACCTGTGCAATCATCAGCGTTAATAAAGCATAGGAAGCGATATTGAAAGGCACACCAAGAAATACATCCGCACTGCGTTGGTATAACTGGCAACTGAGTTTTCCTTCTGCAACATAAAATTGAAACAGGGTATGACAGGGCATCAGGGCCATTTTGGGCAAATCAGCCACATTCCAGGCACTTACAATCAAACGACGGCTATCCGGATTGGTTTTGATCTGCTTGATCAGGTCTGTAATTTGATCCACCACAGCCCCATCGGCGCCTTCCCAGCTTCGCCATTGTTTGCCATAAACAGGTCCCAGATCTCCCTCCTCATTCGCCCATTCGTCCCAGATACTAACACCATTTTCTTTGAGATAGGCAATATTGGTGGAACCCTGGAGAAACCACAACAATTCATATATAATGCTTTTTAAATGCAATTTTTTGGTGGTTACCATGGGGAATCCCTTGGCCAGATCAAAACGCATCTGATAGCCAAAACAACTCAGGGTTCCGGTACCGGTGCGATCGTGCTTTTGAACGCCATTATCCAGAATATGCTGCAGTAACTGATGATATTGTTGCATGCCGCAATTTACAGTAGAATAAGGGGTTGAAACACCCCTGTTGCCTAATGTGGAAAAATGCATTTCAACCATCATACAAAGCTTCTGCGGAAATGAGCGTATATTCGGAATAACGAATACTTCTTGCCATGTTAAGAGATATTACCTTGCTTTTTCTGATCATCCTGGGCCTGGCCCTGCTGAGCTTTAAAAAGGACCAGCCCAAAGATCCCCTTACCGGTGCCTGGAAACTGGAAGATCCTGATACGGATCAAACCATTTGTTTTACAGACCAATACTGCGTGGTAACAGCCTATAATAAAACAGAGAAGAAATTTCTGTATACCTGGGGCGGCCCCTATTCACTGGCCGGAAATAAGATCCTGGTAAAGCTTCAATTTCATACCGCCAACCCGCAAAAGGTTGGTACTTCAAGCGAAATAAGCTTTACCCTCAAAAGGAATTTCCTGGAAACAGATCTGGACGGTTTATCACAAACCTGGAAAAAACTGGACCCGGGTGAGGGCCCCCTGTCGGGTGTATGGCGGATTAGCGGACGCAAACAGGGTGAAACCATCAGCAGCCTGCCTTTGGGAGTGCGTAGAACCCTAAAGACCTTAACCGGAACCAGGTTCCAATGGACCGCCATCAATATTGAAACCAGGGAATTTTTCGGCACCGGTGGCGGTACTTACACCTTTGAAAATGGGGTGTATACTGAGTCTATTGATTTCTTCAGTCGCGATTCCTCCCGCGTTGGCGCCACGCTTCAATTTGAGGGGAAGATCGTAGAAGGAAAATGGCATCACAGTGGAAAAAGTTCCAAAGGAGAACCCATATATGAAATCTGGGAAAAATTAGCCAACAATTAAACGCATTAAGATGAAAAGAAGATTACTACTGTTTTTTATAGCGTGCAGCCTGCTCCTTGCCTGCCATAACGAACCAAAAACAACCACCGTGGAAAACGCATCCAAAGAAAGAAAAAGAATAGGCTCCATCGAAATGCTCGACCCCTCTCTCCTCTCGGTGATCGATACCAGTGCTGCGATAGAAATTGTGGCTGAAGGATTCGATTGGAGCGAAGGCCCTTTATGGGTGGAATCACAAAAAATGCTGCTGTTCTCTGATATACCGCCTAATAAGATCTATAAATGGACCGAAGAAAAAGGAGCGGAATTGTATCTGACCCCTTCGGGATATACCGGTTCGGTGCCGCGCGGCGGAGAACCGGGCTCAAACGGACTCATCCTGAATGCCGAAGGCCGTTTGGTGCTTTGCCAGCACGGTGACCGCCGGATGGCCATGATGGATGCCGACCTAACTGCACCGGCTCCACGCTTTATAACCTTGTCTGACAACTATGAAGGGAAAAGACTGAATAGCCCCAATGATGCAGTTTACCGCAGTAATGGCGACCTGTTCTTTACCGATCCGCCATATGGATTATTGAAAAATGTGGATGACTCTTCAAAAGAAATCCCCTTCCAGGGCGTATACAGAGTGTCGAACGGGAAAACATATTTACTAACTGATAGCCTTACACGCCCTAATGGCATCCTGTTTTTAAACAACGAAAAGGAGCTACTGGTAGCCAACTCCGATCCAGACAAAGCCATGTGGTATCATTTCGATATTACACCGGCCGGCACCTTGCTCAATCCACGTATATTTTTTGATGCTACCGAAATGGCCAAAACCAAACAAGGTTTACCCGATGGAATGAAAGTAACAAAAAGCGGGATCCTATTCGCTACCGGACCAGGGGGCGTATTTATCTTCAGTGCTTCCGGCAAACACATAGGTCATCTCAATATTCCCGAAGCGTGCAGCAACATCGCCTTAGCCGACGACGACAAGACATTATTCATTACGGCCGATATGTATTTGCTGCGCGTGAAATTGGGAGGCAGTAATGAGTAATGAGTAATAAGTTTTAAGTGGTAAGTAGGGTGAGGTATGGGGTGTGGACTGCTGCCTTATACTTCCTAATTTCTTATTACTTATTTCTTATTACTTATTTCTTCTCTCCATCTCCTTCTTTATCAACCCCAACTCCCGGCCCATCTGTCCGCCCATACTGCTGTTTTCCTGCGCACGACGCATCAGATAGGGTATAACATCCTTGATGGGACCAAAAGGCAGGTATTTACTAACAGAGAATCCGGCTTTGGCCAGATTAAAAGTAATATGATCACTCATCCCGAAAAGTTGCGAAAGATGCACATGAGGATGATCATGGGGCAAGCCCTTTTCATCCATCAACTGTGTCGTATATAAATTGCTGTAATCATTGTGTGAAGCTACGATCACGGCAATGCGATCGATATGATCAATACAATATTTAGTCGCTGCGTTAAAATCGCGATCGGTACTTTCTTTGTCGCTTTGAATAGGTGAAGGGTAATTCATTTGGGCGGCTCTTTCCCGCTCTTTTTCCATATAAGCACCCCGAACCAATTTTGCTCCCAGAATAAAATTACGCTGCACAGCCGCTTCATGTGAATCATGCAGGAAATTCAACCGGTCGTGCCGATAAAGCTGAAAGGTATTATACACCACCACTTTCTCTTTATTGAATTGCTCCATCATGAGCGTGGTGATCACATCCACCGGATCCTGAATAAAAGAATCCTCGGCATCGATCAGCACTCCTACCCCATTGGAAGCGGCGGTGGAACAGATGCGCTGTAAACGTGCATTTACACGTTGCCATTCTTCTTTCTCGGCAGGGGTCAAACTTTCCAAAGCCAGCATGTACCGCTTCATCAATGTGCCGGCATTTTGCTCTACTGAATGATCGAGTTTTTCAAGCAAGGCAAATCGGGCAATACCGGTCACCTTCACACTCATGAATGGAATATTAGGCTGCGTGGCCGCATATTCTATCACCCGGATAAATTCGTCGCAGGCATGATCAAATCCCGCCTCTCCATCATCACCTCCTTCCACACCATAATCAAGAATTACCTGTACATGGTATTGCGCCAGTTTATTTACTACGGCGGCCGTTTCCTGCAAGGTTTCACCACCTACAAATTGTTGGAAGATCGTACTGCGGATAATTCCCTGAATGGGCCATCCGGCCTTAATAGCCCAGGGGGTAAAACGGGTTCCCCATTTCACCAGCGTATTGAAACGCATGGAAGAAAACAAAAAATGGGCTTTACTTAACTCTTTATTGGTTTTGTACGCAAAGGCGTTTTCGGTATTATCAAAAGATACCTTTACTGGATGGGATGAACTCATAAAACAAGCAATTGCCTGCAAAAATAGCGGAAAGCAGCATAAATCCTATATGATTAAACTCATTTCCAATTCAAAATTCAACCTCTTTTATGCAGGGTGTCAATAAGCTCCTTACTGTTCAGCTTATCAATGATTTCCTTCTCCTTGCGTTTCAACCACAACTGGTCCGAAACCATTCCCGAAACCTTATGGATGGAAAAATTACCCGCTGGTTGTTCTGTAGTGTTCAACGACTCCAATTGGGCATACCATTTCCCGGCTAACAATTCGGCATTTTTATCAGATCCATGCTTTACATGAAACAGGTAGGTGCGGGTGGTTCCTAACCCATCAATGAAACGGGATTGAATAAACTGAAAAGGAAAATCTGATTTCTTCCCCATTTTACCGGAAAAACTATACCAGCAATTGGGCTGATCGTTGGGTCGGGTATCTTCCGGATAAAAATAAACGATACCATAAACCTCTTTTTCCACCTGTACCAGTTCCCAAACGATCTTCGATTTTTTGGGTACAAACTGACCATATCCATCATAAACCAATTCCCCTTCCCAGGTTCCGGTAAGGTCCTGCGCGGTAGAGAAAAAAGAGGAAAAAACGCCAACAAGCAGCAATATATAGCGCATACATCAGGTATTTATTTGAATAAATAATTCACAACCATGACCCGGTCGGCTGGTGATCCTTAATTTTCCCTTCAGGGCATTGATCCGCCGGCGTATATTGGCAAAGCCAATTCCTTTGAAGGGTTGCATGGTATCGAATCCAACTCCATCATCGGCAATGCTTAAAACGATCACCCCCGGTAACATCTTCAATGTTACATACACATTCTTACAATGAGCATGCCTGGCTATATTACTAAACTGCTCTTGAATGATACGATACAACGTGAGCTGTACGCGGGGCTCTACGGGGCCGTTCAAGGGATCTACATCAAAATGAAAAATTACTTTCGAAGACTCAGCCACCTGCCCCGACAATTCCATTATTTTATTTTTCAGGTCCTGATCGATATCAAAAACAGGGGCTAATTGATGGGAGAGTTTTCGTAATTCAAATATAGCCTCCTTTAAATAGCCCTGTACCTTTTTAACAACCTCTTGATTTCGGCCAGCCTCATTCCCGGCGAATTGTACTAGATCGAGTTGCAATACAGAGGCGGCCAATATCTGCTTTACATTATCATGTAATTCCATGCCAATTTGCATACGCTCATTTTCCTGTGCCTCCACTGTGGCTCTGTCGATCCGTATCTCTTCTTCCACCAGTTTGGTCACATCCATTACCGTACCTATAAACGCAGGTATGCCGTTCAGGGAAATGGAGGTGGCATCGATCTGAACATTGCGAATTTCCCCCTCACTATGAATTATACGAACAATCAATCTATCTTCAAACCCCTTTCCCGTTATTCGCTGCTCCATTTTTTCACGAAGTATTTCCATATCCTCGTCATGAACCAGCTTTTCAAAGGAAAAATTCTCTTCCACCTTTTTCTTACTATATCCGGTAATTTTTTCAAACGCTGGATTGACATATTGGAAACGACCGTTTTGATAAATATACACACCCCAAAGCGTTTGCTCTACCAAACGACGAAACTTCTCTTCGCTATCACGCAATTCTCTTTCAGCCTGCTGCTGCTTTTGAACCAGCAATATGCGTTCCAGAGCATGGATAATATTATCACAAACATCCTGCAGTAATTTTATTTCACCCTCGTTGAAAAAATCCACCTCCGACATATAAAGGGTATAAATGAACTTACTGCCATCAGACAGTTCCATCGGCAGGGCAATAGATGACTTATAATCCCGCGCCAGAGCCCTTTCCCTCCAAGGCTCCATATCCGGATCGGTTGCTATATTATTGCAGTATTGGTACTTGCCGCTACGGATAGCTTTCCCCGAAGGGCCCCGGCCGTATTTTGAATCAGTGGCACTTACTTTAATAGAGTTTACATACTCCTCATTAAAACCAGCTACCGCTACCGGTACCACGATATTATTTGTTGCATCCAGCTCCCCAACCCATGCCATCCGGAATTTTCCAAATTCAATCGCGATACGACATGCTTCCGAAAAGATATCCTGACGATCCTCTTTTTTTAAAATAGTTTCATTAACAGCAATGATAAACCGATAAAACCGGTTGACTTTCTTTAATTCTGTTTCAGCCGCTACCCGGTCGGTAATATTCTTTCGAAGACTGATGAAATTATATGATTTCTCGTCTTTCCCCGCATAGGGAACAATCGTTGTATCGGTCCAATACAAATGGCCATTTCTTGATTTTTCCAACACCTCCCCCCGCCAAATTTCTCCCCGAAGGATCGTGGCCCATAATTGCTGGAAATATTCAGGTGGGTGATACCCGGAATTTAAGACCCGATGATCCTTACCAATGATCTCTTCTTTGCTGTATCCCGAATAGTCGCAAAAAAGGTCATTGGCATCAACGATCACTCCATTCTTATCAGCATAATCAACCATGGCAAATTCATCCACTGCCCGGGCCAGGTCTTTTAATTGTATCCCCCCGGCAACAGAAGAAGTATAGCGATTGATCAAGCGCTGCGTCCACCATAATATTAAAAATGCTGCACCTAATACAAAGAGAAAAATAAACAACAGGAACCAGCGTCTTTCCTGTTCATTTAAATGATGAAATTCATAACTATCGAATAAAAAGAGAAGGAAGAAACAAATACAAAAAAAGAACAGGAAAATAAGGGTCCACTTACGAAAATCCCTGGCATTGGTGCTTATATTTTCCTTAGGATCAATCATCCGAACAGATTATTAAAGGACAATTCCTACCCAGAAGAATACGCATATTTACTAATTAAAAATAATTTACATCTTTTTATTTGATCTGCCAAATTAAAAATGGGCCGAGAAAAACCTTTTGCACACTCCCGCTCACATTAAAAAACAATTCTAAAACTGCCCCTCAGTTGCTAATTTCGCTGTTATACTGAATTCATTTCAAATGATCATCACCCACACAGAGATCTTCCGACTCACCATACCAATGGAGCCTTTTGTTATTGCTACCGAAACCTCCTACCATGCGCAGAATCTGTTTATCCGCATGCATACTGATACCGGCATAACCGGAATGGGTGAATGCTCCGCGTTTCCGATGCTGGTGGGAGAAACGCAGGACACCTGCTTTGCTATTGCTAAAGATTTTGCCCGCATCATAAAAGGAAAAGATCCGCTGGCCATCGGCACCCGTTTGCAGGAGCTAAACGATTATATCGCTTTCAACGCTACCATTAAAAGTGCATTTGATATTGCCTTGCACGACCTCAATGCCAAAGCAGAAGGGCTCCCGCTTTATAAATATCTGGGAGGCAATAAAAAAACGATCCAATCTGACCTTACCATCGGCATAGGTGAACCAAAAAAAATGGCTGCTACAGCCAGAGAATTTGTGGCTAACGGTGTACAGATCATCAAAGTGAAACTGGGAAAAAACTGTCGGGAAGATGTGGAACGGATCAAATTGATCCGGGAAGCGGTAGGACCTGAAATCGGATTGCGCATCGATGCCAATCAGGGCTGGAACTATAATGATGCTCTATACGCACTCACTCATATTGCCCCTTATAATATTCAATTCTGCGAACAACCCATGCGCCGGTATAATGACCCCCAACTACCGGCTCTTCGCAAAGCTTCTCCCATAAAGATCATGGCCGACGAAAGTGTATTCGATCATTACGACGCCATCCGCATCATTGAAGCAGGCGCCTGTGATTATATTAATATAAAACTCGCTAAGTCTGGCGGACTTATGGAGGCCAAAAAAATTGCCGACGCGGCGCAGGAACGCCATATCCCCTGTATGCTGGGCGGAATGCTGGAAAGCCGGCTGGCCCTCACCGCCAAAGTACATTTTGCCATGAGTCATCCCAATATTATTTTCTATGACCTGGATACCTGTTTACTGGGGCATAAAAAAGACCCCGTTACAGGCGGGGCCGTGTATAATAATTTCTTCCTGGAAGTAACCGATAACCCTGGAATCGACGCTGATATTGATTCGGATTTCCTGCAACAAATGGAATCGGTTACTGTATAACGTTACTTGGTTTAATGGGCTTCATTTTTCCGGAACCGAACGGCAACAGCCTCCAGTTCTTTGGGACTCATCTTGGTGGTCTTTTTCAGTAACCCAATGAAAAATGCCACTTCCTTTTCACTGGCCGGGCAACCCGAATTCGAGAGCTTGCCATTCTCCTCCATCCGGGAATCGAACAAATAGTCCCCTTTGTCGCTCAAAATGACCCAGAAAGGCAGGCCCTGTTCACTTCCACCCCATTTCTTCATATATTCCATCGCACCGGGGTTTTCCAAATGTGTTTTATTCTTTGATTCAAGTACCGTAAGGTGCTCCACTACGAATTCGCGGGCAAACGCGTCCTTTACGGAAGGATCTACAAGGGAGGAATCCATCTTATGGCACCATCCGCACCAGGAGGCGTGAAAGATCATCAGTACTTTCTTTTTCTCCCCTTTGGCCCTTTTCAGGGCAGCATCTACCACCTGACCCGCCGGGGCTGGCGTCTCTTGGGCTTTAACCATGGGAACGCAAAACAAAAAAAGCAATACTACAATAGCTATCCGCATATAAATGGATTTAATTGGTGATCCTGTAAGTTAGGAAAGTCTGCAGAATATTGGGAGCAGATTGTACGGGCAAACGGTATATTTGCCAAAAATTTAGCTTCATGGAATCGAAAAGCAAAAAAGCCTGTGAGTCGGAAGTGATCATGACCGAACTGGTATTACCCAACGACACCAATACTTTTGGTAATTTGATGGGTGGCCGGTTGATGTACTGGATGGATATTGCTGCGGCACTCAGTGCCATGAAGCATTGTGGCGCGCCTGTGGTAACCGCTTCGGTAGATAATATTTCTTTTGAAGCGCCGATCAAACTGGGTAATGTGGTTCATATTGAGGCGAAAGTATCCCGCTCGTTTAATTCTTCCATGGAAGTGCACATGAAAGTTTGGGGAGAAGATGTATTGCACCAGTATAAGTATAAAAGCAATGAGGCCTATTATACATTTGTAGCCCTGGATCCCAATGGTAAATCACGCCCGGTAGCCGAACTGTTACCTGAAACGGAGGAAGAAAAGAAACTCTTTGAAGGAGCGTTACGCCGCCGTCAGCTACGATTGATCCTCGGTGGCAAGATGAAACCAGATGATGCAGCCGAATTGAAAGCATTGTTTATAAAAGACTAATCGCCGGGCCGGTAATTGATGGGTAACATATTGGCTAACTTTTCATAACTCCAATAGCCGCTCAACTGTACAGCCATCGGATTATACATGGCACCATTCTTATCAAGAAACAGTGGCGATTCCAACAAGTCAAGATAGGATGTAGTACCCTTTCCGATACCATCCGATAACAATTGCGTACGCATCAGAAAGGACTTGCCCGATGGTTCAAATCGATACTTGATCCGTAATTTCCCCTCCCATTGCATGGCCAGCACACCCGCATCGGCATTACTGCTGTCTTTTTTTAACAGGGAGTCAATTTCAACTGCGGCTCCAACATATATTTTGTCACCCCCAAATCGAAAAGTATTCATCCCCTGTCCTTGCTGCCCCCGCGGGTCATTCCGCTCCAGTGGCTGCATCCGCAATAGAGCAAATCCTGCTTCGGACAATTGATGGTCAATCAGCGAATGAAAGAAATGCATGGAACTACCACGGTAATTATTGTTACGATTTCGTATATACCGTGCCGGTATCTTCCCGCCTTCTTTTAGTTCCTCGAATCGGGTATAGCCAAAAAAATAGGTCCGACCCTCCACCGGATGAAAATAAAAAGACTCCAACTGGAAATGGATCCTGTAACCGAGTTCTTTATTTACCACTACCAACGGTACATTACTGAATGCCATAATCGCTTTACGATCTTCGCCCGCTTCAAACAATACCTCCTCTTCATTTTCAATACGACATCGCTGAGCGGCCGCACTGATCCCCAGAAAATTATCCCGGAATATTTTCAACCAGCGCTGACGGGTTTTATCGGGTACCACCACCACATTACGCAAGGCGGCCGGCTTGGGATCCAGTTTGAATGTAATGCGAAGATCCTTATCCTGTATGGAAGCCTTATACACCAGGGTTTGAAAACCCACATAGGAAACCACAATTTCATAATACCCGGGCCGCTTCACCGTGAAGGCAAAAACACCCTCTTCATCACTAACAGCCCCTGAGGTGGAATTATTAATATAAACACTGGCCTGCGCCAATGGCTTTCCTGTACCGGAATGCAAGACAGTTCCGTAAACTTTGAACTGCGCCCAACTGATAGGAGTGGTGGAAAGAAACAGCAGCAGCAACAACAAGGCTCTGCCAAATGATATTTTCAGGCTATTCATTTTATTTGTCGATCTTAAGCCAATGATGCGGCCCTTTCAACATATACTCCTTACTCTGTTCAATGGCATCCATCACTTTATCCATAATTGTATCGGTAGGAGCATCATAATCTATCTCGAGTGGTTCCTTAAACGTAACGGAAAGTGCAGAACCACGCTTTTTAAACTTCAACCCTTTTTTATTGAAAGCCCTCCAGAATCCGGAGATCACCACCGGAACCACTACCGGACGGGTTTCCTTAATTATAAAAGCAGTTCCTTTTCTGCCGGGTGCAAATGGCTTGGTGGTGCCTTGCGGGAAGGTGATCACCCAGTTTTGAGACAAGGCCCGTTGAATCTTTCGTGTATCGGAAGGATCCAGATTGCGACGCACTTCCTGCCCTTCGGCACGCCAGGTCCGCTTTACGGTTAACGCTCCGGCCAACGCAAAAAGACGGCTGATCCAGGAACCTTTCATGGTTTCTTCTGCCGCTACATAATTCACCCTGGTAAATGGATTCAGTAAATAATAGGGAATTCCTAAACGATTATCCTTGCCCCATTTCACCGCACAAAATATGTGCAGGAAAGTAATCACATCGGCAAAATAGGTTTGATGATTACTGACAAACAACACATTATTCCGGGGAAGTTTCTTTAAATGCTCCGTGCCGTTAATAGAAAGACGGTTCACCAGCATCAGTCCGGGATAGGAGGCAATGCCAACCACTGCGTAAACAACCTTACGGACCAAATTCGTATTCCTCAATCGGTGAACGAGTGAACTCATGTGGGTTTATTTGACAAACAATCGATGCCGAAAATAGTGAATTCTGCTTGTTTTCGGTGCAATTGTACAACGAACTTGGGCAGCTCCGTAAAATTGAGCAGATTTGCACCTAATTATGAAAGCAGTTTTATTTGATATGGATGGGTTGCTGATCGATTCAGAGCCCCTTTGGCAGGAAGCAGGCATGGAATTGCTGCAAAAATATAAAATTGATCTGTCGGAAGATGATTACCATACCACTATGGGACTTCGTACCCCGGAATGGCTCGATCATTGGTTTACACATTTCAATATTTCCAAAAATCATATTCAGCAAGACATTCATGAAATTGAAGAAAATGCACTGGGAAAAATCAAAGCCCGTGGCGTGGCCATGCCGGGTGTAGAGACTATCTTTCCCTTCTTTGCAGAACGAAATTTTAAGATCGCCATCGCCTCTTCTTCGCCTATGCGCCTGATAGAAGCAGTAGCCGATATGCTATCGATTGAACCTCTTTTGCATCATAAAACCTCGGCCGAGAAACTTCCCTTTGGCAAACCACACCCACAGGTGTTTCTGGAATGCGCCCATGCCTTGCAAATAGCTCCCTCCAACTGTGTGGTTTTTGAAGACTCCTTCAATGGAATGATCGCCGCCAAAGCTGCAAAAATGAAGTGCGTGATCGTGCCCGCCCCACACGTTCATCATTATACGAAATGGGATGCTGCTGATCTCAAGCTGGCCAGCCTCCAGGAATTTGATCAGGATAAACTAACCCGGATCTTCCCCGGCTTAAAATAAAAAAATCCTCCCCGAACGGGGAGGATTTATGTTGAGCAATTGCTTTAGAATTACTGCGCAGCATCTTCGCCTTTCTCACCTTCCTGCAGCTTGGCTTTAATTTCAGCCAGAGCACCCAGGTCACCCAGAGTGGCTTTTTCCACCTTGCTCTGAATGTTCTTAACTGCTTTCTTCGTTTTATCAGCTTCTGCACGGGCTTCTTTCTTAGCGGATTCTTTTTCCTCCACTTTAGATTGTTCCCAGATACGTGTATGTGATAATACGATGCGCTTCTCGTTACGATCGAATTCGATCACCACGAACTGAGCTGTTTCATCAGCCATTACCTGCTTGCCATCTTCCTTGTTCAGGTGACGGTTAGGAGCGAATCCTTCCAGGCCATATGGCAATTGAACTACAGCACCCTTATCATCCTTGCGGATAACAGTGGCCTCATGCAGGGAACCTACAGCAAAGGTATCCTGCAGAGCATTCCAGGGATCTTCCTCGAGTTGTTTATGTCCGAGTTGCAGTTTGCGGTTTTCTTTATCAATTCCAAGGATAACCACTTCGATCTGCTGACCCACTTTCGTGTAATCAGAAGGATGGTTAAAGCGCTTCAGCCAGCTCAGGTCGCTGATGTGGATCATACCACCGATACCGGTAGACAATTCCACAAATACACCATACGGAGTGATGTTCTTCACCAAACCATTATGACGGCTTCCCTCAGGGAAACGTGTTTCGATAGTGCTCCAGGGATCTTCGCTCATTTGCTTGATAGAAAGACTCATCTTACGATTGCCTTTGTCAAGTGTAACGATCTTCGCTTCATGCTCATCACCCAGTTTGAAGAACTCTTTGGCGTTGATTGGCGTGTTGGCCCAGGTGATCTCACTTACGTGAACCAGACCTTCCACACCTGGCATGATCTCCAGGAATGCACCGTAATCTTCGATATTTACAACCTTACCTTTAACAACAGAACCTTCGGTTACTGATTCTGGTAAGATATCCCAAGGATGCGGAGTCAATTGTTTCAGACCAAGAGAAATACGCTTCTTCTCGTCGTCGAAATCCAATACTACCACTTTCAGCTTCTGGTCCATCTTCAGCACCTCTGTAGGATGGCTGATACGTCCCCAACTGATATCCGTGATATAGAGCAGACCGTCGAGACCACCGAGATCCATGAACGCACCGAAGTCGGTGATGTTCTTAATGGTACCTTCCAGTACCTGACCTCTTTCGAGCTTGCTCATGATCTCAGCACGTTGTGCCTCGATATCGCTTTCAATAAGCGCTTTATGTGATACAACAGCATTCTTAATGGCTTCGTTGATCTTCACCACTTTGAACTCCATTGTTTTACCAACAAACTGATCGTAGTCGGTAACAGGTTTAACATCGATCTGAGAACCTGGAAGGAAGGTCTCCATTCCAAATACATCCACGATCAAGCCACCTTTTGTTTTAGAAGTAACAATACCTGTGATAACTTCACCGGTCTTGTGCACTTCAACGATACGCTCCCAGGCACGTGTGATACGCGCTTGTTTGCGGCTCAGATTCAAATGACCTTCTCTGTCTTCTTTCTCTACAACCATTACTTCCACTTCATCACCGATCTTTAAACCGGGCAGGTCACGGAATTCGTTGAAAGAGATCAAACCATCACTTTTGAAACCAATGTTGATCACCACATCTGTTTTGGTCAAAGCCACCACAGCGCCGGTAACCAGTTCGCCATCAGTTACAGATTTAAATGTACCATCATACACTACATCATACTTCTCTTTTTCTTCCTTCGTGTAAGAAGTTACATTACGTTTGTCGATGCTCCAATCGAAATCGTCATGAGCAGTAGGAGCTTCCTGCTCCACAGGTGCCGTTGGTGTCGCTGCAGCTGCTTCGGCATTTGCTCCGGCAGTCTCCTGTGCATCAGCGTTTAGTTGTTTAACAATCAAATCAAATAACATGATAAATAGTCCCGAAGGGTTTAAATATTTCGGGGCTGCAAAGATAAGCCGAAGGATCGGTTTCAGGTAGAAAAAGAGGGGGATTTTTACCGGAAAAAGAGGCTGTTAAATAATTGATTGTCAATTTTTTAGAAATTAATACGCACATTTGCTCTCCAACGCGTCTTTGCTCCTTCGCGTTTACCTGTATTTTTTTTGCTTAACCGCTACACCTGCGCTGGCGTTTGGCTCAGACGCAAGAGCATAAAAAAGCGCGAGGGGCACCTATTCACGATTGACGATTCACGATTCACGAAGAGTAGAAATAGAAAGAGGACATTACGTTCTCCACAAATCATACGTTACGCGCCACCAGCATCCCCGTTGTCCACGCATTCTGAAAATTGAACCCGCCGGTTACCCCATCAATATCCAATATCTCTCCGGCAAAATACAAACCGGGTACCCGCTTACTCTGCATCGTATTCGGATCCACCTCTTGCAACGCGATCCCTCCGGCTGTCACAAATTCCTCTTTGAAAGTAGTTTTCCCATCCACCATCGCCTCCCACTGCACCAGATTTTTGATCAGTTTATTTTGGTCTTTAGCCGGCAGGTCGGCCCATCGGATATCCGCCGTAATGCCCGATTGCTGTATTAGAAAATCCCATAACCGTGCCGGTAAACCGAAGCTGTTTTTTTGCCCCAACTTCTGCGAGGCCATGGTAAAACGTAATTCCTGAAATTGTTCCCGCAAACTGTTTTCATTAAACTCCGGCAACCAATTGACCTGAATATTGAAACGCCACTGCTTTTCCGACAAATCTCTGGCTCCCCAGGCACTCAGTTTTAAAATCGCCGGCCCACTTAAACCCCAATGGGTGATCAATACCGGACCCGATTCTTCCATTTTTGTTCCGCCGATCTTTACCCTTGCCTCCGTAACAGAAACACCCATCAATGCTGTAACCGCATGTTTAGGTAAATTAAAGGTAAAAAGAGACGGAACCGGTGCTACAACGGTATGTCCCATAGGTTTCAACCATTCGAACATCGAGGCTTTAGGAAAGCCGCCACAGGCCACACAAACGGCCTCTGCTTCAAGTACCGATCCATCAGATAAATGCAATTGGAACAAGTCTCCTTTTCGTTCCAGCATTTTCACTTCCCGGTTCATCCGTATATCAACTTTATAGGATGTTGCTTCTGCCAACAGGCAATTCATAATAGTTTGCGAGGAATCGGTAACCGGAAACATCCGTCCATCTGCTTCCGTTTTCAACAATACCCCGCGTTCCTTAAACCATTCAATAGTATCTGTGGTAAAAAAATGATGAAACGATTTTTTCAGAAAGGAGGCGCCGCGGGGATAGCGTCGTATCATTTGAGAAATGTCAAAACAGGCATGTGTAACATTACACCTTCCACCACCGCTCACTTTCACCTTAGACAGTAACTTTCCCGATTTTTCAAGAATCATCACTGTTACATCGGGATGTAATCGTGCCGCATTAACAGCGGCAAAAAATCCGGCAGCACCTCCTCCGATAACTATGAATCTTTTTCGGTTATTTGAATTACCTTTCATTCGTTAAATCAATAGCATACTTTTCTCAAACCCCAAATCGCACCGGGATTGCTGTATACGCTGCTAAAATACTATGTTCGGCTGGCAATGAAAATATATTGCCGGGAATTAAAGGTTTCACCCAGGTCTGTTACACAGATCAAAGGACCGGTTCTGCTGGCCTGCAATCATCCCAATTCTTTTCTGGATGCCATCATTCTGGACATCTTATTCGAACAGCCCATTCATTCGCTCGCACGGGGAGATGCGTTTAAGAATAAAACAGTCGCTCAAATACTACATGCACTGAAGATACTTCCCGTTTACCGCACCAGTGAAGGTGTAGAGAATCTGTCGCACAACTATAAAACCTTTAAAGCCTGCCAGAACCTGTTCCGAAAAAACGGACTGGTATTAATATTCAGTGAAGGACTTTGCGAGAATGAATGGAAACTTCGCCCTCTTAAAAAAGGGACCGCGCGATTAGCCATTCAAAGTTGGGAAGAAGCAATACCCCTGACAGTAATACCTGTGGGTATGAATTACAGTGCGTTCCGGAAATTCGGGAAAAACATTCATGTATATTTTGGTAACAGCATCACAAAAGAGCAGATTGACCGCAACAGTTCAGAAGGTGCGCAGTTACTTCAATTCAATACACTGTTGAAGAATGAATTGGATCGTTTGGTTTATCATATAGAACCCGACAATACAGAAGAACTGAAAAGAAAACTGGAAGTGCCGATTGGAAGACTGGAAAAACTGATATTGCTTCCCTTTGCTTTTGCCGGCTATATTTTTCATTGGCCAGTGTATACGCTTACTTACAGGCTAATATACCCGAAACTGGGGCATACCGTGCATTTCGACTCTGTGCTTTTTGGAGGACTATTGGTGGCCTATCCTATTTATTTGCTGTTGCTTACAATCGGGACATTCCTGATAACGCAATGGCCCTGGGTTCTTTTGTTGCCGCTGCTGGCACCCTTGCTGGCCTGGTCACTGGTACGTATCAAGGAGCAGTTCGATCCCGAACCCGTGGCAGCGACCAATCATTTTTTTTAACGGAATATCGGTTCCTTGATCAGGAACAAAACAAGTGAGGGTTTTTCTGTTCGGCAGCTTCAATAATGCTATAGTCAGACAAAATATCGGCCTTGTTCTTACGCACACATACATCATGCTCAAAGTGCACCGATGGTTTATGATCCTTGGTGCGTACGGTCCAGCCATCTTCATCTGTATACACTTCTTTACGTCCCATATTGATCATGGGCTCAATGGCCAGTACCATTCCTTCCTTCATAACAGGGCCGGATCCACGCTTTCCATAATTAGGCACCTGAGGGTCCTCATGTAATTCGCGTCCCAAACCATGCCCCACCAATTCACGCACCACACCGTAGCCGTATTTCTTCTCTGTATGTTCCTGAATAGCATGGGAGATGTCTCCGATTCGGTTTCCCGCTACAGCCTTTTCTATGCCTTTGTAAAGTGATTCTTTGGTTACACGAATCAGTTGAGCCGTTTCCGCCCCCGGATCCCCAATGGCGAATGTATACGCATGGTCGCCGTGCCAACCATTGAGGATTACCCCCACATCAACCGAAATAATATCACCTTCCTGTAACTCGCGTTCATTGGGAAAACCATGCACCACTACATCGTTCACAGAAATACAGGAATTGAAAGGATAACCACTATAATTAAGAAAAGACGGAATGGCCTTATGATCCCGGATATACGTTCCGATGATCTTATCCAGCGAAAGTGTGGTGATACCGGGACGCAGCAGCGAAGTGATCTCGGTAAGTGTTTGACTTACCAAACGGGCACTCTGCCGCATCAATTCAATTTCCGGTTCTGTTTTATAATAGATCATCTGAATGCTATAGGTATTAAAAAACCTGACACTCTATAAGAAGTGTCAGGTTTACAAAATTAGTTATTTATTGCTTACATCGATACAGGGGAAGCGCTGTTCTGGCGACCCTGAATGCGTCCACTCTTCATCAAACCATCATATTGACGCATCAGCAACTGGGTTTCGATCTGCTGCAGGGTATCCAGAATTACACCCACCATGATCAGCAGTGAGGTACCACCGAAGAAGGAGGAGAACTGGGGCTGAACACCTAAACGCTGCGCAAAACCAGGCAGGATACCTACCAGGGCCAGTAAAACGGCACCGGGCAGTGTGATACGGTCCATGATAGAGCCAATATAATCAGCAGTAGGCTGACCAGGCTTCACACCCGGAATAAATCCGTTGTTACGCTTGAGGTCATCTGCAATTTGCTTGGGGTTAAAGATCAGAGCTGTATACAGGAAGGTAAATCCAATCACCATTACAGCATAGATCACCATATACCATACATTGCTATGATCGTTGAAGATCTTGGCCAAACCCTGGGTGGAATCAAAATTCTGCAATAAAGTAGGCAGGAACATGATCGCCTGAGCGAAGATGATCGGCATAACACCGGCACTGTTTACTTTGATTGGCAGGAACTGACGGGCACCACCAAACTGACGGTTTCCAACAATCTGTTTGGCATATTGTACAGGAATCTTACGAACACCCTGGATCAGGATGATCAGACCCATAATAATACCTACAAGGAAAGTGATCTCAATGATAAATTTCAGCAAACCACCACCGCCTTCAGCGAATTTAGAAGCCCATTCCTGAGCTATCGACTGTGGAAAGCGGGCGAGGATACCCACCATGATGATCACGGAGCTACCATTACCCAAACCTTTATCAGTGATACGCTCACCCAACCACATTACGAACAGGGTACCTGCTGTAAGAACGATTGTTGTAGAAAGGTAGAAATAACTTTCGTAAGCAGGAATGATCGCCTCCTGATAGCCGGGGCTATGCAGATAAGCTACATAGGCACTGGCCTGAAGGGCAGCAACGATAATGGTGAGGATACGTGTGTACTGATTGATTTTTTTACGACCACTATCACCTTCTTTCTGAAGTTTCTGGAAAGGCGGATAAAGGATGGTCATCAACTGCATGAAGATCGATGCAGAGATATAAGGCATGATACCCAATGCCAGAATAGATGCCTGAGAGAAGGCACCACCGGCAAAAGCATCGATCAATCCCAGGATACCGGTGCCGCTACCGCCAGTAGGCAGTTTATTCGGATCGATACCAGGTAATGCGATGTGCGTACCAAGCCTGTAAATAGCAATCAATAAAAGGGTAACGAGGATCTTGCTGCGCAATTCATCGATACTCCAGATATTCTTAAGTGTTTGTATGAACTTTTTCACAGATTGCAGAAAATTTTTGTGATAGCCTTAAACAAAAAAGACGCATTTTAAAATGCGTCTGGCAATTTACGCAAAATTACTTTACGATCTCAACCGTTCCACCAACAGCTTCAATAGCTGCTTTTGCTTTGTCGCTGATCGCATTCACCTTGAAGGCTACTTTAGTTTTGATCTCGCCGGTAGCCAGTACCTTCACCAGGTCTGTACGTCCTACCAGTCCGTTCACATATAATGTTTCGAGTGAGAATTCAGTCAGTTCATACTTGGCAACGATCTGCTCGATCTGACCGATGTTGAATACTTTGAATTCAACGCGGTTGTTGTTCTTAAAACCACGCTTGGGCAAACGACGTTGGATCGGCATCTGACCACCCTCATGAGAGCGACGGTTTTTGAAACCGCTACGGCTCTGATGACCTTTATTACCTTTTGTAGAGGTACCTCCGTGTCCGGAAGCTTCACCACGACCTAATCTTTTTTCTCTTTTGGTGGCACCTTTTGCGGGCCTGAGTTCATGTAATTTCATCTGTTTGATTTTTACTTACGGGGTATCTCCCCTCGCATGATTAATTTGAAAATTTGATGATTTGAGGATTTGAAAATTTGGTAGAACCGGGAGTCAACTCATTTTTAAATTGACTCATTTTCAAATGCTCAAATTCTTACGCTTCTTCTACCTTCAACAGGTGGTTCACTTTGCGAACCATACCCAGAATAGCAGCAGTAGCTTCTACTTCTCTGCTGGCATTGGTTTTTGTAAGACCCAGTGCCACCAGTGTTTGCTTCTGACGCTCAGGACGATCGATCGGACTTTTAACCAATGTGATCTTGATCTTTTTCATAATACTATTTTTTATCGATACCGGTGCCTGCAGAATTTCAGCTTGTAGCTTTCACTCCGTCAGCCGATTTCGCTATTATCCGTTAAATACTTTTTTCAGGTTCAAACGACGCTGTTTGGCAATGGTGATAGGCTCACGCAATAAAGCCAGGGCTTTAAAAGTAGCTTTTACCACGTTATGAGGATTTGCAGAACCCAGCGATTTAGCCAATACGTCGGTAACACCAGCGCTTTCCAGAACAGCACGCATGCTGCCTCCGGCAATCACACCTGTACCATGGGCGGCAGGCTTGATCAAAACTTTAGCGGCACCTTCTTTAGCCAATTGATCGTGAGGAACTGTTCCGCGCATAATGGGAACCTTGATCAGGTTCTTTTTGGCATCTTCAATACCTTTTGTAATGGCTTCCTGAACCTCTTTGGCTTTACCCAAACCATGACCTACAACACCCGCTTCATTTCCTACTACCACAAGAGCGGAGAAACTGAAAGCACGACCACCTTTTGTAGTTTTTACCACACGGTTGATTGCTACCACTTTCTCTTTCAGCTCAAGATCACCGGCTTTAACTCTGTTTAAATTAACTTTTGACATTATTGCTGTTTGAAATGTGAGTGTTGAAATTAGAATTGTAATCCACCTTCGCGGGCACCATCAGCTACGTTTTTTACGCGGCCATGATACAGGTTACCACCACGGTCGAATACTACGGTTGTGATACCCAGATCCTGCGCTTTGCGGGCGATAGAAGCACCAACCAGTTTGCTTTTCTCCAGTTTGGTAACTTTTTGTGCAGCGATATCTTTTTCACGTGAAGAAGATGCAGCCAGCGTTACGCCCTGACTGTCGTCGATCAGTTGAACATAGATATCTGCATTGCTGCGGAATACAGACAGACGGGGCTTGGTAGCCGTTCCAGCTATCTTCTTACGAATGTTATAGCGGATCTTCTGTCTTCTCTCTAATTTAGTTGTCATTGCTCTTTATTTTTTCTCCCGATTCTGCCGGGAATTAATTTGAAAATTTGATGATT
>CAZKSY010000034.1:0-37416 GCA_964555605.1 uncultured Chitinophagaceae bacterium | reverse complement strand
GCTGGGACTCGAACCCAGGGCCCATACATTAAAAGTGTATTGCTCTACCAACTGAGCTACGGAATCATAAGCTCCGGTTTCCCGTATCTTATCCCGTTTTTGGGAGTGCAAAAATAAGGCAAAATAGAATCGTACCAAATTTTTATTGAAAATAATTATCCAACAAATGTGAATATCAATATTCTGGAACCTGTTTGTAAGCTATTTTTGCATTATCAATATCAAATATATGGGTTATTATAAAGATAAAGTAGTGGCCGTTACGGGTGGTAGTGAAGGTATCGGCCGTGCCCTTGTCAAAGCCCTGATCGCTGAAGGTGCCAAAGTGGCTACCTGCGGACGGAATTACGACAAGCTGTATAACCTGCAACTGGAATACTCCAATGTTATGCTCCATACCATGACCTGCGATGTGAGTCTGGAGCACGATTGCCAACGCTTTATAGAATCCACGATCAAAACCTTCGGCAAGATCGATATATTAATTAATAACGCCGGACTGAGCATGCGGGCCCTTTTCACCGATGTAGAACTGCCTGTAATGCACCGCCTGATGGACGTGAACTTCTGGGGCAGTGTTCATTGCACCAAATTCGCCCTGAATACCATTCTGGAAAATAAAGGCTCCATCGTTGCCATATCTTCTATAGCCGGTTACCGCGGACTGCCCGGTCGCAGCGGTTATTCCGCCTCCAAGTTCGCTCTCCAGGGATGGATGGAAGCCCTCCGCACCGAATTACTCGATACCGGCGTTAATGTTATGTGGATCTGCCCTGGTTTTACGGCCTCCAATATCCGCAATGTGGCCCTCAACAAAACCGGCAATACTCAGGGCGAATCGCCACTCGATGAGTCGAAGCTAATGACAGCAGAGGAATGTGCCCGGATTACGCTCCATGCAATTGAAAAAAGGAAAAGAACCGTAGTCATGACTTTTACCGGAAAAAGAGCTGTTTGGATGAACCGCCTTTTTTCGTCGTGGACAGATAAACTCACCCATAAATTTTTCTTTAAAAACGGCATTCTGATCAAATAACACCATCCCCTCAAACAATTTTTAACGCGGCAGTTTCATGGCTTTAATAACCCTTACCTCCGATATTGGTGCCAACGACTACCTGGCTGGTGCCATTAAGGGGCAGTTATTCCAGATAAATCCCGCTTTTACACTGGTTGACATCACCCATAATCTACGGCCCTTCAATTATGTACAATCGGCCTATGTGTGCCGCAATGCGTTGAAACAATTCCCCCCCTTCAGCTTTCATGTCTTGATGGTGAACCTGTTCGATACCCGTCCGGTAAAGCTGCTATTGGCCTTTCATCAGGAACAATATTATTTATGTGCCGATAATGGCCTGCTCACGATGATCCTTGAAGAAAAGCCTGAAATGGTGATCGGCTTGCCGGTTCCGGAAAATACGGGAGTAAATACCCTTGACTGTGCAGCCATCATGGGTCGGGCGATCCAGGCATTACAGGAAGGAAAAAGCCTTTTGCAAATCGGCACCCCCGATGTAAGTATGTTGGAAAAAAATCCCCTGAAACCGATGGTGGGCGACAATTGGATCGAGGGGCAGATCATTTTCATTGATAATTTCGAGAATATAGTGGTCAATATCACCCGGGAACAGTTCGAGGAACAGCGGAAAGGCCGGAGCTTCCGGATCGTTTTCAAAAGAGACGAGATCATAGACCGGATCAGCAGTACTTATGCCGACGTTCAGGAAGGAGAAAAACTGGCTCTGTTTAACTCGGCTGGTTATCTGGAAATTGCCATAAATAAGGGAAATGCGGCCGGACTCTTTGGTTTACAGGGCTTTTCGGAACAATCCCAACAAATCCAAAGCCGCCTTTTCTACCAAACTGCAAGGGTCTTGTTCGAATAGAAATGCGCCTCCCCATCCTTTCATGCCCCTTTCCCCCGTCCCCTACCCCACAACCCCAACCCCCACCTCCTAAATTCCTAATTTTCAGCGCTATTTTGATTTCCAAAATAGGCCGAAAACACTATCTTTGCCCACTCTTAAAAAATAAATAACACGCAATGAGAGCATTGGTTAGCATTTTTACAGCTTTACTGATTGGCATTTCGCTGTATCAGCTTTCCTTCACATGGTTCGTAAATAAACATGAGAAAGAAATTGAGGACAAAGCGGTGCAGTATGTAAAACGAAACTATCCTGCTGCGGCACAGCAATATGCCGGAAACAAAGAAGCACAAGCCTTGTATCAGGACAGTCTTGATCGTATCAAGAACGCCTACAAAGACAGCTTGCTGGAAGCTTCAAAGGATAAGTCTATTACCTGGTGGGGACAAACCTATCAGAAGGCTAAAGAAAGCGAACTCCTGCTGGGTCTTGACCTGCAGGGAGGTATCAACGTAACAATGGATATCGCATTAGATGGTTTGATCAAAGGATTAGCTAACAATCCCCGCGACAAAAATCTTCTTGACGCTATCGCTGAGGCTCAAACGCTTAAACTGAACAGTGATCAGAACTTCATCGATCTGTTCGCCACTTCATTTAAGAAAGTGAACCCCACTGCAAAACTGGCCCCTCTTTTTGCCAATACCAATAAGAATAAACTCAGTATTAACGCATCCGATGCTCAGGTGATCTCTTTTATCAAAGAAGAGGCCGTTAATGCCATGAAGCAAACCTTCCAGGTTTTGCGTCGTCGTATCGATAAGTTTGGTGTTGCACAGCCGAATATCAATCTGGATGAAAACAGAGGTATCATCACGGTGGAACTGGCCGGCGCTACTGATCCGGAGCGTGTTCGTAAATATCTGCAATCTACTGCCAACCTGCAATTCTGGGAAGTATATACCCTGGCAGATCCTGCCATTGGAACAGCTTACCAAAATGCAGACAAAGCACTGGAAACATACCTTTATGGAAATAAGGAAACAGCCGCTGATTCTGCTGCGTTAAAAGTGATTGACAGTCTGCGCAGCACCAAAGATTCAATGAATATTGCCAAGGCAGATTCACTGAAAAAAGTTGCCGATAGCAATGC
This sequence comes from uncultured Chitinophagaceae bacterium, assembly GCA_964555605.1. Taxonomy (GTDB): domain Bacteria; phylum Bacteroidota; class Bacteroidia; order Chitinophagales; family Chitinophagaceae; genus Endoryza. Next base: position 34,392 of record CAZKSY010000034.1, on the reverse strand, counting down.
CATCGCCAGCCGCGTGAATCCTCTGTTCCGCGTATTGTATCCTTCACAGCCTTATACAGATGAGAATGGTAAGCAGTCTTTTGGAGGCTCTATCGGTCGTTCCCTGATCAAGGATACCGCTAAAGTGAATCAATACTTATCTATTCCTGCTGTTCGCAACAACTTCCCGGCTAACGTGAAATTCCTTTGGGGTAAGCAGGGACGTGATGAGAATGGCGTATTGTATCAATTCCTCGATCTGCATGCCATCAAAACCGTTCCCGGTCGTGAAACAGCAGAGCTCGAAGGAAGTGCCATTGAAAATGCTTCTCAAACCTATGACCCCGTTGGAAACGTAGTGGTGTCGATGGGAATGAGTGTGAGTGGCGGACAGAAATGGGCCAATATGACCGGACGTAACGTGGGCAAACCTATCGCCATCGTTCTGGATGATATTGTTTACTCTGCCCCCAACGTAACCCAGAAAATCGAAGGAGGTAACTCCACCATTACGATGGGTCGTGGCAACGGTAAGCAAACCCAAATGATCATTGAAGAAGCTCAGGACTTAGCGAATATCCTGAAGTCTGGTAAACTGGAAGCTCCTGCAAAGATCGTTCAGGAGCAAGTGGTAGGTCCTACCCTTGGTGCTGAAGCGGTAAATGGTGGTATCAAATCATTTGCCCTTTCGTTTGCCGTGATCTTCGTATTAATGCTTATTTATTATAATACGGCAGGTATTGTGGCGAATATCGCTCTGATCCTGAACCTGATCTTTACGGTGGGTGTGCTGAGTGCCTGGAGCGCTACGCTTACAGCAGCCGGTATCGCAGGTTTGGTACTGACCATCGGTATGGCAGTAGATACCAACGTTATCATATTTGAACGTATTAAAGAGGAACTGAATCGTGGATTGGCACACAATGAGGCTGTACGGATCGGTTACCGACGCTCTTTACCCCCCGTATTGGATGCGCACGTAACCTCCTTCCTGACTGCCGCCATTCTGGCTTATTTCGGATTGGGTCCTGTACTTGGATTCGCTACTACCCAAATGCTTGGTATCGTGCTGTCGCTATTCTGCGGCATCATGGTCTCTCGTTTGATCACCGATTTCTGGACCAACAAGAACCGCCACTTTAATTATTTCACCGGTATCTCTAAGCGTATCTTCAAACACGCGAGCTATAAATTCATTGAGTATCGTCGTGTAGCCTATGGCATTTCTGTAATAGTATTATTACTGGGTGTTGGGGCCATTTTCAATGGTTTCAATGAAGGTGTAGAGTTTAGCGGTGGTCGTAGCTATGTGGTTAATTTTGGCAAGCCGGTGAATGTAGATGATATCAGAAATGCACTGGATAAAACCTTTGGCAAGTTCCCTGTTATCAAAACCTATGGCGGCCCCAGCAAACTGGAGATCACCACAGATTATAAGATCACCGAAGCTGGTCCTGCAGTTGACACAGCCGTACGCAATACATTATATGCCGGATTGAAACCATTCCTGCCTGCTGAGGCAACACAGGAAGAATTCAATACTACTACCAAATATGTAGAGGGTACTAAGAAAGTGGATCCAACCATCTCGGATGACCTGAAAAATGGTGCTAAATGGGCTACTTTCTGGTCGTTGCTGATCATTGCCTTGTATATCTTCCTGCGATTCCGCGACTGGAGATATTCACTGGGTACGATCTTCTCTCTGTTGCACGACGTATTAATTACACTGGCAGTATTCTCTTTCTTTAAAAACATAGTACCCTTCCCACTGGAGATCGATCAGCACTTCATTGCCGCGATCCTTACAGTGATTGGTTTCTCTATGAACGATACCGTAATCGTATTCGACCGCGTACGTGAATACAGTAAGAACATGAAAGGAGCCAACAAAGGTCAGATCATCAACAAAGCGATCAATGATACACTGGCCCGTACCATCATGACTTCATTAACAGTATTCCTTACCATCCTTATCCTGTTCCTGGTAGGTGGTGAGGTAACCAAAGGCTTTGCCTTTGCCATGCTGATCGGTATTGCTACAGGTACGTACTCCTCTATTTTTGTGGCTGCCCCTATCCTGATGGATGTGGCCAAGAACAAACCTTTAGGAGAAGCCGACCTGATCCATCACGAAAAGCCAAAAGCCGGAACGGCCCCAAAGAAAGCCTGATACTGATTGATCCAATCTAATAACAAAGCCCTCCACATTACGCGGAGGGCTTTTTCGTCAGAGGTAATCAGCAACCGAAATCCGGACAGAAACTATTTTTTATGCTTCGCCTGTTTTGCATGATGGCGGTGAGTACCCGATTTTTTTTCATTACCTGTTGCTGGCGTCGTTTCTTTTTTTGCTTCAGTAGCAGCCTTTTCCTGTTTCTTTACCGGTACTTCTACCTGCTTCCTGGATTTAGCATCTGATTTTACCGGAGTGGTTTGGGCCATGGCGCCAAAGAAAAGTCCCAGAGAAAGCGAAAGGAAGATGATTTTCTTTTTCATGATTTATAATTTTGTTCAACTAAGCTAACCCATTAAAAAGGGCTCATGGCATTTTGCCGTCTGTTTAACCGCTGTTTAACCTGTGTAAATGAAACGTGAATTCCCCTTCCTCCTATGTTAACAACGCATTAACCAGAATTCAGTATTATACATTCAATTTGAGACCATCTTTGTAAGTACAGTATGCGATCAAAAACACTACGCTGGATCATTTTGAGTACATCGTTGCTCACGGGAGCTATTATCATTATTCAATTGGTATGGCTGCAGCGGGTGTATTCCCTTGAACAAAAGAATTTTAATGTAAACGTTGTAAAAGCGATCCGGGGACTTTACGAAGATGTACCGCTGTTGAATAACACCACCATACGCTTACAGGCGCTGATAGAACACCCCGCCAATGATCTTTTTACGGCCCGAATGGATCTACAAGTTCCGAAAGACACACTCGCCTATTATTTAAAACAGGAACTCGAAGACTTTGACGTAATGACCGATGCGCATTTATTTGTTTATGAACCGAAAAAAGAAAATTACACCTATACCACCTACATAAGTACAGTGGCTCCGGTTTACACAGAAAACAAAACACCCTTACTTTATATTAAACCTTCAGATCATTCATTTCTGGCCCTGTATTTTCCTCATCGGAAAAACTATGTGCTGTCGCAAATGAAATTCTGGTTTTTCAGTAGTGGCCTATTACTTATAGTATTGATCGGATTAAGCGTAAGTCTTTTCTTTTTCTATCGTCAGAAGTTTTTAAGTGAACTGCAGAAAGAATTCGTAAACAATTTTACTCATGAATTCAAAACGCCTTTGGCCGTGATGCGGATCGCTACAGATGTACTGCAGGAAGACAACATCAGGAATAATGCTCCCCGCTATGCCAATTACAGCAACATTCTAAAGGAACAAACCATCCATCTGGAACATCAGGTAGAACAATTACTGAAAGCAGCCAGAATCGATCAAACTAAAATACCTCTGGAAAAAACACGCTTCACTATTAATGGACTCATCGAACAGGCCATTCGGAAGATTGCACCTCTCGCAGAATCCAGAAATGCGAAAATCCAGTTTGAGGCAGACGAAGATGACTGTACCATATCAGCCGATAAGAGCCATTTAGAAATGGCTCTTGTTAATCTGATCGAAAATGCCATAAAATACAGCAAACATCCGCAGATCGCTTTAAGCCTGCAAAAAAAAGAAAATACGCTGTGGATCAGCATCAAAGACAATGGTATAGGTATAGACAAAAAATACCATAAACGGATCTTTCAAAAATTCTTCCGTATCCCCACTGGCAATGTACATGATGTGAAAGGATTTGGTTTGGGACTTAACTTTGTAAAGAAGATCGTTGAGGCGCATGGTGGACAAATAGAAGTTGACAGCATCCCCGGAATTGGTACAGAATTCAGAATGGGACTTCCCATAGAAAACCACCTATCATGAGAAAAACAAGAGTATTGCTGGCAGAAGATGATGCACCTCTCGGTTATGTTATAAAGGACAACCTCGAGCAGGCAAATTATGAAGTCGTTCTTTGCAGCAATGGCCAGGAGGCTATAGACAAATATAATAAGGACCAGATCGACATTTGTCTTTTAGATGTAATGATGCCGGAGAAGGACGGATTTACCGTAGCCAAAAAGATCCGTCAGCAAAGTGATATGGTTCCGATACTTTTTCTGACAGCCCGCTCCATGGAAGAAGATAAAATAAAAGGATTTCAGACGGGTGCCGATGATTATATCACCAAGCCCTTTAGTATAAAAGAATTGCTGCTACGCATAGAGGTGTTTTTACGCCGTTCCCGTAAAATACAAACGGAAATCAACGAACAGATAACTATCGGACAGTTTGTATTTCGTCCGGCGTCGCTGGAATTGCGACGTCATGAGGCCGCTATTCAATTAACCCAGAGAGAGTCGGATCTTATTGCTTTTTTATGTGCACATGCAAATAAAGTGATCCGGAGAGAAGAAATTCTGCTGGCCGTTTGGGGAAAAGATGATTATTTTTTAGGCAGAAGCATGGATGTATTCATGGCAAAACTCCGAAAACATTTCAAGGAAGATCCCTCCATTACACTGGAAACGATCCATGGCGTTGGCTTTCGTTTCAACATACCCATTTCCTCGTAACATGATCGATTAACCGCTTATTAACATCCGTTAATGACGGCTTAACCAAACAATGAAGCAGTTTTGTGCTTATCACAAATGCTTCTTCCATGCGTACCATCATTCCGGTTCTCCTTTTTTGTTTGACTGCTTCGGGTACGGTCAAAGCTCAGAATACTATCGACACCCTACAATTATCCCTTCACGAAGCACAGGATCGTCTTTTAAAAGAAAATCTTGACATTCTGGCGTCCCACTATTCCATCCCGATCCAGGAAGCATTACGACTACAAGCTTCCTACAGAACGAACCCCACTATAGATGCGGGAACCAATTTGTACGATGGCCGGTTGCTACAGCATAATAAAACCAACGGTCAGTTCTATCTGCAACTGCAACAATTGCTTCTGACAGCCGGCAAACGAAATAAGCTGATAACAATTGTCAATGATGACCTGCGGCTATCAAAAGAATCATTCAACGAAACGATCAGACAACTACAGTTTCTGCTGGCCGAAACCTATATAGATCTTCAATTAACAGAATCACAATTAAACATCCTTCAGAAGCAACAATCCTTACTGGCCCCATTGGTGAAATCCATGCAGATACAGTATTCAGCCGGTCAGGTTTCCCTGCGTGAAAAAGTACGTATGGAAGCGCTTTTTTTTGGGTTGGAAACAGAAATAGCTACGCTTCAAACCAATTGGCAGGAGAACCAGCACCTGCTTCGGCAACTCCTTCATTTATCTGCTGACACATTGATCCAAACCACAACAAGCCGCCTACCCGATTCAACCTTTCAGGAGAATAACATTTCTGTATCTGTTCTAACGGATAGTATGTTACATAACAGACCCGACCTGCAGCTACTACGCATACAGATTGAAAAGGATCAGCATCAATGGATCTACGAAAAAGCAATGGCAAAGCCCGATATTACAGCCGGTATTGAGTACGACCAGCGCAGTTCCTATTTACCCAATTATGTAGGTTTCACTGCATCAATGCCGCTTCCATTCTTCAACAGGAACAAGGGGAATATTACAGCAGCCAGTCTGCACAAAAAACAATCGGAACTGCAATTCGAACAAGCGCAATTCTCTGCACAAAGCAATTTGTCCCATAGCTGGATGAAGTTAAACAATGCTGCCAAATTATTAGCCACCTCCCGTTCCACTCTAAATGAACAATTGGACGATCTGCTGGGAAAAATGAGTGAGAGCTATAGAAAAAAGCAGATCAATCTGATTGATTTCATTGACTTTTTTCAAGGTTATAAGGAACATCAATTTCAGGTGCTGGATGTAACGGGCCGTTGGTCTCATGCCAGAAATGAACTCAATTTCATTACCAATACCAGCTTATTCCCCTTATATCAGAAATAAACACGAACATGAAATATTCCCTATCTGTATGTATTCTATGCGCCGCTATTGGGCATCTCAGCTCCTGTAAATCCGGCCTCACAGACATCCCTGCCACCAATGAAAAGGTTTGTATCAGTGATTCTCTTTGGCGCATGATCAAGATAGACAGCGCCCAACAGCAATTTCAACCGGAAGAATTAAAACTATCGGGAGAAATTTCCTTCGATGACAATAAAGTGTTGAAGGTTTTTCCGATCAGTGGCGGGCAGGTGCTTGACGTAAAAGCCACGACTGGTATGTATGTACAAAAGGGCCAGGTTCTGGCGATCATAAAAAGTGCTGATATCACGGCCAATTACGCCGACCTCAGTAATGCTGAAAAAGATATGGCGATTGCACGCAAACAAGAGGAAACCATTCATACGCTTTTTGATAATGGCATCGCCAGTGAAAAAGAATATCTGGAGGCCAAAGAAAATCTGCAAAAATCAAGCACTTCCGTTCGTAAAATGCAGGAGTCGATCGCTATTAATGGCGGAGGGCATACACTTCCGAATGGACAATATGCAGTGGTAGCACCATTGTCGGGCTTTGTGGTAGAAAAAAATATTAATCAGGGAGCTTTTATACGACCAGACAATGGATCACCTTTATTTACCATTGGGGATATCAGCGAGGTTTGGGTATGGGCCAATGTTTATGAAACAGATATTGCCAAAGTACGGGAAGGATTTGAAGCCAACGTAACCACCCTTGCCTATCCGGACTCTGTGTTCAGGGGCGTCGTAGACAATGTGAGCGCTACACTGGATCCTGTAACGAAAGTGATGCGTATACGCATCAAACTATCCAATAAAGGAAAGGCCCTGAAACCGGAAATGTTTGCGAATATCAAGATCGGGAATCAAAGCCGTACCCAGCGCACCACCCTGCCCGCTTCAGCTATATTAAGCGACAATGGCAAAGAATATGTAATCGTTTACAAAGACCGGTGCCAACTGGAACTCCGTTCCGTTCACTCCTTAACTACCATCAATGGCCTGACCTATTTACAGGAAGGGGTGCAAGCGGGAGAAAAAGTGATCTCTCAAAATCAATTGCTTCTATTCAACGCATTAAAGGAGCGACTCTAAGTCATTAAAGCAACCTTCATGAACAATCTTATTAAACGCATCATACACTTTTCGCTACGCCACCGGTATTTTGTTTTCTTTATGACGCTGATGCTGGTGATCATTGGCATTTGGAGTTATAAAGAAACGCCGATCGAAACCTTCCCTGATGTTACCAATACACAGATCATCATTATAGCTCAATGGCCCGGAAGAAGTGCAGAGGAAGTGGAGAAATTCGTAACCATTCCGTTGGAAACGGTATTGAATTCTGTCCAGAAAAAAACCAATCTCCGAACCACTTCTGCATTTGGCCTCAGTTATGTACGGATCATATTTGATGACGAGGTGGATGATGCTTTTGCGCGCCAACAGGTATTAAGCCGTCTCAGCAACGCCGACCTGCCCGATGGCGTAAAACCCGACGTGCAACCGCCTTATGGCCCTACCGGAGAAATTTATCGTTATACTTTAAAGAGCAACAGCTATTCAGTCCGCGATCTAACCACCCTTCAAAACTGGGTACTCGACCGACAATTCAAATCTGTGCCCGGCGTGGCGGATGTGAATAGTTTTGGAGGGGAAGAGAAAACATTTGAAGTAAGTGTCAATCCGGAATTACTTACCAAATACGACCTTACCTCTTTGGATGTTTATTCAGCTATTACCAAGAGCAACATTAATGTTGGGGGTGATGTGATCGAACGGAATGGTCAGTCCTATGTAGTGCGGGGTATTGGCATTTTGAATGACAGTGTAGATATCGAAAACATCATCATAAAAAAAGTTAATGGGGTACCCCTGCTCATCAAAAATGTAGCGACGGTTTCAGCCTCAGGCAAGCCACGTTTAGGACAGGTAGCCCGCGATCGACAGAAGGATGTTATTGAAGGGATCATTGTGATGCGCAAAGGAGAAAATCCTGCGGAAGTATTAGAACGGGTAGAGAAAAAAGTAACAGAGCTGAATGAAAGTATTTTGCCCAAAGGTGTAAAGATCGATACATTCTACGACCGTACGAACCTGATGGATTTTGCACAGGAAACCGTATTACATAACCTGGCTGAGGGAATCATTCTGGTTACGATGATCGTACTGATCTTTATGGCCGACTGGCGCACTACCTTAACCGTTAGCATCATCATTCCGCTTTCCCTGCTATTTGCCTTTATGTGTATGCGGATAAAAGGCATGAGCGCCAATTTACTGAGTATGGGAGCGGTGGATTTCGGAATCATCATAGACGGGGCGGTAGTAATGGTAGAGGGCCTATTTGTGGCGTTGGATGCCAAAGCGCGGGAAGTTGGCATGGATCGTTTTAACAGGCTTGCCAAGCTGGGTCTCTTTAAAAACAAGGGTACGGAAATGGGCAAGTCGATATTCTTCTCCAAGATCATCATCCTTACTTGTTTAATTCCCATATTTGCTTTTCAAAAAGTGGAAGGCAAGATGTTCTCCCCGCTTGCCTATACACTGGGATTTGCACTGATGGGTGCCTTGCTTTTTACATTAACCCTGGTCCCTGCCCTGTCAAGTTTACTGCTGCGCAGGAATGTGAGAGAAAAACACAATCCGGTCGTTCAGTTTTTTGAGCGGATCGTAATGCGCACTTTTCGTTTTGTATATAAACACCCCAAGAAAACAGTGCTGGCAGCCTTGGGCTTCATGATCCTTAGTTTTGCCTCTGCACGTTTTTTAGGGACAGAGTTTTTACCGGAATTGAACGAAGGGGCTTTGTGGGTGGAAGCAGAATTACCCATGAGCGTTTCTCTTACACAGGCCAATGAAGTATCTGGCAAAATGATGGCGATACTTGAGAAATTCCCGGAAGTAAAACAAACACTATCCCAAATCGGCAGAACCAACGATGGTACCGACCCCAAAGGTTTTTTTAATGTTCAGATACAGGTAGATCTATATCCTGAAAGCAGTTGGAAGAAAAAAAGGCGGGTGGATGTACTGATCGATGAAATGGATGCAGAGCTACGAAAACTTCCCGGCATCGTATATAATTATTCGCAACCGATCCGCGACAATGTAGAAGAGGCTGTAGCTGGCGTAAATGCCGCACTGGCGGTTAAAGTTTTTGGCAACGACTTCGATATACTCGACCAAAAGGCCGACAGTATTCTTCATATTCTAAAATCGGTTCGTGGCATTGAAGATCTGGGCATATTGCGCAATTTGGGACAGCCTGAATTCCGGATCGAACTGGATCAGCAAAAAATGGCCTTTTACGGAATCACCACCGCTGATGCCAATGCAGTAATTGAAATGGCCATTGGAGGAAAAGCAGCTACCCAACTATACGAAGGAGAACGGAAATTTGATGTCAGACTTCGTTACCAGAAAGAATACCGCGCATCAAAAGAGTCTATTGAGAACCTGATGGTACCGGCTACCGATGGGGCTAAGATACCTCTCAAAGAAATTGCCGATATTAAAACACTCACAGGACCAGCGTTTATATATAGAGATAACAATGCCCGCTATATAGCTGTCAAGTTCTCTGTGCGCGAACGTGATCTGGGAAGCACTATTCAGGAAGCGCAACAAAAAATCAATAGGCAATTGTATATTCCACAAGGCTATCGGCTTACCTGGAATGGCGAATTCGAGAATCAGCAACGGGCCTCAGGCACTTTGGCGAAAGTGGTGCCGCTTTGTTTACTCGCCATTTTCCTGATCCTGTTTCTCACATTTGGCAATGTAAAAGATGCCACACTCACCATCATGAATGTACCTTTTGCGCTAATCGGCGGCATCTTGGCCCTGCATGTTACCGGTATTAATTTTAGTATTTCAGCGGGCATCGGATTCATAGCATTGTTTGGAGTGAGCATACAAAATGGAGTGATCCTGATCTCAGTTTTCCGGAAAAACCTTGATGACGGTATGCATTTGGATGAAGCCCTTTACAAAGGTGTACAGTCCAGAGTGCGACCGGTAATCATGACGGCCCTGATGGCCATGATTGGACTGTTACCCGCTGCCATTTCACATGGCATCGGTAGTGAAACCCAAAAGCCTCTGGCTATTGTGGTGATCGGGGGACTGATCAGTGCCACCATACTCACCCTGTTGGTACTGCCCTTGCTTTATGAACTGGTGTACCATTTACTGCACCGCCGGGCAAACCGGAAACTATTGAAAAAATCCGGACTGGTTCATTAAGCAGGGATTGGGTAAATGACAATAAATTTCTAAATTGTCAAAAAAACATGATCGTTTTTGGTCAGAAGTCTACAGCAATCGGACAGCAGCATTTCTTCGAATTGAAATGTCATAACTGTGGAAAATCCGGAGGTATGGATATTCATTTTTTCAGCCGGCATTTCCATATATTCTGGATACCCACCTTCCCTTATAAAAAAGAGGCGGTGAGTCATTGTTCGAATTGTGAACATACCCGACAGGAACATCAGTTCGATGCCATGCTTACGCAAAGGAAAGAGGAGGCGGCGGCTTCGTTCAAACATCCCTTTTGGAAATGGACCGGAACAGCCCTGATACTGCTTTTTATTGGATCGATCGTGCTATCTACCCGAAAAGATAATGAGCGTTATACCAGCTTACTGCAATCGCCGCAGGCAGGAGACATCTACCTGTATAAACTGGCATACAAAGAATACACCCATTACAAAGTTGCGGAGGTCCAAAAAGACAGTATAAGGGTATATCTATCCATATATCAATTCAAGGGTTCAGGTTATAAAATTGAGGAGGATTTTTCGGAGAAGGACTTCTTTGATACCACCCAAACCTTTGGCATTGCCCGAAAGGAATTATTAAATGATCTGGAAACAGGCACCATAGAAAAGGTCATTCGATGAACGAATGACCTTCCTATAAAAAACGATTTCTTTACTTAAATAGAGAAAGAGGTACCGCACCCACAGGTTTTGGAAGCGTTAGGATTGTTGAAAACGAATCCACGTGAATTCAGTCCATCCTGCCAGTCAACCTGCATGCCCATCAGATAAATGCCATGAGACCGATTCATAACAAACTGCACACCGTCAATTTCATGAACCTCATCTTCTGCCTCCTGTTTGTCGAATCCTAATACATAGGTAAGACCCGAGCATCCACCTCCTTTTACGCCAACACGCAGGAAAAGGGACTTGTCAAAATCAGGTACTCCCATCAATCGCCTGATCTCTCCTACTGCTTCCGGAGTAAAACTTACCGGTGCTGAAATAGCTGTTTCCATTATCGTAACATTTAATAGTACAAAAGTAGAAAAAAGAGCCGAACCTGCTACCCCCCATTATTTACTATAAAAGGAAAAATATCGGTCCGGCAAGGTTCAGACATCATTCCAAAACTCCCTGAATTAGAATTGCATTCTGTACATTTGTTCTAAACCATTTACATGACCTTAAGTACGCAGGAATTAGCAATTTCACTCAGCATTGCCGGTGTTTTGGGCGGTGGATTAGCCTTTTTATTCTGGAAACAGCGAAAAGAAGCGGCCAAACTGGAGGCCATGCGTCCGGCAGAAGGCAGCAAACAGGCCAGTTCTTCCCTTCAATTGCAGGCTTATGAACGCTTGATCCTGTTGGCAGAGAGGATATCTTTACCAAGTTTGATCAGCCGTTCGAATCAGCCCGGACTTTCCGTAAGGGAAATGCAAACCATCCTTACCCAGAGTATTCGTCAGGAGTTTGATTATAATATCACCCAACAGATCTATGTTAGTAATGAAGCCTGGGATGCCTTACGGAATTTAAAAGACCAGAACCTGCTCATCATAAATCAGGTTGCCTCATATCTGCCCCCGGAAGCTAGCGGCACAGACCTCAACAAAAGCATTTTAGAAATGTTGGTACAAAACCCCAAAGCATCACTTCATAATATCGTAAGTGATGTGCTCAGCTTCGAAGCCAAGAAACTGATGAAATAAACGGCCTTTCCAAACGGTAAAACATACTGGATCATGGATACGAAAAAGATACAAACCGATAGTGGCATTGAAATCAAACAGGTTTATCATTCCAGTGATCTCCCCCCCGCCGGGGCCTCCATTTCCGAGCCGGGTCAATTTCCCTTTACCAGAGGGGTGCAACCCGACATGTATCGCGGTAAACTCTGGACGATGCGACAGTATGCCGGATTTAGTACTGCAGAAGAAAGCAACCAGCGCTATCACTATTTATTGAGCCAGGGAGTGAGTGGATTAAGCGTTGCATTTGACCTCCCCACGCAGATCGGATACGACAGTGATCATGCTTTGTCGGAAGGAGAAGTAGGCAAAGTAGGAGTAGCCATTGATAGTATCGAGGATATGCAAACGCTTTTTAAAGGAATTAAGCTGGAAGACGTAAGTACCTCCATGACCATCAATGCCACCGGATTTATTTTACTGGCTTTTTATGTAGCACTGGCCAAACAACAGGGGGCCGATCTTAAAAAGATATCCGGCACCATACAGAACGACATTTTAAAGGAATATGCCGCCAGAGGAACCTATATCTACCCACCGAAACCTTCTATGCAGATCATCACCGACATCTTTGAATGGTGCAGTGCTGAAGTGCCTAAATGGAATACCATATCCATTTCCGGTTATCACATACGTGAAGCCGGTTCCACAGCGGTGCAGGAAATCGCTTTTACCTTGAGTAACGGTCGGGCCTATGTGAAAGCGGCTATTGAGAAAGGTCTTGATATAAATGTGTTTGGCAAAAGGCTATCTTTCTTTTTTAATGCCCATAATAATCTTTTTGAAGAAGTGGCCAAATTCAGGGCCGCACGCAAAATGTGGGCTACCATCATGAAGGATCTGGGTGCCACCGACCCCAAAGCCATGATGTTGCGGTTCCACACACAAACCGGCGGCAGCACACTGACTGCCCAACAACCCCTGAATAATATTTCGAGGGTTACCATTCAGTCGTTGGCGGCCGTATTGGGGGGAACACAAAGTTTACATACCAACGGTTACGATGAGGCCTTGAGTCTGCCTACAGAAGAAGCAGCCCGTATCGCACTCCGCACCCAACAGATCATTGCCTTTGAAAGTGGTGCGCCTGATACGGTGGATCCACTTGCCGGCTCCTATTTCGTGGAAGCCCTTACGAATGAAGTAGAGCAGGAAGCATGGAAACTGATCCATAAAATTGATGCGATCGGCGGCAGTGTGTCGGCCATAGAAGAAGGTTTTATACAGGAGGAGATTGCCAGAAGTGCCTATGCCTATCAAAAGAACATAGAAGACAATAGTAAGATTATAGTAGGTGTGAATAAATTTCAGGTTGGTGAAGAAAACAAGATCCCGATCCTGAAAATTGACGATAGCATTCGCGCCATTCAAACGGAAAAGTTGAACAAACTTCGTAACCAGCGCGACCCGGCCAAATGCGATCAGTTACTGCAACAATTGAACGACAAAGCCAGTAATGGTGAAAACATCATGCCCACTGTGGTAGAGGCGGTTGAGCATAAATGCACCCTCGGGGAGATCGCCGATGAACTACGCAGTGTATTCGGAGAATATAAATAGTTAAAAAGCAGCCTCGATACAATATTCATCAAAGCCAAATCAACTGTATGTTTGCCAGACTCCTCTCCTTGCTATGCCTTGTTACCTTTACAGGCACTGCGGTTCTTGCACAAAACAATGCAACTACTGTTCAATCGATCATCGAACAGAAATCAAAAGCACTTTTACCTAAAGTGATCGAATGGCGCCGTCATCTGCATCAAAACCCCGAATTGGGCAACCGCGAGTTCAAAACCATGGAATTTATTGCGGCGCATTGCCGGAAGATGGGACTGGAGGTACAAACCGGTGTAGCCAAAACCGGCGTCGTAGCGATCCTTCGCGGTGGCAAACCCGGTCCGGTAGTAGCGCTGCGCGCTGATATGGATGGGCTGCCGGTAAAGGAAAGAGCTGATCTGCCTTTTAAATCTACCGTAACCTCAGAATATAACGGACAAACGGTTCCGGTTATGCATGCTTGTGGTCACGACACGCATGTATCCATCCTGATGGGTACTATGGAACTACTGGTTTCAATGAAAAAGGACTTGCCCGGTACAGTGAAATTCATTTTTCAACCTGCGGAAGAGGGCCCTCCCGGCACAGAAGAGGGCGGCGCTCCTTTAATGATCAAGGAAGGTGTTATGGATGGTCCCAAAGTGGACGCTATTTTCGGACTGCACATCAACGCGCAAACCGAGATCGGAAAGATCAAATATAAAACCGGTGCTACCATGGCCAGCAGCGATTGGTTCACTATTAAGGTAAAAGGCCGCCAATCACATGGCTCACAGCCCTGGAGTGGCATTGACCCGATCGTGGTATCGGCGCAGATCATAAACAGTTTGCAAACCATCGTAAGCCGTCAGGAGAATTTAACCATTGCACCGGTAGTGATTACCGTAGGCAAGATCACCAGCGGCGTAAGAAGCAATATCATTCCGGAAGAAGCGATCATGGACGGCACGATACGCACCCTGGATCCTGCTATGCAGAAAGATGTACACGAACGTATCCGTACCACAGCGATGCGTATCGCCGAAGCTTCCGGCGCTACAGCGGAAGTAACGATCGAAACAAAAACACTGGTCACATACAACGACCCGGCTTTAGTAAAAATGATGACGCCCTCTCTGGAAGCGGCCGCTGGAAAGGAAAATGTTTATGAAACAGAATGGACCACCGGCGCAGAAGATTTCTCCTTCTTTGGTGAAAAAGCCCCGGCCTTCTTTTTCTTTCTGGGAGGAATGAAAAAAGGTGGCGATCCCAAAACAACTCCCGCCCACCACACACCCGATTTCTATATCGACGATAGTCAGTTAGATGTTGGCGTTAGAGCATTCTGCAATCTGGTTTTTGATTATGCAAAATTGAAGAGTGGAAACGGGGAAGTGAGAAAGAAAGGATTTTAAATAGTAGCCCGTTTTAAGTTGTACGTTTTAAGTTATAAGTGGTAAGGTGTTACCTCCTACTACTTATAACTTATAACTTATAACTCACTACTCCTCCTTCACTTTCCCACCCCCCAAATAAAACCCGGCCGTTACGCCGAAGTAACTATTTTTTGTGCGGCCGGTTTTGCTCACCACATTATATTCTACAGCCACGCGGAGATGAAAGGCTTCCAAACCAGTTCGAAGCATGAATCCACCTTTGGAACCTGCCTCTGTTTCCATGGGATCGGTATTGGAACCAGCATTGCCTTTGAAGGAAGCATTCCCATACCAGTAAACACCCCCACCTGCCCCTACAAAGGGCCTAAGTGTGGTTGAGGTAAAATAGTAATCCGTTGTTAGAAGCGTGGATCCCATCAGGGATAGATCGGCCTGCACCGATTGCTGACTCATATTCACCGTGTAAAAGCTGCGCACCAAACCAGCACCCTGAAAGCGTAGTCCCGAATTGAATCGGGGATGAAAGGCGTAACGGGGTTCTATCTGAAAAAGGGCACCACCAGATAAAATATTTGCCGGGATAAGAGCTGCGCCGGCCATCATATCCACCCGAAAAGGCTTGTAGACAATTTCCGGCGACTCGTCATAATCATATTGGGCAAAAGCAGCAAACAATACGAAGAACAATGAACCAGTAAGCAGAAAGCGTTTCATGATTTGCGTTTGACTTCTTAAAACGAAAACTGTTCCCCTATTTGTGAATAAAAGCACAAATTCGGGAAACAGTTTACTGATGCAAGACTATATTAGTTCTTCTTTTGTTCTTTGGCCCAGGCATCTTTCAGTGTTACCGTGCGATTAAAGATCAATCGCTCAGCGGAACTGTCGCGATCCAGCGTGTAATAACCCTTACGAAGGAACTGGAAACGGTCCGTTGGTTTGATCTCCTTTAAAGAGGGTTCTGCAAACCCCTTTACCACTTTTAAAGACTCGGGATTCAGGTATTCTTTGAAGTCGCCTTCTTCATCGGTAGGGTCTTCCACGCGGAACAAACGGTCATACTCGCGCACTTCCACTTCTACTGCATCGGCCGCGTTCACCCAATGAAGGGTTCCCTGCACTTTGATGCCGGAGGTATCGGAACCGCTTCGGCTTTCAGGAATATAAGAGCAACGGAGTTCCGTTACATTGCCTGCCGCATCTTTTATGACTTCATCGCACTGAATGATATAAGCGCTTTTCAAGCGAACCTTATTGCCGGGCGATAAACGGAAATATTTTTTGGGCGGGTTCTCCATAAAATCATCCCGCTCGATCAGTATCTGATCGCTGAAACGCAGATCACGGGTGCCGCCATTGGGGTCTTCCGGATTGTTTTCTGTAGGGAGTATCTCTGGTTGTCCGGGTGTGGGGAAATTGGTAATCACCACTTTCACCGGATCGAAAACCACCATGCGGCGCAATGCGATCTTGTTCAGGTGTTCGCGGATACAGAATTCCAGCAAACTCACGTCTACCAGGTTTTCACGCTTGGCGATACCGATACGATCACAAAAATCACGAATACTTTCAGGAGTATATCCCCGACGACGTAAACCACTGATGGTTGGCATACGCGGATCATCCCAGCCGCTAACATGTCCTTCATTCACCAGTTGGAGCAATTTACGTTTACTGGTTACCGTGTAATTGATATTCCGACGGGCAAATTCATATTGGTGAGAAGGATAGATCCCGAGTTTCTCAATCAGCCAATCGTACAATTCCCGGTGGGGGATGAACTCCATGGTGCAAATCGAGTGGGTTACTTCCTCAATAGAATCACTTTGCCCGTGCGCAAAATCGTACATCGGATAAATACACCATTTATCACCGGTACGGTGATGATGGGCATGTTTGATACGATATAAAATAGGATCGCGCATGAGCATGTTGATATGACCCATATCTACTTTGGCCCGCAGGGTGCGTGCGCCATCGGGGAATTCACCACTCTTCATTCGGGTGAACAGATCCAGGTTTTCTTCAATAGAACGGCTCCTGTATTGACTGTCGCGACCGGGTTCGGTGGGGGTGCCCTTCATAGCAGCCATCTCTTCACTCGTACTGTCATCCACATAGGCCAGTCCGGCTTTGATGAGTTTGACCGCAAATTCATAAAGAGCATCAAAATAATCACTGGCATAACGCTCATGTTTCCATTCAAAGCCCAGCCAGCGCACATCTTCTTTAATGCTTTCTACATATTCAGTATCTTCTGTTACCGGATTGGTATCATCAAAACGAAGGTTGGTATATCCGGGATATTTTTGGGTGAGCCCAAAATTCAAACAGATACTACTGGCATGACCAATATGCAGGTATCCATTGGGCTCTGGGGGGAAGCGGGTAACGATACTTTTGTAGGTGCCCTCAGCCAGATGATTTTCGATTATTTCTTCTAAAAAATTTAATGATTTTTCCTCAGACATGCCTCTTCTGTTTAGTCGGCAAAGATACTGAAAGAAGCGCAACCTTTGTCAGGAGTAGCTGCTACAGTTCAGGTTTGCTTTCCCAGTTTAAACCGATCAACCCCAGAATGACCAGCCCCAGGGAAATCCATTGCAGCAGCGTTAGTTGTTCCCGGAACAGATAAATACCCAAAACAGCCACCAGAACGGTACTGGCACCCGCCCAAATAGCATTGGCCACACCCACAGGAAGGGTTTTAAAAGCCAAGGTGAGAAATATAAAGCTGAGGGCATAGGTAAGCACCGCAGCACTGGCCATGGTTTTATCCCGGAAACCGTTAGAAGCTTTCATGAATAAAACAGCCGCTGTTTCAGCCAGAATGGTCAGTACCAAAAAGAAGTGCCCCATGATAAATTTTTCCCGAATGTACAGAATTGCCCCAAGCAGACCCTGCCTGTAATGAATATAAAATACCGGCTACGTAAGGTGGAGTCCCATGAATAACTACCTTTAGGAACCTAAAATGAGCAATATGAATTACGGCAAAGATCAATCGATCAAAAACATCGGGTTACTACTGCTGCTGACTGCTTTTTTGCAATTCAGTTGCACTAACGAAAAAAGTCCCGCCAAAGACCTCTTCGTAAAAGTGGAAAACGGCGGTTTTGTAAGAGAGGGGAAACCTTACTTTTTTATGGGCGCCAATTACTGGCAGGGAATGAACCTGGGTTCCATGCTGGCCGGAGGCGATAAGGAAAGAATGAAAAAAGAACTGGACCAAATGCAGTCTATAGGTATTACCAACCTTCGGATTCTGGCTGTGTCAGAAGGGCCTGAAGACGGCATTTACCGCATTCATCCTTTTTTGCAGGATAGCACCGGAAAACTGAATGAAGAATTACTAAAAGGGCTGGATGCTTTACTGGATGAAATGGGTAAAAGAAATATGACAGCAATAGTGGTGCTGAATAATTTCTGGCCCTGGAGTGGTGGCATGGCACAATACGTAAGCTGGCATACTAAAACACCCATCGACTATCCGCCATTGGAAGGTGGTGGCAGTTGGGACCCCTATCAAAAATATGCTGCCAGATTTTATACAATACCCGAAGCCGTTGCACAATACCATCGGGTAACAGAGCAGATTGTCAATAGAAAAAACAGCATCAGCAATATTCTTTATAAAGACGACCCCACCATCATGGCCTGGGAACTGGCCAATGAACCCAGAGGCATCAATCAGGTAGACGCTTTTCAGGTTTGGATCGACTCAACAGCTTCGCTGTTAAAAAAATGGGACCCCAAACATCTGGTTACGACCGGAGCAGAAGGGTACACCCCCGGGCCTGCTTTTGCCGGCACCGATTTCAAAAAAATGCATGGCGGCAGGAATATTGACTATACTACAGCACATATCTGGATCCAGAACTGGGCCTGGTATGACCCCAAAAAGCACGATAGCACCTATCCGGCAGCGGTAGACAGTATGAAAGCCTATCTGATGCTGCATGCTGAAGAATCCAAACAATTGGGGAAACCATTTGTACTGGAGGAGTTTGGGATTATGAAAGACAGTGGTCAATTCGACCCGGCGGCCACTACCCTTCATCGCGATGCTTATTACCGCACTGTATTTGAAGATGTTTATCAGTTGGCACTAAAAGGGAAGGCCAGCGGGGTAAATTTCTGGGCCTGGGCCGGTCAGGGCCGACCGGTAAAGCCCGGCACCATGTGGAAAAAGGGTGATCCATTTACCGGCGATCCGCCACACGAACCTCAGGGCTGGTACTCAGTTTACGACCGGGATACCGCCACTCACCGCGTGATCCGGGAATATGCAGACAAACTGGCTTCGGTAGCCAATAAGAAATAAACAGAAGCGGCAGACCATTTGGTCTGCCGCTTTTTTTCCTTGATTGAAAATAGCCTTGATCAACTGATCACGATTTCTTTTTTTAAAGGCTGTGCATTCTGTAACAGCGGCAGTTTAACCTGCAATACACCATCTACATAAGAGGCGGAAATGGCTGCTGTATCAATGGTTTCATTGATGTGGAAGCTGCGCAGGAATCCTCCGCGACTGTACTCACGGTGTACCCAGTCCGGACGGTTAAACCCTTCCGGTGGCGTATAGGAGATCTGCAACTCCTCCCCTTTTAATTCAATTTTGAAATGTTCTTTAATACGGCCTGGTGCAAAAACCAACAGTTCATAACTGTCTGCAGTTTTAAAGATATTCACTGCGGCTCTTTGCATGCTACGGTTAAACAGCGGCCGTTGTCTGTTTCCGTGCGTTTCGCCTTTTGCGGCACATGACTGATTGTAGTACATGTTCATTCCATTTTAGGTTAAAAAATAAATACTGATAACCTACCCCGGAATAATTGTACCAATGGAACTAATGAAGAATATTTGTCAGTTTAGAAAGATTATAAATGACAAAATGTTTATTACCGCAACCCTCATTCGATCAAAATGTCAGGAAGTACAGCAATCAATACTGGTAATTTTCATGCGGCGCATCGAGAAATTTAGACAATGTCCAGTAGCCCAGATGCAGGGAATCTGTTTTGCTACTATTTGATGGGATAAGAGCGATCCTGAATTGTGCTCTTGTTTCCTGTGGCAGCATATCTTCCACTTCTGCCAGTTCATCTACATCCACACCGTATTTATCATCAACGTGAGAGGGAGCCCCTTCGAAACCGGTGTGTTTATAGAAAGCCGTCTTTTTCGCATAGCTTATAGCGGTAGCTTTATCCGGTGCCGCTAACAACATGCGATAGTGGTATTCATCGAACTGATCGGGCTTGTATCCTCCCAGGTTAATAAAAAACAATTTTATGTTGGTCGCTTCATGAACTGCGGGGGCTTCGCTTCTTCCTTTGATATGCACTTCATACCCATCGATTTGGGTAACGGCCTTCCAGGCATCAACATGTATTTTCGGTTTGGCTTCCGGCCAAAATTTTTCTATGGCCGGAATCAGGGCGCGCATTGAAATGGCAATATCAATAAACACATCGTGTTGTTCCGTATGCCGGCCGGCCGGTTTTGCCCCAAGCAGGGTGAAGTAGAGATGATGTTTCATGCCGGGCGAAGTTCGGATTTTTTGCGGGAGTTGTTAAAGGGGAGAATCGTGAATGGTGAATCGTGAATCGTGAATGGTGAATGGTGAAAGGTGAATGGTGAATGAATCGATTGACGATTCACGATTCACGATTCACCATTCACGATTCACCTCTCCCCTCTCCCCTCACTTCTTCACCTTCTTCGGCAATTTCACCGGTGCAGGAGAAGGCGTTGTTACCGGTGCGGTAACCGCTGTGGGCTGACCTTCAAAAGGGCCCTTAAATTTATTGACATCCAAAGGGAAATGGCGGGTATAAATACCTGTATTTTGGAATATATTCTTCAAGCGGAGCGCATTGGCTTCCAGATTACGCCCATCCTGTGCATCAAAATCGTTCATGATCAATCCGGTTGCTTCGCGAAGCATATTCTGTGGATCATCGAGATAATAATAGATCACGGCCAGGTTGAAATAACTTGCATAGCGGATCTTCCTGTCGTGTTTACTGGTTCCTGAATAACGACGTTTGATCATATCAAAATAATCAATTGCGGGTTTTAATCTTTCTCTGAGTCCCTCAATTGGCGTATGAGCATTCA
Organism: uncultured Chitinophagaceae bacterium; assembly: GCA_964555605.1. Taxonomy (GTDB): domain Bacteria; phylum Bacteroidota; class Bacteroidia; order Chitinophagales; family Chitinophagaceae; genus Endoryza. The sequence continues at coordinate 13,299 of CAZKSY010000034.1, read as the reverse complement.
GGTCAAAAATAACTTCTTTTACTTTCTGAAAAGCCACCCGGTGGGCCTGATACTCCGCATGTTTACGGGTGTCAATAATCCACATGAAGTCACTGATATTTGCAATGGAATAACCATAGTCATCGGTAAGATTGTCACTCAGGGTACGCATGACCCGATTGGTATTGGAACGAAAGAGTTGGCTGGTAACCGCTAATGAATTAACCAGAAAATAACCTTCGGCTAATTTCCCGATGGCAAATTCCGGGCTACGATAGGTCATTTTATTACTACGGTTGGCGAGATCAAAACTGCGGATGAACGCCCCTTTATAATCGTAAACTTCTGCAGTGGCAGCGAACGTATAGGTAACTTCCTGATAATAGAAGTTTCGGGTGCCGATCTGCTTTCCGGTTTTATCTTTAATTGGTTCTACTCTTTCTTTATTACTTACACCTTCCGGCAACAGGTCTTCCAAACGCACTTTAATTGTTAAATGGCCCTGCTTTTCCAACTTTCGCCAACCATCAATAAACACCGATTGCTCCGGTGTCATTTCGGCCATGAAATTCTGCATGAGCTTGGTGGTCTCGATCTGTACATCATATGTATGATAAGAAGTATCGAGGCGGTAGCGGGGAAGGGTTCTTACTTCTGCTGTAAAATTGAATCGGTCAAGATCCAATCGTTGGGCTACTGAAAATAGTGGCAGTAGCATCAAAAGGGCGATTATTCTTTTCACGGAAGGGATTTTAGAACCATAATAACGTCAAAAAATAGGAAATATTACCTATTTACCCCGGTTCTCGTCAGTGGAAGTGAGTGGAAAAGGAATGCAGACAGTGTGGAAATTCCAGTCTATCTTTCCGGTTTTCAAGGGTATCCGTATATTTACAAAGAAAAATATCCATATGTCATTACTCAACCAGCAAAACGGTAAAGGAAAAAAGAAGGACGCAAAAAAGAATAAGAGCACAGCCGCTCCCGGTTCTAAATTCATTCAGAAAGGGAAAAGCAGTGCGGGTTTTGTGAGTAAACAACAAAATACAGGATCTCAGCGCGGAAGCTGATCGTCAACGGATTACCCGTTTTTTCCGCCCTTTTTTACCAAAAGCAAACCGACCATGTGCGACTGAATGCCTGTTCAGGCAACAGCGACTGGATACCTTCCTTGGTTTCCAACTGTTGGTTGTGCGCCACTGAATCCGCTATTCCACACCAGGGTTCCACGCAAACAAAATCACCTCCTTTGGCGGCCCAAAGCCCCAGATAAGGGAAGTCGGTAAAGTCGAAGGTCCAGCCATGAGGGTATGTATCGGACCGAAGTGAAACTACGGATGAACGAAGGTCCTTAAACACCAATGCATCCTTACTAAACAATTCTTTTGTGAGCGGCAGTATCGTACTGTTATCCAGTAATGGATCAGGTTGTAGTCCTATGAGCCCTCCTTCCATAATTGGCCAGCGACCGGCCTCTTCTGCAGTTTCGAATACCAGTTGGTAATCATTGTAGGCCGCCCCTTTCTCCAAAGGAAGAGCAAAAGCCGGATGACCGCCTACTGAAAAAAACATCCTATTGGTTCCGGTATTGGAAACTTCATAGGTAACATATAGCGTATCTTTTTCCAACTGGTATCGTATACGGAATTCAAAGTCAAAAGGGTAAACCGCCTTTGTATCGGCATTACTGGCTAATAGGAACACGATCTCATTTGAGGTTCGGGATTCAACCATAAACTCCCTATCCCGCGCAAATCCATGTCGGGAAATGGCATAGGCTTTATGATCAAAGAAGTAGGTGTCATTTTTCAGCGTGCCTACAAAAGGGAACAATACCGGGGAATGTTTGCCCCATACCGCGGGATCTGCCTGCCACATGTATTCCAGTCCGTTTTTAACCCCCTTAACACTGCACAGTTCCGCCCCTTTGGGCTTGATGGCAACCGCCAACTGTTCGTTTTTTAATTGCTCCATGGCACAATTTACCATGGAACCTGAAAAAGCCAAAATTGTGTTCAAAAGAAAACATTCCCATTCAGCCATGAGATTTGCCTTTAATATAAATGCCACCCCTCCGGCAGCCTTTCTTTGTATATTTGATCATGCGCAGGATCCTCGAAATACTGTTCAGCAGTTTAAGCCTCACCTTACAGGAGTTTCGCTCCCATAAGGTAAGAACCATGCTCTCCCTTTCCGGAGTAGCATTCGGCATCTTTTGTATTATTGGTGTATTGGCGATGGTAGACAGTTTACAGCGGGCGGTACAAAATGATATCAAAGCGCTTGGGTCCAATACGGTTTATATAGACAAATGGGAATATGGCGGCGGTGGCGATTATCCCTGGTGGAAATACATGAAGCGTCCTACCCCAAAGATGGAAGAGATGCTGCTGTTAGAACAGAAAGTGCCCTCCATATTGAACATTGCCATGAACATTAACACGTCCGACCGTTTGGAAGTGGCCGACAATGTGGTGACCGGGGTGAATTACTACGGTGTAACCGAAGATTTCAATAATATCCAGAAGATTGAAATTGAAATGGGACGATACCTGCAGCAATCCGATTATGATTTTGGCACGAATTCCATTGTAATGGGAAATGAAATAGCTGAAAATCTATTTGGTAAGCCGGAAAAAGCCGTAGGACAATTGGTCGTAATGAAAGGAGGGAAAAGAGGCGTTGTGGTAGGATTGATCAAAAAACAAGGTAAAAGCATTCTGGGTGGATTCGAATTTGACAAATCCATCATCATGCCCTATAACTTCCTGAAAACACTGAGTCGGGAAGAATTCAGCAGTCCGGTTATCATGGTTCAAGGTAAAGAAACCGTTCCCATGGTGCAGTTAAAGGACGAGCTGGCGGGCGCCATGCGTTCCATCCGTAAACTCAAGCCGTCGCAGGACGATGATTTTTCACTGAATGACATCGACTCATTTGCTGAGTTCATGGATAATATCTTTAAATATGTGAACCAGGGTGGCTGGGCCATTGCAGCGCTTTCGCTTATCGTGGGGATGTTTGGAGTAGCCAATATTATGTTTGTGACAGTACGTGAGCGTACCAGCCAGATCGGTTTGAAAAAGGCGATCGGTGCCAAAAAACACATGATACTCACGGAATTCCTTTTAGAGTCTGCTTTCCTTTGTATTCTGGGTGGTCTCTTAGGCCTGGTAGGGGTATTCCTTTTAACCCTCATTGCCGGTGCTGCCGCAGGATTTGCCATTACGATCTCTCCTTCCATACTGATTCTCGCGATCTCCATTTGTATCATAGTGGGGGTTTTAGCAGGGATTATTCCAGCATCTATCGCGGCCCGAATGGATCCCGTAGTAGCCATTCGCAGCAAATAAACTTTAGTACGATCTGCGTAGTATCTTTGCAGCCATAAATCAATCTGTTGGCTACCATACTTGCTATTGAATCATCCTGCGACGAAACGTCTGTGGCTGTATGCCGCGACGGCATTATTTTATCGAATATTATTGCCAGTCAGAAGATTCATGAGCAATATGGCGGTGTGGTGCCAGAGTTGGCCAGCAGGGCACATATGCAAAATATAGTGCCGGTAATGCAGGCCGCCGTAAAGGAATCCGGTCTTCACCTGAATGAAATTGATGCCATCGCATTTACACAGGCACCCGGCCTGATCGGTGCGTTGCTGGTGGGCGCCCAGTTTGCAAAATCCTTATCAATGGCGCTGGGCAAGCCCTTAATAGCGGTCCATCACATGCAGGCCCATGTGCTGGCAAATCTGATCGGTCCCAATCCGCCCTCCTTTCCCTTTTTATGTTTAACCGTAAGTGGCGGACATACCCAGATCGTTCGATGCGACAGCCCTTTACAGCAAACCATTATCGGTGAAACCATCGACGACGCTGCAGGAGAAGCTTTCGACAAATCGGCCCGACTGCTGGGGCTTCCTTATCCTGGCGGGCCGCTGATTGATAAATATGCGCAACAGGGAAATGCTGCAGCCTATCATTTCCCTGAACCCAAAATTGAGGGACTCAACTTCAGCTTCAGCGGATTAAAAACAGCCATTCTATACTTTTTGCAGAATGCCGGAAGCAGTTTGATCTACAAAGAAACCTTTCGGGCCACAGAGGAAGAAAAGAATCGCTTTATAACGGAAAACCTGCCTGATATCTGTGCGTCGATTCAACATCGGATCGTTTCCATATTGTTAAATAAACTAAAGAAAGCTTCGCTGGAAACCGGGATCAAAGAGATCTGTTTAGCGGGAGGCGTATCCGCTAATTCCGGGCTACGGAAATCTTTCACCGAAATGGGTAAACGATATCATTGGAACACCCATATTCCGGATTTCGCCTATTGCACAGACAATGCAGGAATGATCGCCATTACAGCGTATTATAAATTTCTGGCAGGCGAATTCAGCGGCCTGGATATAGGAGCCAGCGCAAAAGCCTGATTTCATGCCAACAAAATAGAAAACACAGCCATTGGCCAATACCTACTTCCAATTCAAGCAGTTCATCATCCATCAGGACAAATGTGCCATGAAAGTGTGTACAGATGCCTGTATCCTGGGTGCCTGGTTTGGCGCCAAACTTCCTGCTTCCATCAACATACTGGATATAGGTAGTGGTACCGGATTATTGATCATGATGCTGGCCCAGAATACAGCAGCAGAAATTGATGGCATCGAAATCGATCTGCCGGCCTTTAAACAACTACAGGAAAATGTTCACCAGAACGAATGGAGAAAGCGGATCCGGGTATTTCCGGGAGATGTAAGAAACTTCTCCTTTCCCCACCCCTATGACTTCATCATTACGAACCCTCCATTTTATGAGAATGACCTGCAAAGTGAATCCACTGCCGAACAAACGGCCAAACACAGTAAAGACCTGCGTTTAGACGAATTGCTTTTTGCTATTAACCGCAATTTAAAATCCACAGGAAGTTTTGGGATATTATTACCACAACACCGGGTAGCCGAATTTCAGGAGAAAGCGCGGAAGGCCGGATTTTATTTATCCGAAAAACTAAGCATCCGTCAAACCTTTCAGCATCCTGCGTTTCGCAGTGTAATGCAATTCAGCAAAATACCGGTTCGGTTTGCGCCCGAGTATGAATTGGTTATTCAATCAAAAGACGGTGGTTACACCCCGGAGTTCACCTCTTTGATGAAGCCCTATTATCTCAAGCTTTAATGCGGCACACCTGCATATTCCCGCAGATAATCGTAAGGGTTGGTAAGTGTTCCCTCTTTTACCATCGTGGCCTTATCAATAATGGGTGAGCCGCCTTTGAGCAGGTCTTCCAAAACAAATTTGATCAATTGCTCTCCAAAATAACGGCTGGCATCACGGGGCAATTCATTGGGCAAATTCCCCACCGCCATTACATCAATCGAATTTTTGATATAGGGTGCTGTTTTTTCAAAGCTGTTTCGATCGACCCCATAAACAGGATCTTCGATGGTTTGATCGCCCAGGTTGATGGGCACAGAACCACCGGCATCATCTGTGATATCGGAAATGGTTTGAATAATAAAACGTTCATCCGTTACGTCCTTCTTCTCAAAAAGCCGGGGGGCGTTCTTATCCCAATAAACCCCATTCATCAGAATATCTGTTTGTTCTGCATAGGGTAAAAATTTACAACGGAATTTTTCCGGATGTTCATGAAACTCGATCCGGTTATACGCACCGCCATGCAGAGGCTCATAAAGGTCAACGCTCTTTAATTGTGTATATACGGGATAGGAAAAGCGTCGTTGCAAATAATCTTCCGGCTCCACTTCATGGATGCCCATCAGGTTCATGATCTCCAGCACACCGTGTGCCACGCGACCACTTCCGGTAACGGCAATTTTTACATTGGGGATACGCAAGCCAAAGTACGAGTGTATGAGTTCACGGAAACTACGCTGCTTATACACTCTTTCGAGATGGAATAAGCCGGTACGTTCGCCATAAGCCATCATACCATTATGAGCCCCCACCACACCGGCAAAAAAGCCAAAACCAATGATCCGCTGTCCGTCATCATGCTCCAGACACTCATAATCAATCAGCGTGATCTTATTTTCAAGGATGGCCTTCATTAACCCTTGATTATAGGGCTGCATTTTTTTTGTATGCGAAAAAAACATGTAGGTTTTTCCGGGAACCAGATTGGCCACAGGCACTTCTTTAATGCCTAACAGGATATCACAATCTGAAACATCCTCCTTTACCTCCACGCCGGCAGATGCGTATTCTCTGTCGCTGAAACAGCGATCTTTTGAACTCTGTGCAACGATCTGAATCTGAGGATGATTGCGATGAATCCATTTGCATTGCGCCGGAATAAGCGCCACCCGGTTATCAGCCGGTACTTTCCCTTCTCGGATGAGTCCTATTTTAATCATATGGCTTGTATCGTGATCGTTCTGGTAAAAAATCTATGCAAAAGTCTAATTTGGCACCATATTCGCAAAATAATATCCTGTAAAAAGGCATGATTCTGATCATTTTAGGAGGAATTTAGGACAGTGTATTATAAATTTTTTGATTTGATGGTTACATTTACGCCTTCCGTACGTACCAACCAAGAGAACCGGTTACCATATGCTAAAGAAATTAATTATTCCAGTGTTGGCCCTGATGGCCGTTTTGAATGCCTGTACCAAAGAGGTGAATGAAACTCCTGTGGTAATACCTTATAAGCTGAGCTATGGGGATTCGATATTTTATGTAAAGAATCTGGCTACAGATGTGATCGTGCATCCAACGGAAGTTCGGGCTAACGGAGAGTACATTGGTTTCCCTGAAGGGATTGAAATAGATCCTGTAACCGGTGCTATTAATGTTTCTAAGAGCGAAACAGGTCTTCGTTATCGCATTTCATTTGTTGACAATGCCACAAAGGACACCAGTTCAACAATCATCATGATCTCGGGCATTAATTATTTTGATCAGATCTATAATCTGTCGAATAATGATACTATAGCGCGGTCTGTTTACAATGCTTCTCTGACCAACAGTATTCCTGCAGGTTCCAGTTTTGACGAAGGCAATGGATGTAACGGTGTGGGTGTAAGCGTAAACGTAAACGACGCGAACATTAATCTGGCCCAAACAATCCGCAATGGGGTATTTGGAAATACACCTAAAAATGGCTCCATTAAAGAAGTGGAATTAAAATACCGCACCAATGATGGCAGTGGTAAATCACTCAACGCACTCAAGGTTAAATTATACTACTACGATACCAATGCTGATATACCAGCCGACCTGATGCAATTACTGGAAGACAGAAAGGGCACTATTTTCGGCGCCAATCCGGGCAATTTTAGTCTCACTACTGAAATCATTTCAGGAGCTGCGGGCACGGGCGGAACCAGCGGCTATGCCCGTCCGCGCCCCCCCTGCATTTTCATTGTAGGCCGCTAAGGTATTTACCTACGCTGGCGCATCATTGCCTTTTACTGTTTACATTTGTTGACTATTCAAATGTATGGCAGATCGCAGGACCGCATTACTTATCCTTATCATTTCCGTTGGACTGATCATTCCGGCCCAGCCCCCCGGGGGAGCCTATTTGAAATGGTTTGCAGAAGCGGAACGTTTGTATGCGCTTGATCAAAGTACAGAGGTCACCGATAGTCTTGCATTGGCGAACTACCTCAGGGTGGTTACTTATCTCGAAAAATCTAAAGGTGCCGATAGCATATTATGGGAAGCGCGTTATAAAGCAGGTATCTTGCATCAATCCTTCAATAATTTTGAGGCCGCAATACCTTTATTGCGAAAATGTGTGGAGGGAGATGATTCCTTGCTGGCACGTAAAGGGCCCCATGTATTCCTGCCATCGCTCTATCTGGGGAATTCTTATTACACAATCAACCGCTTTGATTCAGCCCGATATTATTACAGCAACGCAGAACGTATTGCTCAGCAATTTAATATTCAACAGGGACTGGAGCGGTTATACAATGCATTTGGGGTAATGAATTTCGAAACCGGTAATTATCGTCAGAGCCGGAATAATTTCGAAAAAGCGATCAGTATTCTGGAAAAACAAAAAGACCCTCCACCTGTTTTTCTTGTCAATTATAAAGGAAACCTTGCCTCAGCATTACGGAAACTGTACGATTTCGATGGTGCCATGGCTATTTACCGCAGCCTGCTCCCCTACAATCTAAATACCGATCAGCTCCATCATAATATGGCGTCGGTATACCTCAGTATCGGTGCCAGCCCGCAAGCCATACAATACCTTCATCAAACCAGGGAAAACACTGTAGCTAAATGGAACGATCTGGCCAACGCCCATTTAAATCAGTCGCAATTTGATTCGGCAGGTTTTTATTTAAAAAAAGCCCTGCAGCAGAACGATTCGGAAAACAGAAAAGATATTATTGCCGCCCTCACCCATCGATATCTCGGCGACCTCCACGCTGCACAACAGCAATGGAAAGAAGCTTTAAAGGAATATCAACGTACCATTCTTCTTATCCATACGAACTTTAGTGACAGCAGCATAACAAGTAACCCCGACAGTTATTCGGGAATTTTCGGCGTGATAGAACTCTACGAAACCCTCCTGGCAAAAGCCAGTGCATTTCGGGCACTATACAAAGAAGATAAAGATCCGGCACAACTCGACCATGCGCTGCAAACTTTCCGATCATTATACAAACTGCTGGATTATGTTGAAAAAACCTATGACTCAGATGAATCCAAAATTTTCCTGAATCAGAAAAAATACCAGTCGCACCATATACCCATCGACCTCTGCCTTGAATTGTATGCCCTGAATAAAAACCCTGATTATCTGGAAGAGGCCTTTTATTTTGATGAGCGAAATAAAGCTTCTGTACTCAGCAGTGTATTATCGGAAGAAGACCTCAAAACACATTCCGGATTGCCCCCTGAACTGCTGGCTGCCGAGCATAATTGCAAGGAGAATATCAACCGGCTTTCGTTACTGGCCAGCAATACACAGGATCCTGCCAGACTGCAGCAGATCCAATCACAAATAAGAGAACAGGAAATAGAACTGGAATCGATCAGCAAAAAACTCAATGGCTATAGCTCGTACCAACGATTAAAATTTGCCGACAATACGGTTACTGTAAAAGAACTGAGAACCCATATCATCCCGGAAAATGGCGCTATTCTCAGTTACCACAAGGGTGATTCAAGTATATTAAGTTGGTTTATCAGCAAGGACAGGTTTGAATACAAACTTATTCCCTATAACGACAGTTTACTCCAACAGATCAGTTTGCTCCAAACGGAATTACAAAAACCGGAGGGTATTTCGAATACCCAGATTCTTCGTTACACACAACCACTTTATCAGCGTTTCATTCAGGTTTGGGAGTCGTATCTTCCGGCGTATGAACAACTGATGATCATACCAGACGACGAATTGAATCAATTGCCTTTTGAGATCCTCGCCAACACAAAGGGAGAATACCTGCTTCATTCCCATTCTATCATTTACAATAATTCCTGTACATTATTACAGGTTCCCGTTGCAACAAAACGGGATCAGGACATTCTCGGATTTGCCCCCTTCTCCCAAAATACAGCTATCGGAGGATTCCCTGGTTTGCCGGGATCGGCGCTGGAATTAGCATCACAAAAAGGAAAGATATTGACGGATACCGCTGCCAGTAAGTCGAACTTCCTGAAGGAAGCAGGACGTTATCCCATTCTGCATCTGGCCACACATGCTCAAACCAATGACGAGGATCCTTTAAAAAGTTTTATCGCCTTTTATCCGGCACACCCCGACAGCAGCTATCTGGATCAGATCCATCTTCCCGACATCTACTCCTTATCCCTCCGAAATACAAGGCTGGCTATATTGAGTGCCTGCGAAACAGGGGGTGGTAAGCTTATCCGGGGAGAAGGCGTGATTTCCCTTTCGCGAGCTTTTTCCTATGCCGGATGTCAGAATATGATCATGTCGCAATGGAAGGCAAATGATCAATCGACCGCCTATATACTAAAGAAACTTCATCAATATCTTCGTTCAGGGAATAGCATTGCCGCTGCATTGCAACAGGCAAAACTGGATTATCTAAATGAAAGCTCGATAGAAGCCCGATACAAAACGGCGGGTTACTGGGCGCATCTGCGCTACACCGGTCAGTTTGAAATAAAGAACAAATGGAGTGCCTGGTGGTTGCTCTTATTAATACTCCCGGCCGGTTTGCTGCTCTATTTAAAACAAAAAAAATCCGGTTCCAACGGAACCGGAGGTCGTTCATAGAAAAGGTAGTTATTGGCGAAGCGTTATGGTACCCACTTTGGTGTCTTCATTATTGCGTACCACCACATTGGCAATAGTGGTATCGCGGTAGTTTCCGGCGGTGGCATCGATAAACAAACTATAGGTGCCAGCCTTTAATCCTACGATCTTAAATTCTCCCTCACGTTCTGGCTTAGCCGTAGCTGTATCCGTACCGCTGATAGCCATTACAATGGGCTGAGCGGCTGCGGGCAGAATGCGTCCTTCAATTTCGCCGGAGCGGGCTCTGCTGAAGATGCGGATATTGCTGCGCAACTCATACCTGTTGGAATTGCCGGATCCGCTATTGTCTTTTTTAATGGAGCGGCCTGCATCGAAATCCAGCCAGAATTGAAACTGATCGGGTCCGATGAAATCAACATTGGTATCATCCAGTTTCGCTTCCACCTGATGGTCTTTATCTTTTACAGTCAAAGAGAAGCTTTGATTGTCTTTCACCACACTATTATTATCTCCAAGGGTCAAACGGATCTTTTGCAGCTTTCTACCGGCGGGAATCGTACCGGTTCCAAATAAAGTGTCTACCCCATTCCGAAGTGTAAGGATATCGTATACACCGGGTTTAATAGACAGATCGAACCAGCCACCCAAGCTATCCACTCCGTTATCTTCGAGTTTGATCTCAAGCTTTTTCAATTCAATCAATACCTTATCAAAAACCAGGTTCTGGTCATCAGTAAGATACACGTTGAGTTTGGTTGGCATTGTCGTTGTGAGCGTATCACCGGTCTGTTTATCGATCTGCTTTTGACAGGCGTACAAAAAGGATACGACGATCAGGGTTGCAGCGGCCCATGGTAACAAACGGAACAAATTGGTTTTCATAATTGCGTTTTTGTTTTCAAATACGATTGCACTTATTGGTAACCACTGCTAAAGCATTTGTAACCATACACACAAAAAAAATCCCCTCCGGAATTACAGAGGGGAACGAACCATAGCCTTAACGGAGAACTATTGTTTCCAGCCGGCCATTTTCAGCCGTATCATGAACAGGGTGTTTACTTTGTCGTGATATAAATGCGTTGGATTGGATTGAATTTTCTGAAACAGCTCTGTGGCCTTTTCGACCTCATTGGTTTTCAGGTAACCGAGTGCCAGATAATATTCGGCATCATCCTGAAATACCGGACTGCTGGCTGTTTGATTCATTTCGATCACATTTTTGAAAAACTGTATAGCGCCTGGATAATACTGGAGTTCCATAGAAGCCATACCGGCATAAAAATGATCGCGCAATTCAGGCAGGGCAACAGACTGAAATTGTTTCAGCACATCGGCATAGCGGGCTGCGCGATAAGCTTCCTCGATTTTACCAACGGTGGCACCATCACGGGTAATGGCTACCGTATAGCCCTTATATTGATCATTGTACAGGGAATCTGCAGAAACAGTAAAATACTGAAACGCAGCAGTGCCGATCAGCAGAAAAATAACGGCGGCGGCTACGCGCATGATCAGGCGGGTGAAAGAAACCACCGGAGCACTGGAAGAACGCTGGAGTTGCGGCATCATTTCAGCATGAACTGCAGCAATCTGTTGTTGCAAGCCGAGGCGACGAACCGCCTGTCGGGCCGTTTGTAACTGTTCGAGTTCGTTGGCCAGTTCTTTATTCTGACGGATCGATTCCTCCACAGCAGCCATCTCCTGCGGGGAAAGGGATCCGTCCATATACTGGATCAGTGTTTCTGTTTGTGTAGAGTTATCATTCATAATTTAAACTCGATTTTAAGGTTTTTGCGAGATCTGGATTTTCGTGCAGCATTTTTTCCAACTGCTTCAGGCATTTATATTTTTTATTTCGAACGACCTGTTCATTTTCAAATTCCGACTCTTCGAGGATGTCTTTCATCGATTTGTCCTCATAATAAAAAGCCAGCAGTATCTTTTTGCAGGATTCACCCAGTTTAGTGATGATGTCCATCACCTGTTTTCGCGACTCTCTGCCTGCAATGGCTACGGACGTATCGGCTTCTTCGGTATCCTTCGCCTTTTCATACTTCATTTCTCTAATATCGGCCCGTCCCTTTCGTTTCAGTTCATTGAGCCAGAGATTCCGGGCCAGGGAGTATAAAAAGGTTTTGATAGTAGACTCCCCACGAAACCGGCCCAATTGCACCAATTCCACAAAACTGAGCAACACTTCCTGAAAAAGATCTTCGGCATCCTGTTCGCTGCCACTGTTATTCAGTACATAAACTTTAAGTGCTTCGTAATGATTACGGTACAGGAAACGTAATCCGGGGCCGATATCTCCTCCGGAGCACAACAGAGCCACCAACGCACTATCTGAGTAATTTTGAACGACTTCCATCCTTTCTCCTTTATTTGTAAACGAACGACCTATTTTTGTAACCAAACTAAGCAAAAATTGTTTCTTCTATACTGATCTACATCAAAATGAACTATTTCGAGCTATTTGAATTGCCGGTTTCGCTTCGTGTGAAGCCCGAGGGGCTTTCGGCCAGGTACTTTGCGCTGAGCCGGAAATACCATCCCGACTATTTCACCCAGGGGGATGAAGCAGCCCAGGCGGAGGCACTGGAAATGTCTGCCCAGGTTAATAAAGCCTATAAGATCTTCCGGAACGCCGACAGCACCCTAAAATACGTGCTGGAACTGAAAGGATTATTACAAGAGGCGGAAAAATATGCCCTCTCACCGGATTTCTTAATGGAGGTCATGGAACTCAATGAAAGCATCATGGAACTCTCTTTCGAACCCGATCCGGCCAAAAAAGAGGCGCTGGTCGCTCAGGTAGCGGATCTGCAAAAACAAATCAAAGCCGATGTGGAAGCAATTATTGAAAATTATCAGGAGGGTGTTACTTCCGAAAAAGAGCTGCTGCAAGTAAAAGAATATTATTACCGGAAGAAGTATCTGGACCGGATGGTGGAGGGGTTGAGGGGGTGAGAGGTGAGGGGTGAGAGGTGAGAGGTGAGAGGTGAGAAGTGAAAGGGCGGTCGTGAGTGATTCAATGCCCTATTCCCCATACCCCATACCCCATACCTTAGACCTGAGACCTCAACTGCCCATGTCAAC
>CAZKSY010000033.1:12852-37502 GCA_964555605.1 uncultured Chitinophagaceae bacterium | reverse complement strand
CTCTCACCTCTCACCTCTCTCCTCTCTCACAAATTCCCCCGCATTTCCTGTTCTCTCTCAATAGCTTCAAAAAGCGCTTTGAAATTTCCCTTTCCGAAACTGCGGGCGCCTTTACGTTGAATGATCTCAAAGAATAATGTAGGGCGGTCTTCCACCGGTTTACTGAAAATCTGCAATAAATAACCTTCCTCATCACGGTCCACCAGCACACCCAATTCCTTTAAAGGTTCCAGATCTTCATCAATAGTTCCTACACGGAGGGGCAGTTCATCATAATAAGTGGTGGGAACTTTCAGAAATTCCACTCCCCTGCTGCGCAGTGCCGTCACCGTTTCTACGATATTATGCGTGGCTAATGCTACGTGCTGGCAGCCCTCTCCATCATAAAATTCGAGGTACTCCTCCACCTGACTTTTCTTTTTCCCTTCAGCCGGTTCGTTGATCGGAAATTTAACATATCCGTTTCCGTTACTCATCACCTTACTCATCAGTGCTGAGTATTCGGTGGAGATATCTGAATCGTCGAATGTTAATATATTTCTGAAGCCCATTACGTTCTCATAAAAATCCACCCAGCGATTCATTTGATTCCAGCCAACGTTTCCCACGCAATGATCAACATAGAGCAGTCCGGTATCCGTAGGTTGGAAATAGGGGTTTTGCCAGGCGCGGAAGCCGGGTAAGAATACGCCGGTATAATCTTTTCGTTCGATAAAAAGATGGACCGTATCACCATAGGTATGTATCCCGCTGATCACCACTTTCCCATTGATATCCGATAACACTTCCGGTTCTTTATAACTCCGCGCTCCTCTGCTGGTGGTTTCTTTCCAGGCACTGGTGGCGTCAGGAACCCGAAGCGCGAGCACTTTCACACCGTCGCCATGCTTGTAAATATGATCGGCGATTTCGTTTCCGGAACGGATGGGTGTGGTGAGAACAAAGGTTAATTTATGCTGTCGCACCACATAACTGGCCCGGTCTTTCAAGCCTGTTTCCGGACCGGCATAGGCAAGTGCCTGAAAGCCAAAAGCACTCATATAATAATGGGCCGCCTGTTTGGCATTCCCAACATAAAATTCAACATAATCTGTGCCTTCCAGGGGCAAAAAATCAACGGTATCCTTAGCAGGATTTGTAGCAGTTTCCATGACAAGAAATTTAAAAAATGATAAAATACAAGATGCTGATTAGTGATCAGTCCTTGCCTGGATCCATAGCCAGCGTGCTCATGAGCAGAATGAACTGAACACGCAAATCGCCGAAGAATTTGTGCGGATAGTCGGGTCGCATGGAGCAAAAATAGAAAATTCGGCGAATTTAAAAATTGCTCCTTTCAAGCGGGAACACGGGTGTATATTTGCTCCTCAATTGAAACAGCTTCATCGAATGAAAAAAGCAGGAATTTTAGGCGGCGGACAGTTAGGCAGAATGTTACTACAGGCAGCAGCCAATTATCCGGTGGACACCTATGTAATGGAAAATGATATCCATTGCCCTTCCGCTCATTTATGTCATCATTTTACCAAAGGTGATATAACCAACTTTGATGATGTGTATCAATTCGGGAAAGGACTTGACGTGCTCACCATCGAAATCGAATCGGTAAACGAAGCAGCCCTGGAACAACTCGAAAAAGAAGGCGTTAAAATATATCCGCGTCCGGCAGCTCTCCGCACGATCAAAAATAAGATCCTGCAAAAACAGTTTTACTTCGACCAGCAAATAAAAACCGCCGATTTCCTGATCACCGAAAATCTGGAACACCTGAAGCAGCAGAGCCATTTTTTGCCCGCCGTACACAAGATCGGCATGGGCGGATATGATGGTCGTGGCGTGCAGGTGATCCCGCACCATGATGAACTCCACAAAGGATTTGATGCGCCCGGAGTACTGGAAAAAATGGTATCGATCAAACAGGAAATCGCCCAAATGGTGGCCATAAATGATAAAGGAGAAACGGCCCTTTTCCCTCCGGTGGATATGGTTTTTGACCCCCAACTCAATCTGCTTGATTTCCAGATCAGCCCGGTTACACTGGCCCCTGCCATTCTCGAAAAAATTGAAAAAATGGCTTTGGCAGTAGTCAAAGGCCTGAATAGTCCCGGGCTTTTTGCTGTGGAAATGTTCATTGACCACAATAACGAGGTTTGGGTGAACGAAACAGCCCCTCGTGTACATAATAGCGGACATCATACTATTGAAGCCAATTACAGCTCACAATTCGACATGCTGTGGCGCATATTGCTCGATTACCCCTTGGGAAATCCGTCTGCCCGTACACCCGCCGCAATTGTAAATCTCTTAGGAGAAGAAGGATTTTCCGGTCCGGCTCACTATCAGGGATTAGAGGAAGTGTTGAAAATGGAAGATGTATTCGTGCACATATATGGAAAAAAAATAACGAAACCCGGCAGGAAAATGGGGCATATTACCCTTTTAGGAAACGATGCGCAGGAATTGACAAGCAAAGCACGTCTAATCAAGCAATTACTGAAGGTTGTGTCGGCTTAAAACACCCATCGACCGCTTATACTGTTTTAAACCGTAACCAGCCGGTAAAAAAGTACATTTATACTGATATAAACTATATGATGACCAAAGCTCTACTCAACGGGACCTCGGCCCTTTTCGTTTGTTCAGCCTTATTATTCGCCTGTAAATCAGAAAAAAAAGACGCCCCTGGTGCGGGTGGCCCCGGAAAAAATGCCGGTCCCCTGTCTGTGGAAGTATTTGTGGTTAATGCCAAGCCCTTGACCAATTCCATTGAAGTACCGGGTAGTTTGTTGCCATATGAAGAAACAGAGATCCGGTCGGAGATCAATGGCCGCGTGGTAGGACTGAATCTTCAGGAAGGAGCTTTTGTTAGCAAAGGTGCCGTATTGGTGAAGTTATTCGATAGCGACCTGCAGGCGCAACTGCGTAAACTGGAAGTGCAATTGCAGATTGCGCAAAAAACGGCTGAGCGTCAAAAAGAATTACTGAAGATCAATGGTATCAGTCAGCAGGAATACGACCTCTCAGAATTACAGGTAAGCAATCTGAAAGCCGACATTGAGTTGGTGAAGGTAAACATCAGTAAAACGGAAGTAAAAGCACCCTATAATGGTCGTTTGGGCTTGAAGAATATCAGTATGGGAGCTTATATCTCTCCCGCCAACCTGTTGACAACGATCAGTCAGGTGAACCAGTTGAAACTGCAATTCACCGTTCCCGAGAAATATGGTTCTCTGGTACAACGCGGACAGGTAGTACGCTTTCAACTGGATGGTTCCCGTTCTGTTTATAAAGCAACTGTAATAGCAACAGAATCGGCAGTAGAAGAGAATACCAGAAGTATGGCTGTTCGGGCAGTAGTAACAGCAGGTGATCAATTTCTGGTGCCCGGTGCGTTTGCTAAAGTAAATATGACTTTAGGAAATGATGCCAATGCATTAATGATTCCTTCACAGGCTGTGATTCCACAAGGAAGAAAAAAGCAGGCGATCCTTTTCAAAGGAGGAAAAGCACAATTCGTTGAAATTACAACAGGTGTAAGGGACTCCGCCAATGTACAGGTATTGTCGGGCATTAACAGTTCAGACACTGTTATTACAACAGGTTTGTTATTCCTGAAGCCAGGAGCTGATGTGAAAATTGCAAAGATCCAGTGATTCATCCCAACAATTGATCCATGAATTTATCAGAACTAAGTTTAAAACGACCGGTACTTGCGGTAGTGTGCTCCATAGTTATTATCATTTTTGGTGGTATCGGTTTCACGTATTTAGGCGTGCGGGAATATCCGGCCATCGATCCTGCCGTGATCAATGTGCGCACCTCCTATACGGGAGCCAATGCAGAAATCATTGAGCAACAAATAACAGAGCCTCTTGAAAAAGCTGTTAATGGTGTACAGGGGGTTCGTAATATCACCAGCTCCAGTGCACAGGGAAGCAGTAATATTACAGTGGAGTTCGAATTGGAGATCGATCTAGAAAAAGCAGCTAATGATGTACGTGAAAAAGTTTCACAAGCACTCAACTCGCTTCCACAGGATATTGATGCGCCTCCTATTGTAACGAAGGCCGATTCCGATTCAGATCCCATTATATTTTGCCAGATTCAGAGCCAGCAAAAGGCATTACTGGATCTGACCAATTTTGCAGAGAATGTAATTCAGGAACGATTGCAAACCATTCCCGGTGTAAGCGGCATCAACGTATTTGGCCGTCGATATGCCATGCGCTTGTGGATCGATCCCTCGAAACTGGCAGCTTATAAATTGACGATCCCGGATATCCGGCAGGCATTAGACAGAGAGAATATTGAATTGCCCGGAGGGAAAGTGCGTGGTAATGCCACTGAAATGACTGTTAAAGCTTATGGTAAACTCACCACCGAAGACGATTTTAATAATCTGATCATACGCGAAGACGCCACCCGTATCATTCGTTTCCGAGATCTGGGACAGGCCGTGCTGGGGCCGGAAAATGAGGAGAGCATATCGCGGAAGAATAATATACCATCGGTTAATATTGGAGTGATTGCCCAACCGGGTTCGAACCAGATCGAAATAGCCGATGAAGTATATAAACGTTTGGAAGAGATCCGTAAGGACATGCCAAACGATATTATTCTGGAAGTGGGTTTCGATAGAACCACTTTTGTTAGAAAAGCCGTAGAGGAAGTGAAAGAGACCCTCCTGATCGCCATTGGACTGGTGGTGATCATCATCTTCCTTTTCTTCAGGGAATGGACCATTGCTTTCCGTCCTTTGATTGATATCCCGGTTTCACTGATCGGCGCCTTTTTCATCATGTATATCGCTGGCTTCTCCATCAATGTACTCACCATGCTTTCCCTGGTATTGGCCACGGGTTTGGTGGTGGATGATGGTATTGTGGTTACGGAAAACATCTATAAAAAGATGGAGCAGGGCATGGATAAATACCGTGCCGCAAGAGAAGGTGCCAAAGAGATCTATTTTGCTGTAATTGCCACATCCATTACATTGGCGATCGTATTCCTGCCGATCATCTTCCTGCAGGGATTTGTGGGCCGGCTCTTCCGGGAATTCGGTATCGTTGTGGCTGGCGCCGTGATCATCTCAGCCTTCGTGTCCTTAACCTTAACACCGGTACTGAATATCTATTTAACAACCAACCACAAAAAGCACAGTTGGTTCTATCGTGTAACAGAGCCCTTTTTCGCCGGACTGGAAAACGGGTACCGATATACGCTACAGGGGTTCATGAAAGTGAAAGGACTGGCCTTTGTGATCGTATTGATCTGTGTTGGCATCATCTATTATTTCGGAAAAGCCCTTCCCTCTGAATTGGCTCCCATGGAAGACAGAAGCCGTTTGCGCGGTAGCGTGTTGGCACCGGAGGGTACCGATTTTGACTATATGGATCGCGTGGTACAGGAAGTAACCCAGAAAATAATGGATAGCATTCCGGAGCGCAGGGTGATCCTGTCTTTTGCGCCAGGATTTGGCGGATCGGGTGGCGTGAACTCAGCTATCATCAGTATGGGTTTAAATGATCCTACCGAAAGAAAAAGAAGTCAGGATGATATTGCTAAACAGATGAACAAACTGTTTAGCCAGTTTACCAATGTTCGTGTACTCACGGTACAGGAACAAACCATATCTGTAGGATTGGGCTCCAGAGGATCACTGCCGGTGCAATATGTAATTCAGCACCTCGATTTTGATAAACTGAAAGAACGTTTACCCAAATTCATGGAAGAAGTGGGCAAAAGCAATGTATTTCAGGGGATGGACCTGAACCTGAAATTTAATAAACCAGAGTTACAGATCACCATTGATCGTTTGCGCGCAAGCGAATTGGGGGTTTCCGTACTTGATATTACCAATACGCTTCAATTAGCCTTGAGTGGAAGACGATTTGGTTATTTTATCATGAATGGCAAACAATATCAGGTGGTAGGTCAGGTAGATCGCGATAATCGTGATGAACCGTTAGACCTGAAAGCCTTTTATGTGAGAAACCGTCAGGGAGATCTGGTGCAATTGGATAATGTGGTCACCATTACCGAAACAGCCAACCCTCCTACTATTTATCACTTCAACCGTTTCAAAAGTGCTACGGTATCAGCCGGATTGGCACCCGGAAAAACCTTGGGAGATGGCATCAAGGAAATGGAACGTATTGCTAAAAATGTACTGGATGATAGTTTCACCAAATCACTGAGCGGACCTTCCAGAGATTTCGCAGAAAGTTCCTCCAATACCTCTTTTGCCTTTCTGCTGGCTTTGGTATTGATCTTCCTGGTACTGGCGGCACAGTTCGAAAGTTTTGTTGATCCATTCATCATTATGATCACTGTACCGCTGGCGCTGGCCGGAGCTGTTATCAGTTTACATCTCTTTGGACAAACCTTCAATATATTCTCCCAGATCGGAATGATCATGCTGATAGGACTTGTAACCAAAAATGGTATCCTGATCGTTGAATTTGCGAATCAGATGCGAAGAACAGGAGTGAATAAGGCGCAAGCCGCCGTAGATTCAGCAGTAGCCCGCTTGCGACCGATCCTGATGACCACCCTCGCGACCACATTGGGCGCATTGCCCATTGCTATGTCGTTGGGTTCGGCCGGAAAAAGCCGCATTCCCCTGGGAATAGTGATCGTGGGCGGTATGTTATTTGCCCTTGTACTCACGCTTTATGTGGTGCCAGCCCTGTATACCTACCTTTCATCCAAAAAGAAAGTGCAATCAAATGAAGAGCTTTAAGATATTACTACTCGTTCTTTTACCTGTAGCCGGAATGGCTCAGCAAAATTTCCTGACCCTGGAAGATGCGATCGGAACAGCCCTGCAGCATAATTATAATATCCTGATGGCCCGTAATGATTCTGCCTCTTTCAGCCTGGACCGTAGTTATGCCTATGCGGCTTTTCTTCCCCGTTTAAATGCCACGGCAGGCAAAGTGTGGAACATAAATGCGCAAAAACAGGAACTGGGAAATGGTACGAAACGCGATACCAGTGGTATAAAATCAAATAACCTCACCGGGGCGTTAAACCTGAACTGGACCCTGTTTGATGGCATGAGAATGTTTGCCACCCGCGACCGCCTGATTGAACTGGAAAAGTTCGGAAGCTATGGCGTGAAAAGTCAGATGGTGAATACCATAGCGGCTGTAACCACCAGCTATTATGCTATTGTGCGCGGTAAACAACAATTAAAAGCGATCGAAGAACAGATGTCGATCAGTGAGGAAAGGGTAAAGCTGGCAGATAAAAAACTCAGTGTGGGATTAGGCGCCAAACCGGAATTATTGCAAGCAAAAGTTGACCTCAATGCACAACGTTCCGCACGTTTGCAGCAGATCACCCGGATTGAACAGTTAAAAGAACAATTGAATCAATTGATGGCTGTTGCACTCAATAGTACGTACGAGGTTTCTGACAGCATCCCCATCAAAACTGATCTGCAATATGGAGAGCTGCAAACAGGAATTGCCAATACGAATCCAACATTGTTACAAGGTAAAAAGAGTATTGATATTGCTCAGTTGACCTTGAAAGAGCGAAAAGCGGAACTATTACCGACACTTACGTTCAACTCGGCCTATACCTATAACCGTTTGGAGAATAAAGCCGTGATCAATAATTTCACGCCACTGTTTAACCGAAACAGAGGTTTCAACTATGGTTTTGGATTGAATGTGCCCATTTTAAATGGATTCAATACAAAACGTTTGATTCAACAGGCCAAACTGGATATTCAATTCCAGGAATTATCCTATAAAAATCAGATCAGCCTGATCGATGTGGCCCTTAGCAATGCTTTTAAATCATACGAACTGCAGAAAAAAACCCTGGCCCTGGAAGAGGAGAATATTGCCCTGGCCCGTGAAAATGTCATGATCGCGCTGGAACGGTTCCGTCAGGGAGTTTCTACTTTTCTGGAACTGCGTGAAGCGCAGAAAAGTCTGGAAGATGCCTACGACCGCCTGATCGCCGCCCGTTATAACACCAAGATCTCTGAAACAGAGTTGCTTCGGTTGAAGGGCGAAATGAAATAAGCTGATGATGCAACCGGATGGAATATCAAATTTCTATCCTATCTTAACCGCCTCAAAACGCAGTACCAATGACACCAGTTGTGGGCATAATTATGGGATCCGATTCTGATCTGTCGATCATGTCGGCCGCTTCTGATATTCTAAAAGAATTTCAAATCCCTTTTGAATTAACCGTAGTTTCTGCCCATCGTACCCCTTTACGTATGGTGGAATACGCCCAAACAGCCAAAGATCGTGGTCTTAAAGTAATAATTGCCGGAGCGGGCGGAGCGGCGCATTTGCCCGGAATGGTGGCGTCGATCACTTCCTTACCTGTGATCGGTGTGCCAATTAAATCGTCCAACTCGATCGATGGATGGGATTCTGTGTTATCTATTCTGCAGATGCCCAATGGTATTCCGGTAGCCACAGTGGCACTTAATGCTGCTAAAAATGCCGGTATATTGGCTGCTACTATAATAGGCGCTTTTGATAATGCGGTGAATGAAAAAGTGTCCGCTTACAAATTGAGTCTCGAAAAAGACGTTTTAAAAAAAGTGGATAAGCTGAAACAGGATGGCTGGGATAATCATTTCGGATAAAAAATACTTCTTACTCTTCTACCCAAATACCAAATTCCTGCTCTAACCCCAGTGAGTTTTTATACAGCATGTGAAATAAGGCTGTTCCCCACTTTGCGTAATACGGCATAAAATTATCGATACGTTCCTGCAATCCGTTTTTAGGGAATAATACCTCTTTCAATTGGTGCAGTTGTCGCTGTTCGGCTTCGTATTTATGCTTCTCCGCGCGGAGCATTTTCTTTTCCAATTCCTGAATAGGCTTCAGGGCTCTTGCTTTTAAAGCAGCTACATGCGCCGTTAATCCGTTATCAATCGCCGCAGCCTTTTGTCCCAGTGAATTGTAATATTCATTCAACTGAGCGATCTCAGCTTCCAGTTGCAGGGAAGCGGCCCGGTTCCGTAACGCAAGCGTAGTGATTAAATCGTTTTCTGAACGGAACAATTCCTGCAGGGACCATCCCGCCTGACGGATCTTTTCATTCCATTTCTTCTCGATCAATAAAAATGAATTGCGCAGTACCAGTACCGGGAATGGAACATTATAATGATCAAACAGCTCTTTTAATTCCAACCAATAGGCGGTTTCACCTCCGCCGCCTACAAAAGCAATATTGGGCAATACCATTTCCTGAAACAAGCCCCGAAGGATTACATTGGGACTGAAACGTTCCGGATAATTTTCTAACTCTTCGAGCAATTCAGGTTCTGAAAACCGAATCGCCGTGTCAACCACTACATAATCCTCCCCCTGCTTTTCAATGCGGTTTCGTATAGCATCCTTAAAATAAAAAAGATTTACAGCACGCGGATTGGCCTGAACTTTATAGTGAACGGAAAGCCGGTCAATTGTTTTAGAAACAATCCCTGAGGCCGTATGATGCAATAGATCAGAACGGAATACGTCCTTCATCAATTGTTTTAATATCCGGGAATCAGGGATGATGACCACCAGTCCGAAAGATGCAAACAACTGATGTAATAATTTAAACGTGGCAGTTTGAATATCGGGCGCATTCAGATAGGCCTCTTTAAGCAGACTGATAAGTTCTTTTCCAAAGGGTTGTACCGACAACTCTCCTTCAATTCGGTTAATGAGTTGATCCAGCCCTTTGGTATTCATTTTACCCACCGCCCCTGTTTGCTTTGTTTTCCATTCGATCTTCTCCCCACTCAAATAGAATTTCCCTAATTCATCCAGATCGGCATCCTCGCTGCCCATCCAGTACACCGGTACAAAATGTTTAGCGGGATGCAATGCTTTCATTTCGTTGGCCAGCCGGACAGCATGCAGGATTTTATATACGAAATAAAGAGACCCTGTAAATAATGCTGGCTGATGAGCCGTAACGATGGTAAAAGTTTGATCAGATTGCAGGGCTTCTATATTCGCCTGAACCGCTGGTTGATCGGTCACCAATTTATATTGCTCTTTCAGGTGTTGAACCAACGCTGCCCGGTTTATGGGAAAATGGGAACGGGCCTGTAACGAAGCATTCATACCCTCCACAGAAACAGGATGTTTGTAAAAATCAGACAACACCTCTTTTTGCTCCAGATAATCAATGATCAGATCTGAAAAATAGCCTGTTTGCTGGTAACTAAGCCGGGTAAAACTTCCTTGCATGAATAAAGATTAAAGCTTCTGCGATCTTTGATTTATTTAAGCTCGTAGGCTACCACCGAATTCTTCCAGAAAGTAGGAACATAAACGATACGACTAACCGCATCATAAGTAATATCGGCTGAATTGATCTTGTCTTTTCTTGTATCGAGTAAGGTTTCTTTGGTACCATCAGGATAAACGAAATAGATAACCCCTGCCCATCCGGAAACGATAAATTCTCTGGTACTATAGGCTTCCACGCCGTCGGTGCCTCCTTCCATGCCGGAAGCGATCTTTGTCATTTTTCGATCATACTCCACCCGGAACAAACTGCCCTTATCCAATACATATAAATTATCGTTGAACCACAAGACCCCATTTACCTGTTGCAGTCCTTCCAGATGCGGGCTGGCGGTATTGTCTTTATACACAAAAACACGGTTGGCTTTGCTGTCGGAAACATACACCACACCACGTGAATCAACGGTCACATCATTAAGGCGTTCGGCAGTAGGTACCACTACCCTTTTTTTGATCTCTGCCTTATCAATATCGATCAGTACCAATTCATTCAGGTCGGCTACGTAAAGGGTATTCTTATAAATCGCCATTCCCTTGGGTGCATTCAGTCCTTTTACCCAATCTACAGCAATGATCTTTCCATCAAGCCCGATTTTCCCGATAGAACCCTTGCCGTCTTTTCCCCAGGGGTCCAAACCATCTATATTGGATACATAGAGCCATTTATTCTTATTATCCTGCAGCACAGATTCCGGCACTTTTAATAAAGTATCTGTTTCCCAAATTTTTTCCAAACGATGGGCCTGAGTAAAACCAGGGGCAGCAAAAAGCAACAGTAAACTTGCAAGTATCGTTGTCTTCATGGTAATAGCGTTTGACCATGCAATCTCAGTGAAAATTCAGTACTATCCAAACCTCTCTACTTTAAAGGGTGTTAAATCCATGGAGCCGGGCTGCCCATTGGCCAGTTCGGCCACCATTTTGCCGGTTCCGGCACCTAAACTGAGCCCGATCATGGCATGTCCGGTGGCTACGATACAGTTGGGGATTTGTTGCAGGCGACCAATATAAGGTAAGCCATCTGGGGAACAAGGGCGGTAGCCATACCAAACATCTTCTATTTTGGGCAGTGGTATTTCAAAATCAGGCATAAAGGTTTTGACTGCATCCAGAATACCCTGTACACGGCTTAATTGCGGTGGACGATTGGTAGTAGTGATTTCCATTGTACCTCCAAAGCGGATCTTGTTTCCATCCATGGGGGTTACAGCCACCCGGCCTTCTACCAGAATAGCAGGATAATTTAATTTATAATTGGAGTTCTCCAGTGTTACAGAATAACCGCGGCCGGGCATTAATGGAAGATTCAGGTTTACCAATGAAGCCGTCTCCCGACTCCAGGAGCCGGTGGCAATAACTACCATATCGGCATCATACACAGATTCAGCCGTAAACACTTTACTGATCTGATTCCCTTTTTTCTCAAACTTTGTCACGGCTTCATTCGGACGAAGGTCTACCCCGTTATTCTTACACCACTGGATCAAACTCTTCATCAGCTTATTGGGGTACAGATGGGCATCACATTTAAAGAAAACAGCGCCCTGAATATCCAAACGGGTTTGGGGTTCCATGGCTTGCACTGCTTCAGCGGAAAGGTACTCCGTTTCGAGACCTAATGACAATGCTTTGTCTACCAATTCATGCCCGTGCGCCGCTTTTTCTTTAGTATGAAAGTATTCGAACAGTCCCTTATGTTCATAAGCAAAATCCATACCCGGTACTTCCAGCCATTGTTCATAACATTTCTGACTGATGAGTGCCGCATCCCGCAAGGGAATGGCAGATCTTTCGAGGTGTTCGGCAGTGGCACTTTTAATAAATTTCAAACCCCAACTGATCAACGGCCAGCTAAAACGCGGCTGTACATAGAAGGGACTTTTAGGATTCAGCATCCAGCGCAGGCCCTGCTGCACTATACCGGGAGACGCTAATGGAATAAAATGGCTCGGGCAAACATACCCGGCATTGCCATAGGAGCAGTTATTTAAAAAATCTGACTGGTCAATTACTGTAACGTCCCAGCCACTGTTGCGCAGATAATAAGCGGAGCTAAGACCAATTACCCCTCCACCAACAACGATTGCCTTACCCATAATCTATTATTTAACCTGAATTAAAAATGCAAAATTAGTTCATTCTCCCTTGGAACTCCGGAGCGTTTTAACATTAAAAATCCTACCGGCTGTTTTCCCGTGATTGGCTTCCACGCGAATGGTAATTTCTGATTTACCTTCGATCAAAGCTGAAGGCAAACTGTATTCCATGTCGTAGAACTTTCCGGTTTTGCCACCAGACCAATGTACCGTTTGTATTATTTTCCCATCTACCAACAAATCAAAGCTCCTGTCTTTATCATCACCCAGATAGGTAAACAGCAAGCTGGCTCCCGGTTCCACTTTCATGACGAATGAAAAATAATTATCTCTTCGGGCCTCACGTCCTTTTCGTCCCAATGCCTCATCAACATACGACCGTTCACTGGCTACCAGTTTATGATCTCGTTCCGGTTGCATTTCTCCCATCCTGAAATCATCGATGGTTCTTAATTCAATGGATCGTATCCGTCGCTTTTCATTTTCATAATCCAACCGAAGCGTTTCCCAGGCCGCCGGGGTAAAATAATCCCAGTAAACACTGTAATACTGATCATAAACTGTATAAAATGGCACCAATTCCGGGTCAAATGGTTTGCCTACATTCTTCAATTTAAATCGCAAGGGCATATCTGTACGCTGTACCCAATTACCCACATTTTTATCGCTGGTTAGTAACACCGGTACACCGATCACCGGATCCGGACGGTCTTTTCCCAATAACCCCGCCAATACCAAAGGTCCATATTTAAAAGCGATCCGCTCCTTATTATCCGGCATCGCTTCTGTATATAATTCCATAGGCACCGTACACTCCAAGATATCGTTGTTTTTAAACCGTCCGTAAATCACGGCAAATCCGTTTTCGATTTTATATTCCAGCATTTTCCCGTTGCAGGTAAACATCATGCCTTTTGTTGCCCAGAAAGGTTTGCGGATGCGTAAGGTGAGTTTTGTGGCCGCGGGCGTACGTATGATCAACCGGAATTTTTCTTCTTCCGGAAAGGTTGTTTCCAACCGGATCTGAAGATTCCTGGCGCGCCAGTCTAACTTTGAAGCAATAAAAAGGTTTACAAAAAGACTTCCATCCGATCCCTCCGCATAAATACTTTCAGCATACTTGCTATGGTTCTCGATCCCGCTACCCACACAACAGGTAAAGGTGTTAAAAGAGTCGCTGAATTGTTTTTGGGTACCCATCCGCAATGGCACGAAATAACACATCATACCATCTGTAGGATTTTGAGAAGCCAGAATATGATTATACAAGGCCCTCTCATAATAATCCATTAAAGCTCCATCGGGTGCCCAACTGAATAAATGCCGCGTTAACTTCAGCATATTATAGGTATTACAGGTCTCACAGGTATTATCACTCAAACGATCGCTGAGCGAATCCTGCTTGCCACAATACTCATAATTACTGTTTCCTCCGATTACATAACTATGGTGCTGCACCATGGTTTGCCAGAAAAAACGTGCAATGGTCCTGTCTCTTTCATTCCCGGTCAAACTGAATTGACGGGCACTGCCAATGGCTTTGGGCACGTTGGTATTGCTGTGTTTTCCGGGTAGCGGATCTATCTGTTGCGCCAATTTGCCCATTACAAACTCATCATAAAATTTATAGGAAAGGTCGAGATACTTTTTATTTCCTGTAAAGGAATAGATCGCCGCCAGCACATCATTCATGCCTCCATATTCACAGTTCAACATCTTCAAACGAAGCGAATCAGACAAGTGTCCTACTATATTCTGCGTCCAGTCGGCCATACCCTTTACCACTTCCAGTGCCTTGGGGTCCTTACAATATAAATACACATCACACAATCCCGCCATCACTTTATGTACCGTATACCAGGGGCTCCAGCCGCCATTCAAATCAAATCCACCCGATTTAATATCACCACGCGCCACACGGGCAAAAAGCGTATCCTCACCCGGTATAGCACCTACATATCCTGTTCCTCTGGCACGCTGACAACGGGCCAGTTCATTGGTAATATATACGGCACGTTTTTTAAATTGCTCCTGACCAGTGGATGCATACATCATGGATAATGCCGACAAATAATGTCCGAGTGTATGCCCCGATAATCCTTCGCTCTCCCAGCCACCATAAACCGAATCCTTCACCGGTAAATGAGCGTTCTGATAAAAACGGTACAGCAAACGGTCGGGACGCAATTGCATCAGGTAAGCACTATCGAGCGACATCGCCCGCTGGAAGGGGCTCCTGAGCAGTTTCACCTGGTACAGATTAAAGCCATATGCCTGCACCGGAACTACCGGCGCCACCTGTACGAGACGGTTATGCTTTTCAGGAACATAAGACTGACCCGATACCAGGCCACTGCTCCACAGGAAAAGTAAAATAATCAGAAGCCGTATGTTCATATTACTGCCTGGTTAGTTTCAATATAAGATCTGTTTCAGATTTGTCGTAAGGCGCTCCGTTGGCACGGAATACATCATGAAACCAGGGATTGGGTTCGGTACTACCCTCTTTACTTCCCCAGGGGAAAATGGTATTGCTTTTACCACTCACCAATCCCCAATTAATTGCTGCTACATGGTATTTTTTTAGCAAGGGAAGATGAGTAGCAAAACGACTATTATTACTACGCGCCATATATTCGCTGCAAATTACCGGACGACCCAAGGCTGTTTTTTCCTTCAGTTCTCTTTCCATACTTTCTGCATTACTGTAATTATGGAAACTGATCACATCACTACTGGTCAGCACAAACTCATTTAATGCTTTATTATCGTACCAGGTCGCACTGGTGAGCGGTTGGTCGGGGCGAACAGACCAGGCCCATTCGTAAACCTTTTTCAACAAGATTAGTGAACCCTCATTATACCCACTGTTTCCGGGCTCATTGTATAAATCCCACATCAATATACGCTTGTCACTTTTAAAGGAACGGAGCACATCTTTGACATAATGTTCCAGATAATCCCAGCTTTTCGGATCCGCATGTGTTTTCTGATTGGGGCTGCGTACCCAGCCACTATTATGTACACCGGGTTTGGGAGCAGGCTGTTTTCCAATCTGCGCGTCTGGATTCCAGCAATCGTCGAAAATCGTGAACAGGATTTTGATATGATGCTTATTGGCAATACCCAAAAACTGATTCATACGGTTCTTGAATCCCTTGGGATCCGCTTTCCAGGCCAGATCATGCAAATAGACCCGCATTACATTCATGCCTATGGCAGATGCCCAACCCAATTCGCGATCAATGGTTGCCGGATCAAAACTATCGGCCTGCCACATTTCCAATTGATTGATGGCCGTGCTGGGAAGGAAATTTGCGCCTACCAGCCAGGGCTGTTCCTTATACCAGGCATTGGCCTTTTCAGCAGACCAAATGGATTGAGCCTGTGTGAAGGCAAACAGGAATAAAAGTGTACTGATCAAAGCAATTCGTTTCATATGCTTAATTTTTCCATTGTTGTTCTAATAATTTAATAAAGTAACCACCCACCACACTCCTTGCCTGAAAACCAACCATCTTGCCAGTGGTGGTTTCATGCCAATCACTCATTGGCACTCGATCGGGGGTTTGGGTGGCAAAGCGATAGACCGGTGCTACCAAGGCTTCAAAATCGCTGCGTTTCGAGGCAAGCGTTGCGGTCCAGAGTATCCAGTCGTTTTTCGTATAGGTCTTTCGACTATCCAGCGGTAAACCATATGTAAGCTGACGTGTTAGATAATAAGCAATTTCTTTATCATAAACCTGTTGCGGAAATAGCTTCAGACCTAGAAGTTTATCCCAAACCAGATTATATTTCTGACTCCAGGTACCTTTTTTATCAAATGTAAGCGCATAATGATCTCCGTCTGCAGCCATATCGGTCCAGCGGCGTGCAAAGTCCTGTGCGATCCGCCCATACTTATCTGCCTCCGCGTTCTTTCCTAATGAAGCGGCCATTTGGGCATAGGCTCCAATACCTACAATGGCTTTCATAGAAAGGTTGGCATTCCGGGCCAGATGACCTGCAAAATCATCAGTGCATAACTGATTAGCAGGATCAAAGCCATCTTTTACCAGAAAATCGACCCAGCGACTCAATGTGCTCCAGTGCTTCCTGGCATAGGCCGGGGCGTGTTCGGCCTTGCAAATAGCGGCAGTAAGAATGATCATATTTCCCGCTTCTTCCACCGGCATATCTTCCGGATAGGTTTGACCATTAGCAATGGGATAGGTTCCCAGATCATGTGCCGGGAATGGCTTGGCCCACTTACCACTTTCACTATAATAAAAAATTCCATTGAGCATTCCTTTTAGCAGATCCGGATTGTATGCTAAATACAAAGGCGCAGAGGGATAGGTTACATCCACTGTATTAATGGAACCGTTACTGAAATTCTCTTTGGATAAAAATAATATATCGCCTTGCGGACTCCTGACCAATTTATGAGCGGCCACACTTTGCCGGTAGGCGATCACACATAAACGGGCATACTCCATTCCACCGGCTTTCTCAGCCTCCTGAAATAAGGTTTGATCGAATTGCTGACAACGTTTTTCAATAGTGGGATAATCCTTTAGGGCTTCCTGCATGGCCTCAAAAATGGTTTTACCATTCATGGCCCACCAGGCTTTCAGATCCTGACCAAAGTATTGAATGGCGTAAATATCATCATAGGCAATCAGGGAGCGACTATAAACGGTTTCCGTTGCAGGCAGGGTTACAATCTCTCTATTACATAACCAGGCATCAGTAGAGGCGTGCAATTCCTTTTTATCAGGATCTGAGAAATCTCCCCTCTTAATCATACGCTGCAATTCTGAAGAAGTTAATGCACGGAGTTCGCGTTGGGGGTTGAAAGAACTTAGATAAAGTGTCCCCCAGTCAATGCGAACATCATCCCCCTTGCGACCCAATACCTTTTGGTCTCTAACGGCCGCAGTTGCGTAGGTATGCCCTTTTTCCCGAACGATTTCTGTACGAACCACCTGCTTTGCATCATTACGTGCCAGTTGCGCAGATACACCCAGCAACCATTCCACCTGATGCTTCTGGTTATCGGAACTACTAAACGCTGCCGTAATGTAGGTAACCGGACGGCTTAACAGATCCAGATCATCAGGCAATAAAGGAGATAGAAATTGAAGTTCCACTTTCACAGAACCACAACGAAATTCATAGCTGGTTCGGGTGGCCGTTACTTCCACCTTTAGTTGTTCTGCAGGCAGGATATTTCTCATTACAGGTTTTATCCCCAGTCCCAGATCGATCCAGGACCAACCTGCGGCATTTTTGCAATGAACCGCGAGCAGGTTCTTACCTGCTTTTAGTTTATTACGTATCTTATCTGCTACTGCAATATCTTTCAGACTGCTCACATAACAGCCTGAACATTCATAAATAATTTCGCCATTCAAATAAACAGTTACATCATCATCATGACGTAATTGCAAAACCAACGGTTGATTCTTAATCGCTGCCAACGCTGCAGCAGATAATGCAAACTCTCTGCGCAACCAGATGGCTTTGGATTTCCAGGAGGTTACAGCATCCCCATCCCAACCATCACCAAAAGGAGCTTTGCCTGTACGCCAACTTTTATCGTCATACGAAATTTGCGTCCAACTGCCTGCAGGTTCCGTTTCAGTATACCGACAGTCAAAAGGTTTTTCTGCTCCCGGCTTCACAATTGATTTAGAAGGCAATTCGGCTTTGCCTAATATATTATAAAGACGACCGTCCACTTTTACCAAACCCAGTAATGATTGTTCTTTACCTGTCCAATGCTTTGTAACGGAAGCATTCAGTTGATCGGTTGTACTCCATACACTAAAATAGGGATCATGTGTGATGAGCGGATAGGCAGGCATTTTACTTACCTGCGCTTGAATAGTGAAACCTGCTACTACAAGCAATATCCAAAGAAACAATCGTTTCATATGATGATATTAAAGGAAGTTATTTTATACCAAAGCGATATACAGTTGTTTGCTTATACATCTCTCCCGGTTTCAAAATGGTACTGGGGAAAGAAGATTGATTGGGCGAATCGGGAAAGTGTTGAGCCTCCAGGCTTAAGCCACCATGCTTCACATATTTTTTTCCTCCTTTACCGATCAAACTGCCATCTAAAAAGTTACCACTGTAAAACTGCATGCCCGGCTCGGTCGTTAATACCTCCATCATTCTTCCACTGGAAGCATGATACAAGGTTCCTACAGATGTAAGTGTATTATCCATTTTATTCAATACCCAGTTATGGTCGTAACCGCCTGCCACGGCACTGATATCTTTTCCGATCCGTTTCACCGAATTGAAATCCATCGGACCGCCCTTTACGTTTTCATGTTTCCCTAATGGAATCAGTTTATCATTCACCGGCGTGTATTGATCCGCCAATAAAACGAGATCATGATCAAGCACCGTACTATCTGTGCCAGCCGACAAATTAAAATAACTGTGATTGGTAAAATTGGCTGGAGTAGATTTATCAGTGGTAGCTTTATAATCAATTATGAGTTCATTGTTATCTGTCAATGCATACACAACCGACAGTTCGAGATTTCCCGGATATCCCTCTTCCATATCCTTACTCAAATAGGACAATTGGATGCTTGAATCACCGGGCAACAAGGTCGCTTTCCACACGCATTTATCAAAACCTTTGAGACCGCCATGCAAGGTATTGCCATTATTATTGGCAGCCAGTGTGTAGGTCTTTCCGTCAAGCGTAAACTGCGCATTCGCAATACGATTGGCATACCGGCCGATCAATGCGCCAAAATAGGGGTTCTTGGGGTTGAGATAACCGGCCAGATCATCAAAACCCAATACCACATCACCCATGGCACCGGTTTTATCGGGCACCATAATATTGGTAACCGTTCCGCCATAGTTGATAATGGAAACAGACATGCCATTTTTATTGGTCAGGGTGTATTTGGAGATGGAATCGGCACCAATTACTCCAAAAGGAGATTGACTGATCTGATGTTTGCTTGTGGAAGTGCTGGCTTCACTGGTTTCCTTAGGTTCGTTCGCATTATTACAAGCATTCATAATGATCAGTGTTAATGGCAGAAAAAGCAATCGTATTGATTTCATTTACTTGAAATTTTTAAGGGAGATAATTAATTTTTACATCTTTGATCCGCACAGGCAGCCATATCTGCATTTCATTCTTACCGCGATTGGCCCATGTATAA
Source organism: uncultured Chitinophagaceae bacterium (assembly GCA_964555605.1). Taxonomy (GTDB): domain Bacteria; phylum Bacteroidota; class Bacteroidia; order Chitinophagales; family Chitinophagaceae; genus Endoryza. Next base: position 17,936 of record CAZKSY010000033.1, on the reverse strand, counting down.
TAAGGGATAGCTGTAATGGTTCTGTTTTCCGTTTGCAGGGCTGTCCCGTCTTCATTTACCACTACTACAGGTACTTTCGCCTGCAAGCCGATCACCGGCTCTTCCAGCACTTTCATTTCATTGGTGGTAAACTGCGTATTGGGAGGAAGGATTATATTCCAGGCTTTATTGTTATTATCAGCTCCTTCCACACAATAAACCAAGGGGCCCCGCTGAATAGCCACCCGACCTTCATTCTGTTTGATCTCATTTCTGGATTGTACGATCAACGGCGTCATATCCAACTCGAAGGAAAGCTGATCTCCTTTTTTCCATTCCCTATCAATTACGGCATATCCATTTTCAACTGTTGCCGTTACCGGTTGACCGTTTAAGGTGAATTTGATGGTTTGTTGAGAGGAACCGGCAGACAAATACGTTCCTCCCGGAGAGATCATCCCTTGCAACCATCCGGGGATACGTACATGCATGGCAAAACGAGCTTTCTTTACCGGATCAATAGCAATACTCACTTTCCCATCCATGGGATAATTGGTAGTAGTGCGGATCATCACATCATTCTTCCCAAATACCTGTTTGGTTTCACTGCCCACAAATAGATTTACCCATAATCCATTTGCACTGCGGGCGTACACATAATCCCCCAATGAGGCTACCAGACGGGCTATGTTGGCTGGACAACAAGCGGTTCCAAACCATTCACGGCGCTGGTGCTGTCCGCGTGAGGCCAGCGGGTTTCCATAAAAGAATCGATCTCCACTTAAACTCAATCCATCCAATGCACCATTATATAAACTGCGTTCAAGTACATCTATGTATTTACTTTCCCCTGTCAACAGATTCATCCGCTGGTTCCAGAATACCATTCCCACTGAAGCACATGTTTCACAGTAGGCCTGCTCATTGGGCAAGTCGTAGTCGATACTGAATCCTTCATTGCCTCCGGCAGAACCAATGCCACCAGTGATATACATATTTCGATACACCACATCTTCCCAAACAATTTTCATGGCCTTCATGTATTCCTGATCGTTGGTCAACGCCGCTACATCAGCAGCACCAGTATACATATACATCGCCCGTACCGCATGCCCGGTGATCTGGGTTTGTTCTTTCACCGGCAACAGATCCTGCGCATAACCGGTATCTTTCCAGTCAGTCCAGGTATATCCCTTTGCTAAGCGATGTCCCCGCTCGCTGAGGAGCCAGTTCGACAACTTCAAATATTTTTGATTCTGTGTTACGCGGTAGAGCTTCACCAACGCAAGTTCCAATTCCTGATGTCCGGTTACCCAATGACGTTTGCCTGGGCCAAAAATGCTGTCGAAATGATCGGCCCAACGAATGGATACGTCCAGTAGTTTCCGCTTACCGGTAGCATTGTAATACGCCACCGCCGCTTCGATAAGGTGACCATTATTATAATCTTCGTGCATGCTCATATCCGAATAGCGGTTCTGTGGCTCATTCAGTGTATAGAAAGTATTCAGATAACCATCTTCCTGTTGAGCAGCAGCGATCTTATCGATCCATTCATCGCATTTGGCTTCCATTTCCTTGCTGGGATGATTTTTTAAGGAATAGGCCATTGCTTCCAGCGCTTTGAACACATCACTATCATCATAAAAAATGCCCTCATGCTTTTCCCCTTTTTTGCGGGCCACTTTTTCAAAGTTGCGGATACGCGGAGTGGCCACTTCCGTTTGATAAATACAGGCTGCCAGTGTTTTAGTAGCTACTTTATCGATCTTGGGTTTCCAGAAAAGATCATTCACGGTTACCTGTGAAAAATTCACCGGCTCCAGTTTCTGCCAGTCAGACTGTGCTAACGAAGGAATTGTTAATGCCGTAGCAAGCGACAGGCCGAACCATTTTTTTATTGCGTTATTCATGACAAATATTAGTTATTGAGTTTTATTCTGATTTGAGTAAAGGAATGCGCGGGAAAAGTATAGTTGATACTATTGCCCGAAGCGCTGACATTTTTTTCAACGGGTTTCACTTTTTGCTCCCGTTGATTATTCTCCGCCATTAAATCGACATGATTGATCTCTGTGGCGGTTCCGGTTTTAGCCAGTGTTCCGGTTTGATTCAGAATGGTGGTTTCGATGGGTTTGTCTTTATGACGATTCACCACTGTTATGATTAACTCACCGGTTTTATCGTTATACACATTGGAAATATCCAAATAAGGTACTGCTTTAAAATCTCCGGCATCATAAGTGTCACATTGCAGAAATGTCTGCAGTGACCGGCCATGACAATTTTGAGAAAATAATTGCAGGGGATAAAAAATGGTTTGTGCCCAAAGAGTGTCATTGGTTACCATCATGGGAGCGATCACATTGACCAATTGAGCCATATTAGCCATTTTCACACTATTGGCGTGACGCAAAAATGTATTCAGGTACATTCCTACAACTAACACATCCTGCATGTTATAATGCTCTTCCAGTTTCTGCTCTGTCCAGGCACGATACCACACATTGTATTCATCAAAGGCAATGTAAATTGGTTTTTGCATCCGGTAGCGGGAACGCACTTCATTGATCAATCCCTCTGTTATGGTGATCACCTGATCCACTCGGGTAGTGAGTGCCATGAATTTATTATGGTCCTTATCGTAATTGCCGGAATAATGATGGAGTGAAATATAATCGATATGATCCCGCAGTGTTGTCAATACCGTTCTATTCCAATCTACCCATTTATCATTATAGTTGCTGCTACCGGAAGCGATCAGTTTTATACTGTCATCGCTCCACTTCATCAATTTGGCTGCTTCCAGCGCATACTTACTGTAGTCTTCCGCATTTTTATGCCCCATTTGCCAGGGACCGTCCATTTCATTGCCAAGACCCCAATATTTTACTTTGTAAGGTTCCGGATGTCCATTCTTTGCGCGCAGATCGCTGTAATGTAATCCTACCGGTGCATTACAGTATTCCACCCAGTTACGGGCCTCATCTAAAGTACCGGTACCCAGATTGACACACATATACGGTTCTACACCAGCTTTTTTGCTCCAACGCAGGAATTCATCCGTACCCACCTGATTGGTTTCCACATCTCCCCAGGCAAGATCTTTACGTTTCGGACGATTGGCTTTCGGTCCAATACCATCTTCCCAATGGTATCCGGATACAAAATTGCCGCCGGGATAACGTACATTGGTCACACCCAATTTTTGAACGGCTTGCAATACATCTTTGCGATAACCGTCTGCATCTGCCTGAGCAGAACCTGGTTGATAGATGCCACCATAAATACAGCGACCTAAATGTTCCGTAAAATTACCGTACAGGTTTTTATCAATTTCACCCTGTACGCGATCGAGGTCGATCTTGATGCGGGCTTTTAATGGCTGCGCCGAAAGTCCGAGAGACTTCAGCACCAGTAGCACTAGCAGGATTTTCTTCATAACAGTTTTTTCTATTGGTTGAATCGTTAGTGAACAGGTTATACGTCGGCTACTTTAAAATGCTTTATCTCTATCACTTTCCATACGCCTTTGGTGATATAGGGTTCGTTGGCATACCATTCCTTAAATTGATCTTCCGTTTCAAATTGTACGATCATAACAGAGCCGGTCATTCCCCCTTGCTCGTTCAAGGTAGCCCCACCAATGACAAATTGACCATTGGCCTTTAATTTCCGTGCTCCTTCCAGATGCAGCGGTCTAACTTCTTTTCTTCTTTCAGGGGCTTGTTCATCCCGACCGTCCTGAGCAATGATTACATATTGTTGCATGTTCAGTATTTTTTATTTAACCACGAAGACACAAAAACACCAAGACACTAAATCGCAAAGGCAAAAAGAAGTTTGAAGAAGGATAAAATTTCTCCTGTATACTCTTGCTCCCCCATACCTCTCACCTCTCACCTCTCACCTTTCACCTCTCACCTTTCACCTCTCACCTTTCACCTCTCACCTCTCACCTTTCACCTTTCACCTCTCACCCCTCCTAACTTACAACACCTGAAACCCTTCCGCATACGGATCATCCTCCTTATCAATGGAAATACTATTATAACCATAAATCTTGGCCCATCCTTCTATTCCGGGGCGGATGGCAGGTTTGCCGGCAACGGTGGTTTCTTCCTCGATTGTACCAATGAATTTACTCCCAATTATACTCTCATGGATAAAGAGATCTCCTTTTTTTAGTTTGCCTTTAGTATACCATTGCGCCATTCTTGCCGAAGTGCCCGTGCCACAGGGAGAGCGATCAATAGCTTTGTCGCCGTAAAATACTGCGTTGCGCGCTGTGGAAGCGGGATCCATTACCGCACCGGTCCATAAGATATGGGAACAGCCATTGATCGTTGGATCATCGGGATGAACAAACTCGTAGCGACGGTTGATATCAGCCCGCAATGCTCTGGCCCATGCGATCAATTTATCAGCACTATAATGTTCGAGACCTTTAAAATTTTTCTGTACGTCAACGATAGCATAGAAATTACCCCCATAGCTTACATCAACTTGTAATGTTCCTAATTCGGGGCAGTCAGCCACTAATTCGGTAGAATGTAAATAAGCCGGCACATTGGTTAGTTTTACACTCGTCACTTTTGTTCCGGAGGTCTTATACTCGATTTGAACCAGTCCCGCCGGAGCCTCCATACGAATTTTACCAGGAGTCTTGGGATGTATCAATCCTTCCTCAATAGCCATTGTAATAGTACCAATGGTTCCATGTCCGCACATTGGTAAACAACCACTGGTTTCAATAAATAGTACTGCTACATCATTGTGCGGATCATGCGGTGGATACAAAATACTTCCACTCATCATATCATGACCTCTGGGTTCAAACATGAGTCCTTTTCTTATCCAGTCGAACTCATGCAAAAAATGCTGGCGCTTTTCGCTCATCGTATTTCCGTCCAATGCCGGGCCGCCCTCAGCGACCAACCGAACAGGGTTACCACAGGTGTGGGCATCCACGCAATGAAATATCGAACCTCCAAATCGTTGCAGGCCACTATTGGGTAATTTTTTTATGATCGGACTAGTTTTCATTACTTTAGATTTTATCCGGTTATTGGTATGTGGTAAGTGATAAGTTTTAAGTTTTAAGT
>CAZKSY010000033.1:0-12752 GCA_964555605.1 uncultured Chitinophagaceae bacterium | reverse complement strand
CTCACCTCTCACCTCTCACCACTTACCACTCAACACATACACTCCCCGCCCATAGGTCCCGATCACCATTTTATGATCTCTCGGATGAATGAACATGTCATTCACTGAAACAGCAGCGGGTAAATTCGCATTTATACAATTCCAGGTTTTGCCGGCGTTCTTACTTATGTAAACACCCATGTCTGTTCCACAGAATAGTAGGTTCTTCTGCAGGGGATCTTCTATGACAACATTTACTGGAGCTGCAGGCAGGTTTGCGCTGATCAGTATCCAGTGCTTTCCTTTATCACTTGAGGCATAAATGAGTGGTGTATGATCATCTTCTCTTCTACCATTTAATACAACATACAGTTTCCCCGAAGTATGTGTTGAGGCCGTGATCTTTGCCACATGTTTGTTGAAAGGAAGCCCCTTGGTGATCTCCTGCCAAAATGAACTTTGAGCCGATTTATACCAAACTCTTCCATCATCGGTACCGGCATACAATTCGTCTTTCGTATTGCCCTCTGCAATGGAAGTTATCGCTTGATGATATATCAAATAGGGATATTGCCCCTTTCTCTCCTCTTTGTTATAGCTTAGATCACCGCTTATACGCTCCCAATGATCCCCTCCATCCGTGGTACGATAAACATGTTGCAGTCCGTGGTAAATGGTTTTGGAATCAAACTTCGACAGGGTCGTGGCAGCCAGCCATTCCCCCCGCAACGAATCAATACGTCCCACATCAAATGTGGTAAAGCGTTTTACTCTCGCTTCTCCCGTAGCATTCATATCGGTCCGCATCAGTCTGCCATAATACGTAGAAGAATAAACGATATTTGACTGTAGTGGGTCTACTTGTATCTGAGTGCCTTCTCCGCCCGGTGCCATTCGCCATTTTCTTAATTCAGAATATTTTTTTGACCCAAAGGTATTTTGTTCATTTCCCGACATGGTGCCCTCATCCTGTACGGCTCCAAAAATGTTAAATGGTTTTTCCATGTCATAGCTCACTGTATAGAACTGTGTGGTAGGTATTTTTGAAAAGAAATTGGTCCATTTATTTCCTCCATCATAGGTTATGCTAACACCCCCATCATTTCCCAGAAATATCCGTTTGGGATCGTTTTTATCAAACCACATGGCATGATTATCTCCATGTATCCAATCAGACCCCTCCGCTGCTGGCTCAAATTGCTTCCAGGTTTTTCCCCCATCGGTGCTTTTCCCCATAGAAACCCCCAGTGCATAAACTTCATTTGCATCGAGAGGGTTTACACGAATCTGGCTGAACACCCATCCATAAGTACCTGAAAAGGGTTTAAAGAAATCATGGATCTCACCTCTCTTCTCCCAGGTTTCTCCTTTGTCGGTACTACGATAGATCGCTCCTCCGATCACTACTTTCTGCACCTGCCTTTCGTAAGAATCTGTTTCACCCGGATGAGGGTCCCTCTTTTTATTATGATCGTCTACAAAGGCATACAGTGTACCGGGAGCGGAAGCAGCTATTGCTAAACCAATCCGACCTGTCATCTTTGTATCCGGAAGCCCTTCTCCAATGATCTTCCAGGTGTTGCCTCCATCGGTAGTTTTATAAATATGATCGCCATCCTCCGGAACCGGGTCACTATATCTTCTTCTGATACGATTCCACATCGAAGCATAAATTGTTTTAGGATCTGAGGGATCCATCACCAGATCAATACAACCGGCTTTTTCTGATTCAAAAAGCACCTGTGTCCAGGTCTTTCCACCATTGGTTGTCATGTAAACACCACGGTCTTTATTATAGGTCCATTCATTACCCGATACGGCCACATAAACATGGTCGGGGTCTTTAGGATCTACCAATATACGGGCAATGGTCCCGGCATTTTCAAGTCCTATAAATTGAAAATCCTTTCCCCCATTCAAAGAGCGATACATGCCTACCCCGGGCAATGAAGCCCTGAAAATATTTGCTTCACCCGTCCCAACATAAAGTACTTCAGGGTTTGAGGGCGCCAGTGCAATAGAACCTATGGACTGTGTAGCTTGTTTGTCAAACAAAGGAGTCCAGCTATTACCGGCATCAATGGTCTTCCATAAACCACCAGTCGCAAAACCAGCATACAGCACCGATGGGTTACCGGTGATCCCCGCTATATCGGTACAACGACCACTGCGGTTATCAGGACCAGTTAACCGCCAGGTCAAACCGGAAAAAGGCGATCGTCTGATCATTTCCTGTTGTTGGGCAAAAGCACTTAATTTTTGTGCCCCGGTAGTTGGCTGAGCGTAGATGTTGTCGTTGTTTATGTTCAGGATCAATAAAACAAGGACTATTAATCTCAAATAAAGCTTCATTCGTTCGATTTATTACATTTGTTAAAAGCTAAGAGCTATATGGAAACCTATGGCAAAATTTTATTGATCGCGATGCCGGCCTTTCTGATACTGGTATTATTCGAAAAATGGTATGGTTGGAGGAAAGGACAGGATACTGTTCGCGTGCTGGACATGGTGAGCAGTTTGAGTAGTGGTATCACTAATGTTACAAAAGATGTACTCGGATTGAGTATTGCAGTCATTTCGTATAATTGGATGTTAGAAAATTTTGCGATCACCCATGTAACGGCCGGGTTCTGGACCTACTTTATTGCCTTTATGGCCCTCGATCTCTCCGGTTATTGGGTACACCGCATTGCACATGAATACAATTTCTTCTGGAATAACCATATCATTCATCACAGCAGCGAAGAATACAATCTGGCCTGCGCATTACGGCAAAGCATATCCGTATTTTTCCGGATCTTCACCTTATTTCTTATTCCTGCAGCGCTGCTTGGTGTTCCTGAAAAAGTGATTGCGATTACCGCACCACTGCATCTTTTTGCCCAATTTTGGTATCACACACGTCATATCGGACGCATGGGCATTTTAGAAAAGATCATTGTTACCCCATCGCATCATCGTGTACACCACGCCATCAATCCTTTGTATCTCGACAAAAATTATTCGCAGATCTTTATCTTCTGGGATAAGCTCTTCGGCACTTTTCAGGAAGAACTTGCAGATCAACCTCCGGTATATGGTATCACTCGTCCGGTACAAACATGGAATCCGATCAAGATCAATTTCCAACATATGTGGCTGCTGATCAAAGATGCCTGGAGAGCCAAGTCGATCAAAGATAAATTCAGGATCTGGCTGATGCCGACTGGTTGGAGACCCGCAGATGTGACTGCAAAATATCCGGTTTACAAAATTGAAGACGTTTACCATTTTGAAAAATATGATACACCGGCATCTCCAACACATAAAACCTGGTATATCATCCAACTCGTACTTACACTTGGCTTTGTCAGTTATCTATTTGGTAATATAGCTTTGATCAATAATCTGGATCCGTGGTATATTTATCTGTATGGGCTATTTGTATTCCTCCATATTTATTCCTTTACTGATCTGATGGACAGAAACAGATCTTCGCTCCTGGTAGAAGTAATAAAGAATGGATTGGGAGCAGGCATTATTTTATATACCGGTGACTGGTTTGGCCTTTCACAATTTTATGCCCCGGCCCCTTACCTATTATTAACCTGGTTCGCATTTTCAACCGTGATCACATTCCTGCTTATACCCACAAAAAAAGGAACTGAAAAAATCAGGTCCACCGTTTCCCTATAGTTCAAAGAGCTGATAAATCAGTCGGCAGGATCTATCAGATCCTGTTCACTTTTTCTTTAGTTAATGTACCATTTACCAATCTCCAAATGCCCGAAGGATTATTATCTTTCAATGCCTCTGGCAAAAGCGCATCACTCCAGTTTTGAAATGATAAGGGACGAGCAAATCTCTTAATGCCATCGGGACCTACACTGGTAAATCTGGAATCGGTACTGGCTGGGAATGGTCCGCCATGATGCATGCTCCAGCAAACTTCCACACCCGTTGGAACGCCGTTTTGAATGATACGACCACATATTCGCTGGATCGCAGTAACCAAATCAGCATTACTTATCAGTTCCTGGTCTGTAGCCATTAGTGTTGCCGTCAGTTGGCCTTCAAAATGCTCAGCAACTTCCAGCATTTCATTCATATCAGCACAACGCACCACTATGGAATAGGGTCCAAACACTTCCTGATGCAGCAGCGGATTATTCAAGAATGCTTTGCCTGTTGCCGTTGCAATAGTAGGCAATCCCTGATCTTCTGCAGGAGCGGTTTCACTTTCTGCCACCAAATGAACACCTTCCTGTAATAAGGCTTGTCCTTTCTTTTCTTTATATGCTTTTACTATACCCGAATGCAACATTTGGGAAGGAACGATCTTTTGTATAGCCTTTCCCAGATCATGAATGAAGGTTTGAAGATCCGGACTGTCAATTCCAATAATGATCCCCGGATTGGTACAAAACTGTCCAACACCCAAGGTAATGGAACCTGCATATTGGGTAGCAATGCTGGTAGCATCTGCCGCCAACTTTTCCGGAAGTAAAAAAACAGGATTCACACTTCCCATTTCTGCAAAAACAGGGATCGGTTCTTTACGCTGATTGGCCCAATCAAATAAGGCCTTCCCGCCATTATAGGAACCGGTAAATCCAACGGCTTTTGTATTTGCGTTCGTCACCAAAGCTTTTCCGGTTTCATGAGAAGCTCCATAAACATGTGCAAATATCCCTTCCGGCATTCCCGTACTTAAAGCTGCTCTTAATATAGCGTCTGCAACTATCTGCGAAGTTTCCGGATGGGCGGGATGCGCTTTCACCACTACAGAACATCCTGCGGCAAAAGCACATGCTGTATCTCCTCCTGCCGTGGAATAGGCAAAGGGAAAATTGGAAGCTCCAAAAACAACAACCGGTCCTAAGGGTACCAGCATTTTTCTGATATCAGGTTTTGCCGGAACCTTTTCGGGGATGGCTGTATCGATCCTTGCTTCTAGCCACTCTCCACTCACACAAGCATCTGCATATTGGTTCAATTGAAAGATGGTCCGACCGCGTTCGCCTCTCAAACGGGCTTCGGGTAAATGGGTCTCGCTCATGGCCACCTGGATCAAATGATCACCACAGGCCTCTAATTCAAGTGCAATGGCTTTCATGAATGCGGCCCTCCGGGCTAAAGGCAATTTTTGATACTCTTTAAAAGCAGCCCAGGCGTTTTCCATCACCATCTCGATCTCCGGCAAACTATGATCCTTGTACATATATAAATATTTCGAATTTTCTTTGTCTTACAAGTTAAGATAATCAGGCAGTTCTGGCCTGTTTGCCAGTCCAGTGTTAATAACATTCAATACACGCTCTCGCTCCTCACCTTCCAGTATTAATCTGGGCGCCCGAACTGTTTCGGAACCGAGTCCGGCTTGTGTTTCTGCCAATTTGATATATTGAACCAGCTTCGGATGAATGTCCAGCTCCAGTAATGGCATAAACCATCTGTAAATGGCTGCAGCCTCTGCCAAACGACCAGCCTTAACTAATCTATAAATAGCTACTGTTTCTCTGGGAAAAGCACAAACCAATCCTGCCACCCAGCCATCTGCCCCCATCGCAATCTCCTCCATGGCAAGAGTGTCTACCCCACAAAGAATCTTGATACGATCACCGAAACGATTGATCAACCGGGTAACATTGGTTATATCACGGGTACTTTCCTTCACCGCCCCAATATTGGCGCATTCGATCAATTCAGCGAACATGTCCAGTGTAACCTCTATCTTATAATCCACCGGATTATTATAGATCATCATGGGGAGGTCGGTATTATTAGCCACTGTTTTAAAATAGGCAACTGTTTCCCGATGATCGCTCTTATAACGCATGGGAGGCAATATCATCAAGCCCTGAGCACCCCACTGACGGGCTAATGTAGCTTGATGTACGGCTTCACGAGTGGATCCTTCCGCAATATTGATCACTACTGGTACTTTACCCGCCGTTTTCTCTACTGCAAATTTGACCAGTCTTTCTTTTTCTGCCGTGGTTAATACACTGGCTTCTCCAAGTGTTCCCCCTAAAATGATCCCATCCACTCCTGCACTCAATTGCGCATTGAGATTCTTTTGAAACAAAGAAAGATCCAGGTCATCTTCCGAAGTAAATTTTGTCGTAAGCGCCGGAAACACGCCTTTCCATTCAAATGACATATAAAATGATTTATCCAAAAATAACAAGTCGGCCTGCCAATACATGCACCATTATTATTCAATAATTAGCCGATTTTAACCGCTATTTTGTAATTTCAGGACCCATACAATCAATTTTTGTATAATGAAAGTAATTCCCTTCACCATCCCCGTCCGGGGAGAAAAGAGCATTATTCTGCAGGAAGACCGTCTGCCCTATTTCTATAATCATCTGCATCGTCATAGGGAAATTCAGATCACCGCGATCATTAAAGGGGAAGGCAGTTTGCTGGTATCCGGAAACGTTCATCCGTTCCGACCCGGAACCGTATTTCTGATCGGAGCCAATCAGCCGCATATTTTTAAAAGTGATAGCCGCTATTTTGAGAAAAGTAAAAAAGGGGCCTGCCATTCACTGACCGTTTTTTTTGATCCGAATTCCCTGCAACAGCCCCTTTGGGATCTGCCCGAAATGCGCCCAACCAAAAACTGGCTGCAAAAATACCCTGTAGGATGCCAGTTGAAAACCGGTAGCGCCAAAATAGCGACTGAATTGATTGCACAGGTCAACAATACCAATGGACTGTCTCAACTGATCCGCTTTCTGGAACTGATCGCTTTCATCAGTCAGCAAAATAAACATCTGATCTCTCTTTCCAGTAATGGCTTTTTACCTGCTTATACTGAAACGGAGGGGCAACGGTTGAACTCCATTTTTCAATATACATTGCAACATTATTCCGACCCGATCGGACTCAAAAAAGTAGCCGGACTCGCCCATCTCACCGTGCCGGCATTCTGTCGATACTTTAAGAATCGTACCCGGAAAACTTATATTCAGTTTCTGAATGAAGTGCGCATAAATGAAGCCTGTAAAATGCTACAGCAGGAAAACCTTTCCGTTGCCAATATTGCCTACGGAACCGGTTTTAGTCATACCAGCAGTTTTATCCGGACATTTAAAAAACTCACCGGGAAAACACCCCTGGAATTCCGGAAACTCAACAATCCGTCCTGAATAAATTACCGTATAAATCAGATAAATCAGTTAGATTTAAGCATAATGAAAACCTTTTCCGCGCTGCTGGTTGCTGTTTTTTCTACCGCCATGGCTATGGCACAAGTTCCTGCGATCGAAATTCTCGACCGCATCTCGCAGCAACTGATGCAACATACCAATGAACGTCCACTGGCTTTTATTCAAAATGATAAAGAAGTCTACCAGGCCGGTACCGCCATCTGGTATAAAGTATTTCTGGTAAACAGAACCTCGCTTACACCACACCTGAAAGCAGGTATCGTGTATGCTGAACTAAGAAATGATCAGGATAGCCTGATCACGCAACAAATGCTCAGTACGGCCAACAACGAGATGGAAGGACGGTTTCTGCTCCCGGAAAATATCAAAGAAGGAAATTATTATATACAGGCTTTTCTTCCTTCCATGTTAAAAGAAGAACCTTCCGGAATAAAACGAAACAGTGTCTATATCGTTCAATCAAAACAATCGATCAGTACACCTGCCAGACCAATACTATACCGGAACAATCTGTATAAACCTGCCAACGGAATACTCTTTTATCCGGAAGGCCAGCACCTGATTCAGGGTATAGATAACCGAATTACTGTAACATCTTTTAATGAAAACGGGGAGCCTGTACCCGGCAACGGTCGCATTACTGATAACCGAGACAGTGTAATAACCCGATTTGAAATTGGCCTTGACGGCATCAGTTCTTTTACCATCAACCCGCAAAAACTCCAGCAATATAAATGTCTGTTTACTACCACCAGCGGAACCTTGTCGGAGAAAAAATTGCCCGCTCCCCCGTTGCGGGCCTACCAGGCAGGAATATTAAGTGAAACAAGTGATCTCCTTCAGTTCCGGATCGGACTCAGTGATCTTTTATATACTGAAAAACCATCTTCTTATTTTATTGGCTTTGCAAAGGGAAAGGTCGTTTTCGCCGCAGCAGGCAAAGGAATGTATGCTGTTTCCGTCAATAAAAAAGAATTGCCTTATGGTCCGGTTGATTTTTACCTGTTCGATGAAAAGGAAAATCTCGTAAGCCAGCGAACCGTTTGGAACGATCATACAGGTGTGCAGTCCCTATTCACTACGGATAAATCAAATTACATATCCCGCGCCCCGGTGAGTGCCACCTTACAATTGACTGATCATGCAGGCAAACCGGTAAGAGGATTGGTAGCTATTTCAATAACTGATAGTAGTACTGTTCCCGGTCCCCTCATGCAGGAAGTACTCCGCTACTGGGAAAAAGAGTATCCGGAAGTATCTTTTTTTGCCGCACACAAGCCGGCAGCAACGCAAGGTTATCTACAACAGATCCTGATACTTCACACAAAAGGGACTGATACAAATAAGGTCGACAGTCTGACCACTGAAAATGACAACAACGGGATAATTATTTCGGGCGCATTAAGAGATGAGAAAAACAATCCGGTAACCAATCAAGCCATCACGCTGGTTTCGCAGCAGGGAAATATTATTTTGCTGGATACCACCAGGGAAAACGGCCATTTCAGTATGATGCCAACCCAGATCTACGAGGGTATTGGTTTTATTCCAAGTATCAACAAAGGGAATAACCTTCCAGCGGGCTGGCATATAGAACTGGATCCTGTTCAAAAAATTCATGCCAATAACTTCCGGTCTGTAACAGCGCTACCCCTCCCTGCTGATACATGGAACCAACATATCGAGCGTTTCAGAAAACTACACAGTGATAGCATTCAGTATGCTGCAGCACTGAACTGGGTACAGTTATCAGCAGAGGGAGCGGCAACGGGCCCCGGTAAAAAAACAGCCAAACGGGGAGGATTTACCCGAACCATAACCAGAGAACAACTTTCGAAACTGGAACTTTCCAATACCGCCAATGCGGTTATGATGATACCCGGAGTGATTATGCAGGGAGGCAAATTAACGATCCGGGGCGGAACCCCTTCACTGGATGCCTCGCTACCCGCGAATATAGAACCCATGGTTATACTGGACGATGTTCCGGTTCGGCTGGCGGCCGGAACACTGGTGGATTTTCTTAATTCCATACCACCCGACAACATTGACTACATTGAAGTATTTATGGATGGTGATGCAGCCCTTTTTGCCACCAGAGCCTTAAATGGCGTTATACGAATTAAAACCGGACTACCGACCAATAAAAATCGTTCCGGAACAGGTGCTTCTGTTATATATCCGGGAGGTTTTCATGCCGCACCGGAATTTAAAACAGCAGACCATTCTAATGAAAAAATCAGGGAAGCTGCTTTTCGCGACAACCGGGCTACCATTTATTGGAACGGACATATATTGAGTGATGAAAACGGCCGCGTGACCTTCCGCTTTTATACAGCAGACGCATCCACCACCTATCGTGTACTGGTCACTGGTATATCATCAAAAGGGGAACCCATCAGGGAAACATTCTGGATAAAACGAAATTTTTAACCTCTCCATTCTCAGGAGACAACCTCTCCTTCGAGGTCGTAATCATATGCCTTGGTGATCTTCACCTGAACAAATTCACCGATCGTGAGTTTTTTGGAGGAATGAACCACCACTTCATTATCCACCTCCACAGAATCGAATTCGGTGCGACCCAGATATCGGCCAGCTTCCTTTTTATCGATCAGGACTTTAAAGGTTTGTCCAACTTTTTCCATATTTTTCTCAAGAGAAATTTCCTGCTGCACTTCCATGATCTCCTGCGCCCGGCGTTCTTTTTCTGCCGCAGGAATGGCATCGATCAGTTCATAGGCAGATGTTCCTTCCTCATGAGAATATGGGAAGATGCCCACACGATCAAAACGCTGCTTTTGAAGGAATAACTTCAATTCTTCCACATCGTCGAGGGTTTCACCGGGAAAACCTGCAATGAGGGTGGTACGCAAACAAATACCGGGCACTTTCTCCCGAACCGCAACGATCAGTTCTTCCATTTCTTCCCGGGTGATCTGACGTTTCATGGCCTTCAGCATATTATTGGCTGCATGCTGCAAAGGCATATCGAGATAATTGCAAATATTCGGACGATCGCGCATAACATCCAGTATTTCCAAGGGGAATTTATGCGGATAAGCATAGTGCAAACGGATCCACTCCAGGCCTTTTACATCACTTAAACGCTGCATAAGGTCTGCCAGCATGCGCTTTTTGTAGAGATCCAGGCCATAATAGGTCAGTTCCTGTGCGATCAACATGATCTCTTTTACACCCCGTTTAACCAATCCTTCAGCTTCCTTTACAATATCTTCAATAGACTTGCTCACATGGCTTCCCCGCATCAAAGGAATGGCGCAAAAAGCACAGGTACGGTTACAGCCCTCGGCGATCTTTAGATACGCGTAATGCTGCGGAGTGGCTAATAACCGCTCTCCTAACAACTCCGACTTATAATCCGCCTCAAATTGCTTCAGGATCAAAGGCAATTCCATTGTACCAAACCAGGCATCCACCTCCGGTATCTCTTTCTCCAGATCGTCGCGATACCGGTGACTCAAACATCCGGTAACATATACCTTATCCAGTTTGCCCTTTTGCTTCAGGGCTACCTGATCCAGAATGGTATTAACCGATTCTTCCTTGGCTTTATCAATAAAACCACAGGTATTTACAATCACGATATTGTGATCCTTTTTGGCGTTCTCATGCACAACCTCAATTTCATTAGCCTGTAATTGGCCGCTCAACACCTCACTATCCACCATATTCTTGCTACAGCCCAGCGTAATGATATTTACTTTATCCTTTTTTAATGTTCTTGTTTTCATGCCCCGCAAAGGTAGTAAAAGGAAGGGGTAAATAAGAAGCGGCAACGGGGATCCTGTTTCAGCCAAAGGAGCTTCTTCATGTCTGTCTTTATCAATACCTTAGCCCATAGAAAGCAGTTTATGAAACTATCGGTTTTATTTAAAGATTTCTTTGCCTCCGAAAGAGCCGGCGGATTGGTGCTGGCTATTTGTACGGTACTTTCCCTTGTAATCGCCAACAGCGAATGGGGCGAAGCATACCGCCATTTCTGGCATCAGTCCGTAAACCTCTCTTTTTCAGTTATATCATTGGATTTAACAGTCGAGCAATGGATCAATGATGGATTGATGACCATCTTCTTCCTGTTGGTAGGTCTGGAGATCGAACGGGAATTATACGCCGGAGAATTAAAAGAGTTTCGAAATGCCTTATTGCCTGTAATTGCCGCCTTTGGTGGGATGTTGATTCCGGCCGGTATTCATTATGTTATGAACAACGGAACGGCATTCGAAAGAGGATTCGGAATACCAATGGCCACAGATATTGCCTTTGCCATTGGCATGCTATCGCTTGCCGGAAAAAAAGTTCCCCCTGCAGTGAAGATATTCCTAACGGCATTGGCCATTATAGATGATCTGGGAGCCATTCTGGTGATCGCTGTTTTTTACAGTGCCGGTATCAAACTGTTATACTTAAGTATAGCCTTGCTCATTGCAATCGCATTAATTATTCTAAATAAGAAACGAATCACCCCACTCTATTTTTACCTGATTCCCGGAATAGCTATGTGGTACTGCATGTTGCAATCGGGCATTCATCCTACAATAGCCGGAGTGATATTGGCCTTTACGATTCCTTTTTCTTCAGACAATGAAACTACCCCCTCTTACAAGCTTCAGCATTTTTTACATAAACCAGTAGCCTTTTTGATTCTGCCCATTTTTGCCTTGGCGAATACCGGCATATTGGTGCAACCCGATTGGTTCCATCAGTTGCAAAGCAGTAATAGTTTAGGGATCATTTCCGGATTGGTGATTGGCAAAACAATCGGTATCTTTCTTTTTTCGTGGATGGTAATCAAAGCTGGCTGGAGCCGGCTGCCCGAATCCACCACCTGGAAACATATGTTAGGGGTTTCTATTCTCGGCGGTATTGGATTTACCATGTCGATTTTTATATCGAACCTGGCATTCAGCGATTTTCACATTATAGAAGAATCTAAAATGGCGGTACTCGCTGGCTCACTGATTGCCTGTGTAATCGGACTCCTTTTACTTCTAAGTGGGAAAAAACAAGCTGATTTTCAGGAAGAATAATGAGTTTGTCATTTAAATGGATCTTAAATAAAATGGCATAGTTTTTATTAAGCAATAGTAAACTATTGCAAAATGAAGAATTTACTTATCCTGATGGTATGCATGGGCTGTGCGACACTTGTTTTTGCCCAACCCAATGGCAGCAGTTATCAAACAGCTATTGGCGCGAAATTTTATCCGGGCGCATTCACTATTAAACATTTTACGCAAAAAGATCGTGCCTTGGAAGGTCTTGCCTATTTCTGGAACTATGGTTTCCGATTCACCGGACTATATGAAATTCATGGCGATATCAATGGCGCCCCTGGTTTGAAATGGTATGTTGGTCCGGGAGCCCATATCGGTGTTTGGAATGATAGCTGGAAAAATCGTTATCCCACCCGTGAGAATGGTGTGGCGATAGGTGTTGATGGCGTACTTGGATTGGATTATAAAGTAAAAGGGGCACCGCTAAATTTCAGTATCGATTGGCAACCTTCTTTCAACTTTATCGGCTACTCGTATTTTGAAAGCGGCTGGGGCGGGTTTGCGATACGGTATACATTGAAGTGAGAGGTGAGAG
>CAZKSY010000032.1:0-38215 GCA_964555605.1 uncultured Chitinophagaceae bacterium | reverse complement strand
GTAGTCCCGCCCAGAATCGAACTGGGATCTAAAGTTTAGGAAACTTCTATTCTATCCATTGAACTACGGGACCAAACCGCCAAATCCGACGGGCTGCAAATATAGTCAAGATTCAACCTATTAAAAACCCCTTCTCCATCAAACCTAATTCCCCCATTCCCCTCCCCCCCGTACCTTATACCACATCCCCATATCTCCCTACCTTTACCCATATGAAACTCATGCAACAATCCATGCGCTGGTTCGGGCCAAATGACCCGGTTTCCCTGGCTGATATTCGTCAGGCTGGTTGCTCTGGGGTAGTCACCGCCCTGCACCATATTCCCGTAGGTGAGGTTTGGCCCATCGAAGAGATCCGGGAAAGGCAATTCCTGATCAAACAGGCGGGCATGGAATGGAATGTAGTGGAGAGCCTTCCTGTTAGTGAAGATATCAAGCGCCAGTCAGGCTCCTGGAAAACGCATCTCGATCATTATAAACAAAGCATCCGCAATCTGGCCTACTGTGGCGTGAATGTGATCACCTATAATTTCATGCCCATCCTCGACTGGCTCCGTACACATACAGCCTGGGATATGCCTGATGGCAGCAAAGCTCTTTACTTCGATCACGCTTCCTTTGTTATTTTCGATTTACTACTGCTGCAACGCCCCGGTGCTGCAACCGACTATTCCCCCGAAACGATCGCGAATGCCCGGGACCGCTTCGCCGGTATGAGCGAATCTGAACAACGGGAACTCTTTCATAACTGTATGCTTGGACTGCCCGGCAGTGATGAGTCTTTCACGCCCGAACAGATCATCGAAGCACTTGATGCCTATAAAAATATCGACCGGAATAAGCTGAAACAACATCTGTTCCATTTTCTGCAAGAAGTGACACCCGTTGCTTCAGAAGCTGGTGCAAGACTGGCGATTCATCCCGACGATCCGCCCTACTCTATTCTCGGACTTCCCCGCATTGTTAGTACCGAAAAAGACCTGGAAGATTTATTAAATGCTTGTCCTGAAAACGCTAACGGCCTCTGCTTTTGCACCGGATCACTCGGCGCCCGGGCCGATAACAATATACCGGAAATGATCACCCGATTTGGTGATCGAATTCATTTTCTGCATTTACGCAATACAAAACGGGATGAGGCCGGAAATTTTTTCGAAGCCGACCATCTCGCCGGCGATACAGATATGTATGAAGTGGTAAAACGAGTGGTACAGGTAATGCAGCAAAGAAATATATCCATACCCATGCGACCGGATCATGGACACCAGATGCTTGACGATCTCAAAAAGAAAACCTATCCCGGATATTCCGCTATCGGAAGATTACGAGGATTGGCAGAATTACGTGGATTGGAATTAGGGATCAGCAGAACTATCCGTTAGTCCTTTTTATTTGCGGGTTTCGCTGGTAATAATTTGAAATACGTCACCACAAACTTATCCTTCACCACTTCACCCTGCACTTCGGCCTTACGTACAGCATTGCAAAAACCGTCTTTATCATGGGCATCCCCGTGCTCATCGATACTGGTGCCTGATACAAAATAGGCCTTACCATCAATCCGAACAGCCAGATCACAACTCTTTCCTTTCAAACCAAACTGACATTCGCCACAGGAGGTCTCCACCACCTGAATTTTTTTAGAAGGATCAGGTTTATCGGTTTTCTTAGGTGTTGTTTGCGCCCAAATAGTAGAGTTAAAACCGATAAGAAGCAGCAATAAGAGGTACTTTTTCATTAATGAAAGATACAAATATATTTCCAGCTATTCCCCGCATTTAACCTTGGATCTTGGTTTTACAACCAGGAGATGGCATCTCCTGAGGGTTATACGCAAAAAGACTGTTGTTTTGATCAGGCTCCGAGGGGAAAATCCTCAGGAGATGCCATCTCCTGGTTGTATTATACTTCCACCTCCCCTTCTTTTCATTTCAATTATTTCTTAACCAAGGTTACAAATCAAACATCAGTGGACACTAATATAAAATTCATTGATAATCAAAGGCAGTTTGACCGGAATCAAGACACCGGTACCGATAGCCGCCACTTATCCTCCTTCCGACGAATGGCCGCACCAAAATGACAAGACTGCCTTATATATATATGATAGGTGCTCCCGGGCACAAACGGTTGATCATCGGCTGCCTTGCTAGCATTTTATTACTCCTTACGCAATTCTCCCTTGCCCAATCAGGTAACCATCCAGCACCCTTATTGCAGCAGGGAAGAAATGCCCATCCATATGGCTCTCCGTTCGAATTCATTCCAAACAAAGGACAGTATGGCGATACACTCAGTGGCTATGGTTATATGGGGGCTATCCTTTGGGCTTATGAAGGAATGGGTATGCCTTTTCTTCTTACTGAAAAGGGAATGATCCAATTACAGCGAAAAGTAACGAGGATCTCGCACGCTGAAGAAGAAAGACTCGAAAAACAAGGTGTCCCCGAACCTGAAATCGAACGAAAAAGGTCTGTAATTGATAAGGTGATCAGTATGGAATGGATCGCCGCAAATCCTCATGCTACCTTTATTCCGGAAGACCGTTCTACGGCCTACCACACATTCCGCATGTTGTCGGAAAAAGTGTGGGGCTATAATAAACTACGTGTAAAAGACCTCTATCCAGGTATCGACCTTTTGTTCTCTTTCAATGAAAATAAACCGGGCGGTTTTGAATACAGTTTATTGGTGGCGCCCGGGGCAGATATCAGCCGGGTGCAATTGCGTTTTGGGGGTGACATCAGATCCATCAAAACAGATAGTAAAGGCAATCTTTCCATACACAGTACAATAGATGGAATGGAAATGTCTGTTCCCGTTAGTTATTATGGCAACCACCTGCTGAAGGCTGCCCGAAATGAGGTACCCGTGCAATTTTATCTAACCAACAAAACACTCCGGTTTCAACCAGCATCCAGCTATGATCCTTCCCACCCATTGGTGATCGATCCCTTTATTACCGGTACCGGAAATTTAACAGGACTCAATAATGGGAAAGCCAAGGATGTGGACTTCGACTATGCAGGCAATATGTATGTTACCGGCGGCGGGGCATTTACGGGAAATCATAGTCTGGCAAAATTCAGCGCTGCTGGTACACTGCAATGGACATTCAATGGAAGTTTAAGTATCCCCACCTGGACCTTCGGTACTTACTACGGGGGCTGGATGGTAGAGAAGCCTACCGGCAATGTGTATCTGGGGCAGGGGTTTAGCCCGGCAACTGGTTTTAATGTGATCCGAATCAGTAGTACCGGTTTATATGATAATTATATCACCACGGCGAATCCAAGTTTTATGGAGGCCTGGAAAATGTTCTGGAGTTGCAATAATGGTTCACCCCAGATCCTGATCGCTGGGGGTGGGCTGAATTCCAATATAAATTTTGGCGCTTTCACACCGCCTTCTACCACAGTATCTGGCCTGAACATTACCGGTATTCCCTATGCAGGTGGTAGTGGTTGGGCACAGGATATTGCCGACTTTGTATTTGACCCCATCACCAATGATATGTACAGTATTTTCGGCAGTACGTTTGGCACTCCGGCCGTCAATAACTGGATATTCAAAAATACGGCTCCCTATAGTGCTGCTTCTATTGCATGGAAAACAGCCTCAGGATATACTACAGTTCAGGAAGCAGCCAATCGTCCCTATCTCACCGCAGGTGGATTAAATGACAACTCTGCCAACATGCTGTGGGTAAACAGCAGTTTTCTTTTTTACTGGGATGGCAAGAATTTAAAAGCTTTCAATAAAACCACCGGGGCCGCCGCAGGTACAGCACTCAGCACGGCCAATACGGCGTTCATGCAGGGAGGTATTATTGCTGATGCCTGTAATAATGTTTTTGTGGGAGAAGGTAATGGTGTCATCAAAGTATATCAGTTCAATGGAACAAGCTTTAGTGATGCACCGGCCGATATCAATATACCAGGCTTCGCTGGAAAAGCAGTGTATGACCTCGCCTACGATGAATCAAAGAAAATTCTTTATGCCAGTGGAGATGGCTTTGCTGCCAGCTTTGATGTTTCAGCGTATTGCCCCAATACGATCTATACGCTTAATACCGTCCCGGACTGTGCAACAGCAGGCGTTACCGCAACTGTTACACCGGCACCACCGGCAGGTTCTACAATTACTTATACCCTTTTTAACGGCACAGTACAAGTGGCAACTAATGCTACAGGCGTTTTCAACGGGCTAACACCAAATATTACCTACACTATTGTCGCTACGATAAATCAAGCCTGCAACGGCACTCAAACAAGTACGAGTTTTGTATTACCCGGTCCTATTGTAACGATCAATTCCGTAAATACAACTTGTGGCAATAATACCGGAAGCATTACCGCAATTGGCTCAGGCACCTCAGGTCCGTTTTCCTATAGTATTGATGGTGCCAATTTCCAGGCAAGTGGCACTTTCGTTGGCTTAGGTGCCGGGATTTATACGATCACCACGAAAGATGCAGGTGGTTGCAGCACGAAAAGCCAGGTTACCATACTAAATACCAATGGTCCTGTTGTTTCAGTTACCAGTACCAATGCCGAATGCGGGTTGATCAATGGTTCCCTAACGGCGACTGCTTCCGGAGGCACAGCACCTTATACCTATAGTATCAATGGTACTACCTTTCAAACTGGTAATTTCTTCACTGGTCTGGCAGGCGGCAATTACACACTTACTGTTAAAGATGCCAATGGCTGTACCAATGCTGTAGCAGTAACGATCAGCAGTGCCACAGCGCCGCAACTCTCCGCCATTCCGGCTACAGCTACCTGTGGAAATAATAATGGCACTATAACAGCTTTTGGAACAGGTGGCACAGCGCCCTTACAGTATAGTATAAACGGGAATATTTATCAGAGTTCAAATTTATTCAACAACCTCAATCCGGGAACCTATACGGTTAGTGTTAAAGATGCGCGCGGATGTATCAGCACCGTTACGGTAACAGTAGGGAATTTAGCTGCCCCAACCGTAACAGCCGTATCTACTGCAGCAGCTTGTAATAATGTAAATGGAACGATTACCGCCAGTGGCTCGGGGGGTATTGCGCCGCTCAGTTATAGTATTGATGGCACCAACTACAGTACCAATAATATATTTACAGGATTAGCAGCCGGAACTTACACCATCACAGTAAAGGAATCGACCGGTTGCACTAATACAGTTTCGATTACAGTAGCGAATACCAATGCACCGGCTATTACGGCTACCAGTACCGTTTCATCCTGCAGTAGTAACACGGGAACCATTACAGCGGCGGCAACCGGGGGCACACCCGCTTACCAATACAGCATCAATGGAACAACCTTTCAGGCCGGTACCTTATTTAGTGGATTGGCTCCAGGCACCTATGTGGTATATGTACGCGATGCAGGTGGATGTATTGCCACTACCTATGCCGTAGTAACCGCTACAGCAGGTCCATCCCTTACTGCCAGTTCTACTCCCACCAACTGCAATGCGAGCACCGGTAGTATTACAGCCAATGGTTCCGGAGGTACAGCACCTTTGCAATACAGTATTGATGGAATTACGTATCAGGCGGGCAATGTATTCTCCGGCTTGAATACCGGAAACTATACGGTTTATGTAAAAGATGCGAATGGATGCACCCGCAGTGTTGCTGTTACGGTAACTAATATTTCCGGACTTACACTCAACGTAAGTTCGCTGGGATCCAATTGCAATAACAGCACAGGAACCATAACTGCCACAGCATCGGGCGGTGCGGCGCCATTAGAATACAGTATTAATGGCTTTACCTGGCAGGCGGGAAATAGCTTTACGGGAGTGTCGCCCGGCAGCTATACTGTTTATGTGAAGGATGCCAATAATTGTATCGTAACAAAACAGGTAGTGGTGACTTCCTCCACAGGACCTTCATTATCTGTTACAGTGATGCTGCAGGGGACCTGTGGAAATGCCAGTGGTGTAGCCCGGGGCAATGGCAGTGGCGGCACAGCACCACTTACTTACAGTATGGATGGGGGAGCCTATCAATCGGTATCGATTTTTATTAACCTCGCACCCGGCGTACATAATCTTACTGTAAAGGATGCTAACGGATGTACCGCTACACAATCCTTCAACATCACAAGCAACGGCGTCGGAACTCCTCCCACCGATGTAACATTTACCGTTAGAGATGCCCTTGCCTGCACAGGTCAATTGGGGCGTATTAAAAATATTAAAGGAGAACCCAGTGGCGGAGGAAATAAATACATATTCAGTTTAGATGGAGGTCCATTCACCACCGCCAATCAATTTACCAATGTGCCTCCGGGTGTACATACGATCACGGCACAAAATGAAGAGGGCTGTAATGTTACCAGGTTGGTAACAATTGGTGGAGGAGTAGCCGCAACCGCCACAGCAACAGCCACTCCAACCCTTTGCAATAGCAGTACGGGTACTATTACCATCAACGGATTGGGCCCTAATAATCCATATCATGCGAGTATTGACGGAGGAACTACCTGGATTACATTCTTTCCACCGGGGGCCAATAGTTATACGTTTACGGGATTGGCAGCCGGCACCTACGCTATTCAGATTGCCGATGATGCTGATTTTATAGAAGGGCCGCCCACCATTCCCGGTGCCTGTATCACCACGATCTATGTAGTCGTGCCTTCAACCGGAGGCCCTTCCATTGCTACTACCAAAACCGATCCCACCTGTACTTCTAACAATGGCAATATTACAGCCGTAGGAAGCGGTGGCACAGCACCGTATAGCTTTAGTATAAATGGTGGAGCATTCCAGGCAAGCGGTGTCTTTAATAATCTAACTGCCGGCAATTATGCCGTTTCCGTAAAAGATGCTACCGGATGTATTACAGGTACAAATGTGATGCTCGCCAATACTACAGCTCCCGTCGTAACAGCCCTAACGGAGCCGGCTACATGCAATTCCCGAAATGGTTCCATTATAGCCACAGGGACCGGTGGCGTAGCCCCTTTGGAATACAGTCTTAATGGAACCGTATTTCAACCCGGCAATATATTCTCAGGGCTGGCACCGGGCAGTTACACATTATATGTAAAGGATATAAATAATTGCTACAGCACATTATCAGTAGTGATCGCTAATACTGCTCTGCCTAAAGTAACCGCCTACTCTATTCCGGCTACCTGTAATAATAATGACGGAAATCTGGTAGCCATAGGAAATTTTGGTACGCCCCCTTATACCTATAGTCTGGATGGCGCCCTCTATCAGAGCAGTGGAACATTTTCCTTCCTGCCGGCCGGTTTCTATACCATTTATATGAAAGATGCCAAAGGATGTATCGTAACCACAGGCACATCCATTTCGAATGTAACAGCACCTTCCATAACGACGGTGAGTTCATTACCAGCTGCTTGTAACACCGCTACCGGTTCACTTACCATCACTGCCTCAGGTGGCGTAGCACCGCTCAGCTATAGTATTAATGGTAGTAGCTATTTTCCATCGGCTGGATTTACCGGATTACTACCTGGCAACTATACCGTATTTGTAAAAGACGTCAATGGATGTATAGCTACAAAACCGGTTGTAGTATCGAATACCAATGGCCCCGCCACTTTAACCTCTTCTATTGTGAATGCTGCCTGCGGATTGAATAATGGAAGTATTATTGCTACAGCAACAGGAGGTACTGCACCGTTACAGTATTCCCTAAATGGAACGCTTTATCAAGCCAGTAATACATTCAATGGATTGGGTGCGGGAAGTTATATTCTATACGTAAAAGATGCGGCCAATTGTATTAAAACAATTCCGGTTACAGTCTTAAACTTGAGTGGGCCTTCAGTAACAGCCACCACCTCACCATCATCCTGCAGTTCAAGCGATGGTACCATTACAGCACAATCAACTGGAGGAACAGGAGCGATAAGTTACAGTATTGACGGCATTAATTTTCAGGGTAATAATGTATTCACGGGCCTGCCTGCCAATTCCTATACCGTAACCGCCAGGGATTCCCGCGGTTGTACTTCTACGGTAGCTGTAACAATCAATACTACCGGAACATCGGTGATTCCTCTATTCAATCCTGTTGGTCCCATTTGCAGTGGTGCTTTAATAAGTCCATTACCTACCACTTCCCTGAATGGGATTGCTGGAACCTGGTCGCCTGCACTGAATAACACCATAACGACTATTTACACTTTCACCCCTCTGGCAGGACAATGTGCTGCCACAATAACCTTAACAATAGTCGTAAACCCGAAACCAACACCTATAATAATTTACCATAACTAATATGCAAACAACCAATCAAACAGATAGTAAAACAACAAAAAGGAAACGGCTCTTATTTCTTCCCTTGGGAGACAGGATCCAGGTTCCTGCGCATTCAAAAAGCAACAAAATGAAAAGTAGCACTCGAATTATCCAATGGAGTATTCTCCTGTTGATGCTGTTCAGCGGACTCACTGCAGTAGCACAGCCTTATCCCAATACCGGTGACCATACGGTATGTATCAACGCCACCGAACCGTATGGAGTAGTACTCAATGCAGGTTCAACTTATGCATGGACAGTAACCCCCATTGCAGGGGGTAATGGTACGATCACAGCGGGTGCTACACCAAATTTGATCAGCGTAAACTGGACCAGTGCCGGTACAGCCTTATTACAGGTAATTGAAACCAATTCGAGTGGCTGTACGGGTGATCCGGTTTCCATTATAGTAACAATTACTCCATTACCTACCGTAACAGTAAATTCAGCAGCCATCTGTACGGGAGCTGCTGCAACTATAACAGCCACTCCGGGCACAGCAGGAACCTATACTTATTCATGGACGGTTCCGGCAGGTGCCACAAATCCGGGGAATGTAGCCAGTTTTAGTTCAGGCGTAGCCGGTACCTATAGTGTGGTCATTACCAATAGCGCGGGTTGTAACTCTGCCGCTGGAAGTGGATCGATCACTATTAATGCGGCCCCCACGCTCGTGATTACAGATCCTGCAGGAATATGTGCGGGAGCAACAGCAGACCTCACCGCTGCTGCCATTACAGCAGGATCCAGTGCCGGATTAACCTTTACGTACTGGACAGATGCTGCTGGTACCATACCCTATGCCACACCAACAACAGCAACTGCAGGTACCTATTATATTAAAGGCACATTAGCGGGTGGATGTTCTGATATTAAACCGGTGGTGGTAACGACGGCACCAGCACCAACAGTAGTGATTACGAATCCGGCAGCAGTATGCGCGCCTGCCACAGTAGATCTTACCGATGCCGCAGTTACAACAGGCTCTACAGCTGGGTTGACCTTTACGTACTGGACAGATGCAACGGCCACTACACCGTATGCTACACCAACTGCCGCAACTGCAGGAACCTACTATATAAAAGGAACTACAGCGGCTGGATGCTTTGATATTAAGAGTGTAGTGGTAACCGTGAACGCGGCACCAACGCTGGTGATCGCCAACCCTGCAGCGGTTTGCGCTCCAGCAACGGTAGATCTTACGGCAGCAGCCATTACAACGGGATCTACTCCAGGTTTAACTTATACATACTGGACAGATGCGGCAGCAACAATTCCTTATGCTACACCAGCCACGGCAACAACAGGTACTTATTACATAAAAGGAACCAGTGCATCGGGTTGCTATGATATCAAGGCGGTAGTAGTTACTGTGAATCCATTACCAACTCCTGCCATCACAGGTCCGGATCCGGTTTGTATCAGTGTAAATGGAGCTACTTCAATATACACAACGGCTAATGTTACAGGACATACTTATAATTGGGTGGTAACAGGCGGCACCATAGTATTCGGCCAGGGAACAAACAGCATAACGGTGAGTTGGACGACGGCTGGAGCCGGAACAGTAACGGTAACTGAAACAATTACTGCTACAGGTTGTGCTGCCAATGTGGTGAAAAACATAGTAGTGAATGCTAAACCGGTTACATCGCCGATAACACATAATTAATATTTATCGATAAAAGAATCATTAGTTAAACCCTTCTTTAATCTCCGTTCCGCTCTGTGCGGAACGGAGATTAAAGAAGATACAGATCGGGAAAGTGCAGGACGTTAATGGAAATGAAATGATAAAAAAGGTTCGACATATAATATTATTATGGATGCTTTGTGGAAGCATGATCCAGACAATTGGCCAGGTGGCCATGCCGGATACTGTTTGTACGGGTACCAGTCGGACCTATAAAGTGAATGATGCCACGAAACCTTCTACCTATTCCTGGTTTTTGAATGGACAATTACAAACCAACAGCACACGAAATGATATTACTATCAATTGGTCAACGCCGGGCACCTACCAACTCAGTGTGATCGAACATGCCCTAAATGGTTGCGATGGAGATATGGTATCAGCAACTGTCGTAGTATTACCCTTACCAGTGGCCAATGCAGGTCCAGATCTGGTAGTCTGTTTTGGGAATGTCATACAGTTGAATGGAAGTGGCGGTAATAATTTTAAATGGTCACCGCCTAATTATTTATCAAATCCAAGTATACCCAACCCTTTCGTAAATCTGCCGGCGCCGGGTAACTATATTTATATTTTATCTGTGACACGGAATGGGTGTACGACCATATCAATAGATTCGGTAAAAATCACCTATTTACCACCGGTAGCGGTATTTGCGGGAAATGATACGATGGTGGCACAAAATCAGCCTTTGCAGTTAAATGCAGTTTCAAATAGTGGAACCGTATTTACAACAATCAACTGGAGTCCGCCAACCGGATTGAACAATACCCGGATCAGCAACCCGGTAGCAGTACTGCAGAATGATATTGTTTATACGGTAACAGCGCATACCCTTGAAGGTTGTGAGGCTACGGATGCGATCAAGGTACGGGTATTTACCAAGGCGGATATAAATGTGCCGAATGCATTTACACCAAATCGAGATGGTCGAAATGATAAGTTCAGGATAGTTGCTGTAGGAATCAGAGAGTTAAAATATTTCCAGATCTATAATCGTTGGGGGCAGTTAGTGTTTTCGGGGAAGACGTTATCAGACGGTTGGGATGGTACTATCAATGGGCTTGTGCAATCAACCGGAACTTATGTTTGGAGAGCGGAAGCGGTGGATTATAATGGGAATGTGATTAAGAAAAGTGGTACGGTGACGTTGATAAAGTAGTGTACAACTTTGAGATGCCATCTCCTGAGGGTTTAACGTAAGAGCCTTGTTGTTTTAATCAGGCAACGAGGGGAAAATCCTCCGGAGATGCCATCTCCAGGTTGTAAAATACGCTTTCAAACAACTATTATGAGAAAACCTCTATCATACCACCTTCAACACCGTCTTTTAGTTAGAAAATCTTTTGATAAATGTTGGGGTGATTGTGAAGTACAAAAATGAGATGCCATCTCCTGAGGGTTTAACGCAAGAGCCTTGTTGTTTTAATCAGGCAACGAGGGGAAAATCCTCCGGAGATGCCATCTCCAGGTTGTACAACTCACTGATACACTCTCACATATTCCACCTCCATCTGCTGCGGAAACGCAGCTTCATCTATCCCCATTCTACCGCCTAATCCGCCCCCTACTGCTATATTCAATATCAGAAAAAACGGCTGATCAAACGGCCATTCCGCAAAGGTCTTACCCGGATTCTTGTACTCATAATACTGCCGGCCATCAACAAAAAAACGCATCCACTCCGCCGTCCACTCCATTGAATAGGTATGAAACGCCGAATGCAGATCTTTGAAGTTAAGTCCCAAACTCACCTGATTTCCAATCATGCCATTATAACTCTTCGTATGAACTGTACTGAATACCGAATCCGGCATATATCCCACATGTTCCATAATATCGATCTCACCACTGTTGGGCCAATTTCCATACACTGATTTCTCCGGCATCATCCAAATAGCTGGCCAAATACCACGACCAGGAGGCAACTTCGCGCGAATCTCAAATCGTCCATACTTCCAGGAACCCTTATTCTTTGTAATCAAACGCGCCGAAGTAAATTTTGCCCCCTCTCTTTCTTCTTTACGTACCTGAATGATCAAACGGCCATTCTCCACCCGCGCATTCTCCTTACGATTCCACGTATAAAACTGTAATTCATTATTACCCCAGCCACATAAATCCGGGCATCCCGTTCCCTTTTCATACCCCCACTTCGTCGAATCCGGTAAGCCATCCGTTGCGAACTCATCAGACCAAACTAATTTATTATATACAAAAGATGATTTTCTAAAGCTGAAAAGGCAACATCCGGAAATTATGAAAACCAAGACAGCTACCCTACCTATATTCAGTTTCATATATTCTGTTTTAAAATGAAAAGCGGAAAATTAGCTGCTCATCACAACCGATGATCCGCTCTTGTTGAAATAATACAACACCTATTCCAAGAAATCAGAAGCTTACCTATTTACTATTGATACACGCGTACATAATCCACTTCCATCGTACTGCTGGTAAAGGCCGGATCAATGGCGCCGCCAAAGTTTCCTCCCATAGCAATATTCAGGATGATAAAGAAATTATCATTAAACGGTAAATTACCCCTGTTCGCAAAACTGTAGAATTGCACACCATCAATTGACCAATTGATCGCAGCAGGACTCCACTCTACTGCATAAGTATGAAATGCTGTATTCGCATTTGTAATAGTCGTATTCCCTCCAACTGCATTTCCTCCACTATTCCCGGGAAAATGAACCGTACCGTAGATCTTGTTCAAACTATTTCCTAAATGCTCCATGATATCGATCTCCCCGCAAGCAGGCCAACCTACAGAACCAATATTACTTCCCAACATCCATATAGCAGGCCAGGTGCCACCACCCGTAGGAAGTTTGGCACTCACTTCTATTTTTCCATATTTGAACGCATACTTGTCTTTGGTGAGCAAACGGGCGGAGGTGTACCCAGATCCGGAAAATGATTCTTTCTTTGCTGTGATGATCAATTTACCATTCAACACCACCGCATTATCCAAACGATTGGTATAATACTGTGATTCATTATTGCCCCATCCACCGGAACCCGTGCCAATATCATAGCCCCATCGGGCACTGTTCGGCGCTCCATCCACATCAAACTCTTCACTCCAAACCAATCGCAACACCACATTCACCACAATATTGATCGACTTTGTGATTGTTTTTCCTGAACTGCTTTTTGCTGTAACATTAACGGTATAATTCCCAGAGGCAGGGTATTTATAGGTGATCTTTCCAGATACCACCGTTTGATACACGCCATTCCCATAATCATAATCGTAGGTTACAGCATTGGTAGCCGTAGCGCTAAAACTAACGTTTCCACTATTATCAGTAGCCACATCTGCCGTGATCACTAAATTCTCGGGCAACAACTCAACGGGCGTCGAGCTTTTCTTGGAGCAATACATAAACAACAGGGGCAATAATATTACCCAAATAGCTTTTTTCATCAGGCTTGCAATAGCGTTAAAGGTTTATAAAAGAACCGGAGATTGGCGTCTCCGGTCCTGTTACTGTATCGATCAGGGCTTCACTTTCAACTTTTGATACCATGCATTTCCATCTGCACCAATATTGCGCAGATGCACCGTGCCATTGGCATAAGAAAGAATCTCATATGTTGTTCCACCGGTTCCGAAATTAATAATACCGTTTCCGGGAACAGTAAACTGAATGCCGGACGATACTGCAGGGGTAGAGCCCGAGGTAGCATTCATGAAGATGAGCTTTTTCTTTCCTCCCGGATTGATCGCATAGCAACCATCGCCTCCCGCAAAACCATAAAAAGATGTAGATGCACCTATAGAAAATGATTCACCCTTATTCGCCACTTCAATAAACACATTATTATTAGCGTCTTTTGAAAAAGTGATCTCATCATCATACGCACAAGCTTCTCTTGAATTGGGAGTGGCTTCATACCAGATCGCTGCAAATTGATCATTCGGTCCAACACCAAAATGTCCAACCGCCTCTTTATTAGTAACCCAGATCTTTGAGCTGCCACCCGTTAATGCAGTAACAATCTCTGCCGGTATCTGGAACGCTACAAACACTTTTACTTTTTTACTGATGGTAGAAGTTGCACCGCCTGTTCCAATTGCATTCACAGTGATCACATATTCATTCAAACCAGGATTGCTATACTTATAGTTGATGGCACCAGATGGAAGCAACTGAGTACGGCCATCTCCAAAATCTACTTTATAAGAAAGCGCATCAGTGGCAGCAATATTAATGGCTACATTTCCGGTACCATTTCCATTGGGATTACTGGCATCCACCCCTTCGATCACCGCATTCAAGCTAAGACCTGTAGGTGTTTTGATCGTGCCGAAAGAATAGTCCGGCTTCTTACATCCCCAACTGAACAACAACAGCAGCAGCAGGGAACTGATCAGATATGATTTGGAATTATTCATTGCAGGTATTTTTATTAGTTAAAAAGATTGATATCGTCGAACAGGAAGGTGAAGTTGGCTGTGCCATCTCCCATGGTTCCCAGATCAAAGATCAATACCACCTTCTGATAGGTATTCGCTGTGTTGATGGTACTGTAATCGAAGGTCAACTCTTCCCAACCGTTCGCTACAGTGGTGGTTACTTCCTTCTCAAAACTGATACCTCCATTATTCAGATTCTCTACTTTCAATAACACTTTGGCGCCGGCACGTGGAGAATATACTTTCATTTTGAAGGTCTTCTTCACAGAGAAGTCGATAGGATTGTCAAGCGTAATATAACTTCCACCCCATACCTGACCGGCACTCTTGATCATTTTGGCCACTTTGGCACTGGTGTTGATGCCACCACTCTGTGGGTTGCTTACTATTGTAACAGCTCCGCCGTCAAAATTAGTCCATGCATAATTTAATGTTGAAGACTCAAAATCGAGTGGCAAGCCTAAACTCGTTGTAACATTGGTATTCAACTTGATCACATCATCCCATAAGAACTCTTTGCCTGTTCCGGCATTGCCAAAGTCAAAAAAGATCGAAGCTTTGTCATAATTATAGGTATAGTTGATCGCTGCAGTACCTGGTGATTGATTGGTGAAATCAAAATTGAGCGTCTCCCATCCATTGGCAACTGTAGTCAGTACATCTGTTTCTACAGATTTATTGCCATCATTATGATCTTCAATTTTCAACTTGATTTTTAACCCTGAAGCCGGTGACCATACACGAACCGTCATTTGTGTAGAACCTGCACTCATTGGTATGGCAGATGCAAAACCAAGTGGTGTGCCAATGGTCGTTCCCGCCCATGTTTCGGCACCGTTTGGTTTAACCGTCTTCTTTACCTTGTTCGAAGCATTATTAGGATCAGTGGCATCAGTAGTTTGGTTATTACCAAAATCTGTTACTGTATAATTAATGCCGGGCACATCAAACGTTACAGGCAAATTGATCTGTGAGGAAGGGATCGTATTCGTTAAACGGATGTCATCAAAATAATAGGTGAAATTCGATGTGCCATCACCCATCGTCCCCAGATCAAAGATCAATACGATACGATTATAGGTATTTGCAGTATTAATTGCACTGTAATCAAATACCATATCTTCCCAGGCATTGGCAACTGTTGTGGCTACTTCCTTCTCGAAATTAATTCCACCATTGGCAGAATTCTCCACTTTAAACAGCACTTTGGCACCGATACGGGGTGCATACACTTTCATACGGAAGATCTTATTGGCAGAGAAATCAATATTTGCATCCAGCGTTATAAAACTTCCGCCCCAAACCTGCCCTGCAGTTTTCACCATTTTACCCGTCTTGGCGCTGGTATTAACTCCACCCGAAACAGGATTCGCTACCACACTGGCGTTACCACCATCAAAATTGGTGAAATTGTAGGCTAATGTAGCCGACTCAAATGTCAAAGGCAGTAACAGCGGATCAGTAATAACAAATGGTACGGTCTTCTCTGTAGTAGCTGCGCCACCACTCAATGCCACGATTCGTACATTATAGGTGCCGGTAGCAGTATATGTATGTGAAACCGTTTGTCCTTCCAGAAAAGACACGGGTACCTCATTGGCAACATCTCCATAATAAACACGGAAGAATGTTTCAAAGTCGGCCTTTGCACTTACATTCACTTTGTAATTATTAGCGGCATCTTTCACCACGTTCACTTCCAAATTCTCTGGCGCTTTAAATGTTACAGTAAGCTTCTGTGTAGCTTCCGTTTTTTTACCGCTGACGTTATAAGCCGCGATCTTCACATCATACACACCTTCCTTATAAACGTGCGTGGTGTTCTTCCCAGGCATTACTTTAGCCGGCACCGTAGTTCCATCTCCGTATGAAATTTCATAGGAAATAGCTCCTTCACCATTAGGCGTAATGGTTACCAATCCTGAATTGTCCTGAGTGATCTCAAACAATGCCGTCAATTGGGCTGCATCTGCAGCCGATGTGGCAAAGGAGGTGTCTTCAAAGCTGTTCTTCTGACATCCCACCAATGTGGCGAATAACAAAAGAGCGCCGGTTACATATTGTTTGATACGCATACGCATTAGTTTTATTGATTTTAATAACCGGCATTTTGTGTTAATCCGGAAATTTCAATTTCTGTTTGTGGAATAGGGAACACTTCGTGTTTACCTGTCTGGAATCCGGTAATCTTCGCTGCTGCCTGACCGGTACGTACCAGATCAAAGAAGCGATCACCCTCCATAGCCAGCTCCAAACGACGCTCATCCCAAATGGCCTGCGTTAAAGCAGTACCTGTACTGGTAATATTGTGAAGATTGTCATTGAAGGCACGCTGACGTACCAGATTCAAATAGGTTTGCGCCTTTGTTACATTTGGGGTGGTCGCCCGGTTATTGGCTTCTGCCGCCATCAATAAAACCTCTGCATAACGGATCGTGCGGATATTATTCAGATAATTCAGCTCTAACTGACCAGAAGTCTCTCCCTTACGGGGATGATATTTCTGATTATAATAGCCCGTATTCTTATAAGGTGCTACCTGATAGGTTACACCAAAAGCAGGATTTGCATTCTTATACGCCTCGATATCCAGAATGGTAGCAGCTTTACGCTGATCGCCTGCGGCATACGCATCATTCAGGTTTTTGGTAGGAAGATCAAAGCTCCATCCGGAAGCATACGGCATCGCAGCAGAACCATTTAGTCCACGCACACCACACATCTGCACGATCAAATTTCCCTGACCACGTGTAACACCACCCCAATTATAATAGGGTGAGGTATTGGAATACTGGATCTCAAATACGGATTCCGCTCCATTCTCTCCGCTGGCCAGAAACATATTGGCAAAATTGGCGGGAAGTGAAAAGGCATTCGAAGTGATCACCGTTTCCAGCACGGCAGCAGCTTCAGTAAATTTGTTCTGATACAAATAAACCTTTCCAAGTAATGCCTGCGCAGCGTACTTAGTGATACGTCCTTTCTGCACCTGAATGGGGGGCAAAGCGGCAATAGCAGCGGTAAGATCAGCTTCGATAGCTTTATATACATCTGCTTTCGGAGAACGCTGTAATGATCTGGAATCGGCTACACCTAAACGCCTGTCCAGGAAAAGAGGCACATCACCAAACATTTTAACCAGCGTAAAATAATAATACGCCCGGATAAAATAGATCTCTCCATACAAGGCATCTTTACCGGCAAAATTGATGGTTTCACCAGCGATATTCTTGTCTTTAAATTGGTGCAGATAATTGGCGCGGTTGATACCTTCATAACATGCCTGCCAAACCTCTGTTAGGTGAGAGTTTACCGGAGTATGGGTGTAATCATCAATTTGTTGTAAAGCCAGAACATCGGAAGCATTCTCACCACCACTTACAGCATTATCGGAGGCAATATCGCCAATCACTGTTGTATAGTTTGTCCATTGCAAGGGCGTGTATACGCTTACTGCCATGGTGCGGTAGTCCGATTCTGATTTCAGGTAATCCTGCTCGGTAACACGAAAGTCATCATGCGGATTATAATCCACAACCTTCTTACAGGAAAACAACCCTACAGAAACCAGCACCAGTGCAATGATATATTTATATGTCGTTGTCATGCGTCTAGTATTGTAATGTTGAATTAAAATTTAATGTCTAAACCAAAGGAATAGATACGTGACTGTGGATACGCACCTCTGTCAACACCTGTTTCCAGAATACCCCCTGCGATCTCAGGATCGAAACCGGTATATTTGGTAAAGGTGAAAGCATTTTTCACTTGTGCATATACGCGTACACGGGAGAATACACCCTTGATCGTCCGGGCAGGTAAGGTATAACCTAACTGCAGGTTTTTGATCTTAATGAAAGAACCATCCTCTACATAACGGTCGGAGGCTCTGATATTACTATTCGCATCGAGGAATGAATAACGGGGTGTTTTCGCATTATTGGTGGTACCAGCACCTGTCCAGCGGCCTAAAACAGCCCTGTCTTTATTGGTGTAGTTACCATTGCGCTCCCAGGCACTGTAAACATCATTTCCTACAGAAGCGTAAGTAAAGGCATTGAAATCAAAATTGCCATACTCCAGATTCAGGTTCCAACCCATTGTAAAATCAGGGAAGGGATCACCGATCTGTGTTCTGTCGAAAGCATTGATCACGCCATCTCCATTGATATCTACGAAACGGATATCTCCGGGTTGGGCGCCCGCCTGAGTAGCAGACTTGGTGATATCATCCCAGGTCTGAAACAGTCCATCTGTTTTATACCCATAAAAATAACCGGGTGAAAATCCTTTTTCAAAAACGGTAACAGTTTGCGACTGTCCATTGAAGTAAGATCCGCCAAAAATGCGGGCTGAACCATCGGAATTGGTCGCCGTTACCTTATTCTGAGCTGTGGT
Organism: uncultured Chitinophagaceae bacterium; assembly: GCA_964555605.1. Taxonomy (GTDB): domain Bacteria; phylum Bacteroidota; class Bacteroidia; order Chitinophagales; family Chitinophagaceae; genus Endoryza. The sequence continues at coordinate 19,409 of CAZKSY010000032.1, read as the reverse complement.
AAAGGTTACTGATGTATTGATGCGGAACTTCTTACCATAACTATCATTATAACTCAGGGTAAGATCGATTCCCTTGCTTTCGGTAGATCCGATATTCGCTTGCGGAATGGGTGTGGTACCCAGATATAAAGAAGCATTTGGTGTAAACAACAAACCATCCACTGTTTTCTGGAAGTAATCTGCAGAAAGAGAGAACTTCTTGAAAATGGTAATGTCGAAACCGGCATTGGCCTGGATCTGCTTTTCCCAACGGAGGTTTTTATTTGCCGCAGAACCTACAGTTGAACCGGGAAAGAAGGCATCACCAAAAGTATATCCATTACTATTCGCGGTTGGTCCATAGCTGGGTCCACCGGTAATGATCTCTACATATTGTGGATTCACATTCTCATTACCTATCGATCCGTAGCTGGCACGGATTTTCAGATAATCGATCGCTTTTACATTGAAGAAATTTTCGCGTGTAACCACCCAGCCCAAAGAGCCGGAATAGAAATTAGCGAATTTGTTATTATCGCCAAAAGCAATGGAACCATCGCGACGGGCGGTAAAGGAAGCCAGATACTTGTCTTGATAATCATAATTCATCCGTCCGAAATAAGATATATTATTACGGAAGTACTGATAATAATATCCTTTCAGTGCATTTGGATTGGTAGACGTATTGGTTCCGGTAGCTGCAGTAAAATCGGCAAACTCCCAGGAATTAAATGGAACATCTTCACGGGAGGCACCGGCTGCATTACCCGAAATGCGGGCAATAGACAATCCTGCTACCGTTTCAAAATTATGATCCTCTTTTATCGTGAAATGATAGTTCGCGAAAGACTCCCAGGTATAATTGAAGTTGCTGGTTTTTTCATGCGATACCATATTATGTTTACCCGCCACTGTACTTCCATCTGCATTCAGTGAATTCTCCACATTCAGTGGTCCGTAAAATACCAATGGAGTGAAACCTTTGGCGTTGCCATCATATTTGGTATAGCCAAAGCGGGTAGACAGTTTCAGGTTTTTCACGAGGTCGTACTGCAATTCCACTTTACCATACAATTTGGTACCGGTATTCTTGTTGTATGTATTCTCCAGTTTGGTAAGTGGATTAAACACTTCACTCAGGATCAGGTTACTGAAACCATACTTGCCAATTGTATTTGGAGTGGTATTGAGGATCGAAACAGTAGGATCGAAGTTGAGTGCACTACCGATTACACTGTTAAAGGAGTTTTCCTGTACCCCTTTACCTTCCAGTACCACTGCAGTGGTATTGATGATCAGTTTCAGTTTGGAACTGAGATCAAAACTCAGGTTGGCAGTAATATTGCCGCGGTTGAAGCGGGACTTATCGTAACCGCCTACAATACCGCCCTGGGAGTTGTAACCGGCAGACAGGAAGTAGTTCATTTTATCACTACCACCCCGAACAGAAAGGTTATGATTCTGAATGGGCGCTCTTTCGAAAATCTGGTCTTGCCAGTTTGTACCCACACCCAAAACGGTCAGGTCGGGGAAAATAACATCACCGCCACCCAGGGTGCTTCCTTCGTTGATCATCGCACCATATTCAGTGGCGTTCAGCACACCGATTTTGTTGATCACTTCTTGCACACCATAGTTAGCGTTCAACGTAATTTCTGTTTTCAGATTTTTCTTTCCGGCCTTGGTCGTAACCACGATTACGCCGTTACCACCTTTCACACCATATATAGCGGTAGTAGCAGCGTCTTTCAATACGTTGATCGATTCGATATCGGCAGGATTAATGGAGTTGAAGTCGGTGAGGGTTTGTGGAACACCGTCAATGATCACTACCGGATCGGTTCCGGAGAAAGAGGGAATACCGCGGATCAATACGGTGGGTTTGGCACCGGGAGAACCACTGGCTACTACGGTTACACCTGCAGCCCGACCCTGTAAGGCATCTTCTGCCCGAACAGGTTTAAATTTCTCGATATCAGCACCTTTCACGGTGGAAATGGCGCCGGAAACCTTGGTTACTTTCTGCACCCCATATCCAATCACTACCACTTCATCCAGTTTATTCTGGGAAGGGCTAAGGACGATGTTCAGTACCTCGGCATTGATCGGAACTTCTTTGGTCTCAAATCCGGTATAGGAAACCACCAGGCTGGTGGCTGTGGAAGGAACCGAAATGGTAAATAAACCGGTTTCTCCGGTGGTGGTTCCCTGGCTACTGCCTTTAATCATTACAGACACACTCGAAAGTGGGGATCCTTTCTCATCAGTCACTTTACCGCTTAGCTTTCTTGTTTGGGCTGATAGCAGACTCACAAACAGCAAAAAGCATAGAGACAAAAAGACCTTTCTTAAGGCTTTTTTCATATGCAAACGTTTTGTTTTGGAAATAGAGCAATATTATTTCTGCCTATAAAATTAGTTTCTCGCAGGAGCCTGTTCATCAAAACACCCTACATCACTACTACATCATATTTAATAAACACATTGATTTTCAATAAAAAGAGACTACATCACAACTACATCAAAAAAAGTTTCGTAGATTCATTTTATGAAAAAATGGCTGTTGTCTTTAACAGGTCTGTTTTTGATTTCGGGCCTGCTGGCACAAAACACTATCGGTCTCCCCCGCATCAATAATTTCAATAAAGTGGATTATCATGGGGGTACGCAAACCTGGGATATAGACCAGGACCGGGAGGGAAGGATGTTTTTTGCCAATAATGAGGGGCTGATCAGTTTTGATGGCACTTTTTGGCAAACGCATCCGCTACCCAATAAAACCGTGGTTCGGTCGCTTTTGTCAGATTCCACAGGCCGTATCTATGTTGGAGGCCAGGGGGAGATCGGCTATTTTGAACCCGATGATCTGGGTTTTTTGCGATTTCATTCCATTTTGAATCTGATCCCTGCCAACCGGTCTAAGTTTGCCGACATCTGGGATATCATATCTTTTAGGGGTGCGGTGTTTTTCCGGGCCAGTGACCGAATTTTTGAATACAGTAATAATAGTGTGCGCGTTTACATGCCCCAGACCGAATGGGTATTCATGGAAAAAACTGCTACAGGTTTGTACGCCCAGGATAGGGACAAAGGCTTTTTTTACTTTAATGAAAAAGGCTGGCACCCGGTTAAAGGCAACACAGTTTATAATAAAGAAACCTTTTCAGGGATGGTCGCAGCGGGCAAAGACAGTACGCTGGTGGTCACGATCAAAAAGAAATTCTTTTTACTACATAAAGATTCTCTGCAACTGCTGCCACAGTTTCTGAAAACCCCTTTGCAAAGCGATATTTTCAAGACAATACGGGTGAATGATAATGAATTTGCCCTGGGCACTACTTCAGACGGGTGTTTAGTAGTAAATCTGAAAGGAGAATTGATTCAGCGGATAACCCGCGGGGAAGGACTTCAGAATAACGCCATTCTCAGTTTGTTTCTCGATCAACATAATAATATATGGACAGGGTTGAACAATGGAATCAGTTTGATTGCCTATAACACCGCTATTAAATACATTACCCCGAATGAGGAAAACGAACTTTCAGGCTATTCGGCACGGATTTTTGGCAACAGTTTGTATGTAGGCACGTCCGACGGCGCATATAAGGCAGATCTTATCGAAAAAAATAATGATCTAAGCTTCGTGAAAAGCCGTTTTACTCCAATAAAAAATAGTCGGGGACAGGTTTGGCGCCTTAATGAAGTGAACGGACAATTGCTGATGTCGCATACAAGTGGCAGTTTTCTGATTAACAGGGATATTGCGATCAATATATCTGATCGACCCACCTGGCTATTTGTTCCTACAGCTTCCGTATATCCAGCGAATGAAATTATTGCCGGCACTTATACTGGACTGCAACATTTCAGCTATGAAAAAGAGCGTTTTATTGACCGGGGGGCTATGGAAGGTGTTTATGAGTCATTTCGCTTTCTCGCTGTTGACAATGAAGGAACGATTTGGGCTTCACACCCCTATCGGGGTATATACCGTCTACAGTTAAGCGATGATCTGAAAACGTATAGTTCATTGCTGATGACAGAGTCGAAGGGGTTACCTTCTGCACTGGACAACCATGTATTTTATGTAAAGAACAGGGTGGTTTTCGCCACATCCAGGGGAGTGTATGAATTTGATAAGAAGAAAGACCGTTTTATTCGATCTGCTTTTCTTGATCCCATACTGAATGAAACACCGGTACGCTATTTACAAGAGGACAATGAAGGAAATATCTGGTTTTGCAGTGGCAAGCAAATGGGCATGATCCATTGGAGTGATAAAAAAGAAGTGAAACCGCAGATCACGTATTTCCCGGAGATCACAGGCCAGATTCTATCTGGATTTGAGAATGTGTATCCGTATAACAGAGAGAATATTTTTATAGCGTCAGAAAAAGGGATCATTCATATCAATCTTAATAAATACCGGAACAACAGGGCGCCCCGTTCGGTAATATTAGGAGTGGTCAAAGGTGGGGGGGCGCAGGACAGTACTTATTTCGGAGGTTACTATAAGGTAGGAGAAGAGAATCTTAGTCCGGATGTTCCCTCTTCTACACGATCTTTTCATTTTGAATTCAGCAGCCCGGCCTTTGCGATACAGAATACAATAGAGTATAGTTATTATCTGGAAGGATTTGATGACGATTGGAGTCAATGGACTACCCGTACCGAAAAAGACTATACGAACCTGAGCAATGGTAATTATACGTTTAAGGTAAAGGCGCGTGATAATTTGGGAAATGAATCAGAAATCCGCTCCTATAATTTTTATATAGAGGCCCCCTGGTACAAAAGCTGGTGGGCTTATATTATATACACATTACTCGTTGCGGCGGCGATTTATTGGCTTGGGTATTTTCAGCGCCAAAAGCTAAAAAAGCAGGAGATACGGTTTGAGCGGGAGCAACAGCAGTTACAGTTGCTGCACCAATTAGAATTAGAGAAAAGCGAGAAGGAGATCATTCAGTTGCAGAACGAGAAATTGGTGAATGAAGTGATGTTCAAAAATCGGGAGTTGGCTGATACCAATTTGCATCTGGTAGAAAGAAGTGAGGCGTTGCATAAGGTACAGATAGAGCTACAGAAACTGTATAAGAAATCGGGGGAGAATCATGACATCAAGAAAACGCTTCAACTGCTACATGAAATTGAGAAGAACAATTCGAACTGGGAGAATTTTGCCACGCATTTTGATGAGGTGAATAATAACTTCCTGAACAAGTTGAAGTCAATGTATCCTAAGCTAACAAATAATGATCTGAAGGTTTGTGCGTATTTGCAATTGAATTTATCATCGAAGGAGATTGCGCAGATGATGAATATATCGGTGCGGGGGGTAGAGATCAGCCGCTACCGTTTACGGAAAAAATTGGAGTTGCCCTCGGAGCGGAGTTTGATCGATTTTTTGAATGCGGTGTAGTGGGATACAAAATTGAGATGGCATCTCCACGTGATAAAACGCTTTCAGTGCCGCTTTTTTGACCACAAATCTGGGGGAAAACACCCCGAGATGCCATCTCCAGGTTGTACCCAACAAAAAACAGCTTATTTAATCCCTCCTCACAAACAAAAACAACTTCAAGGGAATTCGTATTTAGTAGAATGTTGTAGTATACAAAATTGAGATGGCATCTCCTCGTGATAAAACGCTTTCAGTGCCGCTTTTTTGACCACAAATCTGGGGGAAAACACCCCGAGATGCCATCTCCAGGTTGTACCCTAAAACACCACCTTATAAGTAACATAAATATTCCTACCCGGTCGGGCAATATTCCCCCAATCCAAATGTTCATGGTATTGCTTGTCTAACAGGTTCTCACATCCTATCTGTATCTCATTACGAACGTTTCCCAAAAGGAATTGATACCCGCTCCTGAAATGTAACAACATATAGGAAGCCGTTGGATCCTCTCCAAAGGTTTTATCGATCCTGCTTTGCCGGGCAGTATACTCCATCTCCATACCTGCGCTGAACTGCTGAAATCCATATCGCATAACTCCTATATATTTCAATGGAGCAATTTGCGGCAGCGGGCTTCCTGTTCCATCTTTCGCATAATTATATCGTAGTGTATTGATCCATTGCAATTGTTTCAAAACGAAAAATTGAGTACTTACCTCCATCGATATCACCGTAGCCAGATCAATATTCAAATAACGCTTCACCCCTCTTGCACCTATAGTCATAGCACTTAACGATTCCTCATGAAATCCCTTAATAAAATCATATACCCTACCGTAGTTGATCGCCATACGAACACGATTCTTTTTATACTGATAATTGATCGCCCCTTCTGCCTGCAAAGATTTCTCCACTTTCAACCCGGGGTTACCTATATAATCAAACCCATCATTACTATTGAACAAATAAATACCATAGAGCTCACCAGCAGTTGGCATCCGCTGACCATATGACAATGAAAATGTACTGGTCCAGTTCCTGAAAATAAACCTACTTAACTGCAGACCAGCACCACCCAGAATTTTATTCAAAGGAGCCACCGGGTAGCCAAACACGACCAACTGATCCTTGGCCTCAGCCGTCATCAAATGATAATTGATCGCATCGATCCGTCCATTTGCTTGCAACTGTGTAGCGGAGTCCAACTTTACTATCCAATTTATTCCCGCACCAGCCTGCCACTTACTATTATCAGGCCAGGTTAGCATGAACATAGGCAATTGATTCGCTTCATACATTGTCATGGAGGCCCTTAAATTAGTTCGGGAGGCATCTACTGTAAATTGCAACCGTTGTTTGGTTTGCATTTGAATACTACCAGTAGATTGGAAGCCGATAGTCTTACTAAATCCAGGCATATCCATGTGCATGGGAACATTGGGCCGTCTGGTATCATCCATGAAATGACGAATTGAGTTACCATATACCTTTGCTTGCCAGGAAAGCTTCCTGCTGCTCTCAGCTGCATGATCCAATGTGACCGAAATGATTCTGGCAGCAGCATAACCCACATCCATGGGTAACGCAGCATATCCAATATTCCAGCCTTCATCCAATAACAGATCCAATCGGAGTGCTGTTTGATCGTTAATCTGATATCGGGTCGCCCACGTACCATTAAACTTTTGAAAACCGGAATACGCAATTACTGCACCTTTCCCGGAGCGATAATCCTGACTCTTACGATAGGTGCCACTAGCACGAAAGGCCCACCTTCCATCAGCATAATTCAATGCCACTGCTTCATATATTCCATTGGCCGCTGATTGATAGCCACTATTCACTACACCGGTTATGCGCCCTTTATTTACGGTATCAGGCACTGCTAATCGAAAATTTATGGTTCCTCCTATTGAGCTGCCCTCCAGAAAACCCTGAGAAGCCGTACGCAACTCTAATTGCTCCAGGTTAATGGGTTCAACGTATATGGTTACAGGGTCCATCTTGTCTGTACACGCCCCATGTATACGCATCCCATCAATCAGTACGTTTATCTGACCGTCTCTAAAATTTCGTATAGAAGGTTCCATTCCAAATGAACCACGTCGAACCAAATTGATCTCCGGCAGTCGTCCGATTGTTTCCTCTAAAGTGGCAGAATTGTTTGCACGGAAAAAGTCGAATAACTGCTGTCTGCTTCCTTTACGAAGGCCCGATACCTGTACTTCTTTTAACAGGACAGTTTTAATAGAATCATTGGCTTGCAGGGCAGAACTGCCTTGTGAAAAAGCAATCGCATAACTGCTCACCAACAGGAGCAGGCATGCGATATTCTTTATATTAAAAGTTCTCATAAAGATTAAAATTCGATATCAAAATATTGCGTAGTATCTGCCACAGCCCCTGATTTCAGAAAATCCAGATTTAATCGCCACGCACCGGTCATTGTGAAATTTACCTTCCCTTTGTAATGTCCATTACCCATATGAACGGGATCCACATTATTCGGTGAACCATGCCCCATGGAAGGCATTTCCGGCGTAAGATGAATGGAAAGAGAACTGTCTGTAGGGAAACTCATCATCGACTCCTTACGATATACCATCAACTCCATATCATTAATGCCCACTTTAGGCAAATCCGGCTGGCGGTATGCTACTATATACTTAGACCCGTCGGCAGCCGAAGTGAATGATTTCACTCTTGCCAACCTGGGCTCTGCAATCGTAATGGGAAACGTAATAGTACCTTCTTTGTCTGCAGCATGATTATGTACTTGTATTGAAAGAGTCCAGTTACCACCCATTGAAGACATAATGAATGTTACATTGCAAGGAAAAACATGATTCACTGCCTCTTCACTTTCGGGATTTTCAAAGGGAGTGGTATGTTTCATCATACCCATATCCATCATTGGAGTAAGCTTTATATGCGCATCTTCAATTCTTTTTCCGGTAACGGAATCATATAAGGCAATTACAAAAGGAGTATACCCCGAAGTAATAATAGCAGCATTTGCATAAAGTTCCAGTTTGGCCGCTGCGCCAGGCACAAAGCCTTCGTTCATTTTTACCAACCCTGTTAACGGGTCTGTTTCTTTAACATCTGATTTGGTACAGGAGAATAAAGCGCAAGCGATTACGATTACTGCCATAGCAGTATGGAATGAACTATTTTTCATTTGTTGTGAATTATTGATAGGAGGAGATATCAGTTGAGTAAATCAACTGCTTAACTATAAATTAGAAGCTAACCCAGCACTATGCCAGGCGGATGAAAGATTTCACTCCACAAATGGAATTCGTAATGATTTATAATCCCGCTGGATACAGGACGCTCAGCAATAGATTGATCAACGATCATTGTGTGTAATAGGCTATCATGAATGATACAGGAGCCCGATTTTACAAAATGAATTCCTTCAGGAACAGGAACAGTATTGTCCTCTGCAGCCGCTTCTTTCATCTTTTTCGATAAATAGCACTTTCCGTTACATTTCAGGGAAGGTCTGCTTTTATTAACGCAATATTTTTCGGCAATCTTCCCCCTATTCATAAAAAACCATACAGAAACGCCCACTGCGTATCCAGATTGTATGGAAATCACCAATATTAAAAACAGGGAGATGAATTTTTTCACGAAGCAAAAATAGAGAAACGTATAAGATGGTTTATGATGTTCGTCATCTCAAACAATGATATCATTTTTTTATTATGATCAAGCGCATAAAAACAAGGGAGTGTTTCAGATTCAGGCCTTAAAACAAATCTCAAAGTGGAAATTGAGCCATAATGGCAAATCCGGCATTCTTTCCGGTTTCAATATTTAAAGCACCGTTATGAACCTTTAACCGGCTTAACATATTCTTTAATCCAATTCCTTTTTCTAAGAAAACCGGGTCCGCCCCTTTACCATCGTCCTTAACCTTCAGAAATACCTGACCCTTTTCGTAGTACATGCCAACTTCTACTTTTTTTGCTCCCGCATACTTTAGAATATTCGTAAACTGTTCCTGTAATATCCTATAAAGGGTCAGTTTTTGTTCTCCATTTAAACGTTCTTCTAATCCTAATTCCATTTCAAACGCAGTCAATATTTCCTGTGGTTTAAGCATATCCTTAATTAACCGCTCAATCATATGTTGCAATGGTGCATGATCAAAATCGGGAGTCACCAATTCATGGGCTATGCGCCGGTTTTCTTTAATGGCGTTTTTTAAATTCAATATGGAATTACTGATGATCTCCGAAGATTTTCCGGGATTGTCTAAAGCAATAGATAAGAGCATGTTGGTTCCTACCAGAATCTGGTTTACATTATCATGCAATTCCGCACCAATAGCATTCCGCTCCTTTTCACGGGCGTTATGCACAGCCGCCAGTAACTTGATCTGTTCTGCCTCTTCTTTTTCTTTCAATGCCCTTTCCAGTTTCTTTCTTTCTGATATATCACGAATGAATACAGATAAGCCATCTTCAGAGGGATAAATATGATTCTCCTGCCATAGATCCAATGGCTCAAAATAATCTTCATTAAAGGTATATTTCTGCGTTTTCATAGCTTCTTGAAACGCTGCATAGGTCTTAGAGCCAACGGCCTCGGGAAAAATCTCCCAAACATTCTTTCCTAGAATAGCGTCTGGGTCTTTTTGAATCATATCTGCCGCCTTTTTGTTTAGATAGGTATAGCACCAATTACCATCCAATGCAATAAAAGCATCTGTAATGCGCTGTATAAACTCCTTGTACTTTTCTTCTGCCTTCCTCAATTCTTCTTTAGCAGCACGTTCATCCGTTATGTCTCTAAAGAAAATAGACAAACCCGTTGAAGAAGGATAAACATTTACATTAAGCCATTTTTTCATGACCTCCGAAAAAGCATCTACGTGTTGAATGCGATTCCTCTGAACAGCATTGATCAGCGCTTTGTGAATATCTCGATTGACGGCCATGGGAAAAGCTTCTGACAGATTTTTTCCCAGCAAAGAACCGCTTTCGACTTTTAGCATCTGTTCCGCTACTTTATTTACAAATTCCACATTCAGATTCGTATCGACTGTAAGAAAGCCATCTGAAATACGCTCTACGAACTTCCGATATCTTGATTCACTTGCAGTTAAAAGGGAATTGGCCAGATCTTTCTGCCATTCCATGTTTCGGACATTTAATGCAGCCTCAATAGCAGAAGGTAATCGGTTCATTCGATCCTTAAGAATATAATCATCTGCGCCCTTTTTAATCACATCAACTGCATATTCTTCCGACATCGTTCCGGTAACTACAATTACCGGTAGATGTTTATTATACGATCTGACCAGTTCCACCACGTCGATGGCTCTAAATCCAGGAACAGAATTATCGGCCAGAATAATGTCCGCCTTAAATTGCGACAGGGCTTCTTCAAATTCCTTTTTGGAAGACACCAGATGAAAGGTTGTCCGCAAATCTGTACGTTGTAATGTACGCTGAATCAATTCCGCATCATTCGAATTATCTTCCAGCATCAGGATTTTAATTATTCCGCTCATAAGGCACTATTTAGGAGGCTGATTTAACAATAGCCAGTAAAAACCCAATTGACGGATCGCTTCTGTGAATGCATCAAAATTTACCGGCTTTACTATATAACTATTTACACCCAATTCATAACACTTCGCAATATCGGGGCTCTCTTTCGAAGAAGTGAGCATTACTACAGGAATGGTACGTGTATCAGGATTCTTTTTTAATTCCTGAAGCAATTCAATTCCATTAATCTTGGGCATCTGAATATCCAGCAAAATTAATTTTGGTGTATTTGCATTCAAGGGTTTTCCATCATAGGGTCCGGTACCAAAAATAAACTGAAGCGCTTCTTCCCCATCTTTTAAGTGTACCAAAAAATTAGCCATATTGTGGCGCTTTAACTCCCGAATGGTAAGGGTAGCATCATGAATATTGTCTTCGATCAATAAAATTTCGACAGCATCTCTTTCCATAAATAAATTTTTCAAGTGAATGATTATCTATTATGTCAAGGGTATGGAAAAATAAAAAGTGGCTCCATGTCCAGGTATACCAACAGCCCATATGCGGCCATCATGCTTTGTCACAATTTTGTCTGCTAAAGCAAGACCCACACCTGTTCCTTCAAATTCATTCATACTGTGCAAGCGTTGGAATACCTTGAATAATTTATCATAATATTTCATATCAAATCCAATACCATTATCCCGGATCCAATAAACCAGCGTGCCATTATCTTCCTGCCCACCAACAGAAATAGAGGGGGTAGCATTTTTGCTGGAATATTTAATCGCATTGCTTATCAGGTTTACCCAAACCTGCCGCATGGAATTCAAATCCACTTTAGCAGACGGAAGTGGGTCCAGGTGGAATTCGGGTTTAGGACCAGCAGGAACTCCTGAAAGGTCTTCCCATACCTCCCTGACCAATTTCTCCATATCTACATTGGTTTTAATCAGTTCCTTTCGGCTGGTGCGGGAAAACTGTAACAGGTCATCGATCAGAAGTCCCATTTGCTGGGAATTTGATCGTATGATTCCCATGATACGTAAGGCTTCTTCATCAAGCTTTAAGCCATAATCTTCTTCCAAAATTGTAGTGAACCCCGATATGGCGCGTAAAGGTGCCCGTAAGTCATGGGAAACAGAATAACTAAACGCTTCTAATTCTTCATTTGCTTTTCTAAGCTCTTCCGTTCTCAATTGAACCTTATGCTCCAGTTCTTCATTCAAAAGTTGAATCTGTGCCTGAATTTCTTTTTGAGCCGATATATCCCTGTAGTTAGACACATATGCATTGACCTTAGGGTCATGTAACAAATTTGTAACAACACCTTGCAGCCAGATAAAATGACCATTCTTATGTCTAAATCTATATTCAAATGGCCGGGACTTTCCAGGATTATCACGAACTGTTTGATAAAATTCAAGGAAAATTTTTTTGTCATCCGGATGAACGTAGTCGAGCACTATGTTTCCTTTTCTTTCTTCAAGGCTATATCCAAGAATTCGATCCACGGAAGGACTTTGGTAAATGATCTGCAAACTATCGTCGTTCATTACGATCCCGTCGCCTATATTCTCGATTAAAGCTTTGAACCGACGTTCTCCTGCCATTAACTCTTCGGTTCTTAATTTAACTTTCTCCTCCAGTTCAGTGTTTAAAGAATGAAGGCGTTGCGCAATCTTCTTTTGCTCGGTTATATCCCGAACAGAGGCTGAAACCAACTGTCCCTCTTTTGTTTGAATTGGAGAAAGACTGATTTCTACAGGAAATACTATATTTCCTTTTCTGACAGCAAAAAGTTCCACTCCGGCACCCATAGAGCGCACCCGAGGATGCTGCATAAATTCATTGCGGCTATTTACATGCCTGTTCCGAAGAGCGTCTGGCATCAAAATCTCCACATGCTGTCCAATAATTTCCTTTCTGGAATAACCGAACATGCGTTCAGTTTGATCATTTATCATAACGATCCTGCCAGCGCTGTCTACTATTACAGTAGCATCTGGAGCTGAATCAAGAAGGGCAATAAACTTTTGTTCATTTTCATCCTGTTGCCGAAGATTCTTGATAAGATTGATTAAGAAGATTACGGCTCCGGTAGAAAAGATGAATAACAATATATATATAAAGCATTTGCGAGTGTTTTGATTGAATTCTCGTTTGCCTGTTTTCTAATAGCGAGAAGCGCCAATTCCTTTTCCTCCATGCGCTCTCCCAACCTTAAAATACTATTAGTAAGTTCCTTTCCTTTACCGGTAGACACAAGGCGAACAGCACTATCCAAACCAATTTGATCGCGGATGCGTGCCATCAGAAAAGAAAATTCAAGTCGTTGATTAGCCAATAAATTCAAAGAGTCCAGCAAGATCAATTGTTCCTGATTATCGCCCAGTAATTGCGCTACTTCCTTAGAAGAAACATAGAATCCCGAGTCGGAGTGTCGTAACATATTCAGATGAGCGGTATCGGTAGATAATACGTAGCCGCGGGCGGATGTTTCATTCTCCAGGGCATGAATTTTCAATTGTTGAATATGACGAATTACGTCTTCGGTATGAGCCACCCATTGAGAGGTAATGCTGATATTGGTGGCTTGCTTATAGGATAAAATAAGTGCCAGTGTAAGGGTTATAGCAAGAAGCAGTGAACCACCTAATATAATTCCTATGATTTTTCGTCGGGTCATTTAGGCAGGATGTTTGGTTCTTTCTGGACTATATATTCAGCCATGAAGAATGCCGGCAATGAAGCGGACTTATTTCATCATATCTAACTTAAGCAATTTTTATTAAATTTTGTATGCGTTCACGCAGTATTGGAAATGGAATTTACTCTTATATTATATAAGAGTTATATATTAAATTTATTTTATAAAGCGGAAATTTGTATTGAACAAATTTGAGATGGCATCTCCAGAGGTTTTCACGCAAGTTTGCTGCGTTTTACCTCACCCATTCTAAGAAAATCACGCGGAGATGCCATCTGAATGTTGTACGCAACTACCTTCACAACCTAAACCAACTTTATGACCTCCAGACGACAATTCCTGCAATCCTCCACCCTTATCGGTACCGGCCTGCTGCTTCATCCTTCTTTCAGCTTTGCAACATCTTCTCATTTCACAAGCAACCGCCCTCCATTGGCCCAACGGAAATTTACCAGCAATGCTGTGGAAGAAACCATTGCCCAAATAAAATCGCAACTACCCAACAAAGAACTGGGCTGGCTATTCGAAAACTGCTTCCCCAATACACTCGATACCACCGTTGACCACGAAACCATTAACGGCGAACCCGACACCTACGTGATCACCGGCGATATCGATGCCATGTGGCTGCGTGATAGCACCGCACAGGTATGGCCCTACCTGTCACTCATGAAAAAGGACCCCGCCCTGCAAACCCTGATCAAAGGCGTGATCAACCGCCAAATGAATTGCATTTTACTGGATCCCTATGCAAATGCATTCTATAAAGATTTTAATAAAATAAGTGAATGGAAAGACGATATCACCAAAATGCAACCGGGCATTCATGAACGTAAATGGGAGATCGACAGCCTCTGCTATCCGGTGCGACTCTCCTACGGCTATTGGAAACAAACCGGCGACACCAGCCTCTTTAATGCCCGATGGAAAGAAGCCATGAAGCGGATCATTCAAACCTTTACAGAACAACAGCGTTGGAAAAATAACGGCCCGTATAATTTTCAACGCACCACCGCCTGGGCTACTGATGGCGTACCTTTAAGCGGCTATGGATATCCGGTAAAGCCTTGCGGACTCATCGTTTCCACTTTCCGCCCCAGCGATGATTGTACACTTCTACCCTTTCTCATTCCCAGTAATATGTTTGCTATAGAAATCCTGGGCAAAATGGCCGAACTGCTGAAACTTCCATCAGTGAACGACCCCGCATTAGCAACCAAAGCCATTATGCTACAGCAGGAAGTAAAAAAGGCCTTGCAGGAACATGGCATTATTCAACATCCCAAATTCGGTCGCATTATTGCTTTCGAAGTCAATGGATACGGTAGCTTCCATTTAATGGATGATGCCAATGTGCCTTCCTTACTCTCCCTCCCCTACCTCGGTGCCATCAAACCCAACGACCCCTTGTATCTTAATACACGCAAAGTGGTGCTCAGCGAAAACAATCCCTTTTTCTATAAAGGAAAAGCAGGTGAAGGCATCGGTGGGCCGCATACCGGTGTTGATACCATCTGGCCGATGAGCATTATTCTGCGTGCCATTACCAGCGTTGATGATAAAGAAATTGTACACTGCATTAAAAATCTGGTGGCCACGCATGCCGGCACCGGCTTTATGCACGAATCCTTTCATAAAGACGACCCCACTAAGTTCACGCGCAAATGGTTTGCCTGGGCGAATACGCTGTTCGGAGAATTGATCATGAAGGTTTATAATGAGAGAAGGAGTTTGTTGCGGGAAGTGTGAAGGAGTGCCCCTGGCGTAACATAGCGCCTTAGCGTCTTTGCGGTTAAAAAAATACACTTAACCGCAAAGACGCAAGGGCGCAAAGAGGCTGTTTAACTCAACCTTGTAATTACTATTTAAGCCAATCTTCACATATTCACCCGAAACGCTGAATGATCATTTTCATCGGGAAACTGGCCTCCCACCTCCGCTAAATGCCGCATGGCATTACAAATAGCAGGGATGCGCTGATTCCAGGGAATGTCGGGGAATAATTCTAAACAGGTAGTACGGATCATCGCAGCCGTAAAACTGGTATACCCATTACAATAGAGAACAAGCATTGATTTGAAAATCATTGGCGCGAGATCACCCGGTTCTATGGAGCGGGCACAGAGAAACTCCAACACGTCGTTACGCATAAAATAAAATTGATTAGGAAATAAAGACTGTCGGTAACCGGAGGAGCCTGCTTCATATTAAAGCAGACATTAATTTAATAGCGTGTTAATCAAATTTATTGTCTTTTTGTCATTTTATTCGCATTTTGACAACTAAATTTTCCTTCCCTTTATTGGGTGAAAAAGAAAGATGAACATGCCGGAACCCGCCTCAGAAAAATACGGGCGGTGCAGGGACTCACACAGGATGAGCTAGCCGAAAAGATCGGGAAAACCCGCTCGCTCATTTCCTATTTCGAGCGGACAGGAAATATTAACAAATATGTAATGGGCGAACTCGCTGAGGCATTAGGGATAGATGCCACGGTTTTAGAAGATAACGGTACCGCTCATTCTATCGAGGATCAAATTACTCCAGGCTCCACTAAGCAAATTCCCTTACAAACACTTATCGACCAGCATCAGGAAGAAGTAAAATTTCTTAAAGACACCATTAATCACCAATGGCAGCTATTACACGAACTGTCGAAGCGCAAGTGAAGGGAGAGTTGGTTTGAGCGGTGAGGGATGAGAGATGAGGGGTGAGATATGAGAGGTGAGGTATAGGTGTTCGGTTTCCTTACCAGATAGCCATCTGCCTAAGCCCATATAAAAAGTAACTATCGTAACCACCCATATCCGCCCCCCAAACCCCATACCTCATACCCCACTTATGCAATTCCCCCCTTTCCGCATCTCTCCTAAAATCACTTTATGAAAAAACTTGCCCTCATTGTGGCCATTGCCTCCCTGAGCATGATCGCCTATCTCTATTACCAGCAGAATAAAGAATGCACACGGTTGCAGTCAGAAATTAGCAGAATGAAAAATGATTCGCAAAACGTCAGAACACAGTTCGACTCATTAAAAAACGAACTCTTTATCGCACAAACCAATCAAACCCGCTATGAAATTGCCATAGACTACCTGAAAGAGGAAGATGTAAAAGCCTGGGAACGGCTGGAGCGGATATTGCGGACGAAGACGGAGTGAAGGGAATGGGAATAAGAAATAAGGAATAAGAAATAAGAAAGTAGGGAGGCTGAAGTTATGTGCCGGTTGAGTAATTATCAATTATTTATTATAAATTAAAATTGATAATTAGTGAACTTCCTCAACCCTCAATAGCTCTACTTTCTTATTCCTTATTTCTTATTCCTTATTTCTAATTATTTCTAACCCTCATCTCCACCCTTCTATTCTTCGCCAGCGCCGCTGCCGTAAATGCATCCACAATGGGCTTGCTGGCACCATATCCAACAGATTCCAGACGGAAGGGATCGATGCCTTTCGACATGAGATATATACGGACACTATAGGCGCGGGCCTCAGATAATTTCTGGTGATTGGCCGGATTACCATCGGCACTGGTATGTCCTTCAATAGTAAGTTTCAATTCGGGATTCGCTTTCAGTAAGGCCACCATTTCATTCAACACCAATTTACTTTCTTCGGTAAGCAATACACTCTTATAACCAAACTGTATCTTCTGTGCCGCTGCATCTACTTTCTTAATAATACTCTTCTTCACCGGCACACAACCTCTGTTGTCAATAGATCCTTTGGTAAGCGGACAACGGTCTTTCAGATCATTTACACCGTCACCATCTGTATCGGGAACCGGTAAGCCTCCAAATAATGGTGAGCCTGCCACCAACGGATCCAGATCTTTCTCATCATTTATACCATCGCCATCCGTATCAGGGATCGGGCAACCATTATATTTCGCCAATCCTTTTATATCTGGGCATTTATCTTCTTCATTATTGATACCATCGCCATCCGAATCGGGGATCGGATGTCCGGCGTATTTCTCGATTCCCTTTTCAGTTGGACAAACATCCAGCGGATCGATCACACCATCCTGATCAGCATCAGGGCAGCCGCCGGTTTCTTTCGGACCGGCAAGTGTGGGGCATCCATCCAGGTTATTTGGAATACCATCACCATCCAGATCGAGGCGGGCCGCACGTTTCGCTTTCCTTTCTTCTTTTCTGGACAACTTCTTGGCCTTCTTGATCTCCTTCGGCTTGTTTTCAGGCGTTTTTCCCAGTAGTACTGTCATGGATGCACCCATGGTGGTATGACGAAACGTACCTTCTGTACTATTAGTAGTTGCATAAAAATCCTTCATGCCCTGGCCGTAGTGACCGGTAAGCATCACACGACCAAACTGAAATCCGGCCGTACCATTCCATCCATATTCCATATTATTATAGGAACCGGGTGCGGTAGTAACTTTCAGGTCTTTATTTTCAATCGTAGTAACAGTACCGGTTTGGTACGTAATATCACGGCGCTCCTTACCTGAATACAGGAATCCGGCATAACCACCACCGCCTAACAGAAAGCTGCTTTTCTTACCCATTTTAAGTTTCAATACCAATTGAAGAGGGATCTCCAGATAGTTTACATGCTGAACAGCCTTGATACGGGAGATATCGGAAGACGCATTTTCGAAGCCAGCCTGAAAATCGCGGCCCTTGGTACTATAGTACATACCGCTCTGCAGATAAAGTGGGGAGCGGGCGCCCAAACGAACATCGGCTATTATGCCGGCCCGAAAGCCCTGACGATAAGAATATTTATAATCTACCGTATCCCAACCGGGACTGGTATTACTGCTTACAATACTGCGTTGGGGACCGCCGGATATACCGATACGTAATTGAGCCTCAACAGATTCTGATACTAATAGGCTGCCTATGAGCAACACTCCGACCAGCTGTTTCATGGGTGGGGGTTTGGTTTTTCAGGATATTATGCCCTATAAAAACGCTATAGTGTCAATATTATTTTTCTCCAATCCCCTGACTACCAGCAAAAAATCGGCAAAATGCCGGGCGTCGCGCCGGAGGCGCGTAAAATGATGTAGTTTTGTGCCCCTTCCCAACAGCTAAAGACGGGAAAAGATTGACTATGAAATTTTATAATATACTGATTCGCTATCGTTTACAACTGGGATTGCTATTAATTGCCGTGGGTGTGCTCGTGAACCTGTTGGGCGGTGGCTTCTGGCCGGCATTTCCCGCCTATTTTATTGCCCTGATCCTGATTGCCGGACATTTTTTTATTGGTCCGCTCCGCCTGATCCAGGAATACCTGGAAAATGGCGATATGGATGGTGCTGAAAAAATTCTGAACTCCGTTAAATACCCCAACCTGCTCTATAAACCCGTTCGCAGTGCTTACTATACGGTAAAGGGTCAGATCGCCATGATGAAACAGGATTTCGATGGCGCTGAAACAATGATGAAGAAAGGGTTAGACCTTGGTTCCCCGATGAAGGAAGTTAAAGGAGCCAGCATGCTGCAAATGGGTATGATCTCTTTACAGAAAGGAAATTTCAAACAAGCTGAAAGCTATATCCGCCAGGCCTTACGCGAAGGATTACCCGATAAGGATAATGAAGCGGCCGCCTACCTGCAAATGTGTAATATTATGATGAACAAGCGCGAGTTCCGCGCAGCCAAAGAATTCTTCCGCAAATCAAAGGCCCTCAAACCTGCCAATCCCGAAATTGTCAAGCAGATCAAAGAAGTGGAGAAGTATATCGGGCGTATTCCGGGGTAGTGAGGTGAATGGTGAGAGGTGAGAGGTGAGAGGTGCTCCGCACGCCGTAGCCTTGGCGTAGGCGTGAC
>CAZKSY010000031.1:0-39655 GCA_964555605.1 uncultured Chitinophagaceae bacterium | reverse complement strand
ATAACCCTCAAACTAACCCAGCATACCAGCCAGGAAAAATTTGAAGTGATCACCCCTGGTTCCAAAATCAAACTTCGCCCCAATTCTTTCAGTGGTACCCGGCTCTCCTTTAACTACCGGTTTATTTCATTCAGCCTTGGATATACCGCCGCTTTTTTGCCAGGAAATGACGACGATCGTATACGTGGTAAAACCACCGGATCCGCAATAGGATTTGACTTCAATCTGAGTCATTGGCAGCAACATATTTCACACAACAGAACAAAGGGATATTACCTGGATAATACGGCTGATTTTGTTCCGGGATGGAAACCGGGCGACCCCTATACGCAATTTCCTGACCTCGTTTATTCCAATTATCAGGGGATTACAGCCTATAGTTTTAACCGGAATTTTTCGGTGAATGCGATGTCATCCCAATCGGAACGTCAGAAAAAAACGGCCGGGTCCTTTATGCCGCATTTGTTGTATCGGTATTATACCATTGATGATCAAACGAAACTGACCGGTACCAGTAGCAGTCAGCGTAGCGGTAATATAGAATTAGTCCTTGGCGCCGGTTATTATCACAGCATTGTTTTTAAACGTTACTGGTATCTCTCCACGGGAATTACACCCGGTTTCGGATATATTTTCACCCATCTGACCACCCGAACACCCATGGGAAAGGTGACGACCAACCAGCAAAATGCTGTATTCCGTTTGGATGGTCGTGCAGGTATCGGCTATAACGGAAAGCGTTTCTTTTCCGGTCTCTATATGAAGCTTTCCGGTTCCCGCTATCAGCAGCAGCATACACAGGTGCGGAATCAGGATCAGGCAGTATCGGGTCAGCTATTTTTCGGTTATAGATTAAATGCCCCCGTTTGGCTCAGGAAAAACATTGATCAGGTGTTACAAAAGGCAGGAATTGGAAAGGGATAGATAATTGCTAAAACCTCAATGCACCTTATAGGTTACCCCTTCAATGGCTAATTGCGTAGCAGGAAACACTTCACGGGCTTCTGCTTCAAATTGATCCAGTTTATCATATTTGCTGCTGAAATGACCGATCAGTAATTGATTGACACCCGCTTTTTTGGCAATGGTGGCCGCCTGTATGGTGGTGGAGTGAAAGCGGGCTGCGGCACGGTCCTCCATATCTTTTAAATAAGTGGTTTCGTGGTACAGTAAACTCACCCCTTTTACTTTTTCGATCAGTTCTTCATCAAAAATAGTATCCGCGCAAAAGGCATAGGATTTCGGTGGACGGGCCGGTTCGGTTACCCACTCATTTTTGATCAGCTCTCCTTTTTTATTCAAATAATCCTCACCCATTTTCAGCCGATCATAAAAAGCAGCGGGCACTTCATGTTCAATGGCTTTTTCCGGTAGCAGTTTTCGGGGTGGCTTCATTTGATCGAAGCGAAACCCGAAACAGGGGATGCGGTGTTTGGTGGCGAAAGTAGAGACCGATAGGCGGTCTGTTTTAAATAATAATCCCTCTTTTTCCAAAGGATGAAAATGCAGGGTGTAGGAAAGTTTTGTAGTGGCCGCCTCAAATTGCAGGTCGAGCATGGCTTTTAACGGCGCCGGCGCATAGAGGTGCAGATCTTGCTCCCGGTTCAACAAACTCATGCTGTTCAGCAAACCCGGTAAACCGAAATAATGATCTCCGTGTAAATGGGAAATGAAGATATGGTTGATACGTCCCCAGCGGATTTTATAGCGGGCCAGTTGGATCTGGGCACTTTCACCACAGTCCACAAGGAATACCTGATCGTCTAATGTCACCACCTGTGAGGTGGGATGACGATCAAAAGCCGGTAAGGCCGAGTTGTTTCCTAAAATGGTTACGCCAAGCATGTCTGTTATAGTTCGGAAAGATACAAAGGCAGACCTTCAACGACAAGAAATGGCTGCTTGTTGCTGTAATTATTAGGAAAAATCAAATCTTCCGAAATATTGCGGTAAATAGGGTGAAAAATGACCGGTTAGACTACTTGCTCTTAAAATCGCCTCTTTTCCATGATTTAATAAACTCATTCCAGGCAAAGGGGTTGAAAATATTCTGGGGGGGGGCCTGACCGTAATAGTAATATCTGTTGGCATTATTCCGGAGCATGATATTGCCTACTTCACGGCCATCGGAGGGGAGGGAGCGGGCCAGAATCCGGCGTTTTCCCTCCTCGGTATTTTTTCGGGCTATTTCGTATTGGTCGTCTGGAATATCGACTTTCACAAAATCGCGGTCAAACTGTTCCCGGGTGGGGCGGGGTCTGATGATGGTGGCAGGCAGGTATACCGTGTCTTTTACCATCAATTGAATCATACTATGCTGGTTCCCTTCCAGGCTTCGGGGAATTTCGATCACTTTGGCCTTATAACCAATAGAGGTAAACTCAAGCCGGTCGCCCTTCAGGACCACAATTGAAAACACGCCCTGTTCATTGGAATAGGTACCCTGATTGCGGCCCTGCACTTTAATGGTTACAGAAGGGATACCCATCAGGCTGTCGGCGGTCATCACCACACCATTCAACTGGATCACTGAGTCTTTCAGTTTTTCAAACTGGGCAGCAACCGGAAGAGGTAAGAGGAAGACAATTATTATCGAAAAAAGTAAAAATCGCTTCATTGGCATCAAATATACATTCAACTGATAAATTGTTATAACAAAATAAGCCCCCCAATGGTTAATTTTGCGCTTCAGTTTTTCTTTTTAACAAAACTTGTAGATAATGACGGCGGAAAAAATCACGGATGCGCTCCGGAACGTTCAGGAACCCGATCTGGGGAAGGATCTGATAACGCTTAATATGGTGAAAGACATAGTGGTGGATGGCGACAATGTGTCGTTTACGGTGGTATTGACCACGCCCGCCTGTCCCATGAAAGATATGATCCGTAATGCCTGTGTAAATGCAGTGCAGTTGCTGGTAAATAAAGCGGCAAAGGTTACGGTGAATTTCACTTCAAATACCACTTCAAAACGGGCAGATGGCAGCGGTTTCCTGCCTAATGTAAAGAACATCATCGCTGTGGTGAGTGGAAAAGGCGGGGTAGGTAAGAGCACGGTATCGGCGAATCTTGCGATAGCCCTGGCACAGGGTGGAGCGAAGGTGGGGCTTATGGATGCTGATATTTACGGGCCCAGCGTTCCTATTATGTTTGGGGTACGCGGCTCCCGCCCCATGATGATGGATGCCGGTGGCGAAAAAGGCTTGATCGTTCCGATCGAAAAATACGGCATCAAACTGATGAGTATCGGGTTGCTGGTGGATGAAAAGAATGCGATCGTTTGGCGCGGCCCCATGGCGAGCAGTGCGATCCGACAGTTTGTTACAGAAGTATATTGGGATGAACTGGATTACCTGATCATCGATATGCCTCCGGGTACCGGAGATATCCACCTCACCCTGGTTCAAACGGTACCTGTAACGGGTGTTGTGGTGGTTACCACCCCACAGGATGTGGCCCTGGCTGATGCGAAAAAGGCTATTGCCATGTTTGGTCAGGCGCAGATCAATGTGCCCATAATTGGATTGGTGGAAAACATGAGTTATTTCACTCCGGCGGAACTGCCCGAAAATAAATACTTTATTTTTGGAAAAGATGGTGGTAAAAATCTGGCTGATGAATATGGTCTGCCTTTCCTGGGTCAGATACCGTTGGTGCAAAGTATCCGGGAAGGAGGTGATGATGGCGCTCCGGTAATGACCAGTTCCGACAATATAACTAAAAAAGCATTTATAGAATTTGCCTCAGCAGCCGTGCGCAGTATCGCTATGCGTAATGCAAATATGGCTGCCACCAAAGTTTTGGAAGTAATGAGCTGAGTACTGCCTCAATTGATTTTATAAAAAGGGTTCAGGTAACAATGAACCCTTTTTCCATTTAATTTTGAAAGAATGTATAACCTGTCTCATTTTAAGGAGTCCGATAAACAGGCGATCCTGGATTTCATCAAGGCAAATCCTTTTGCTTTTCTTATCGGGCGTGGTACGGATTGGCCGGTCGCCACACAGATCCCCCTGCTGCTGGAAGAGCGTGATGGCGACTGGATACTGAGCGGACATATCATGCGCAAGCAGGATCATTCTATGGCATTGGAAAAGGATCCCGCTGTACTGGTGGTTTTTACGGGTCCCCATGCTTATGTAAGTGCCAGTTGGTATACCAATCCCCATCAGGCCAGTACCTGGAATTATCAGAGTGTACATTGCAATGGCAGGATCCGGTTCGTTGATGAGCAGGAACTGGAAGCACAATTGCAGCGACTGAGTGTTCATTTTGAATCACAACAGAGCGGGTCGCCAACTGTTTATCAAAATTTACCCAAAAACTATCGGGAACCATTACTGAAAGCCATTCAGGGATTTGAGATCAGGGTGGAACAGTGGGATCATGTTTTTAAGTTGAGTCAGAACCGCGACGCCGAAAGCTATCAGCATATCATTGATAAATTAGCGGAGCAGGGTGGCGTGAGTGGAGCGGTGGCAGAGGAAATGAAGAAAAGGAGGGAGTTGTGAGTGTGGAGTGGTAAGTTTTAAGGTGAGGGGTGGCGGTTTGGGGTATGGGGTGTGAGGTAAAATAGTTTAGAAAGAGGGTGGTGGAATAAAGATAATATTAAACAACAAGCGATGAAAAAGGCTGGCCGTACAATAGTGTTTTTATTGCTGTGCCTTGGGGCGCAATCTTGCCGTACTGTAAAAAACCTGCCAATGAATCTGCCGAAATTCGATAAGGAGGGGCATCGGGGCTGTCGGGGATGGATGCCCGAAAATACCTTGCCTGCCATGCTTAAAGCATTGGAACTGGGCGTGACCACACTGGAAATGGATGCTTCTATTACGGCAGATGGGAAAGTGATCTTATCTCATGAGCCTTTTTTCAATCATGAAATCACCACAAAAGAGGATGGCGGGGCCGTCGCAGAAGCTGAGGAAAAAAGTTTGAATATCTACCAAATGACCTATGCTGAAATACAGCGTTTTGATGTTGGATTAAAGCCCCATCCACGTTTTCCCAGGCAGGAAAAATTACCGGCCACCAAGCCGCTGTTATCTGAAATTATTGATAATGTTGAGGCGGCGATCCGGTTGCGAAATCAGACGCCTGTATTTTATAATATCGAAACAAAGACCCAGCCATCAACCGATCAGCTTTTTCACCCTGCTCCGGACGTTTTTGTCAATACCCTGGTTAAAGTTCTCGAACGAAAAAAAATTACCGATCGGGTGATCATTCAGTCTTTTGATTTCAGAACACTTGTTTATCTGCATAAGAAGTATCCACATATAAAAACAGCGGCACTGGTAGAGGCAAATGATAAACGGGGTATTGAAGAGATCGTTGCGGGGTTGGGTTTTGTTCCTACTATTTACAGTCCGGCCTATACCCTGATTACGCCGGAACGTATTAGTGCCTGCCATGCTTTAAATATCCGGGTAATTCCCTGGACAGTGAATGATGCGGCCACCGTTGCCAGATTGAAAGCGCTGGGCGTAGATGGGATCATATCTGATTATCCGGATCTTTTAAACGAGTAATAATTGATCAAATACATTTTATGAATATTGCGTTGAAGGGAAAAACGGCCCTTATTTGCGGCAGCACACAGGGTATTGGTTTGGCAATTGCCAAGGAATTGGCGGAGCTGGGTGCCCGCTGCATTTTGCTGGCAAGGAATGAGTCGTCGCTACAGAAAGCGATCGCTGCTTTGCCTGGTACCGGACATGAATATGCGACGGCAGATTTTGCTGAGCCGGAACAGGTGCGTTTGGTAGTTGCCGGATTGGTGGAAAAGGAAACAATACATATACTGATCAATAATACGGGTGGACCTGCAGCGGCACCCATCGTTGAATCAGATCCTGTTCATTTTGAAGCAGCCTTCCGGCAGCATGTTATTTGTAATCATATACTCGCTACGGCGGTATTGCCCGGAATGAAGGCAGCCGCATACGGACGAATCATCAATATTATTTCCACATCGGTTCGTATTCCGATCGCATTGCTGGGCGTTTCCAATACCATACGGGCGGCCACTGCTTCCTGGGCGAAAACCCTGTCAAATGAAGTGGGGGCCTTTGGAATAACGGTGAATTCCATATTACCTGGGTTCACCGATACCCAACGACTCCGAAGTTTGATCGCCACCAATGCCGCCCGAAATGGCATATCGGAATCGGCTGTTGAAAGTGGGATGATCAGTAGCATCCCTGCC
Source organism: uncultured Chitinophagaceae bacterium (assembly GCA_964555605.1). GTDB lineage: Bacteria > Bacteroidota > Bacteroidia > Chitinophagales > Chitinophagaceae > Endoryza. The sequence continues at coordinate 33,447 of CAZKSY010000031.1, read as the reverse complement.
AAACGTTTCGGAACAGCGGCTGAAATTGCAGCCGTGGCGGCCTTCCTGGCCTCGCCCGCTGCTTCCTATGTGAATGGCGTTAGCATACCCGTTGATGGAGGAAAAACAGGAACCATTTAAACGTATAAAATCTGCCCATGGAATATTCGATTAGCTATGCCCGTGAAAGAGATGCACAGGATCCCCTCCGGGCGTTCCGGAAACGGTTTTTAATTCCGGAGCGATCCGGTAAACAACAGGCTTATTTTTTGGGCAATTCCCTTGGGTTGCAACCGGTAACAGCCAAAGCCAGGATCGAAGAAGTTTTAGGTCAATGGCAACAGTATGGAGTGGAAGGTTTTTTTGAAGGCGAAAAACCCTGGTTGCAATATCATGAAAGTCTTACCCCTATGCTCGGTAAAATCGTCGGCGCTGCTCCATCGGAAGTTGTGGTGATGAATCAATTAAGTGTGAACCTGCATTTGCTTTTATTCAGTTTTTACCGGCCAAACGGTAAGCGGAACAAAATACTTTGCGAAGCCAAGGCATTCCCTTCTGATCAATACATATTAGAAACACAAGCGCGTCATTATGGATTAAACCCTGATAATGTGATCGTGGAAGTAGCCCCAAGACCCGGCTCCGGTACCCTCGATACGGCGGATATTGTTCAGGCAATTAACGAACATAAAGATGAACTGGCGCTTGTGTTGTTTAGTGGTATTAATTACTATACAGGGCAGGTATTTGATATGCCGGCTATTGTAAAAGCAGCTCATGCCGTTGGTGCCATGGCTGGTTTTGACCTGGCACATGCGGCAGGGAATATACCATTGCATTTACATGACTGGGAGGCAGACTTTGCCTGTTGGTGCAGTTACAAATATCTCAATTCAGGACCCGGCGCTGTTGGTGGGGTTTTTATACATGAAAAGCACCACCAGCAAAAATCCATTCCACGTTTAGCGGGTTGGTGGGGTTATGATGCCGGCACCCGATTTAAAATGGAAAAGGGATTTGTACCGGATGCCGGCGCGAATGGATGGCAATTAAGTACACCTTCCATGTTATTATATGCCAGCCATAGAGCCTCACTGGAATTATTTGAGGAGGCCGGCATAGAACAATTACAACAGAAAAGGCAGCAATTAACAGCTTACTTGTGGTTTGTGATGGATGCGGTGCAAAAACGTTTTGGCGACTCCATTGTAGAAGTCATCACTCCCCGTTCAGAAAATGAACATGGCTGTCAGATTTCTTTGCTCATGAAAAAGGAGGGGCGCAGGGTTTATGACGCACTCATGGAAAAGGGATTTATGGTAGATTGGCGGGAGCCCGACGTGATCCGTTTGGCTCCGGTACCGTTTTATAATACTTTTGCAGAGGTCTTTTCATTCGGAGAAGCCCTGGAAGAAATTTTTTCGACGATCAAATAAAAGCAGCTTTATGACCCGGCAGGAATTGGTTCAATTGATTCATAAACGTCAGTCGTATTTATGTGTGGGGTTGGATACCGACCTCCAAAAGATCCCCTCGCATTTGTTGCATGAACCGGATCCTGTTTTTGCTTTTAATAAAGCCATTATAGATGCTACCCGCGACTATTGTGTTAGTTATAAGATCAATACTGCTTTTTATGAGGCACTCGGCTTAAAAGGGTGGGAGGCGATGCAAAAAACGGTGCAGTATATCGGCAAGGAACATTTTACCATTGCCGATGCCAAAAGGGGCGATATTGGAAATACTTCTACCCAATATGCAAAGGCATTTTTTGAAGCCCTTCCGTTTGATTCCATCACTGTTGCGCCTTATATGGGAGCGGATAGTGTTAAGCCTTTTTTGGAATATGCAGGAAAATGGGCAATTGTGTTAGGGTTGACCTCCAATAAGGGGGCTGCAGATTTTGAGTTGAAACCGTCCGGCGAAGGCCTTTTATATGAACAGGTGTTGAAAACGGTATCAACCTGGGGAAGCCCCGAAAATCTGATGTTCGTAGTAGGCGCTACGCAGGCAGAGGCATTTGTGAATATTCGTCGAATTACCTCCAACCATTTTTATCTGGTACCTGGTGTGGGGGCACAAGGGGGTAGCTTGAAAGAAATTTCCGAAAAAGCCATGATCCCCAATGATGTTGGATTACTGGTAAATGTGAGCCGGGCCATCATTTATGCCTCTCCTCATAAAGATTTTGCCGAAGAGGCCCGGGCCATTGCGCAACAGTATCAGATAGAAATGGCTTCCTATCTGTAACCACTCTTCCAATTACTGTTTTTTAATCCATAAAAAGCACTACTTTTCTATTACAAAACAAACTGTAATGAGAAAAGTCATTTTGCTGTTGACCTTTTTGGTCTCCATGTCTGTTCTATGGGCCCAACAATTGCCGGTAACCAAAGGCAATTATGCCTTAGCGGCCCGGTTCTCTCCCAAGAAATTAGAGAAACTCATTTTTTCCACTTCAGTGGATCCACACTGGTTGCGCAAAGGAGACCGTTTCTGGTATTCCTACGAAACCAGCGAAGGTCGCAAGTGGTATATCGTGGATCCGCTGAAAGCTTCCAAAACAGCGTTGTTTGATAATGAAAAGCTGGCAGCGGCGATCACGCGTATTGTAAAAGATCCCTTTGATGCGCAGCACCTGAATATCGATAGTTTACAATTTGTAAAAGATGAAACGGTTTTACGTTTTCAGGTGCGCAGTACCGAAGAAGTAGAGAAGAAAGATACCGCGAAAAAAGGAGGCGCCGCGGTGAAAGAAAGGAAGATGTTCTATTTCGAATACGACCTGGCTTCGGGGAATGTAGTGGAGCTCACCGGATTCAAACGACCACTGCGTCGTGCCTCCTGGGCTTCTATTTCTCCCGATAAAAAATATGTAGTGTTTGCCCGGAACTATAATTTGTATTGGATGGATTCGGCCAACTACGCCAAGGCACTCATCAAGGAAGATGATAGTACCATTGTGGAGAAGGCCTTAACAACAGATGGTATCGAAAATTATTCCTATGGTGGGGAAGGCTTTGGCGAAACCAATGTTGAAAAAGAGAAGAATAAGGATAAGCGTAAATCAGCCTTTGTGATATGGTCACCCGACTCTCGTTATTTCACCTTTGTACGTTCTGATAACCGGAAGGTGAAAGACCTCTGGGTATTGCATAATGTGGCAGAGGGCCGCCCCGCACTGGAAACCTATAAATATCATATGCCGGGTGAGAAGGAAGCGCCCCGCCGGGAACTGATACTGTTTGATATGCTGAATAAGAAATTGATGCCGGTGAATGCGGCCCTTTTCAAAGATCAGGAGATCGGTGTGGCCACAAAACCGTTCAGGCAGCGGGAGCGCGACGATGAGTTCCGTGCCGTGGTATGGGAAGGAACCAATGATATGTTCTACGTAACACGCACGAGTCGCGACTTGAAGAAGATCGATATTGGTAAGGTAGACGTAGCAACGGGTAACTTTAAAGCGCTTATTGAAGAGCGGATGAATACCTATGTGGAAACAAAGCGACTGGGTGTGGTGAATCAGGGAAAAGAGTTGATACATTGGAGTGAGCGCGACGGATGGGCACATTTTTATCTCATGGATGCTGATGGAAAAATGAAGAATGCCATTACTTCCGGTAGCTGGCATTGTGAGGATATCATAAATATAGATGAGAAAAACAGGGTATTATATTTTACGGCCAATGGCCGGGAAGCGGGCGAAGATCCGTATTATCTGCATTTGTACCGGGTGAATTTTGATGGCTCCAATCTGAAGCTATTGAATACCGGCGATTTTGATCATGCCATTAGTATGGACGACGACAACAAGTATTTTGTCAATAATTTCTCTCGTGTAAATACCGTTCCCAAAACCTCCCTGTTCGATGCCACGGGTCGCAAGATCATGGACCTCGAAACGGCCGATTTCACTCGTTTAATGGAAAGCGGTTATAAGTTTCCCCAACCCTTCAAGGTAAAAGCGGATGATGGCATTACGGATCTGTATGGTGTGATGTACAAACCATTCGATTTTGACTCTACCAAAAAATATCCCATCATTGAATATGTTTATCCCGGTCCGCAAACAGAAGCGGTGAATAAAGCTTTTGGTCGTGGCATGGATCGTACCGACCGTTTAGCACAGTTTGGATTTATTGTGATTACGGTGGGTAACCGCGGTGGACACCCGAGCCGGAGTAAGTGGTATCATAATTACGGCTATGGAAATCTGCGTGATTATGGGTTGGCCGATAAGAAAGCGGCCATTGAGCAATTAGCCGATCGCTATTCATTTATTGATATCAATCGTGTAGGTATTCATGGTCATAGCGGTGGCGGTTTCATGAGTACGGCGGCCATGTTGGTGTATCCGGAATTTTTTAAAGTGGCCGTATCAAGTGCCGGCAATCACGAAAACAATATCTATAACAGATGGTGGAGTGAGAAGCATCATGGGGTGAAGGAGGTGATATCCGACAAAAGTGATACTTCTTTTGTGTACAGCATTGAACGGAACAGTGAACTGGCCAAAAATTTAAAAGGCCATCTGATGTTGTCAACCGGAGATGTAGATAATAACGTACATCCTGCCAATACCATTCGCATGGCCAATGCATTGATCCGGGCCAATAAGCGCTTTGAATTTGTGCTTTTACCTGGTCAGCGTCATGGTTTTGGCGACATGACGGAATATTTCTTCTGGATGCAGGCTGATTATTTTTGCAAATGGCTGCTGGGCGATTTCTCGCAACCGGTAGATGTAACGGAAATCATAAGGGAGCAGGAACAAAGTGGTAACAAAAAAAGATAATAAAAAAAACCGGAACCAGTTTCCGGTTTTTTATTTTAGCCTATGGCACAGCGATTGAAACAAATGGCTCTCGTGGTCAGAGACTATGATGAAGCACTGGCTTTTTATGTAGGTAAACTGCGTTTTGAATTAGTAGAAGATACCGTTTTGAGTGAAACCAAGCGGTGGGTTCTGGTACGACCACCCGGCGGCGCAGGGGCTGCAATTTTGTTGGCGAGAGCTGTGGGTGCTGCGCAGGAATCACGGATCGGAAATCAAACAGGAGGAAGGGTATTCCTCTTTTTGGAAACCGATCAGTTTGATACCGATTATCAGCATTTGCTCGATCAGGAGGTTAAAATCATCCGAACCCCGGTGGTTGAACCCTACGGGAAAGTGGCCGTTTTTGAAGATATATATGGTAACTGGTGGGATTTGATCGGGATTGATCCGGCCTGAGGACCCTCATTTTCCATTACGGAAGGGTATACAATCCATCGTTAATCTGTTTGCTATTCACTAACTTTGCCTTTCTAAAATTTGCTTGTTATGGCCCAGGATTTATTTCAATCGCCCGACTATTTTAATGTTGACGAATTACTTACGGAAGAACATAAAATGATCCGTGATACTGTTCGTGCCTATGTAAAGAAAGAAATTTCTCCCATTATTGAAGCGTATGCACAGCGCTCCGAATTCCCGCAACAGATCGTAAAGCAGTTGGGTGAGTTGGGCTGTTTTGGTCCCACCGTTCCGGAGCAATACGGAGGTGGAGGGCTGGATTATATCAGTTATGGTTTGATGATGCAGGAATTGGAAAGAGGCGATAGTGGGGTTCGTTCCACGGCTTCGGTGCAGGGATCTCTGGTGATGTTCCCCATTTATGAATATGGCAGTGAAGAACAACGGATGAAATACCTCCCCAAACTGGCCAGCGGGGAATGGCTGGGTTGTTTTGGTTTAACGGAACCCAATCATGGTTCAAATCCTGCCGGTATGCTTACCAATATTAAGGACGCCGGTAGCCATGTTATTTTGAATGGCGCCAAAATGTGGATCAGTAATGCTCCTTTTGCACAGGTGGCTGTGGTTTGGGCAAAAGATGAAGCGGGTGTGGTAAGAGGAGTGATCGTTGAACGCGGCATGGAAGGATTTTCAACCCCGACCACCCATAATAAATGGAGTTTGCGCGCCAGTGCTACGGGCGAACTGGTTTTTGATAATGTAAAAGTTCCCAAAGAAAATATATTGCCGAATGTACAAGGCATGCGCGGGCCGCTGAGTTGTTTAACAAAAGCCCGTTATGGCATTGCCTGGGGTACTGTTGGCGCCGCAATGGATTGTTATGATACCGCTTTGCGTTATGCGAAAGAGCGTATTCAGTTCGATCGTCCGATTGCAGGATTTCAGTTGCAGCAGAAAAAATTAGCTGAAATGATCACAGAGATCACCAAGGCGCAATTACTGAACTGGCGGATGGGTGTACTCATGAATGAACATAAGGTAACAGCGCAGCAGGTAAGTATGGCCAAGAGAAATGGGTGCGAGATCGCTACCCAAATTGCCCGTGATGCCCGCCAAATGCTGGGTGGAATGGGAATTACCGGTGAGTTCAGTATCATGCGGCATATGATGAACCTCGAAAGTGTGATCACTTATGAAGGAACACATGATATTCATTTACTGATCACCGGTATGGATGTTACGGGATTGAATGCTTTCAAATAATTGATAACGGATGCGGATATTCCTGATCGGATTTATGGGTAGTGGCAAATCGCATTGGGGAAAATTACTCTCCGAGCGATTAAAATTACCCTATTATGATCTGGATGCGCTGATTGTTGCATCGGCGGGCAAACCCATTACCAATATTTTTGAAGAAGAAGGGGAGGAGTATTTTCGGTTGCTTGAAAAGGATCTGCTGGAAGATGTTATTCGTGAAAATCCTGCGCTCGTGCTATCCTGTGGTGGTGGTACGCCTTGTTTTTTCAATAATATTGAATTGATGAAGAAGGAGGGAACCGTTGTTTGGCTGAATACCGAAACCAATACATTATTGGGCCGGTTGCAAAATGAAAAAGCGAAGCGTCCGCTTATCCGCGCTATTTCCGACGACGATCTGCGTAGTTTTATATTAAAGAAAATAAACGACCGGCGTATTTATTATGAACAGGCGGATGTTCACATAGAAGAAGACAAGGTTAACCTGGATGAACTGATTCAACAAATATTACATGCATAAAGGATTTATAAAAATAGCCGCGCTGTTAGGAGCCCTGGGTGTGGCACTTGGCGCCTTTGGAGCACATGGATTAAAAAAACTGGTGCCTCCGGAAACAGTAGGAACTTTTGAAACAGGAGTGCGATACCAAATGTATCACGTTTTTGCTCTGTTGTTCGTAGGGATCCTGTTTGCTGCCGGTAATCAAAAATTATTGAGAGGGGCTGGCTATTGTTTTTTAACAGGTATCCTCCTTTTTTCAGGTTCTCTTTATTTGTTAACAGCATTGAAAGCAACAGATGCTGTAGGCTTAGGGGGTATTGGTATCGTTACGCCATTCGGGGGCGTATTTTTTATAATTGGATGGTTACTGTTAATGGCCTCGTTTCGCAAGGCAAACTAGAGTGGCGCAATAAAACTGATGCAGCTTCCATCGCCCGTGCGCACCAAAAATTCTCCGGAGATACTTTCCATTCTTCTTTTCATATTACTGAGACCGTTACCAAATCGGCGCAGCTTTTCCGTGTCAATACCAACGCCATTATCCTGCACCTGTATGGTAAGAATGTTGTGAGCAATGGAAATATCAATCACTACTTCTGATGCCTGCGCATGCTTCAGGATATTGTTGAGGGATTCTTTTACACTTAAAAATATATTCCTTCTTTTTTCCCCATTAACTTCAATAGAAGGGATGGTTTCGGGTGTGTGAACGATACAGTGAACTGGCGTGCTGTCGAAATATTCCAGCGCATGTGAACGGAGATAGGCGATTAAGCTTTCCAGTGTATCATTAGACGATTTCATGGTCCATATGATACTGTTCATTTTTCCCAGCAGATCATTGGCCGAATTGGAAATTTTTTCCAGTTCGGGGAAAGCATGATCCTTCATTTTTGTACGGGCAATTTCGCTCATCAGTCGTATGGCTGTCATGCCCGAGCCGAGTTCGTCGTGCATATCTGCCGAAATACGATCTCTTTCTTCCTGTCGTGTGGTAGCGATAGCCAACTGTTTCTCGAACTCTTTTCGTTCATTTTCCAGTGTCAATCGTTCTTTTTCCCTGGCTCTTTCGGTAAGGTCCATCCTGTTTTTATAGGCCAATCCTGAAAGGAAGAACATCAGCTCGAGGGCGATCCCGATTTCATAATAGAGCATACCCCTGTTCAATATAGAGGCGCGGTTTTCGGGGTTTATTCGAAATCCCAATACAACTAACAAAGAAAGTATTGAAAAGATTATGAGCGCAAAATTACCGGCGGCCAGATAATACAACAGCTTGTTTTTTATTCTCAGACTGTAAATGATAAATACCGTTCCGATCAGGAACATGACCACTTTGATAATATAGTTTTCGAGACTGTGAAGGGCAGCATATCCATTAGTGAAGAAATAAAGGTAACTGAAAAGACTCATCAGAAAGATCAGGATCCATTCAGAACTTCTGAGAAATTTATCGAGTCGTTTATGATCGTCGCGTGTATTCAGGAAACGACGAACAAAGCTCAGGTAAAAGTACACGCCAATTCCCAGTATGAGAAAATCGAGGTATTCTTCATAGATATAGTTCAGTTCGCTGTTGGTGGATATGGCATAAGACTTAAAAAATACCATAATGGTGCAGCAGATGGCATAGGCGGAATAGTATATAAATTCACGACCCTTATTTTGCAGATAAACCGCCAGAGAATAAAAGATCATCAATAACAGAATGCCTGATATAACATAAGTGATGGTATCGAGCAGGGCATCGCGGTATTTCAGATTCTTTTGAAAGGAAGAAACGTAATCCCGCTCTATTACATAAGGCAGATAATTATTGGCATTGGTACGAATGAATTGCATGCTGGCAAAAAAGAGCGCTTTTTCACCGGGTGCCAATTGTAGCAGCAGGAATCCCGGATATCTTTCGCTGTTAACTGCTGCCGCCGGTAATTCCTGTAGGGTACCGGCAGGATCGTTTGGAGCTGCTTTGAAGATTCGTAGGTTTCTGCAATAATATCCCGGGCTGAAATAAAATACCTGTTCCCGGCTGCCCTCATTGGTTAGCTGAAAACGCATTAGAAAATAGTTTTCGAGGTATTTACCCGGCAGGTTGGGGTGCAGTTCTACTAACGGAATCTGGGTATACTTCTTTTGAAGCAACTCAACCGGTTCGTGGATAGGTTCAACGCTGGTACCGATAAAGGAAATATCGTTAATGCTTCTTTCAAAATGGAGGGTATCGATATTAAACCGAAGGCTGTCTGCGGCACGTGCCTTTAACCCGCCAAGCAGCGATATACAAAGGAAAAGGTGGACTATCTTGATGCGTTGGATATTCATTTGGAGAAAGCCATGAAGCTCTGCCTTGTAAAATACGGTTTTTGTTGAAAATTGACCTTTATATGCAGCGATTATTTAGGAAAGCGGTACCTTGAATTTTTACCAACTGCGTATCTTTGCCCCCTATGGCCAATAGCTTGAAATCCTCCAAAAAGGCGCCCAAAGCCAATCCTGATCAATTAAAACCTGAAAAAGAAGAACAGGTTTCGGTTAAGGAACTGGTGAAGGATGAACGTACTCATAAAATTGCCGGTGCGCTGCTCCTGCTATTATCGGCGTTCCTGTTTGTTTCCTTTTTATCGTACCTGTTTACCTGGCATGAAGATCAGGACAAGGTATTGAACCATGGCGCTTCCATTCTGCTGCCATCAGGGGCTATCAAAACTGCCAACCTGATGGGGAATATCGGGGCCTATATTTCACATCAATTCTTTTACTACGGATTCGGCGTATCCTCATTTCTATTCTGTTTATTATTCTTTACTGCCGGTGCCAACCTGCTTTTTAAACAACCCCTGTTTTCCGTTTGGCGAAATCTGCGCTATGTGCTGGTGGGTGTTGTGTTCTTCAGTGTAGTGTTTAGTTTTCTGTTATCGAATCAGGGATTCCCCTGGGGCGGAGCAGTGGGCGATATGGCCAATGACTGGCTGCACCGAATGCTGGGAACGATTGGTACGGCTGCTGTATTACTGGTAGGCGGATTGGCCTATGTGATCTGGCGTTTCAATCCGGTGTTCAATGTGCCCAAGTTGCCGAAAAAAGTTCCATCAGAAAATGATACCGTTACGGAATCAGGTGCCGATACAGATAATCTGATCGAAGAAGATACCGACATCGTTAATGAAGAAGTACCCGCCACAAAACCTAATAAGCTGAAGGGGAATAAGGGTATTACGGTAATGCCTGAACGCGAGGATTCATTGCCGCTGGAGCTAAATGTAATTGAAAAAGACCTGCCTGCAGAACCTGTTGCAGAATTGCCGGCCAGAAAGCAGCCTTCCGCAGAAGAGATCCGGAAAAACCTTCAATTAGAGGCTATTGAAGAAAATGCGGCAAAAGAAGAAGAGATATTGCCGGAGCCAGCAACCGTCAAGGGATTGGTTACCCCGGTAATACCGCCATCTGACCTGCCGCTGGAAATTAAAACGGTTAGTCCCGGGGTGCCCGATGAAGCCGAAGGTCCGAAAACACCGGAGAAAGTGGCTGAAATGGAGCCTTATGAACCCACCCTCGATCTGCGTGACTATAAATATCCTACGCTTGATCTCCTCCAGAATTATGCAGGGGAAAAGATCGTAACAGATGCGCAGGAACTGGAAAGCAATAAGAATCAGATCATCAATACGCTGAAGCACTATGATATTGCTATTCAGAAGATCAGTGCGACCATTGGACCTACCGTAACATTATATGAAATTGTACCCGCTCCGGGCGTGCGTATATCCCGGATCAAGAATCTGGAAGATGATATCGCTTTAAGTCTGGCGGCACTGGGGATTCGTATCATTGCCCCTATTCCCGGCAAGGGTACCATTGGTATTGAAGTACCGAATGTGAAGAAGTCAATGGTGGGGATTAAAACACTGCTGGCCTCTGAGAAGTTTCAAAATTCTGCCTTCACCTTGCCCATTGCCATTGGTAAAAAGATCGATAATGAATTATTCATTGTAGATCTTACCACCATGCCGCACCTGCTGATGGCGGGTGCTACCGGTCAGGGTAAATCTGTGGGCGTAAATGCGATCCTGGTTTCATTACTTTATAAAAAGCATCCATCGCAGTTAAAGTTTGTATTGGTGGATCCGAAGAAGGTAGAATTAAGTTTATACAGAACAATTGAACGTCATTTTCTGGCCAAGCTTCCGGGAGAAGAGGAAGCAATCATTACAGATACCAAGAAAGTGATCCATACGCTCAATGCGCTTTGTATTGAGATGGACAACCGGTACGATCTGTTAAAGGAAGCCGGAGCCCGGAACATCAAGGAGTATAACGAGCGTTTTATCAAGCGGAAGTTAAATCCTCAGAAAGGACATCAGTTCCTGCCCTTTATCGTATTGGTTATTGATGAGTTTGCCGATTTGATCATGACGGCGGGTAAGGAAATTGAAATGCCCATTGCCCGTTTGGCACAATTGGCCCGTGCTGTTGGAATCCACCTGATCATTGCCACCCAACGTCCTTCGGTAAACATCATAACCGGTACCATTAAGGCCAACTTCCCGGCCCGCATTGCCTTTAAGGTTTCGTCTAAAGTGGATTCCCGTACGATCCTTGATTTTGGTGGAGCCGAGCAGTTGATCGGTAAAGGTGATATGCTGATTTCCTACAACGGCGAATTGAGCCGTTTGCAATGCGTATTTGTTGATACCGAAGAGGTGCAGGCTGTTTGTGATTTTATCGGCGAACAGCGGGGTTATCCGCAGGCCTTTCAATTGCCTGAATACGTGGATGAAAAAGATATGGAGGGGAAGGATTTTGACCTTTCAGACAGGGATCCGCTTTTTGAAGAGGCTGCCAGACTTATTGTTCACCATCAGATCGGGTCGACCTCATTGATTCAGCGGAGGATGAAATTAGGATATAACCGGGCAGGTCGGTTAATGGATCAGTTGGAAACAGCCGGGGTGGTAGGTCCCAATCAGGGGAGCAAGGCCCGGGATGTACTGATCAAAACGGAGATGGAACTGGATCAGCATCTGGGGGATATGGGTTAGACTTTTGTTAATACTGTTTTTGCCGTTAAACTTCCACCTGACCGCAATCGTCTGTAAAGTGAAAGCTATCCAATATATTTGTGCACCTTATAATATTTAAAACGCTTCGATGAAACATTTTGTACTGATTTTAGTAGCTGTTTTTGCTTTGCAGACAGGATTTGCACAGAACAACAGTATTGGTAAGAGCGATCCTGCGGCCAAAGCCCTGCTGGATGCCGTAAGTGCCCGTTTCAAATCTTTCAAGGCTGTACAGGCTGTTTTCAATCTGAAGGCTGAGGACGGAAAAGGGAAAGTACAAGGCAATAAGAAAGGAACGGTTTTTATGAAAGGAAATAAATACCGTGTAACGATCACAGGTCAGGAGATCTTTTGTGATGGCAAAACCATCTGGACCTATGATAAATCGGCAAACGAAGTAACCATTACCCAATTGGATCAATCGGCAGGAGCTATTACACCTCAGAAATTATTTACAAATTTCTACGATAAGGATTTCCTATACAAACTCAATGGTGAGAAAAAAGAAGGTGCCCGTGTTTTGCAGGAAGTGGAATTAACACCCACCGATAAAACAAGGAATTTTCACAAAGTGTATTTGCTGATAGACAAAAAGAATAAAACGATCTACAATACGAAAATTCTGGAAAAATCAGGCAACGTTTACAACTATACCGTAAGCAGTTTGAATGGCAGTGCGAATGTTCCCGATCAAACTTTTGTTTTTGATAAAGCAAAGTTTCCCGGTGTGGAAGTGATCGACCTGCGTTGATCTTAATGCAATTTATACCGAGAACCCGATTTGTTTCCAATCGGGTTTTTTATTTGGTACCCCAGCGATATGTTTTGATGTCGATGCCGGCAAGATCGAGCACCCGGTCAACCACAGTATCGGCGGCTTCCTCCAGGCTGGATGGTCTGCTGTAGAAAGAAGGGGTAGCCGGGCATATAATACCGCCTGCCAGGGTAACTGTTTCCATGTTTTTAATGTGTATCAGGCTATAGGGGGTTTCGCGGATCACACAAATCAGTTTTCTTCTTTCTTTCAAAATAACATCTGCTGCTCTCGATATCAGATCATTCGAAACTCCTGAGGCGATCCGGCCCAAAGTTCCCATCGAACAGGGCACCAGTATCATGGTTCCAAATTGACCAGAGCCCGAAGCAAAGGGTGCCATAAAATCGTTACTGTTATAAAAATTAACAGGAAAGTCAGCAAAGGAGCGATCTCCCAGTTCAGTTTCCCAAACCGTTTTCGCATTGTCTGTCATAACCACGGCCAGTTCCTGCCATTGCTCCTTTACCAGAAGGAGTTTGTCGAGGATGCGTTTGGCATAAATCGAACCGCTGGCCCCTGTGATGGCTATAACAATTTTATGCATGGTATTTGTGTTATTTTGCAAAGAAACCAAATTTATATGCAAACATTGAAATCACTTGTTTTGTTGGGGGCCGGATTGGTTTTTTTCCTGAGTATGCATGCTCCGGCCGGTTTAAATAAAACGGCCTGGATAACCCTGGAGCAGGCTGCCCAGAATTTGAAAAAAGAGAAGCGCCCAGTTTTAATAGATCTGTACACCGACTGGTGTGGCTGGTGTAAGGTAATGGACCGGAAAACCTATTCCAATAAAAATGTGAGTGCTTATCTCTCCGAAAAATTCTATCCGGTAAAAGTAGATGCAGAATCAAAATCAAATTATACCTGGGAGGGGAAAGAGTACCGTTTTAATACCCGATACCGAACCAATGAGTTTGCATTATATCTTACCGGTGCGCAGCTTTCTTATCCTACCACCGTTATTATTCCGCCCGATGGCACTGCGCCACAAGCCATTCCCGGTTATATGGAACCGAAAGAGTTTGAATTGATCGTAAAATATTTCGGTGAAGGGTTTTACGGAAAAATTCCCTTTGAAGAGTATCAGAAAAAGTTTCGATCAAGTTGGTAATGAATACAACCTTAAGATAAAACAGTGCGTCTTATTTATGGTTTTTCATAGGATATTGGATTTTAAACGGGGATGAATTTCTATTCGTCCCCTTTTTTGTAGTATATGCACTACATTATGTCAAACGGTTGCATAAGTGTAATTACTGAGGTTGGGAATTGCAGCAGTTGACTTCAGTCAATTTCATGGTTTCTGGGTAAAAACTCCTGACATAAATCACTGATTTACCATCTTTAACGCACTATATTTGATTTTTCATAGGATAAGGTTTAATGGTTAATGGTATTTGATTAGTGCAGCCCCGATTAAAGTCGGGGCTATTTTTTTGCCCTGATGCTGCTTAAATTAATAATAGCATAATAAATGAAAACGCCCCGACGAATCGTCGGGGCGTTATATTTTATCAGAAACTGTTTATTTCGTTTCTGCCATATCAGGAATGGCTTCCACTTTATAGGCGCCTGCATCAAGCTTCTTTTTTGTTTCTTCAAAGGCATTCAATGTAACACGGATCTCTTCATCTGTGTGAACGGCCGTGGGGATCAGTCGATAAATGATATGCCCCTTAGGGATCACAGGATACACCACAATAGAACAGAAAATGCCATAGTTCTCCCGAAGATCCATCACCATTGCGGTAGCTTCTTCCACACCACCTTTCATGTAAACCGGTGTTACAACAGAGTCGGTATTGCCAATGTCAAATCCCTTTTCTTTTAAACCATTCTGCAGTTTCGTTGCATTCTCCCAAAGCTTTGCTTTGAGCGAAGGTTGTGTACGCAATAATTCCAAACGTTTCAGGTTTCCTAATACCAAAGGCATGGGCAGACTTTTGGCGAAAATCTGCGAGCGGATATTATAACGAATATAATCAATGATCTTTTTGTCTCCTGCAATGAATGCACCGATGGAGGCCATCGATTTTGCGAAAGTAGAGAAGTAGAGGTCGATCTTATCCTGAACACCTTGTTCCTCACCTGCACCGGCGCCGGTTTTACCTAATGTGCCAAATCCATGGGCATCATCCACCAGTAAGCGGAACTGATATTTATCTTTCAACGCAGCAATTTCTTTTAAACGACCCTGGTCTCCGGCCATTCCAAATACCCCTTCGGTAATCAATAAGATGCCACCAGCCTGTTGCTTTTCGATCAATGCAGTAGCACGTTGTAATTGCTTTTCGCAATCAGCCACGTCATTATGCTTGAATACATAGCGATGGCCGGGATGCAGTCGAAGTCCGTCAATAATACAGGCATGACTTTCCGCATCATAAACGATTACATCATGACGGCTGCAGAGCACATCGATCAAACTCACCATACCCTGATAGCCAAAATTGAGTAGAATGGCATCTTCTTTTCCTTCAAAAGCGGCGAGCTCCCTTTCCAGTTGTTCATGATAATTACTGTTTCCACTCATCATACGGGCACCCATAGGTAGGGCGAGTCCGAATGTAGCGGCCGCATCTGCATCGGCTTTGCGCACTTCAGGGTGATTGGCCAATCCGAGGTAATTATTTAAACTCCAAACGATCATGTTTTTGCCGCGGAACGTCATTTGGCTTCCGATTTCGCCTTCCAGCTTAGGGAATGCAAAATATCCATGGGCTCTTTCGCGGTGCTGGCCGAGGGGGCCATAATTCTTCAATAATCTTTCAAAAATGTCTGCCATACGATCATTTTTTTGCCGGTGAGGCGGTTTATGAATGGCGCAAAGGTAACGAATTAGACGTATCTGTCCATCTGGGAAAGAGGTTGGTCCCTGCATTGGTTTTCAACAGCTAACAAAAAAATAACCCGTATGAACAAAGAGGCCCTATATCTTTGCCCAAATTTATCTGGTATGCGAAATATAGTACTCTCCCTGATTGTATTATCCTCCTTTTTTCCGGCTTCAGCGCAGCAAAAAGCCGGCGGTGCTCAAACCGTTCCACGGCCCAAACTGGTGGTCGGTATAATGATCGATCAAATGCGTTGGGATTATCTGTACCGGTATTATGACCGTTATTCAGACAGAGGCTTTCGCCGTATGCTGCGGGAAGGAGCCACCTGCGAAAATACGATGATTCCTTACGCTCAAACCGTAACGGCCGCCGGTCATACCAGTGTTTATACCGGCTCAACACCCGCCTTACATGGCATTATGGGTAACGAGTGGTTCGATAAGCAATTGAACCGAGAGGTTTATTGCGCGGAGGATAAAACTGTTAAAATTGTTGGTGCTGATAAAGGCGAGCCCATGTCTCCAGCCAATTTATGGGCAACGACTATTTGTGACGAATTGCGTTTGGCCACCAATTTCAGAGCGAAAACGATTGGTATTGCTATCAAAGACAGAGGCGGAATTTTACCTGCCGGTCAAAGTGCCAATGCCGCCTATTGGTATGATGGCAGCACAGGTAACTGGATCACCAGTACCTATTACATGCAGCAATTGCCTGATTGGGTCGATCGCTTCAATAAGAAGAAATGGGTGGATACATTGTATAAGAACGATTGGAATACCCTGTTTCCTATCAACTCTTACGTACAAAGCACCCCGGATAATAAAAGTTATGAAGGAAAATTTGCACATGAAGCCGCACCCGTGTTTCCACATGATCTCAAATCTCGCATGGGCAAAGATTACGGCACCATTCGCGTAACGCCTTTTGGTAATACACTCACGCTGCAGTTTTCAAAAGAAGCCCTGAAGGCCGAAGAATTAGGAAAAGATGCCATTACCGATTTTCTGGCCATCAGCCTGTCTTCGCCTGACTATATCGGACACCAGTTCGGTCCTAATTCTATTGAAGCGGAAGATAATTATTTGCGCTTGGATAGAGACCTGGCCGATTTTTTTACCTTCCTTGATAAAGAAGTAGGAGCGGGTCAATACACTGTATTTCTTACAGCAGATCATGCCGTAGCCCATGTGCCCGGGTTTAATGAAGAGAATAAACTCCCCGGTCGGTCTGTAGCTTCTTCCACTGCGGATCTGAATAAAAAACTGCAGGAAAAGTTCCGTGTGTCTTCAGCAGTAAGAGCCAGCGCAAACTATCAACTTTATTTAAATGATGCCGCCATTGATAGTGCCGGTGCCGATAAAGAAGAGATCAAAAGTTTTATCATTAAATATTTGAATCAATTACCGGAAGTGTTGATCGCATTTGATAATGAGGAAGTGAGTGAGGCTAATTTACCTGCGCAGGTCAAGGAAATGTTTCTGAAAGGGTTTAATGCCAAACGGGCAGGCGATATTCAGATTGTGTTGAAGTCGGGTAGTTTCTATGGCGGTAAAACCGGTACTACCCATGGATCCTTTTATAGTTATGATGCACATATCCCTTTGTTGTTCATGGGATGGGGGATTGTTCCCGGGAAATTACACAGAGAGGTTTATATGACCGATATCGCTCCAACGATCGCCGCCATTTTGCACATACAGGCACCCAGTGCCACTATTGGCAAGCCCATTCAGGAAGTGATCCGATAAGCTATTAAGCGGGTGAATGGGTAAATTTTATATAATCCTTCATCCTCTTCTCACTACCCCTTGTTCCCGCGGAATAAGGGGTATTTTTGTTTTATAATCAGTTATCATGAAAAAAAGTAAATGTATGCGATGGCTATTAGTATTTGTTTTTCTATTCGGACAAATGACTGGTCAGAGTCAAACCAATCTATCAGACAAACTTCCGCTTGATCCAAAAGTAAGTACCGGGAAACTCGAAAACGGACTGACGTATTATATCCGTCAGAATAAAAAGCCGGAACAAAAGGTTGAACTCCGCTTGGTGATCAATGCCGGTTCTATTCTGGAAGAGGATGATCAGCAAGGGTTGGCACATATGGCCGAACATATGGCGTTTAACGGCACCACCCATTTTAAAAAGAATGAAATTGTTTCCTTTTTACAGGATATTGGCGTGGGCTTCGGGAATGATCTGAATGCCTACACTTCTTTTGATGAAACCGTTTATATTCTTCCCATTCCGACTGATAAACCCGGTAATCTGGAAAAGGGTTTTCAGGTGTTGGAAGATTGGGCACATAATGTTACGTATTTAACGGAAGATATTGAAGGCGAAAGAGCGATCATTCTGGAAGAAAGCCGCCTGGGCAAAGGCGCTAATGACCGCATGTTCAAAAAGATCTATCCTAAATTATTTGAGGGATCAAAGTATGCAAAGCGTTTACCCATTGGCGTTGACAGCATCATTAAAAATTTTCCACCAGACGCAATTCGGCGGTTTTATAAAGATTGGTACCGCCCCAATCTGATGGCTGTTATTGTGGTAGGAGATATTGAACCTGCCCGGGCGGAAGAAATGATCCGCAAACATTTTGCCGGATTGAAGAACCCCGACAATGAACGTCCGCGTGTGATGAGCCCCGTATTTCCTTATGCAAAAAGTGAAGTCGTGATTGCCACTGATAAAGAAGCTACCGGTTATTCTGTGGCAATAAACTATCCGTATAAAGTAAAAGGCCCCTCCACAACGCTAAATGATTACAGAAGTGATTTGGTTGCCCGCATCTATACCAGTTTGTTGAATCAACGGTTACAGGAGTTAACACAGAATGCCAATCCACCTTTTCTGGGCGCTTCGGCCGATTTTGATTCCTATGCGCGTGGATACGATGGTTTTTCTGTAGGGGTTAATGTAGGAACCGGTGATATCAATAAAGGACTTATCGCTATGATGGACGAAGTGGAAAGAGCCAAACGGTTTGGCTTCACCAAAAATGAGTTGGAAAGAGCCGCAAAGAATATACTTTCTTTTTATGAGCGACTTTTCAATAATCGCGATAAGACAGAATCGACCGCTTTTACGGAAGAGTATATACAGCATTTTCTGCAGCAGGAAGCCAGTCCCGGTATTGAAAATGAATTTCAGTATGTAAAGCAATTATTGCCAACGATAACATTAGACGAGGTAAATGCAATAAGTAAACGATTTGATGCAGATAAGAATCGCTTGGTATATGTAATGGGTCCTGAACCAAAAGCCGGTGTGTCGCTGCCTGCGGGTGATGATCTTTTGGCTACCATCGACAGCCGGGAAAAGGCTACACTGAAGCCTTATGAAGAAAAGGCTATTGCTGCCACCTTGCTTTCACGTGAACCCAAACCGGGTCGTGTGCTGAGCCGTAAAACAAATGCTGCGCTGGGTACTACTGAACTGAAATTGAGTAATGGTGTTACCGTGATACTAAAGCCTACCGATTTTAAGAATGATCAGATCGTCATGAATGCAGGTCGCTACGGGGGCAAGTCGAACTACGGTATAAAAGATAAATACAATGCAGAATATGCTATTCCTGTTGTAACAGGTATGGGTGCTGGAACATTTGCCCCCACGGAATTGCGTAAAATGCTGGCGGGTAAGTCGGTTTCGGTAACACCTGTTTTCGGACAAACATCAGACGGATTTAGTGGTAGCTCCACTGTAAAAGATATGGAGACATTTTTTCAGTTGCTGCACCTTTATGTTACGGAACCCAGAAAAGATACGGCCTTATTCAGATCGTATATTCAGCGGAACAAATCACAGTATGCCAATTTATCGGCCAATCCTCAGGCGGCTTTTATTGATACCATGTACAAAGTGCTGTTTAATAATAATCCCCTGGCACAAGTGGCTGTTCCTAACAGTACCTACTTCGACAAGGTTGATATTGACCGGGCTCTGTCTATTTACAAAGAGCGTTTTGGTGATATGAGCGGAATGCAGTTTGTGTTTACCGGCAGCTTCCAGGAAAAGCAACTCATTCCCTTACTGGAAAAATATGTAGCGAGTTTACCGGTCACGGCTAAGAAGTTCATTTTTATTGATAATAAAGTGCGTCCACTTACCGGGAAAAAGCAATTGACCATTAATAAAGGGAAGGAACAAAAGAGCCTTATTCTTGGTTTCTTCAATGGAGAAATTCCATATAGTCAGGATCTGGAATTAAAAGCGCAGGTGTTAAGTGAAGTGCTGAATATCCGGATCATTGAAGAACTGCGGGAGAAGGTACAGGGAATTTATGGCGGTGGCACTTTTGCGGGCGTGGAGAAAGAGCCTTATGGTAATTATAGTTTTGTATTGCAGTTGCCTTGCGGCCCGGAAAAAGTCGATACTTTGTTGAAAGCCGTTCGCAAAGAATTTGATGCTGTGATCGCAAAAGGAATTGATAATTCTTATCTCGAGAAAGTAAAGAAACAATTAAGTGAACAGCACAAGGTAACCTTGAAGGAGAATGCGGCCTGGGCTTCGGTACTTTTGGATGCTGCAGTGAAAAAGCAAGATCCCGCTTATTTTACCGATTTCGAGGCAAAACTGAATAAACTAACGATCAAGGAGGTGCAGCAGGCAGCGCAATTGATGTTGGGTGGAAAGAATCAATTCATGGCTGTACTGATGCCTGAAACAGTTGTGAAGGAAGTCGAGAAAAAGAAAGGGTTTTAATTGAATTACCAGATAAAAAAGGGGCTGTAGAAATACAGCCCCTTTTTTTATTAGACAGGTATCAGAATCCCTTTTTACCAGCTTCGCCGGATTTTACCGGAGGATTCTTAACGTATTTTTCCAACCATTGGTTCTGTTCCCAAAGCATGTGTAAGATGTTTTCGCGTCCGGCATAGCCATGGCTTTCATAGGGCAGAAAGACCAGACGGGTGGTGCCGCCATGACCTTTTACCGCATTATACAATCGTTCACTTTGAATAGGGAAGGTTCCTGAGTTATTATCCATTTCACCGTGAATAAGGAGCAGCGGTGTTTTGATCTTATTGGCAAAACTGAAGGGGCTCATGTTATAATATACATCCGGAGCTTCCCAATAGGTACGTTCTTCGGCCTGAAAACCAAAAGGAGTGAGGGTGCGGTTATATGCGCCACTGCGGGCGATCCCGGCTTTGAATAAATTCGTGTGTGCAAGCAAGTTAGCCGTCATAAAGGCGCCATAACTGTGTCCGCCCACGGCTACCCGATTGCTATCGCCCACACCCATGGTGGCCAGCGCCTGTATGGCCGCATGCGCATTCAGATATAGCTGCGGTATGAAATTATCATTCGGTTCTTTGTTTCCTTCTCCCACAATCGGCATTTCCGCATTATCCAAAACCGCATATCCCTGCGTGATCCAGAATACAGGTGAGCCATAGTTGATGCGCGTAAATGTATATTTTGAGCCACGCACCTGCGCGGCATCTGCAGCCGATTTGTATTCACGGGGATAGGCCCACATGATCACAGGCAAAGGCCCGTCTTTTTTGGCATCATACCCTTTTGGCAAATAAAGATCCCCGGTAAGATCAATACCATCTGCCCGTTTATACGATATCTTTTGTTTGGATACACCCTCCATTTGAGGATAGGGGTTTTTAAACTGGGTGATCTGTATCGGAGCTATACGTTTTTTCAGATTTCTGATATAGTAATTGGGTGCTTCGGTAGGACTTTCTTTTGATGTAATGAACACCAGGTTTTCAGGATCCAGCACACTAACAACAGTTTCATAATAGGGTGCCACGCAACGCCACAGCATCGTGCCTTTCTTCGTTTTCAGATCGAAACTTTGAATGAAAGGCATATCTCCATCGGACGAAGCCCCTTGTGAGCGCATTAATAAATTGCCGTTTTTCAGTTGCAGAATTACATTACGACCATACTGATTTTTGGTCGTGACCGGACTGCCGATATCACCGTAAGCATCATTTGAACTTCTTTCATTTAAAAGTTCCATGCTACCCGTGCTGGGGTTGTAAGTATAGATCTGCAATTTGCGGTCGAAGGTCATACTTTGATACACCAGTGCCAATTGTGCATTTCCCCATTGTACATTACGCAGCCTGCGTTCGGTGCGGAAAAGTTCTTTGGCATTCCTTGTAACATCACCCATCGTTTCAGAGGTGATGGTGCAGGACATGAGTGCATCACGAAAGGCAGATTTGCTTCTGCCCAACCCTTTATCCAGTGCCTGAATATAAGTCAGCGTGGCGGGCTGGTCGTCTCTCCAGTCGAAATTTCGGGGAAAGGTTACCACATCATCAAATCCAATGGGCTGTCCTTCGGCAGACGGATTATTCACCACCGTTTTATGCTCTCCGCTTTTCAGTTCATACAAGGAAACCGTATGGGGAAATCCGGAAACAGGGAACAAATAGGAGAAGGGCTTTTGCGCTGTTTCGAGCAACAAATAATTTTTATCAGGCGACACACTGATGGAATTATAAATCGCTGGTTTCAATACATAGGTTTCCTGTGTAAGATCATTGATCGTGAGTTGCGCGGTGGCCATGTAATCAAACAGTTCTTCGTCGTAGGTATTTTTGATCAGGTCCTGAAAAGTTCTACTGGCCGCAGCTTTTCCCAGGTTTTCCTGAATGACCGGACCCGAAGGGGCATTCGGTGCGAGGGGATAGTCGCGGGTAGGTTCCGGAATTGTTTTGTATATGATCCTGTTATTATCCAGCCATTGAAAACTACTTCCTGTAACTGTATTCAGCGCGCGGTTATTGATCTTACGTGCTTTTCCTGTAGCAATTTCTACTACATACAGATCGATGCGGGAAATGCCCGATTGTGTGAAGGCAAATTTTGATTCATCGGGGCTCCACTGAACGGCTCCTGCCCTGAGGTCATCAGGCAGTCCGCTGATTGTTGTAACAGCTCCTGTTTTGATGTTTTTTAATTGCAATCCGGTAGAATACCCACTACGACTTGGTCCGGCATTACGTGGATTGATCCGCAAACCGGCAATACGGAGTTCGGGCTGGGCCAGTTCTTCCACTGAAGGGAAACTGCTGCGCTCCATAAGCAACATCCAATCTGCTTTTGAACTGATACTAACGGATGGAGTGGGTTTAGCCAAAACCAGGTCCTCAATAGCTTTAGGGGGCGTTTGATAGCCTCCGTCACCTTGTGCTATAACCGAAAAAGTAAAAAGTAATAATGCTGTACTAAATAATAGGTAACGCATGATTATTATGATTAATTGAATTGTTTACGTGTTTTATTGATATACTCTGACAAAGTCTATTTCCATTTTACGTGGCCAGATGCTGGCATCTACCCCTTTCTGTCCACCCCAGTTGCCACCCACTGCAATATTCAATAATAGATGATGCGGGTTGTCGAAAGGCCAGGCATCATATCCACTGTGTTCGTTGGAAAAACTGAAATAGGTTTTGCCATCCATACCGATCTCCACCTTGTCAGCATTCCATTCAACAAAATATACATGAAAGGCTTCACTGCAATCAGGCACCATGGTTTGGGTAGTCTTTTGTGTTCCGATCACATGATTATATTTTTTACAATGTATGGAAGCATGTACGCTTCCCTGGTCGTATCCCACATGTTCCATAATATCAATCTCTCCATCGTCTGGCCATTTTAGCGGGGTGGTGGACCCCAGCATCCAGATAGCCGGCCAGGTACCCAGCCCTTTCGGCAGTTTTGCTTTTACTTCCACACGCCCATATTTCCAGTCACCCTTCCCTTTGGTTATCAATCGGGCTGACGTGTATTCCCTGTTATCCCAGTTTTCCTTACGGGCTTCAATGATCAGTTTGCCGCGTTCCACACGGGCATTTTGCAATCGGTTGGCTGTATAATATTGTAATTCATTGTTCCCCCAACCGTGGCCGCCCACATCATAGCCCCATTTGCTGGTATCGGGCAATCCATTATAATTAAATTCATCACTCCATACCAGCTTCAGTTTATTCTGAGCCGGAAGCGTGAGGCTGCTTAGGCAAACGATACATCCCAAAAAGAGCTTATTCATATAGGGGCATTTAAGCCTTTAAGATACGCCCTTTTAAAAAACAAACGACTGTTGGTGTAACCCTTTCAATAAAATTTTGGCAGAAGAAAAAACGGGGTTTATCTTTGTCTCACATGAACGGAATGACCCATACACATCATCACCATAACTTACCCAACTGGTAAGCCGGCGAACTATTGTGTATGTACAATATAAGAGAAGGGCTTACGGAGGTAAGCCCTTTTTATTTTATCATCCTCCCGCAGGTTTCGGTCCGGAGCCCGGGAAAAATGAAACAAAAAAATGGAAAAAAGAGTTTTGCGTATCGCGATCCAGAAATCGGGAAGACTGTATGAAGATTCGGTGCAGCTTCTTAAAGAATGTGGCATTGATCTTCGTAATGTTAAAGACCGGTTGAAAACAGAGAGTGACAATTTCCCCCTGGAGGTTTTCTTTTTACGCGACGATGATATTCCCCAGTATGTAGAAGATGGGGTGGCCGATATTGGAATTGTTGGCGAAAATGTATTGTTAGAGAAGAATAAAAAAGTAGATACGGTGGAAAGCCTGGGTTTCGGTAAATGCCGTCTTGCTATTGCAGTTCCGCGCAACGAACAATATGAAGGAGCTGCTTCCCTGCAGGGGAAACGCATTGCTACCAGTTATCCTTTTTTGGTAAAGAAATATCTGGAATCAAATAAAGTGCAGGCAGAAATTCACGAGATCAGTGGTTCTGTGGAGATCGCTCCTGGTATCGGGCTCTCAGATGTGGTTGCCGATCTGGTGAGCAGCGGATCAACATTATTTATGAATGGATTGAAAGAGGTGGAGACCATTTTAAAAAGCCAGGCTGTTTTAATTAAAAACAGTGATCTGGAGGAGGAAAAAATTTCCTTGCTCAACAAACTTTTATTCCGGATTCGAACCGTTAAAAAAGCCAAACGGAATAAATATGTATTGCTCAATGCACCCAATGAAAAATTACAGGAAATCATCAGCTTATTGCCGGGAATGAAAAGTCCTACCGTGCTACCGTTGGCTGAAACCGGTTGGAGCAGTGTTCACAGCGTATTAAGTGAGGATGAATTTTGGGATAAGATCGAGCAATTGAAAGAAGCTGGTGCCCAAGGGATATTGGTAATCCCGATCGAAAAAATGGTAATCTAAGATCAATATCTATTCAAACGTTTATGAAAGTTTATATAGAACCGGAACAGAGGGATTGGCCGCTATTGTTACAAAGACCCGTGATCAACGCAAAGGATCTGGAAAAGAATGTGCGGCGTATTCTTTCTAAAGTAGCAGAGAAAGGCGATAAAGCCGTTCGGAAATTTACCCGTGATTTTGATGGTGTGAAATTGAAAGATCTGCGGGTATCTCCCCTGCATATCCAGCAAAGTGGTGACCAGCTATTGCCGGAATTAAAAACAGCTATTCAGCAGGCAGCTTCCAATATCCGACGTTTCCACGAAGCACAAAGGCAGGAGCCTGTGGTGATAGAAACCATGCCGGGCGTGAAATGCTGGCGCAAATCGGTGGGTATTGAAAAAGTAGGTTTATATATCCCTGGTGGAACAGCGCCCCTTTTCTCCACGATCCTGATGTTAGGCATCCCGGCCGTAGTGGCCGGATGTAAAGAGATCATACTTTGCTCTCCGCCCAATAAGCAAGGAGCCCTGCATCCCGCCATTTTATATGCGGCTTCTGTGGTAGGCATCACCACTATTTTCCGTTGCGGTGGGGTACAGGCCATAGGTGCCATGGCCTATGGAACGGAATCTATTCCCCGAGTGGACAAAATATTCGGGCCCGGTAATCAGTATGTTACCTGCGCCAAGCAATTGGTACAACAACAGGGAGTGGCCATAGATATGCCGGCCGGTCCCAGTGAAGTGGCAGTATATGCCGATCATACAGCCGTGCCGTCTTTTGTTGCGGCAGACTTGCTCAGTCAGGCGGAACATGGTGCCGATAGTCAGGTATTGCTGGTTGCCTCCGATAAACTGATCGCTGAGAAAGTGCAGGAAGAACTGCAACAGCAACTGCTTTCCCTTCCCCGAAAGGAAATGGCTGAAAAA
The DNA here is from genome assembly GCA_964555605.1 of uncultured Chitinophagaceae bacterium. Lineage (GTDB taxonomy): Bacteria > Bacteroidota > Bacteroidia > Chitinophagales > Chitinophagaceae > Endoryza. The sequence continues at coordinate 7,658 of CAZKSY010000031.1, read as the reverse complement.
GCGCTCCGTAACAGTCGGACGCTGGTGATCGCTAACAGAGACCGTGCCTTGCAACTGCTGAATGAATACGCTGCAGAGCACCTGATCCTTAGCGTGGAGAATGCCAACGAGCTGGCTCAGCAGGTGATCAATGCAGGGTCTGTTTTCATTGGTAATTTTTCGCCGGAGAGTGTGGGCGATTATGCGAGTGGCACCAATCATACCCTTCCCACCAATGGTTATGCACGCGCTTATAGTGGCGTGAGTGTAGATAGTTTTGTGAAGAAGATCACTTTTCAGGAACTGGATAAAGAAGGGTTAGAAAGCATTGGTTCCATAGTAGAACAAATGGCCGAAGCAGAGGGGTTGGAAGCGCACGCGAATGCTGTTCGTGTAAGACGCATGGTAGTATAATTTATTGATCAATCATACGAGAAATATATGTCGTTCGATTTAAATGAACTGTTACGGGAGAATATAAAGAACCTGACTCCATATTCATCTGCACGTGATGAATTTAAAGGAGAAGCCAGTGTTTTTCTGGATGCCAATGAAAATAGCCTGGGTTCCCCCCTAACCAAGTGGTATAACCGCTATCCCGATCCGCTGCAATGGAAGATAAAAGAGAAACTGTCGGAGATCAAACAGGTACCGGCTGAACAGATATTTTTAGGCAATGGGAGTGATGAATGTATTGACGTGTTGATACGGGCCGTGGGAGAGCCGGGGCTTGACAATATCATTATTTGTCCGCCCACTTATGGAATGTACCAGGTTAGTGCCGATATCAATAATGTGCAGGTAAAAAAAGTTCCCCTTACGCCCGCTTTTCAATTGGATCTGCCGGCTATCGAAGCTGCGATCGACGATCACACCAAGGCGATTTTTATTTGTTCGCCTAACAACCCAACAGGGAATTCCCTTCTCAAAGAAGATATTGAAGCCATTCTGAACAATTATTTTGGATTGGTAGTTATAGACGAAGCGTATATCAATTTCTCCCGGCACCGTTCCTTTATTCAAGAGCTAAAAGATTATCCTCAGTTGGTGATTTTGCAGACACTGAGTAAGGCCTGGGGATTGGCTGCGTTGCGGGTGGGAATGGCATTTGCATCGAAAGAGATCATTCAGGTAATGAATAAGGTGAAGCCACCCTATAATATCAATCAGGCTTCGCAAGACCTGGTGTTGAAAGCGCTGGAGGAGGTGGGACAGGTGAATGATATGATCCGATTGATCGTGTCGGAAAGGGAACGGTTACAAACGGCGCTGCAACAGTTGCCTTCGGTATTGCATATATATCCTTCTGATGCAAATTTTCTATTGGTTAAGGTAAAAGAGGCGAAAAGATTGTACAATAGTTTACTGCAGGAAGGGATTGTGGTGCGGGATCGCAGTAATGTCACCTTATGTGAGGGTTGTTTGCGAATTACAGTTGGTACGCAAGCCGAAAATGATCGTTTAATAGCAGCCATACAGAAACTGTCCTGAAATCGCTTTATTCTATAATTTTACGCCTCAACTCAATTGCAAATGAAAACATCATCCCGTTTACTGGCTGTACTCATTATTTGTTCGCTGGTTTCCTTTGGATTTATCGTCCGGAAGCCCTTCGCCGCCCTCATCAATGTGCCGCTGGAACTTCCTGCGGGCTTTAAAGGACAAACAGTGGCGCAGTCCTTAGGACGTGCCCGTCACATCGCATTCAATAGTAATGGCGATCTGTATGTAAAGCTCGAACGTTTGAGTGACGGGAAAGGCATCATCCGTTTGCGCGATACAGACAAGGATGGCATTTTCGATGATTCACTTAAATTCGGCAACTATATTGGAACGGGTATTGCTATTAAGAATAATTATTTATATGCCTCTTCGAACGACCAGGTATTCCGATATAAATTAACGGCCAAAGGTGATGTGGAGAATGCAGAGGCTCCGGAGGTGATCGTTACAGGATTGGTCAACAAGCGTCAGCACGCCTCTAAGTCAATTACGCTTGATAATGCGGGTAATTTATATGTGAATATTGGCGCTCCTTCCAATGTTTGTCAGGAAGAAGATCGCAGGAAAGGTTCCCCGGGAATGAGTCCTTGTCCCATTCTGGAAACTGCCGGAGGGATCTGGCAGTTCAAAGCCGATAAATTAAATCAATCTTACGCTGAAGGGGTGCGCTATGCCACCGGTTTACGCAATGTGGTTGGTTTGGATTGGAATACGGCGGTGAATGATCTCTATGCCATGCAGCATGGTCGTGATGGATTGTTCCAGAACTTCCCCGAGCTCTTTGATCAAAAAGCCGGCGCCAACAATCCCGCTGAAGAACTATTCCGTTTAAAGAAGGGAGTCGATTGTGGTTGGCCCTATTGCTATTTCGATAATGATAAGCAGAAGAAATTAGTGAACCCCGAATATGGAGGTGATCGCAATCGTGAGGACCTGTGCGCTGGGAAAGAACGCTCGATCGTTCAATTCCCGGGGCATATGGCTCCTAATGCACTTTTATTCTATACCGGCAAGCAATTCCCTGCCCGCTACAAAAATGGCGCTTTCATTGCCTTTCATGGTTCCTGGAATCGGGCTCCGGAACCACAGGCCGGCTATTTTGTGGTGTTCGTTCCCTTTAAAGATGGCATGCCTTCCGGTAACTGGGAAGTATTTGCCAATGGTTTTGCCGGAGAGAATATCAATCGTGCCAAATACCGTCCCTGCGGATTGGCACAATCCCCCGATGGATCGCTTTATGTGAGCGATGATAATACCGGAATGGTTTGGAAAATATCGTATGAAGGAAAGTAAACAATTTGAAAATTTAGGGGATTTGAAAATTTGAAAATGGCGATGCTTTACAAGTGTTTCCATTCTATTTTTCAAATACGCTCCAACGTTTTCAAATTTTCAAATCTTCAAATTTTCAAATTTGCTATGCATAAGTTTACGATTATAGTAACGCTCTCCTTCCTTTTCATAACGTTTCTTTCCTGGCAACAGCCCTCTCCTTTAAAGGCTTCCATGGAAAGAGGACGTAAAGTATATGAAGAGGTTTGTTTGACCTGTCATCAACAGGATGCGGGCGGTGTGCCGCGCATGACCCCACCGTTGATCAAAACCAAATGGGTACTCGGCGACAAGAAGGCCCTGGTGACAATCGTTTTAAAAGGATTGAAAGGAGGGGAGATTGAAATCGACGGGGATACCTATGAGAACCCCATGCCTGCGCAGGAAGATAATCTTACCGATCAACAGATCGCGGATGTACTGACTTATGTGCGCAATAGTTTCGGAAATAAGGCAGCACTGATCACGAGTGCAGAAGTGAAAAAGTTCAGAGCCAGTTTAAAAGGAAAATAAATATGGTTAGTAACGTATCAAAACCAACCAATATGAAACGTGTGTTATTTATAGACAGAGACGGTACATTGATCAACGAAGCGCCACCCACTTATCAATTGGATAGTTTTGATAAGCTCAGTTTTTATCCCGGGGTATTTGAGTATCTGGGTCGTATTGCCAAAGAACTGGATTTTGAATTGGTGATGCCCACCAATCAGGATGGTTTGGGAACGGCCTCCTTTCCTGAAGATACCTTCTGGCCCCTGCATAATTTTGTGTTGAAATCCCTCGCCGGCGAAGGCATTCAGTTCGCTGAAGTATTGATCGATAAAACCTTCCCGCATGAAAATGCCCCCACGCGAAAACCAGGGGTAGGCATGTTTACGAAGTATATCAATAACCCGGATTATGATCTGGCGAATTCTTTTGTGATCGGCGATCGTATTACAGATATTCAGTTGGCAAAGAATTTAGGTTGCAAGGGAATCTGGATCAATAATGATGCGAACCTCGGGGCGGCTGAAATTTCCGATCAGGTGGCGGATCTGCGCAAGGAAACGATCGTGTTGGAAACAACAGAATGGTCGAAGATCTACGCTTTTCTGAAATTGGGTTTGCGGCAGGTAGTACACGACCGGAATACCAACGAAACCAAGATACATGTGGAACTGAATCTTGATGGTACGGGGAAGTCCGCTATAAAAACCGGACTTGGTTTCTTCGATCACATGCTGGATCAGATCGCCCGTCACGGGCAAATCGATATGAAGATCGAAACCATCGGTGATCTGCACATCGACGAGCACCATACCATTGAAGATACCGGTATTGCCTTGGGAGAAGCGTTTGGGAAAGTACTGGCCGATAAAAGAGGCATGGAGCGATACGGGTTTGCGTTACCTATGGACGAAGCCGAAGCCAAAGTGCTGATCGATTTTGGGGGACGTAACTGGATCGTATGGAATGCCGCTTTTCACCGGGAACGCATTGGTGAAATGCCAACGGAAATGTTCTTTCATTTCTTCAAATCATTCAGCGATGCGGCTCGTTGCAATTTGAATATTGAATGCTACGGTGATAATGAACACCATAAGATCGAGGCCATATTCAAAGCATTTGCAAAAGCGATACGCATGGCCGTTAGGAGGGATCCTTTGAGCAATCATTTGCCTTCTACCAAAGGGGTTTTATAAGGTATTCCGTCTTTCATTACAAGAATAATGTTACGGATATTTTTGATGTTTGCGGACGGGTCACCGCTTACGGCGATTACATCAGCTTTTTTCCCGGATTCGATCCGTCCGATTGAATGACTCAGGCCGAATACTCTTGTGTTGACGGAAGTGGCGGCGCGTAGCACTTGAATAGCCGGCATGCCATAGGCTACCATTAATTCCATTTCCCGTGCATTATCACCGTGGGCAAAAACGCCCACATCGCCTCCCATCAGTATCGTTACACCAGCATCCATAGCTGTCTGAAACATTTTCTTTTTCTGAAGGATCCTGGCTGTTTCCGGGTCCACGCCTTTTCTCCAACCACGATACGCTTCTGTAGCTTCCGTAGCCGCGAGGGTGGGGCAGAGGGCAATGCCTTTTTCTTTCATCAGGTTGAAAATTTCTGCATCTCCCCCGTCGCCATGTTCGATCGTTTTTACACCGGCCATGATGGAATACATCATGCCCTCTTTGGTGCTGGCATGGGTAACCACCGGAATATTATGCAGGGCAGCGATCTCAACAGCCGCTTTCAATTCTGCTACTGTAAAAGTTGAGTTGGAAGGACCGCCGGCTTTTTTACGATAGTCTGCATAGATCTTTATGATATCAGCCCCCTTGGTGATCTGTTGCCGTACTTCTGCCCGCATCTCCTCCTCATTGGCTACCTCTGCAGCACCCTGGGGATAGTCGGTATCTGCCGAACCGGAACGGGGGCCATAGGCACCTTTCGCTACGATGGCTTTTGATGCGATCAATAGTCTTGGCCCGGGGATGATCCCTTTTTCGATCGCCGTTTTTATTCCGGCATCATCGAAGCCGGCTCCTTCGGTACCCAGATCTCTCAGTGTGGTAAATCCTGCCAATAAACTGGCTTTAGCATGTTCTCCGGCCCGTAAGGTGCGTTCCGCTCTGGATTCTTTCAGTACCTGCTCGTCCCAACTGGTTTCATTATAGGGATGTAAGAGCAGGTGTGCATGTCCTTCGATCAATCCGGGTAAAATTGTAGTACCCGGTAGTGCCATGGTTAGGGTGCCCGCTGGCCACTTGCTCATTGCTGGCCCGGCATAGGCGATGGTATCTTTATGAATCAATACAACCCAGTTGTTTCGCATCTCTACGCCATCGAATACCCGATCGGGTACCAGCAACGTGTAGGGCACTTTTTGGCTGTAGGTGGAAAGGAAACAGCTAATAATAAATAGGAGGATACTGATCTGTTTCATGACATGTTTTGTAAAACGTTTTTAAAGGAACTGCATCGGGTCGTCAACAATACGGAAATTTTCATTCATGCTGCAAAGCTGTTTCATATCATCATCGTCAAGGGAAAAATCAAATACATCAAAATTCTCTTTTAGTCTTTTCTCATTCGACGATTTGGGTATGGTAGATACGCCCAGTTGCAGGTTCCAGCGTAAAATGATCTGCGCGGCTGTTTTCTGATGTTTAGCCGCGAGGCTGGTCAATCGGGGATCTCCCATTTTTTGACCACGGATCAGCGGGGTATACGATTGTAGTTGAATTTGCCGTTGCTGGCAATACTGAAGCAATTCGGGTTGAAATAAATACGGGCTGAATTCCACTTGATCGATCACAGGTATTTCGGTGGCGTAATCGGCAAGTTCTTCCAGAAATGGAATGAGGTAATTCGCCACGCCGATACAACGAACACGTTTTTCCAGATACAATCGTTCTAATGCTCTCCAGGTATCTCTTCTTTTTTCTTTTAAAGGCCAGTGGAGCAGGTAACAATCGATGTAGTCAATATGCAATTTTCTCAGACTTGTATCAAAGGCCTTCAGGGTTTCTTCATAACCCATATCGGCCTTCCCGACTTTGGTAGTTACAAAGAGTTCCCCGCGCGGAATCGCACTTAGCCGGATGCCCTCTCCAACTTCTTCTTCATTTCTGTATAAGGAAGCTGTATCAATAAGACGATAGCCAATCTGTAAAGCGGTTTCCACAGCCTGAATGGCTTCTTTTCCCAGCATGTCATAAACGCCCAATCCGAGCAGGGGCATTTTTACGGTATTACGGAGTGTGGTATAGAGTTGCATTGGTGAATTGTCTTTTACCATTTATTCAGACCTAATAATTTTTTTCCCAGATCGGTTAAAGTGGCCGTTTCATATTTCGTTTGTTCCCAATTTCTGGGATCGCCGGGAAAGGCATATCCTTCCGGTGCTTTTCGGTCTCTCCACGACGTGATACGCCATTCCTTCAGGGCCTCATTGTCTTCTTCGGCCGGCATCATCGAAATATACTGTGCGATCCGCACTTTATGTCCGGAAAGATTCGGGCGAATGCCGTGTGGTAACAGGCTATTAAAGATCAATAAGTCGCCAGCTTCCATTTTAACTTTGGTGAGTTCAAAACCGGATATATCGGGTTTGAAATAATCGCGGTCGGCGGGTTGGGTCAGTTTCCAGGTATCGTAGGTACGATAGAGTTCCGGAATGCATTGAAATCCTCCCATGTTTTCATCAGTTTGATCGGCCAATGCCAGCACGCCCTGTACATTTTGCGGTTTGGTTTCGGGATCATAGTCCCAATGGATAAATCCTTTGAATACGAAATCGGGTCGGGCAGGAAAATTCAGATTGGCCCGGTCAATGGTTACCCAAAGTTTTTCCGTACCCCAGATATCGACAAACGCCTCATATATTTTTGGATATTGTCGGTTATTCCAGAGCGGTTGGGTATTATACACTTCCACCATGCCGCTGTTTGTTAGCTCTTTCATTTGGATCTCGGCGCGAGGTGGGGCATACCAGGTGACCGGATCATTGGGGTCTTTTTCTTCAAATTCCCATAAAAAATCGGCGGTCGCTTTTGCCTGCTCTTTAGGTATGGCATTTCGAATAACAATATAACCATTATGAATCCAGAACGTCCAGTCTTCTTCACTTAAAATACGCAGCGGCACGCCATTACTACGGTCGTTTAGTTTTTGTTTGCTGCTTTTAGCAACGGAGGGGTTGCCGGGAATTTCTTTATGGGCATTGGTGGGTGCCATGCCGGGTTGCATGCTGTTCATATGGCAGTTGGTTGTGATATAAATATAGGAAAAAAGAGGGAGGGGGGGAGGTGAGAGATGAGAGATGAGAGATGAGAGGTGAGAGGTGAGAG
>CAZKSY010000030.1:35776-40661 GCA_964555605.1 uncultured Chitinophagaceae bacterium | reverse complement strand
ATTCTAAATAATTAAACAAACATACCATGCCAGGTTTTGAACTCTGGGGCGCTGAGGAACGCGCTCATTTGCAAGATGTACTCGATAATGGAATTTTGATGCGTTATGGATTTGACGGTCCGCGCAAAGGCATCTGGAAATCGAAAGATCTCGAGAAAGCCGTTTGTGCTACGTTCGGCGTAAAGCATGCGCAACTCGTGAGCAGTGGCACCGCCGCACTTACCACCGCTATGAGCGCCCTTGGTATTGGTTATGGCGATGAAGTGATCATGCCTTCATTCACCTTCGTGGCGAGTTTTGAAGCGGTATTAAGCGTGGGGGCGGTACCGGTATTGGTGGATGTAGATGATACACTCACCCTTGATCCGGCAGCCGTACGTGCAGCGATCACATCCAAAACCAAATGTATCATGCCGGTACACATGTGCGGCAGCATGGCCGATCTGGATGCCCTGCAGGCGATCTGTAAAGAGCATCATTTATTATTGCTGGAAGATGCCTGTCAGAGTATCGGTGGATCGTATAAAGGCAAGATGCTGGGCAGTATTGGTGATGCGGGCACTTTCTCCTTCGACTTTGTGAAAACCATCACCTGCGGAGAAGGCGGTGTGGTGATGACGAATCGCGATGATGTGTATGTAAAGAGTGATGGATACAGCGATCATGGTCACGACCATTTGGGTGTTGACCGTGGGGCTGATCTGCACCCGTTTATTGGTTATAATTTCCGTATATCAGAATTACATGCGGCTGTAGGATTGGCGCAGATCGGAAAACTGCCACGGATACTCGAAATGCAGGCGAAGAATCATCAGATTTTAAAAGATATTTTGGGCGCTATTCCGGGTGTAAGCTTCCGTCGTATACCTGATCCGGCGGGAGATAGCCGGACCTTCCTGAGCTGGTTCCTGCCTACGGAAGCGCAGGCACGGGCGGTGGTTACGGAGATGCGTGCACGTAACATCCTCGCCGGTAATTTCTACTGGTTCGATAATAACTGGCATTATATCCGCAAGTGGGATCATTTGAAAGAGAGTATTACCCTGAATCATTTACATCCCGAGCTGAAAGCGGCGGTGATCCATCATGCTACCAAAGACTTCAGTGCCAGTGATGCCATCATGGGTCGTTGTATTTCCACGGCGATCAGTCTTTCCTGGACCGAAGAGCAGGTGAAGGCGAAGGGGGAATCGATGGCGGAAGTGGTTTTGGGAGTTTTAAGTGGGAAGTAATAAGGGGTAAGGGGTGTGAGAGTTGAGGTGTGTGGCTTCTCCTTTCACACTTGATCTCAAACTCACTCTATCCCTCCTCGCGCCCTGGCGTCTTGGCGGTTAAGAAAAGAAATACACTTAACCGCTGCGCCTGCGCTGAAGCTACGGCGTAGGCGCAAAGGCGCCAGGGCGCTATGTTTCGCTATGACCCCATACCACATACCCCACACCTCACATTAGCTACAGCTCCCCAGTATTATATCTTAGACCCCTAGTAAGAACTACTTAGTCGCATTTAAAATAAACATAGGGATAGCGGAATTTGGTGATAAGTCATAAAATGGTACATACTAATTACCGTTTTTTACATCAGAAGCGGGTGGTACGAACACCCAGGACGAAACAGATATCCAACCCTAAGAAACCGTTTAAATGCGCACCTTCAAATCCATCATCCCGGCCCTATTGCTGCTATTGTCAGCAGTTGCCCACGGCCAGATCGAGGAGCAGACAGTGAATCTGCAGAATAACGGTGTACTCTTCATAGCAAAATCTACTGATACTCTTTACATTAACGGCGATTTTACCAATAAATCAGGGGCTAACCTCGTGAATAACGGACAGCTTCAGGTTAAACGCAATCTCAGCAACGCACAAACAAATATGCAGGCCGGTACCGGTACCTTGTATCTGAACGGTACGGTGGGTCAGGTGGTATTGGGCACACAGGTTTTCAAAACTTATAACCTCGTAACCGATAATAATGCCGGCATTCTGCTCAGCAATAATTTAAGTGTAAAAGGCTTGCATCGTTTTGCCGATGGCGTTATTGCCTCTGCTTCTTCTTCCCGATTCCTGATCTATGAAGCCGGTGCTTCTTATACCGGAGCTGATAATGATCATCACGTAAGTGGATGGGTGAAGAAGATCGGTAATACAGCATTTACCTTCCCGGTTGGAAACGGTGCTTTTTTGCGTACTGCTTCTATTTCCAATCTCTCTCAACAATCAGAGTTCAACGCGAAGTATAAAAGTCCTACCATTAACCCCACCTATACAGCCGGTGCTGTATTACTTGTGGATGCCAATGAGTATTGGGATATCAACCGTGTTTCCGGTGGTACCGCCGACGTTACCCTGAATTGGGAAAGCAGTAAGGTGATCTTCCCTGCTTTTGATGTGGCTGCTGTTCGACTGGTGCAGTATTCTTCCAGCATGTGGACCAATCGCGGTGGTGTAGCAACAGGCAATGTAAGCAGTACTGGTACACTGACGGCTACCGGAATCAGTGAGTTTGGTTCTTTCACCTTTGGTAGTTTAGACTGGTTTGTACCTATTAAATTAGTATCCTTCACAGCACAACGCAGTAAAGGAGTGAGTCAGTTAGACTGGAAAGTTACGCAGGAGCAGAAAATGAGTCGTTATGATGTGGAGCGCAGTGACGATGGCATCAGTTACAGAAAGATCGGAACAGTAGCAGCAACAAATGTAACAGCCGATCATTCTTATCGTTTCCTGGATCCTGCTGCTATCAGCAATACGGCCTGGTATCGTTTGCGGATGGTGGATCAAACAGAAAAATTCAGTTATTCTGCAGTGGTGCTGGTACGTGATAATGATTCCAGAGGTGGTTTGTGGCTGATCAATAATCCTGTTTATAATTTTATTTACATCGGTGCTTCTGAAAATTACGCCGGTGATTATAACTATGTCATGTTTGGTGCGAATGGTCAGGAAGTGCAAAAAGGAAAGCTTACAACCCAGGCGGGTGGTATTGCTTCTATAGCGCTGACTAATCAGGTAACACCTGGTATCTATATCCTTAATATCCGTAATAATGATCACCAGTTTACTCAGAAAGTAATGGTACGATGAGTAATGGATGATCGATTTGTTGTATCTCAAAAATACAATTATGAAAAACCGAATAGTACTGCTGGCCCTTCTGATCGTTTCAATCCCTGTTTTTGCACAGGTTGGTATTGGAACCACTACACCGAATTCTACCCTGGATGTTCGCGGTGCGTTGTCACTCAATTTCCGCACATTCACCGGTGATGTTTCTGTAACAGAAAACGACAACACCTTGTTGTTTAAGGGTACAACAGATGCGACAGTGATCCTGCCTTGCGCTACTACCTGTATCGGTCGTAGTTATCATATTAAAAATGGTAGTGTAAGCGATCCGCTTCCGGTAGTTACCATTACTACTGTAAACGACCAAACGGTAGATGGTAGTGATATGTATTTGCTGAATGAAGCGTATGAAGCTGTTTCTGTTATTTCAGACGGAACCAATTGGGTGGTTTCTTCCCGTCATTTTGTAGGTTCTGTATTCAATGGCTGGAACTATAATGGTAATGAACTCACAACCGAGAAGTTCATTGGTACCCTGAATGGTTTCGACCTTCCTTTCGTAACCGAAGGTACAGAGCGGATGCGTTTGAATACAATTGGTCGTTTGGGTTTGGGAACCATTAATCCCATGACAGAGATGCACATTCAAGCTCCTTCTGTAAATTCTGAGATCACCAATACCTATGTTCAGGGGCTCACCATTACCGGTGGCGGTATCTGGGGCTTTGGTGGTCCTGGTTTTTATCTGGAGAATCCCGATAACCCTTCTAACAAGAAACTTTTCAAGATCAATTTTACAGCAAATGGTGGCGCCGATAGTTATATTAATTTCCAGGCGGTAAGCGACAATGGTGCTTCTAACGTAAATGCCAATGTGTTAGCCGTTATGCATAGTGGTCGTGTAGGTGTTGGTACGGCTACCTTCAATGGCAGCAATCCCGAAAAATTCCTGGTGGATGCCGGTGTAACCAATTCCATTAATGTAATGGCCGCCCGCGGCATGATCAATAATAACCTCATTTTAAGTGCACAGAACTACGGAAGTGGTATCCGCAGCAGTTCAGATGTTATGGCCATTGCCAATAATGGCAGTGAAACCAGTAATAATATCCGGATGGGTGTGAATGCCAATTCATTTATCGGCACCGATGTTAGAAGCGAAGCAAACGGTGCTTACCTCTATTCCACTGCCAGTCATTTTGTGATTGGTAACGCTACTGCCGGCAAGGATCTGGTATTCTTTACCGGTGGACTGGCTACCTCTAATGAAAGAGTACGCATTACAGACAATGGTATCATGCCCGCTACTGATAACAGTGTAGCATTGGGTAGTACCAGCAAACGCTGGAATGCCGTATGGTCAGTGAACGGCACCATTCAAACTTCAGACGCAAGATTGAAAGAACAGATTACTGATCTGAACTATGGTTTGAATGAAGTGATGAAATTACGCCCGGTTACCTTCCGTTGGAAACAGGATCCTACGCAACTGAAAGTAGGATTGATTGCACAGGAAGTACAGCAGGTGGTTCCGGAAGTAGTAGTGGGCAATCCACAGAATGATACACTGGGAATGAACTATGCAGAACTGGTGCCCGTGTTGATCAAATCTGTACAGGAATTGAAAAAAGAAATTGAAGACCTGAAGAAAGAATTGGAAACTGTTAAAGCAAAACAGCAGAAATAGTTATATGGTTATCAGCTACGATTTAAAGGACAATTAGGATTGGATTTGTTTTTACCTCTGAAACGAACCCGGGTTGAAAGGCCCGGGTTTTTGTTTTTGAGGTTTTTCACGCGGCGAGTTTGGTTCACGC
>CAZKSY010000030.1:23503-35676 GCA_964555605.1 uncultured Chitinophagaceae bacterium | reverse complement strand
GCGGCGAAAAGGGTTCACACGGCGATGCGGCGAAAATGCTTCACACGACGACTCGGTGAAATGGGAACGATATGGCAGATGATTAGCTTTCATTTTATACAAATAATGTTACTCTCACCACAACAAGCTCTCGATTATCGTCGCGTCGCTGCGTGAACCCTTTGTACTACGAGAAACCTATTTACCTATTTCAAATGCGGAAAATCTTCCCGGATCTTTTGTATTACCTGATCGAGGGTTTCGGAGATGAAGGCGATGGCCATGCGCAACTGTCGAACCGAGCGGGTGATCTTTTTGGATTCGATATCCTTGATAACCTCATTCAGTGTGTGAATATTCAAGTGATGAATAGAAGAAGCGAGATAATGCGTTATCTCACGCACTTCTTTGATGTCGCGCTTTTCAAAAGCGTCTTCGAGGGCTTTTAATTTGTTTGGGGTTTCTTTCAGAAATTTCTGCAACAGCTCATTCAGATAATCTTCATTATTATCGAGCATTTCGCGCAGAATATCCAGATTGTACAATTCTTCTGATTCGGGGTGCAGTCGCTCAATGGTATTGTACTCCCGTTTACTATTTGTATTGATACATGCTTCCAGTAACTGGTCGCGGTGGAAGGGCTTATACACCACGTCGTCGAAGCCGGCGCGGAAGCAACGGTCTCGTTCCTCCGACAGTGCATTGGCGGTGAGGGCAATGACACGCAAGTCGGTACGACCGCTTTTACGAATCCAGCGAACCGCCTGCAATCCATCCATCACCGGCATTTGAATATCAGAGATCACCAGATCGAATTCTGTATTTTCAAAAGCTTTGGTAAGAAGTTGTCCGTTCCCCACCAGTGTTACCACAGCTCCTTCACGGGTGAGCATGCTTTTAATGACCGAGGCATTGATCTCATTATCTTCTGCTATGAGTATATGTCGTCCGCGCAGCATGCCTTCTTCGAGTACTTTGCGTCCGGTTGTTTCTGTTTTATCAGTGGGCTTTAAGGGGAGGGTGATCGTGACTTTCGTGCCTTTGTATTTTTCACTTTCAATACTGATGTTGCCATTCATCAGATCGATCAGTTTTTTAGTGATACTCATTCCGAGACCGGTACCGCCGAATTTGCGGGCATGACCACTTTCTTCCTGACTGAATTTATCAAATACCGTAGTGAGGAAGGCCGCATCCATTCCAATACCGGTATCTTCAACGGTAATTGAAATATCATCACGGTCCATATGGCTGGCCGTCTTAACGCAGCGGATGGTAATAGAACCTCTGTCAGTGAATTTTACCGAATTGCCGAGCAAATTGGTGATCACCTGATTGATCCGGTGCGGGTCGCCTATATACCATGGCGCAATACTATTATCTATTTCAACCTGAAGCTCCAGGCCTTTTTCGATGGCACGCGAGCGGTATAAACGACCGAGTGCATCCATTTCTTCTCTTAAGTTGAATTCCACTGATTCGATTTCGATCATGCCGGCATTGATCTTCGAAAGATCCAGAATATCGTTAATAATACTCTGCAGGTTTTCAATGGCCTTATCGATCGATTGTATATAGCTCTGCTGTTCTGTATTGAGACGTGTTGATTGCAGCAATTGCATCATTCCATAAATACCACTCAGGGGGGTACGTATTTCATGACTCATATTGGCGAGGAAACTTTCTTTGGCTTCTGCCACCCGTTCCGCTTCCAGTTTCGCCTCGCGCAACTGTAGTTCAAGGGTTTTTTGTTTGGTGATATCGAGGTGGATACCGATCGACCCGTTTACCACTCCTTTATCATCGTATAAAGGAGCGCCACTGATGGCCCACCAGCGTTGGCTGCCATCTTTAATGGTTACCCGAATTTCATAAACATCCGAAATGCCTTTTACGCGATTGGCATTTCGCTTTTTCATCACCTGTCGCTGGTCTGCTTCCAGTTTGAAAACATCAGTAGGTACCTTCCCCAGCAATTCTTCTTCGGTGAACCCACTGAGTAAACAGAAACTGTTATTTACGTATATAATCCGTTCCTTCGAGTCAACTTCTATAAGGCCGAGATTGATATTGGTAATGATACCTCTGTACTTTTCTTCACTTTTCTGTAACAGCATCTGCTGCCGGGTGCGTTCGGTGATGTCAGTGTACATCCAGAGGTGCCCCCTGTAAACATTCTCCACGAACATGGGAATATAATGACGTTCAAAAACTCTTCCATCAACCAATTCCAGAACTTCACCTGTTACCTGTACCTGATCTTTTAAAAGTTGCGATATACCGGAAACAAATTTTTCCGGATCAGCAAACATCGATTTTGATTGCTCTGCAGAATCGGAACAATCCCAGCCTTTCATTTGATCCGGTGGCACCGGTATTCCAAACATATCGCAGAAGGTACTATTGGTAAGGATGATCTTTCGGTATTCATCTTCCAGCAAAATACCTGTTTGCAGGTTGCTGATCAATTGACTCAGTCGCTGCGTGATGGCCTTGAACTCATTTTTCTGCACATTAACCTGCGATAACAGGTGTCGGATCTCGGTATGGGCGATCTCTTCTGTTTTTAAAACATGCAACAGATCGATCATGGGGTCATTGATGGCAAAATCATTCAGACTCAATCCTTTTGCCTTTACCTCCTCCACACTTTTAAACCATGGGGTACCGGCAAAAAGCAGGTGCATACCATAGTTAATTTTTTCGATCTGTCCTTTAAGAATGATGGTTTCGGCTCCTGTAGATTCAATCAGGACCAGTTCATTAAGATTTGACAGATCATTAAACTTGAAATTGATCAGGCCGGGACGCTTCAAAGAAAAAGAAAAGGAGAAGTCGGATCCAAGAATGCCTGGAAAAATTTTCAGCAGGCTGCTACCTGCGCCACAGATTTTCATTTCCTGATCCAGAATAAAATGGAAGGGGAAGAGTCTGTTTAATTGGTCTGTATTTAATTCAAAATTGCTCAATGGTTAATTACCAGCTTACATTATAAATTTCATGATCGCCTCCATCAGTCCTTCTTTCCAGGATTTCTGTACTTACAGGCGTATGGTATAGTTTTCCCAAACCTTGTAATAATCCGGTTACAAAGTCTTCAAGACCTACACGTTCCGAGTAATAATGTACCCTTAAACTGTTTTCGGTTATATGCGAGATTCGGAATTCGGGCGGTTTGAGATTGGGATATATAAGTGAGATGCGGTTATGAAAATTGGGAAGATTAATGAGAAATTCTTTTAGGCTGGCCCCTCCGGCTTCCATCAAACTACCGTATTTCTGTTTGCCGGTATTCAACACCCAGAATTCACCAAAGGCGATCAAAACATCTTTCAGTCCCAGGCCGGTTACTTCACTAACTGCGCCAGCCAATTGATAGGTGATGATATCGGGATAAGGTTGATTACTGATGAAAAAATCTTCCTGG
The DNA here is from genome assembly GCA_964555605.1 of uncultured Chitinophagaceae bacterium. GTDB lineage: Bacteria > Bacteroidota > Bacteroidia > Chitinophagales > Chitinophagaceae > Endoryza. The sequence goes on along the minus strand of CAZKSY010000030.1, from coordinate 32,270 downwards.
ATACCACTGGTCATTCGCACTTTATCCCAGGTGGGTTCACCGAACTGTTCGATCACTAATTCCTGGATGGCTTTATTTACGATACCGTACATAATCAAAAATACATTAATTAGGCATATCTCCTTTTTCTATCATAACTGTGTGACGGTAAATAGCAGACTTGCGGTATATACTGCCGGTGTTTTGCCCGATAGATTATTCGGGCTGGCGAGCAGATAACTCATGCTGATATTATTGTTCAAAAACCGTCCCAGAGATGCAGCCAGTGTTTTAGTGGAGGCGCCGCTCAGTGTTTGATAGGCGGTGGAATAGGTATTCGTACCGCCAATATTTGTAAACGTGCTGATCTTAATTTCAAAATTTGATACCGGAATGGTTTGCATGGTGGTTGTGGATGTAAGGTTCGGGGATTCAGAAATTACGGTTAAACTCACATTCTCATTACTCCGAATGGTAAATTGATTAGGAATTGTTACCGTTACCGGATTGGTGGAAGGCAGATATACCAAAAAATCAGTATTTACCTGATTTACCGTGAACTCTAAAGCATCTTTAACACGGATTCTTACATTGTGACCGGAGTTATTTGTATCCTGCCAACCGGTACTACTTCCATCGGTATTTGACTCATCAAGATCATATAAAATCGTAGCGGGTGCGCCATAAGCCAAACCGGTAGCGCTTGTATTTCCGGCTACACAAAGATTTGTCGGCCCCACTATCCGGTAAGTGAGTGTAACCACATAGGAAGAACGTTCCACATTACTATTATTGGGTGTAGTAAATGCGGCTAATAATATGGCATTGTTGCGTGTAGCGGATGTATACCTGGTGAGCGGAATAATATTTCTGGTTATGTTGGTAATTGCCGGGGTGCTGGTATTAGAAAGAGATAATGCCTCAAATTCTACATCACCTAATGCAATATTCGGCACAGATGGAGAGGGCATTGGGGTGGCTACAAACGCCGTTGTCGAGGACCGCACATAAACATAGTACCGCTGATTTCTGTTTAGGTTATTGAGTGTAATAGTAAACGTATTGCTATTCACCCCAGCAGTAAAATCGGCAATAGAAGTATAGATGAGTTCCGTAGTGCCTGTTGGATAGGTAGCAATATTCTGACTGAATAACGATGCGTTACTCAGTAATAACGAAAGTGAAAGGAAAAACAGCAGTTTTTTCATCATTCAAAATTGATCTCTGATTCAGCAACTTTAAGCGGTTGATCCAGTCCGATATCTACCAGCGTTACTACGGTGTATACGCCTTTGGGCATATCGGGCATCATTTTAGCGGCAATGACCAGGCGGTCACCGGGTAAACTATTGAAAGGTACTGCCTCCAGTTTATATTCTTTGAGGGTTTTTTTATCGGTCAATTCAATGCGTACCGTTCCTTCTGCAATCAGGTCACCGGTGTTCTCGATCCACGCACGCATTTCCTTTTTGGGTGTAATTGTAATTTCCGGCTTATTTGTTTGGGGATTCAGGCCGCGTACTGTATCCACGGAGTATTGATACCGTACTTGCTGAATATCGATATTCTTGTATTGTATCTGCGGGGGTTCATTGTACACATGAATGGCCATTTGCATTCTGAATTTCATGAAAGCCTGCTGACTTTTCTGTTTGCTTTCATTGAGCGACTTTTCATCCATTTGGGTAATAAAGAGCATGGAGTTGGTCACGTTCGTGTCTTTATTCTGGGGTAACAGCATACTCACTTCAACGGTACGTACTTCACCAGGTTGAATGGTGAATTCTTCGGGAATCACCTTCAGGTATTTGCTATTACTATTAGGGAGAATGCCGGGGTTGGCATAAATTTTATTGCCCAGACTATCGCGACGCCAGTCGCCAAAACTACAGCGCACCAGTACTGCCGTACCGCCACCATTTTTTACCATGACAGATTGAGTGCCGTTCTCACCAGCCGACTGATGGAAGAATAATTTTCCGGGGCTCACCTGAAAGCCCACCTGCGAATAAGTTAAAACACTTAAAAAAGATAAGAGTAAGGTATTAATGATCTGTTTCATGAGGAGGTATTACGTATTGCTTATAATAACAACGGAATACAATATCATATTGTATTCCGTTGACTATAAAAGATGCTATTTAAAATTACAGCTGAGTGATTGTATACAGCAGGGTAGCAGAGTATACACCGGTAGGGTTAGCGAGGAACTCGTTGTTTGCGCTGGAGCCGGTTGCTGTAGGAGTAGCAGTGTACTTAATGTCATATGTACGAGTGATACATCCTGTAGTAGTACGGAGCAATTCACCTACAGTAGTTTTTGACAGAGATACTACGTTTGCAGTAGAAGCGTCGTTGTCGGAGTTGCCGGCAGACTGGATCTTCATTACGCTCAAAGGAATGGTTTTACCAGCACCGTTGCTGAAATTATCGCTTTGAGAAACAACCTCAATCTTAAAAGGCAGGTTGCTGGAGATTGTGAAGGCAGCAGCTTCAGTAGTATCATTACCATTAGAATACTCAGAAACCTCATCGAAAATAACGCTTGAGTTCTGTGCGTTGATAGTGAACTCTAATACATTACGCAGATCCAGTTTCAGGGTTACATTCTTAGCAGAGCTAAGGTTGCTTTGTGCATTAGCACTCATTGTGAACAGGATAGCGGCAGCGATACCAAGAGCAAGAGCTTTCAAAGAGAAACGTGTTTTCATTTTGTTTTGTTTTGTGTGTGTGATTATTGAAAAATTTGAATAAATACATGATCCGATATGGGACAATGATTTTCTCAGGATAGTGTGAACTCCTGGCATTTCAATAAAGGCAACATTGGAGGCGGTGATTCGGAAGGGATAGTTGGGAACGGATTATGTAGTATAACCTCTACGTGACCTGTCGTTATATCTACTGTTTTTGTGTCGCTTTGATGATGTAAAGTAAACACCAATTTTTTCCGCAGTCAATAGCGAGATTTTGCAAACGAAACGTCGCAACGGTTCAGGTGTATTGTTTCGACCAAACTCCGACATAACTGGTCCGTTCAGGTGAAAAAAATATTTTCAGAAAAATGGCGTGCGCTACAAAAAAGGTATGAATTTGTCAGTTTTGCGCTACGCGGGCAAGCGCTTTTCCTTTTACGATGTTGCAACACTTATTTAATCTGGAGAAAACTTGTTTGCCAAACCTCCCACCCTGAACGGTTATTCATTCTTTATAATAGAGCTGTAAGGAAAATCATTTTTCATTGGAGAAATCAGGTTGCGTAAGCCTGGCAGGAGACAGGTCCATATATTATATATACCCCGATTTTACTTATATATATATTATATGTAAAGAATTCAGGTCTTCATTTGATGCTGAAACAGCCTTCTCGAATATCTACTACATCAGTTGTCAAGCGACTTTTGACGAAATCTGAAACGCCCATTCATTCTCCTGCCTAAATTGTCCATTCACCGAGTGAATAGGTGATCTAACCCGAAAAAATCCCATTTGCAGTTTTTCGATATTATTTTAGTGCTTCCATTTATCTCCAATCCTCCACTGAAAATCCGTACCTGGACTTCTTTTTACCAATGAGATTTGATTTGTAGTCAATATTTTGACTGGCTGTCACCTTGAAAACGACAAAAACAATATTATCCGTTCTCTGTGCCTTGTTGCTGCTTGCAGTAACAAACAGTTCTCTTCATGCACAACTGAAGAAGGCCCGTGATGCGCGCATGAGTGAGGTGAATGTGAATGCCGAAGCGGCTATGGTGATGATCCGCCCGCTGGAGACCTTTGGTCATAAGATCACTGTAAGTAATAACAGTGAAGACCCCATCAAATTCCGACTCATCCTTCGCGACAATAAATACTTTCGTCAGATCAATGCGATCACCCAATCTTATTTTGTTAATTCTGGTGATAGTTTGCGTATCGGTTTGCGTTTGCTGAATGTAAATGCCCGTGTAAATGGTATCTATACTGTATTCTTTGATATGATCAGTGAGTTTGACAGTACAGACAGAAAGATCTTCGAATTCCAGGTGGAGGTAATTGATGGTACCGATCGTCAGTTTGTGATTCAGCCGCTTCAGGAAAATATTGTTATTAAGAATAGTATCCGTGATTTTCAGCTTCCTGTCCTTTTCAAGAACCTGATTCCTGAAACAAAGGAGGTGCGTTTTGAAATTCAGAATGCTGCTACCAATCCCATTCAATTAGGAAAAGGGTATTCCGGAACGATCACCCTTCCGGCCAATGACACTTTACTGAATATCCCCTTTGTAGTGGCGAGCAAAGAAGCACAATTGTGGCAACTGAATAGTTCTATCACCGTTTATGTAAAAGCTTTAAATGGGGAGTTGCTGGGTATGTTCAGCGCCACCCCGCACTGGTTATATAATAAAGGTAATATGTATACGCCCGGCTTTATTTATCAGCCGGCTAATTCACTTCAGGTAGAGGCAGTACATCAGCAGATGTCTTCCGGCGTCTATTCCGATCAGTTACGTTTGTCTAAGGGACTTGCTCCGGAAAAAGAGGGTATTGGTTTTAACATGAACTATACCCGCTATGCCAATGGTATTTTTCAGAATTTATCAGGCAGTTACCTGCAGTATAGAAATGGGTTATTAGATCTTACGGCAGGAAGTATAAATGAATTCAATGAACTGAGTTTATTCGGCCGTGGGGTAAAGTCTACATTGTATTTCGACGAGGAGAAAACCGTTAAAGTAGATCTGTATGCGGTAGATCAGGAAACCAACTTACTGGAACCGATCAATACACAGTCTGGTACCCGCACCGTTTCCGGTCAGTTCAGTCAAACCAGCGAGGATAAAACCTTTGGTTATTATATCAGCAGCAATTATTTCAATCGTGCCCAGAACAATAGTAAGGGGCATTTACATTATACCGGCTTTACGTGGAAGCTCTCTGAAACGGAAACCATCAGTGCGCGCGTTGGAGGAAGTTTGGAGAAGTTCAATTATTTGCGAGGCGATAGCACCTTGCTGGGATATTCTGTAACAGCCGACTATAACCGCAATATGGATCGGTGGAATATCATTGCCAGTGTTTCCCGCGGCTCCCGCAATTATGCCGGATTGAATCAGGGCGCTTTGATCGCCAATGCATTTGCCGGGTATCGTTTAACCAGCCGTTCCTCTATCAGCTATAATTTCACCAAGAATACCAGTGATCGTCCTGCCTATTTGCCACAGGCTATTCAGGGTCGGTTTTATGTAAATTTCCTCACCCACGAACTCAACTTCAATAAAAATTTCAAAGGGTTTGAGTGGAATGTAAAGCCTTATTTTTTAAAGCAGGGTCAATTGTTCAGTTATGAACTGAACCCCATTGCCCCGGAAAAAGGATATGCTTTTCGTCTGCAGAGTACACTCAACGGAAAATACAAGAAGTTCAGCTATCAGGTAATGGGCGATATGGGTGCTTTCAAACTGACCCATTCAGTGAACGGACCCCGCTCCATGGGTACGTTTATGGGAGCGGCGAATATCGGTATTGCAGGTATCACGCTCGCAGCAGTTATTCAAAAAGGACCTTCATTTGTTACCGATTTGTCGAATATTAAAGATGCTTCGAAGGGTTATTTTAATAAGTCGCTTAGTTTGGGCTACGGCTTCCGTATCAAGAACAAGCTCACCTATCAGGTAGCCGCCAGCGCCATTTCGAATGCTACTATCACCGGCGCCATCTACAATATTAATCAGGATCTTACCTGGAGACCTGGCAAAGGCATAGAAGTGAATGCCTCCTTTTTCATGTTTAAATACAGTACCATTCCAATGCGTCAGCAGTACCGTGTAGGTGTGGTTAAAACCTTTAACTGGGACCGTGGAGAGCAGGCACCGGTGAAAGTAACTGTATTGGTTTTTGAAGACAAGAATGCCAATGGTATCAGAGATGGTAAAGAGCAACCCGCTGTGGAAGCCATGGTGAAGTTTGATGATCTTATATTGATCACTGATAAGAATGGCCTGTTGCAGGTAGGAAATGTGAAGAAAGGGGAACATAAGATCAGTATTATTTATGGTAGCAGTAAACAGCAGAACTATCTGTCGCAGACTATCGACGTGAATAAGAATACGAAAGTTGTGTTGGCTATACCTCCACAGTTCAAGGTTTCCGGAATCGTAATCGCTCCCAAAAAGCGCTACGATAATGCGGTGGTTGATATGGATGGTATTAAAGTGCTGTTGCTGGATCGTTCCGGTAAGGAATTTATTACTTATACCAATCGCGACGGTTCGTTTAGTACACAGCTTCCCGCCAATACATACCGTGTGTATTTGCCCGCATTAAAATTGAAGAATCGTTCTGCGCAGGAACTGATCATTACGGTGGATGCCGAAAATGGATACAATGAACCAATCAAATTAAACTGGGTAGATGAAGGGCGGACCGTGGAGGTGAAAAAACTTTAAATCGCACATGTCCATCCGCCGCACATACAACCTTATTCCTGCCACAATGCTCCTCCTGCTGGGGTTATTGTTTCAGCAAATCAGCTACGCACAAGCGTCGGCCTGGCAATGGATCCAACCACAAGGTGGCGCTGCTAACGATTATGGCAAGTCTGTTGCCCGCGATAAAGACGGCAATATTTATGTGTTAGCCGAGTATAATGGTTCTATTACAATGGGCGCTTCTACTTTTACGTCGCGCGGATTGAATGATATTTTACTGATCAAATACACTGCCTCCGGTAAGTTATTATGGAGTAAATCCATGGGTAGTACGGGCAATGATCTGGCCTCACAGGTATTCGTTGACAGTTTAGGATATGTATATATTGCCGGAACCTTTCCCGGGGCTGATTTTAATTATGGTACCGGAATTCTTACCAATACCTTCTCCGGTAATGTGGAAATATTTTTTATTCGTTTGAATAGCGACGGGCAGGTTTTCTGGGCTAAAAATCCCTCCGGCCTGGGAGATGACTATGCCGGTCGTATTTATTCAAACGGCCCTTCGGTTTTGCTTACCGGTTATTTTCAAAGCGCCGGTCTTGATTTTGGTTCCGGTATTTCGGTATTGAATAATGGTTACCGCCCTGGTTTTATCGTAAACTATGATTCTTCTGGCACCGCGCTCTGGGCCAATCGTTATGGAGGTGGCAACACCGATATGTTAGTAGCGCCTTCCATGGACAAGAACGGTTCCATTTTTATTGCCGGAAATGTTGGCAGTAATACCCTGAGTTTTGGCGCTATTACCATTCCCGGACCAGCTGCAGCCGGCCAGTATGATATCTTTATCGGGAAATTCAGTGGCACCGGTGTTGCCCAATGGGTGAAGGTGATCACGGGTGTAGGGGCTTTTGATGAAGTGATGGATATGGAGTCTGATAGAGATGGCAATACGTATCTAACCGGTTACTTTAAAAGTACGACCCTGAATTTCGGCACGCAAACGCTTTCGAACCCTACCGGTATTGAGCAGGTATTTATGGCCCGCTACGATTCACTTGGTAATTTGAAATGGGCGCGTAAATCAGCTACTGATGTTTTAAGTCGCGGTACAGATATCAGTATCCGCAATCAGCGCGAGATCTACTTCAGCGGGTATTATTCGGGTGGAAGTATACAATTCGACCAGACCCTGACCAATTCGGGTAGTTTTGATGGTTATATTACGGCTTATGATAGCTCCGGAACAGCTTTGTTAAGTCAAAAGATCGCCGGAACGGGCGACGATCGGGTCCAGTCGCTTTCGGCACATGCCTGCGGGGTGATCGCCACCGGTTATTTCAGATCTCCGGTATTATCTGTAGCTTCTCTTACCGCCAACAATGTAAATGGTACGGCCTATGATATCTTTACCGCAAGCTATGCCGATCCGTTTACCTATAATGTACTTCCCGATACGCTCCGCGTTTGTGGTGATGATATCGTATTGGATGCGGGTACCGGAATGAATAGTTATTTATGGAATACCACCGAAACCAGTCAGTCTATAACTGCTGACATGGTGGGTCGCTATAAGGTGAATGTGTTTAATAGTTTGGGTTGCTATGGATCCGATTCTGTTTATGTATCTATCGTAAAATCGGATATCATTAATCATGATACGATCATCTGTAAGGGCGGTGCTCCTTTTCAATTGGCCATTGATTCTTCGAAATTCAACGGTGTATTTTTCTATTCGTTCAACAAGAACATGAACCTGAACTGGGGCCCCATTTATTTCAGTACCATTCCCGCCGCACGTGTTCGTATGCGCGTTTCCGGGAACTGGGCTCCCTTGAACTGGGCGGTGGAACGTCTCGATGCCGGATTTCAATACCGCAAAACGGATAATGTTTTAATACGTCCCTGGGTGGTGCCCACCGATAATCCGGCTCCTTTTCTGGTATCCGGTGCTCCCTTGCGCCCCAGCCCGGATGTTTACAATCCGTTGCACCTATATGATTATTATTTTACTACTCCGGGAACCAGTTTTGATCTGGCGTTCAACGAACTTGTAACAGGCGATAATTCAGGAAACCTCGCCTTCGATCTTTATGCCATGAATAATCCGGTTACGGTGCAATGGTCTACCGGTGCCACTTCCAATACGATCGAAGTAAATCCACAAGTGACAACCAAATACTACGTTACAGTTACAGATGGTATCACGGTTTGTAAAGACAGTGTTTTGGTTACCGTTTTAGACGCTCCTGTCATCACACTGCAGGACACGATAAAAATTTGTTCGGATAGTGTGGAACTTGATGCTGGTCCTGGAGCTGATTCGTATCAATGGAGTAATGGTGCCAGCACACAGAAAACAAAAGTGTACA
>CAZKSY010000030.1:19183-23403 GCA_964555605.1 uncultured Chitinophagaceae bacterium | reverse complement strand
TTGCCTGCACTGGTTCTTCCTGATACCGTTAAAGTATGTGGCACTTCTACTACCCTTGATGCCGGTACTGGATTTGCCAGTTATCAGTGGAGTAATGGAGCCAATACACAAACCATTACTGTAACCACTTCGGGTAAATATTATATTGATGTTACCAATGCGGCCACTTGCGGCACACGCGATTCTATCTATGTTTCGTTGGTCAATGCCGTCGTAACGCAAAATGATACGGCGATCTGTAAAGGAAACACCCTTTCTTTAAACGCATTGAATATACCAGGATATACGTATTCCTGGTCGAATGGTGCCGTTGGAACTTCAACAACTGTCACACCACTCGTGAATACCAAATATTATCTCACGGCCACTGATGGTATTGGAAGCTGCCAAGATAGTGTTCAGGTGGATGTGTTGGCATTACCGGTAACCGCCATTTTAGATACTATAAAGGTTTGCGGTGTTTCCGCCACCATAGATGCCGGCAATGGATTTGCCAGCTATCAGTGGAGTACCGGTGCCACTACACAGGTTATTACCGCCACCGCTTCGGGCAAGTATTTCGTTACGGTAACCAATGCGGCCACCTGTGCGGTGCAGGATTCCGTATACGTATCTATCGTGCGCTCCGATATATTACAGGGCGATACTACTATTTGTAAAGGTTCTTCTTTGCTATTGCCAGCCTATACACAGGGACTTAATACTTATTCATGGTCAACCGGACAAACAGGTAGTTCCATTGTTGTGAATCCGGTAAACAATACCAAATACTATCTTCATACCTCTGATGGCATTCAAACCTGTACTGATAGCGTGCTGGTACAATTGCATGTGATCAACACCGCGGTAGCTGCACAAAGTGCTACCACTTTCTGCGCCGGTGGGTCGGTTACATTGAAAGCGGTAGCGGGTAATTCCTATCAATGGAAGAAAGACGGCATTCTATTGTCTGGTGCTACAGCTACCGATCTGGTGGCTACGCAGTCAGGTAACTATAAAGTAATTATTACAAACGCTGCTGGTTGTATTGATAGTTCAATAGCCATTACGGTAACTGTTCAGCCTTTACCAACCGCTACCGTTTCTCCTTCCACGCCCCTTGTGATTTGTGAAGGAAGTAGCCGTGTGCTTACTGCGGTGGTAAATCCTAATGCTACTGGCGCAACCCAGTATCAGTGGTTATTGAATGCAGCTCCTATTACCGGAGCCAGCAACACTGTGTTTAGTGTTTCCACCGCAGGCAGTTATTCGGTTATGGTCACGAACTCGAATGGATGTGTGGCCAATGCTACACCTGTGCTGGTAACGGTATCTCCGAAACCGGTGATCACCATTACCAATACACTCCCTGTATCTATATGTGCAGGGGCCAGTCAAACCATTCAGGCAACCATAGATCCCGGCACCAGTACCATTGTGAGCCAACAGTGGTATCGAAATGGGGTATTGATTGCCGGTGCTACCGGGACCAGTTATCTCGTTACACAAGGCGGCCAGTACAAACTGGAAGCCATAAACGCCAATGGTTGTGTTGGAAGTTCTGCTCTGGTGAATGTGGTAGAAAGTGCTCTGCCCCTGCCCACCATTGTAGCACCTGCCGTAAGTAAGATCTGTCGGGGGGTGTATGCAACGATTACAGCCACCGGCGGCCTCACCTATGAGTGGTACTTAAATGGTGTTTTGATTTCTGGTGCCAGCGGTGCCTCCTTTAATGCTGTTGACCCGGGTACTTATACGGTAAAGGCCATCAATGCGGCCGGTTGCAGTGCCATGGCACCTGGTTCGGTTGTGTTAACAGTTATCGAACCACCCAAGGCAGATTTCTCAGTTTTGGCAAAATGTGCCGGCGCTGCTACTGAATTTACCAACCTGAGTGTGGTGGCGCCCACTGATGTGGTAAACTATACATGGTCTACAGGTGATGGTAGCAGTTATACGAGTCTTGATGCGATACATAACTATAGCCGGGGTGGAAATTATACCGTTACCTTATCAGCCGCCTCCAGTGCCTGTGCTTTTGCACCTTCGGTGAAATCGGTGATCGTGCCGATAGAGCAGGCCCGTGCCGGAATTCAATATCCTGCGTTGAATGCAGTGGCCGGGAAGCCACTGGACCTGCAGGCGCGAACATTTGGTCAAATCTATCAATGGACGCCTTCGATCGGTTTATCTACTACTACTATAGCCGCACCCAAAGCGACACTGTATGGTCCCCAAACCTATCGGGTGCAGATCGGTACCGCTTCAGGATGTGTAACGGTTGATACCGTATTGGTACGCATCTTTTCGAAGGGCGACATATTTGTGCCAACCGGATTTACCCCCAATAACGATGGAAAGAACGACCGGCTCTATCCCATTCTGGCAGGGATGAGCAGTCTGAATTATTTCAGGGTCTTCAACCGTTGGGGCAATCTGATCTTTGAAACCAGATCATCGGATGCCGCCAGTGGATGGAATGGCATTTACAACGGTCAGCTACAACCGACAGATACCTATATCTGGACGGCTGAAGGAATTGATGTGGATGGAAATAAAATCATTCGCAAAGGCAGCGTAGTGCTGATCCGTTAACCTTATTACAATGAAAGCGTATTTAAAATATTATTTTCTTTTTTCTTTGATACTGCTCACGCGGTCGGTTCTGGCACAGGATCCGCATTTTTCACAGTATTTTGCTTCCCCCTTAACATTGAATCCCGCTACCACCGGATTTTTTGATGGCGAGCACCGGGTAGCGTCTAATATCCGCCAACAATCGATTGGCGGCGGAGCTATTTTTCGAACGGCTACGGTTTCTTATGATACCAGACTGTTGCGGGACAAGCTGGATGAATATGATCAGTGGGGCGTGGGTATTATGCTGCTGAGCGATCAATCTTCCTCCGGTGCTCTGCGTAACAATATTCTGAGCGTTTCCACTTCTTACCGTAAAACACTTGATGAAAACGGCTTGCATAGTTTGGGAATCGGCTTTCAGGCCAGTTATGCCGATAAATATTTAGACATCAGCCGGCTGAGCTTTGCGAGTCAGTTTACCAGCGGTGGGTTTGATATGCAGTTACCTTCGGGAGAAGGACTGGCGTTTCAACGAGCTACTTACTGGGATGCACAAGCGGGATTTCAATATGCGTATCGGGATGAATACATGAATATTTATGCCGGCGCCTCTCTTTATCATATTTCACAGCCGCGCCAGGGGTTTTTAGATGATGCTACCATGTATCGTTTGCCACGACGAACCAGTGTACAGGCCGGCATGGCGCGTATGCAGAATGCGGATCAGTGGATGCTGAGTGGTTTATATATGAACCAGGGGGGTGTATCGGAAGCGGTTTTGGGAGGAGCTTATGGGTTGCATTTGGGGGTGGAAGACGAGGACCGGTATTTGTTTGTGGGGAGTTGGTACCGGTTTTCGGGTGATTTGTATCCGTATGTAGGATTGCATTGGGAAGGCATACAGGCCGGTTTAACCTATGATGTGCGTATGCCTTCAGCAAAAGCGGGTGGTTTACAGCGGATGCAGAGTGTGGAGCTATCATTGATCTTTCATTTCCGAAAAGATCCGAATGCATCCTTCCGCTTGCCCTGTGCCCGGTTTTAATCGAATTTCTGCAGGTTTTATAGGTGGAAATCCTTATCCAATCTCTTTCCTTTGATTATCAATCTTTTTGTTGAAAATAATTATAGTAGATTACCGTTTTTGTAAAAGAACCAATAACGAGCGTTATGTATAAATGCATAATTGTAGATGATGATCCTATGTCGGCTGGTGTGATTGCGCACTATTGCCAAAAAACGCCTGAATTGCAACTGACCAGTCAGTTTGCCGATCCCCGTAAGGCGTTGGAATATCTTTCTTCTACTCCAACAGACCTGATCTTTTTAGATGTGGAGATGCCGGGATTGAATGGTTTTGAATTATTAGACCAACTTGATTATAGTCCGTATGTAATTCTATTCAGTTCCAAATCGCAGTATGCTTATTTGGCCTTTGAATATAAGGTGGTTGATTTTTTGAAGAAGCCGGTTCTTTATCCGCGCTTTAAGGAAGCGATCGAAAAATTAGAACGATTCGACAACAAGCGCCCATCGAATTTTTCAGATCCTGAAGAGATCTTCATTCGTACCGATGGCAAGCTGATGCGTATTCCTTTCTCCGCTATACATTATATTGAAGTGGTGGATGATTATATCAAGATCATTACCGATAAAGGCAA
>CAZKSY010000030.1:0-19083 GCA_964555605.1 uncultured Chitinophagaceae bacterium | reverse complement strand
TTACCTGCAGGAATTGCAGATAATCGAAGCCCGTCATATGATTATAGAGTACAGCTTTTTGCTGTGCAATAGCTATCTGGTGCGGCTTGATGGCGTTACCTTCAAAACGAACAGCGGTTTCCGATTCGGGCAGGGCACCGGCGATCGCCTGAAGTAACACTGTTTTCCCGCTTCCCGTATTCCCGCAAATAGCATGAATTTGTCCGGCCCTTATTTCCAGATGTAAACGGCGCAGAATTTCTTTGTCTTCCCTTTTAACAGAAAGATTACGGATTTCAATTGACATACGTTCCAGTTAGGTTTGGTCAAAAGTTGATAACTGACCCGTTCAGGTCTCACGTTTCGCTTAGGGATGGGAGTTAACAACAAATAGTTCAGACGCTGTTGGCATAAGCATCTGTGTTTTTCCGCTCCGTGGGAGCAGTTCTATAAACTTATTCAAACCCTTCATGTGTTTGGGTATATTAAGCAGTTCAATTACAAATTGACCGTATATAAGCGTATTGGCAATACGTTTATATACGTACACATTATGGGAAGGAGTACTATTTTGCCGGGATCTGAAAGCGGTATTATTTCCCTTCCAGTTTATTCGCCTGTTCGAGTGAGCCTAACCGAAAGCGCAGAGGGATGCGGGTTTTTTTCTCCCAAATCCATTCCTGACGGCAAAAAAAGGCAAAGGTAGAAACGGTATAGGAAGGGGAGAGACGGTAAGGGACCTTGGTCGCGGCAGTTCGGGACAGCGACAGGAGTGAAACGGTTGGGGGGGTGGACAAAAGGCTGACGGTATCCCTCCAAAAAGGACCTTTTTTTATTTGTGCTTCCAATTGGCTGATATTTAAGAGAAAGCACGCAACAATAATTTTAATAAATCGTTGCATCCACCACATTCATTTAGATTGTAAATTTACGGCTTGATTTTTGTGGTTCGCGCCCTTTTTTTAAAAATTTAAGAAAAAGTTTCGCGAATAAACCCCTGAATACCATGGCATTAAGTCAAGGCCTACACCAGAAAATGCTGCAGAAGCTGTCGCCTCAACAGATTCAGTTAATGAAGCTGTTGCAGGTTCCTACGGCCAATCTGGAAGAGCGGATCAAAGAGGAAATGGAGGAAAACCCGGCTCTGGAGCTGTCGGAGGAGGGCCATGATGATGAATTTAACAACGACCTGAAGGATGAATTTGAGTCGGGGGAAGACGATGGCGAGAATGATGGCAGCGAGGATGAATATGAAAATATTGATATCAGCGAATATGTGTCGGATGGAGATGACGAGATTGCTGAATATAAAATGCGCGACGATAACTACCCCGATCCGGAAGATAATCGGGTAAGTCCGCACAAAACAGAAACTTCTTTTCACGAGCATTTACTGGAGCAATTGGGTTTGATGATCATGGACGATCGGTCGCGTCGTATTGCTGAACAAGTGGTGGGCAGCATCGACGATGATGGTTATCTGCGTCGGGAAACCAGTGCTATTGTAGATGATCTTGCTTTTCGACAGAATGTGAGTTGCACCGATGAAGAGGTGGAACAGATGATCGTAATGGTGCAGCAGTTTGACCCGCCCGGCGTGGCAGCCCGCGATCTGCAGGAGTGTTTACTGATTCAATTGCGCCGCTTAAAGAAAGACGGGAAACCGGTAGATAAAGCCATTGAAGCTATTGAGTATTATTTTGATGAATTCACCAAGAAGCATTACGAAAAAATACAACGGGGATTGAATATCGACGACGATGGACTAAAAGAAGTGATTGGTCAAATCATTCGTCTCAATCCCAAGCCGGGTGGCAATCATGCCGATATTAATAAGGCAGAGAGTTATGTGGTACCCGACTTCTTCATTTACAATAATGCCGGGAAACTGGAACTGACACTGAATTCCAGAAATGCCCCCGATCTGCGTATCAGCGAAGGTTACCGTGATATGCTGAAAGAATACGACCGTGGTAGTAAAAAAGACAAGCGTCAAAAGGAAGCCGTATTATTCATCAAGCAAAAAATTGATGCGGCCAAATGGTTCATCGATGCCATAAAGCAACGCCAGCATACGCTGCACAGTGTGATGACGACCATCATGGAGTATCAGCATGAGTTTTTTATAACAGGTGATGAAACTACTCTGCGGCCCATGATTCTGAAAGACATTGCCGAACGGACCTTCCTGGACATTTCTACGGTAAGCCGGGTGGCCAATAGTAAATTCGTGCAAACCGAGTTTGGGACCTACCGGTTGAAATTCTTCTTTAGCGAATCATTGAGCACCGAAAGCGGGGAAGAAGTATCTACCCGTGAAGTTAAAAAGATACTCAGCGACCTTATTGAGGCCGAAAGCAAGCGAAAACCGCTGAGTGATGAACGGTTAACTGAATTATTACAGGAAAAAGGGTATAATATTGCACGCAGAACGGTGGCCAAATACCGGGAACAACTGAATATTCCGGTAGCCCGTTTGCGTAAAGAATTATAACCATGCAATCTGAATTATCTGATTACGAAAAGGAGATCGCTGCCGAACTGGCCGCAAGACCCTCTTCTCCCGCTTTCTGGCGCGCTGTTTCACATGCGCTTTCCTATATTTTTCATCCCTTATTTATTCCTTTATACGTAACAGCGTATCTGCTGTACCTGCATCCCTATGCGTTTGCCGGATTTTCTCCTTCCTTAAAACTGTTTCGGTTACTGTCTGTATTCATCAATACCGGATTGATCCCGGGCTTTGCCGTGTTTTTAATGTGGCGCCTGAAACTGATCGATTCCATGAAACTTCGCACCACCAAAGAACGGATCATACCTTATGCGGCCGCAATCATTTTTTATTTCTGGGCCTGGCTCGTTTTCAGCCGCCTGCCCGATAGCCCCGAAGTATTTGTGTCTTTTTTGCAGGGAAGCTTTTTTGGGGTTTGTGGTGCCTGGATCATCAATATCAACAGTAAAGTAAGTATGCATACGACCGCTATGGGCGGCATGATGACCTTCTTTTTATTATTTTCTTTTCAGGATGATCAGGCCAGCGGACTCTATCTCTCATTGGCGATCCTTATTGCCGGAATGGTGGGTACGGCCCGTTTAATGGTTTCCGATCATACCCGTTTTCAAATTATTCAGGGATATGTAGTCGGTGCCTTGGGCATGCTGGTAGCCTGGTGGATCTGATGCAGATGCTCTGTTACAGTTAGGGGAAAAAGAAAAGCCCACATAGGGTACGAACCAATATGAGCTTTTTCGCCTTCAAACCATCTGAAGTAAACGTCCAACCTAGTCGTTTAATATCGTCGATTTTGTCAAATAATTCTTCGTTGGGTGATATATAAAGAGGCAACTTCCATTCTTAATCGTATTGATCACTTTCTTCGTGTCTTTGGCTGGTACCGCAGGACATCCAAAGCTTCTGCCATTGAACTTGTTCATCTTAATAAAGTTCGATCCTACATAATCTGAGCCATGTATCACGATCCTTCTTTCATCGGCTTTATCATTAATGCCTCTTTCGAGTCCGTCAATGGTAAGTGCCAGTCCGTGTCCGCCTACATAGGTAGAATTGGTTCTGTAAAAACCCAGACTACTCATATGTGATTCCGGTTTGTTACTGAATTTGCGGGCATATTCACCACCACTGTTTCTTCCGTGCGCTACAAAAGTCTGGATCAGTATTTTCTGTTCTTCCACATCAATAATATAGAGGCGTTTACGGCGGGAAGACTGACTAAAGTCGCATATAGATAATACATCTGTTTTTCTGATGCGTCCTTTTTGTACCAATTGTTTATACCCTTGCCAGGCCAGTTCAAATGCTTTTTTATTGAGACCGGCGCGCTGCAAATTCATCGCTTCATAAAGCGATACGGCTTCATCCAGAATAATTTCCTTTGTTGATTTGGCTGTTTCCGTAACGGGAACAACTACTGCTTTGGGCAGATTCATCGTCGCTATGCTACTGGACTTGGTGCCAGACATAAGCACGGGGGCGGTGAGTAGAAAGCATAGTAAGCTTCCTTTGGATACGGATTTTAAAGGGCGCATTTTCAATAGGGTTTTTCTGTGAGGCGCTGTACAATCTTTAAACGGACAGGCATCGAAAATATTATTGAAAATTTATGTATGCAAGTGAATTATAGCCCTATTTTTTATTGTTTAATATAGATCAAATAAAGAAGAATGAGTAGTTCTGCTTAGTAGATTTCCGATTTGTAGTGCTTCGAATCGTTATGACTAAGTGGAAGTCTTCATTCTGAATTCGTTAGCATAAATGCGGATCAGTAATATAAATAAGGAAATAAGTATGGGGCCGAATATGAGTCCTATAAATCCAAACAGATTTAATCCTACGATCACACCGAATACGGTAATCAATGGATGAACATCGCCTATTTTCTTTTGTAACCAGAAGCGGAAGAAGTTATCTACCGTACCGATAATACCAAATCCATATGCTAATAATAATAATCCTTTGGTGGTATCACCTTCTGCAAATAGCAAGAGCCCCAATGGTACATAAGCCAGTGCCGCCCCTACGATCGGCAGCATGGCCGTTATACAGGTAACCACAAACCAGAACATGGGTTCTTTCACCCCGAAAATGAGATAGCCGATCAATCCCACCACACCTTGTAATAAAGCGATCAGCGGTATTCCCAATGCATTCGAATAAACCAGGCTATTCAACTCTGTCCGTAATAAGATGATGTTCTCATCTTTTAATGGTACGATCTCATAAAAAATCGATTCCATGGAGCGCATGCTGGTAAGCATGAAGAAGAGTAGAAAATACATCACTACAATGGTGGTCAGGGAACTGAAGGTAGCGCCCAATACTTTTGGTAATGTATTGGCCGACCAGCCGGCCAGTGATTTTACATTTTCTTCGGTGAGTACTTCAATGCCATAACGCGTTTCGTACTGATTGATATATTTTTCAATAGCCGAGAGCACATCGGAACTATGTTGCACGGCAAATGCAATCTTGGCTGTCATCATATTGATCAATAAAAATATCGGGAACAATATTACAATGAATGACACGAACATTAACAGCGCCGCCGCCCATCCGGCCTTCCATTTGCGTTTTACCTCCAGGTTATACATCCACTTCCGCATGATCACATATAAGGTATAGGCACCGAGCAATGCCGGAATAAAATTCTGCAACTGGTAAAACAGTACTACACCTAATAATAGTATCAGGAGCAGGAACAGAATTTGGCGGATGGTGTTGGAGGGGATGTGGTTCATTAAGTAAATTTATAAATAAGAAATAAGGAATAAGAAATAATTGGTGAGCCTCTGCAATCTTCAACCGGCTCCTTTCTTATTATTTATTACTTATTTCTTATTACTTTTTCATATCACTACACGCTTCCACTTTCCCTTCCTGAAATACCACCACGCCACCAATGCGATCAGGGATTCAGCAGCGGGAATGGCAATAAAAGACCCTACGGGGCCGAGGCCGAAGGGTTTGGCGAGGATAAAGGCCAGAGGAATTTGAAACAACCAGAAGCAAACGAAATTGATCCAGGTGGGTGTTTTGGTATCTCCGGAACCATTGAGCGCCTGTATCATAACCATGCCGATACCATAGCAAACATATCCGAGTCCGATGATGCGCAGGGCCTGTGCGGCAATTACCTGAACGGCCATATCATTCGTAAAAAGATTGGCAATGGGTCGGGCAAAGAAAAGAAAGAGGAACATCACCAATGCCATGAATACCGCATTGTAACGGGCCGTTAGCATCACACTCTTCATGGCTCTGTCGGGCTTGCCCGCCCCCAGGTTCTGTCCTACCAATGTAGCGGCCGCATTGCTCAACCCCCAGGCAGGAAGGATAAAAAAGACCACATTACGAATGGCTACCTGATACCCTGCAGAAGCTTCTGTTCCTCCCGTAGAAGAAACAATATAGGTCAGTACGATCCAGGATCCGGAACTGATCAGAAATTGCAGGGTGGCTGGCGACGCAATGCCCGCCATGTTTTTGAGCAGGGAGAGGTCCAGGTGCAAATGCCGCTTGCGCAGGTGGATCACTCCATCTCCTTTAAACAAATGATAGCATTGATATGCTACACCGATGCCCCTCCCAATGGTCGTAGCAATGGCGGCGCCCACTAATCCCCAGCCGTCCCAGGGACCAATGCCATATATGAATAAGGGACATAGAATGATATTAATAATACTCGCCAGCCACAAACTGCGCATGGCCATGGCAGCATCACCGGCACCTCTGAAAATGCCATTGATCAGGAATAACAGAATGATCACCACACTTCCGCCCAGCATGATGCGGGTATATGTACTGCCTTCTTTGATTACTTCGGGCTGCGCCCCCATGAGGCGCAATATGTCTTCTGCGAAAATAAATCCGGGAATGCTGATCAGCAGCGTAGCAACTAATGAAAGTATAATAGATTGCACAGCCGCATGATTGGCTGCTTCGGGATCCTTTTCTCCGATTCTTCGGGCTACCATGGCCGTGGCTGCGGTACTTAATCCGATTGCAATCGAGAATACGATGGATATAACCGATTCAGTAAGTCCTACGGTACTTACGGCCACTTTACTGTTTGGCAGATGTCCCACAAAATACATATCTACTACTGCAAATACACTTTCTAAACATAGTTCAAGGATCATGGGAATGGCCAGCAGCACGATGGCCTTACGTATGGAGCCACTGGTATAATCGTGTTGTTCTCCTTTAAACGATTCTTTAATAATACTCCAGTATCGGAATAAACCTGTACGTTGTTGTGTCGTCATGTAATAACGGTTACTGCCCATATCTGCGCATGTCACACAGTAAGGCGATGAAATGAAATGGTATTCGGAATAGGGAGCCTTATAAGGTTTGTAGCCGTATGGAAATGAGTGCGCAAAAATGAGCGTAATTAGGGTCGTTTTGACCAGGCTCCCGGCTGCAAACAGCAATTAGAAAATCATATTCGATAGAATTGTGGTGTAAAAGTGTGAAAATAAACCGAACCAGAAAAATTTTATCTGCTCCTGTATATTTTCTTCCCATTAGCAATGCCCCAGAGCCCAGTAAATAACCAGAAAGATCAGCACCGTACTCAAACATCCTCCTCCTAATTTTTTGGCTCCATAACCGGCAATCAACGCACGAATAAGTTTGTTCATCTTCTTTGTTTTAAACTGTTGGATAAAAGGTTTTTAAATCACAGATAATGCAACCACCAATATGTATGTGTTTGCTTATATCTACCATACCATTTGCAAGGGAAGTACATCACGCCAATAACAAAAAGCCAGAGCAGGTATACCACGGGTAATGAAAAACCAAAATCGGGCGGACGGAACAAAAAAGGCGAAGCAGGATTTGCTATTTCATTGCTGCCATGCCCTGTGGCAAAAAATAACAGGGCACATAATACATGTATAAAATAGAAATGCAACAGGTAATAGAAGAATGGTACTTTCCCGTAAACGGTGAAAAACCGGCTTAAACGATTGTCCCAATCTTCCCAAAACGATAATAATATCATGGCCGGGCCAATGGTCATACTGCAAAAAATCAATGATGGAGGATATTTACTCACATTCAGAAAACTCAATAAGGTAAAAACCATTTCCGGTTGCTCCGACCAGGGATTGAGATCTCCATATTTATTGATCAGTCGAAGCGTAAGGAAAAGCAGCACCAGTGCCACCCCTCCGAATAATAGTTTTTTCTTTCTATCTATAACAGCATGACCCGCTTCGAACCATTTGCCGATCGCATAGCCCAGGAACATGATTCCGGTAAAGGGAAGAATCGTATAGGATAACAGTACAAAATGCCCTTCCGTAATGGGATACACATTTGTGGTAGAACGGATCAGGAAATTCAACGCTATGGTCCAACCGCTTTCAGGCGGGAAGTTGATGTAGTTAAGGGCATTATGACCGAAGAACAGGACGGCCCCGATCAGAGCGATCCATTTATAACCGATCCGTAATAATAACCCCAGCAAAACCATGCTCCAGCCAATGGCCCAGATCACCTGTAAAATGATCAGGGAGAAAAGCGGATTGAAGGTTAATCCGAAGGTTACCACAGTGATTTCTAACAGGATCAGCCAGAAACCTCTTTTGATCAAAAACAGACTGAAATCTGACGGGGTTCTTTTTTGTCCGCTCAAATAAGCCGATATGCCGGAAAGGAAAACAAATACCGGGGCACAAAAATGCGTGATCCACCGCGTAAAGAAAAGCGGAACAGTGGTGGCGGTTACATTGGTTGGATCGACCGTAAGCGCTGTGTTCGAAAAAAAATCGCGTACATGATCCAGGGCCATGATCAGCATGATCAATCCGCGGAGCGTATCAATGGATCGGATACGGTAATTCCCGGGTGATAATGACGCTGTGATCATAGCAGAAGGTTTACAGAAAGATACTACCAATTTTTACAGGAAAACGACCCCCTTCTATTATTTACATGAACGGAAGCCGCATGGGGGTTGTAGAGCCTTGCACCGGAAGCTATTTATTGATTACCTTGAGTCCATTATATCATTATAATGCAGCATAAGAAGAAACCTGATGTAGATGTGATCCTGGATATACTCAATGAAGCGGTGCAGGCCTATCCGAAGAATAAGTTCCTGCCCAGCATTCTTCAGCAATACCAGGAAAGAGGCGGCTTAAGTAAAAAGCAATTAGAGGGCTTGCTGGCCAAGTCCAAAAAAATTAAAGGTCTGGCGCCCGGTAAGCTGGCTACACTGGAAGCAATCATCTTAAAAAAACCCACCCGCTTTAAATCGACTCCGCCACCACCCAAACCATTATTTGAAAAGGACGAAATGGCCGGTCAGATGATCGATATCATTCTGGGCAAATTCCCGGAACACAAACGGGTATTGTTCTTCCGCAATAAATATGATAATAATGAACAGCTTTCTCCGCTGGAACGCACGGAGCTGGAGAAGTTTTATAAAGTGCTGACGCAATTAAAAAAATGATCATTCCCGCACTACCTTGCCCTTCCGGTGATACCATTCGGGATAATGCGGCAGATAGATCTTTTCGAGTTCGTTTCGTTTTACTTTAAGCGTGGGTGTCATTAAACCATTCTCTACCGTCCAGTCATTTTTCAGGATCACCATCTTTTCCAATCGCTCAAAATGTTCCAGGGAAGGATTAACCTCATTCAGCAAAGAAGTCAATTCGGCATTTACTTCTTCGTCAGTTCTTTTCTTTCCTTCTTCCGACAGGGTCAGCAGGGCAATAGGTTGCGGTATACCCATGCCCACTACACAAACCTGCTCGATCAGTTTGCTGGAATGCAGTCTTAATTCAATGGGGGCGGGTGAAACATATTTGCCTTTATCTGTTTTGAACTGATCTTTTACCCTACCGGTAATGAATAGAAAGCCTTCGGCATCATATTCGGCTTTATCACCGGTGCGCAGGTATTGCTCCTCATCAAAGCTTTCTTTGCTTAAGGCTTCTTCTTTATAATAACCCACAAAATTGCCGGGGCTTTTCACCAATATCTCGCCCTGATCAGAAAATTTAACCTGTAATCCTTCCAATGGTTTTCCTACGGAGCCGAATTTATTTTGATCGTGTGTGTTGAAATGCCCGTAAACAGAATCTTCCGACATGCCATACACCTGCAGAATACGAATACCCAGTTTATCAAACCACTCCAGCAACTCTACCGAAATCGGTGCCGCCGCACTGAGTATAATGCAGGCATTGCCCAGTCCCAGTTTTTTGCGGATGCTTTTCTTTACGAGTTGCTTCACGATGGGGATCTTCAGGAGGGTGTTCAGTTTTTGTTGGGGCAATTTCTTCAATATGCCTTCACGAAACTTAGCCCAGATGCGTGGTACGGCAAAGAAGGCATCGGGTTGCACCGATTCCAGATTGGCCTGAAAGGTATCGAGTGATTCAGCAAAGGAAATGGTTCCACCGTTATACAGTACATTCATTTCTACGGCCATTCGTTCGGCCACATGACTGAGCGGCAGATAAGAGAACATAATGGGCTTAGCGGGTATTTTCAGTAAAGCCGTTACTTTCTCCAGTACGATACCAAAGGCACTGGTTTTATGCATCACCCCTTTGGCATTACCGGTGGTTCCCGAGGTGTAGATGATGGTAAAAATTTCGTCCTGCTTCCATGGGTGCAGATTATTGAGCGGGGCATGGTTTTCCACGATCGATTCCCAACTGGTGCCGGTGGCCGTATCATAGGTTTCCATACCGATCTGCCATACATTATCGGGTATGCCACTGCGTTGGTCTTTGAAATTATCCAATTTACCTACAATAACTGCCCTGGCATCGCTGTGTACCAGAATCGTGTTGATAGAGGCGGCAGTGAGCGTGGGGTAAAGGGGAATGGAAACGGCTCCTGCCATCATGATGGCCAGATCGGTCAGGATCCATTGCGCACAGTTTTTTGAAAGTAAGGCCACGTGATCGCCGGGTTGGATACCTTTTTCCAGCAAACCTGCTGCCAGTCGCCGGCTCTGAGCGCCCGCTTCAGCCCAGGTAAGGGTTTTCCAAACCCCGTTAATAGGTTGTCTTAAAAAGACCCGATCGGGTTGCTGCTGTTCCCAATGCAGAAATCGTTCAAGGGGTAGTGCTGCCATATTGCTACTTCAGAATAAAGAGGTGAATCTATTAAAAAAATAAATAATGCGGCAAAAGGGATTTTGTTTGAATCAATCTATTCTTTTTCAAAGCGGATCTTATATTCTGATATATAATTACTGCTGTCTTTATACATATCCTTGAAGAACAACCGGGCGTTTTGACCGAGTTTCAAGCAAGTGGCTTTGTTTTTAATATCTTCCTCGGTATTCATCGGTTGCAGTGAAGGGTACCAGATGATATGCCCGGGTTTGTCGAGCAGTAACTGCGGCTTGCTCCATTGCTGGGCATTATCGCCTTCCGTAAGATCTGGATTCGGGTTGAAAGAGATGAATATTTTACTGCCTTTCCAGGAGGGCCCGGTAACATGCCCCATCAGCATCACCCACTGATTGAGGTAGCTGTTCCAACTCACCGAAGGGCCCCAATGAAAGCCACCTGTGGGGGAGGATGCGGCACCGCCGCCTTCAGATTTCGGGATCTGTAATGAGGCAACGGGTTTTCCAATACCATCCCAGGGGGCGTTGAAAGCTTTTCCGTCCCAGCGTTTCAGTTTACCGGCAGGTGCATCGAGGTCGCTCAGCTTAATGCGTGCAATACTGATACACTGACCGGAGGCTTCCACATCGGGGTTGTATTTGGTAGAATCATAAACATCGGGGTATCCATATTCTCCATAAAAAATATAGAGATAATCGCCACTGGCAATGGCTGAAGGATCGCCCACGCCACCGGCAAAAGTATTAGAGGTATTGAAGGGCTTCAGGATCATGCGTGGTTGCAGGTCTTCGATAACGATGCCTTTATTTTCCCAGCTATGTCCGCCATTTACCGATTTCATGATACCGATCCGGCAAACGGCTGCAGGCGATTTTTCACCGGTAAGCCCCTGGGGCCAGCGATAATTGATATAGCCTCTTCCGGTAAGGGAATCGTACGGTAATGTTTCGGGATAATTCTCATTGTGATACACTGCGTAGAGGGTACGCCCACTGGCATCTTTGGGATCCTGGTAAACGGTTTCGAACCAAACAGCACCATGAAGGCCCTCTTTCCCCGGGGGAACATTGGGCGGCATTTGGGGATCGGTGAATTCTTCCATTTTGCGCAGGAATGCCTCGTCGGCATTTCTTCCATCGGCAAATTCCAGTTCATTGGAATACCCCCATACAGGATCTTCGCCATACTTTCCGGGAAAGATCCGGAAGGTATCACCGATCCAGGCCTCGGCCATATTACAGTCTACAAAGGAATTGAAATAGAATTTTTCGCTGGGTATGAGTACGGCGCGTGGTACCGCTGCTTTTTTTTCTTCCCTGGCAGGCGTTGTTCCGCAGGAAAAAAGGGCAATGGCAAAGCCAATCGTCAGCAATCGTTGCATGGCAGTTTGTTTTGTACGATGAATTTAGTGAAAACCGCGTTAGTTATTCGTTTTAAGTAGTATAGATTTGGGTGGGAAGCGCCCCCGTTTTCAAGCTGAATTCAACTCCCGGGGAACTTTTAAAATGTAAACAGCATGATAACAGCAGCCGTTCAACAATTGGAAGATCTGCAAAAGATCAGCGCATTGAATGCGCTCAATAATAAAAAGAATATTACCACCGCAGAAGGTCGGGAACAGGGGTTTGTATCCTGGTTCTACGATGTGGATCTATTGCAGCAAATGCATCAGTATGCCCCGAGTGTAATTTGTAAAGAAGGGGACCTGTTAGCGGGATACGCATTGACGGCTCCGTTGGAATCGGCAGCCGTACATCCCGAGCTCGCCCTCTTATTGAAAAAGATCGAAGGGATAGAATACGAAGGAAAACCCTTGCTTTCGCAACGCGTCTATATTATGGGCCAGCTCTGTGTGGCAAAAGAATTCAGGGGGAAGGGCGTGGTAGAGTTGATGTATAATGAGCACCGTCGCCTATTCTCTACCAGCTACGACATGATGGTATTAACCGTGGCCACAGCCAATACCCGTTCGGTGCGGGTGCATGAGCGGATTGGTTTTCAAACCATAAAAAAGATCGAAGATCATTTTGGGGATTGGGTGGTGATGGTTTGGGACTGGAAAAAAAACTGAGGGCGATGGGTGGCAACAGCAAGCCGGTTACCCCCGTATAGAAAATATAAAATAATTTAAACAGCGGTTCCTTCCGACTGTTAAACAGCACATGTTACGCTTCCGGTCAATATTTTTCAGATTCCTTTTGCCGCTATTCCTGCTGGTTAGCATTGGCATGGGATGTATGAAGGATTATAGTTACGAAGGAGGCCCGCTGCCGCCGCCGGTGATCAATCCGGAGCCGCCGCAGCCCGTCATTCCGGCCTATGCTTATTGTGCCGATTGTAAGGGCCGCGATAAATTTGAATACGGTCGCTGGAGTTTTTGGGTAGACACCAATTTCTTCTGCGGCAATGTAACCGACGGCGTAGCCAGCCCGGAGCGAACCGGATTCACTTTTTTCGGACCCTCTGCCTGTTCACTGGATACCGGTTTGATCATGACTGTTTTTCTGCCCAATATTGCTTTAAAGAGCGACCTGTATAATGTAGTATCGCAGCGGGCCACCCTGGAATACTATGATAATGCCACAGCATCTGATATGTTTATTTCCCGAAACAGCACGGAAATGACGTTTATTCTGGATCAGTATATACACAGCACACTGATCACCCGCGGCCGGTTCTTTGGCAAAGTATATGACAAACAGGGAGCGGTTATCAATATAACAAATGGTAAATTTGAATTCAAATTCAGGAACTAAACCGATCTTTTAACCGATCGTTTTTTTCTCGTTGGTAATTGAACTCATTAATCATTTGTTATGCAATTCCGTTTGTTTGAAGAAGCTGTTTATGTAAGTCGCCGTAATAGTTTAAAGAAAAAAGTTGGTTCCGGATTGATCCTGTTACTGGGTAATGAGGAAGCCGGCATGAATTACAAAGACAATTGGTATCCGTTTCGGCAGGATAGCAGCTTTCTGTATTATTTCGGATTGAATACGGCTGGCTTGGCAGCCATAATTGATGCAGATAGTGGAGAAGAGATTCTGTTTGGAGACGAGTTGACCATTGATGATATCGTGTGGACGGGGCCCCTGCCTTCTGTGGTGGAAATGGCGGCAGCCGTAGGCGTTGCCAAAACGGCTCCGGCGAAAGCGATGGCAGACCATCTGAAAGCGGCGCAGCAGAAGGGGCAAACCATACATTATTTACCACCATACCGCGGCGAAAATCGAATTAAAGTGTCGGAGTGGTTGTCCATTCCGGTAGGAGCCGTTAATGCCGGTGCCTCCTTGCCACTTATCAAATCTGTGATCAGTCAGCGGGCGTATAAGCAAGACTGTGAGATTGTTGAGATGCATGAAGCAACGGTGATCTCCGGTAAAATGCATCTGGCGGCCATGCAGTATGCGCGTGCCGGGATGAAGGAATATGAGATCGTGGCAAAAGTGAAGGAAGTGGCCCTGGCGCATGATGGGGCGCCTTCATTCAGTCCGATCGTTACCATACATGGAGAAACCCTGCATAATGTTTATGCGGGCAATACCCTGGAGGAAGGACAATTATTATTATGTGATGCCGGTGCGAGTAATACGATGCAGTATGCGGGCGACCTAACGAGTACTTATCCTGTGGGCAAGCGGTTCAGTACAAAACAGCGCGAGTTGTACGAGATCGTATTGAATGCGCATCTTACAGCGGTTTCCATGTTAAAGCCCGGGGTATTGTTCCGGGATGTTTATAAAATGGCGGCGCGAAAGATCGTTGAGGGTTTGACGGGTTTAGGGGTGATGAAGGGAAATGCAGAGGAGGCGGTGGAAGCCGGAGCGCATGCGATGTTTTTTCAATGTGGTTTAGGGCATATGATCGGCCTGGACGTGCATGATATGGAAGATTTGGGAGAGCTCCATGTAGGGTATGATGAAACGATACAGAAGAGTAAGCAGTTTGGAATGAAGTCGCTCCGATTGGGGCGGGCTCTGGAGCCTGGGTTTACATTAACGGTGGAGCCAGGTATTTACATGATCCCGCATTTAATGGATCTGTGGCGTTCGGAAGGAAAGTTCATGGAGTATATTAATTATGGGGCCCTGGAGGCGTATCGCGATTTTGGGGGCATACGGATCGAGGAGGATTATTTGATCACTGCGGAGGGCTATCGTTTATTGGGTAATAAGATGCCGTTGACGGTAGCGGAGGTAGAGGCGGTTCGTGCGCAGGTGTACTAAATGTTTTTATATGACCGACATCGTTGCTTTGTTGATGGAGGATCTGCGATCCGGTAAAAAGGATTTGCAGCAGGAGGCGTTTTTGCGCTTGCAGGAGATGGCGAAGCAAAAGGTGGAATGGGCATATGATATCTGGGATTTGCTATTAAGTTTTTTAACCGACCGCGACAATCATTTACGCGCGATAGGCGGACAGTTGCTGGCGCAATTGGCAAAGAGTGATGAGGAGGGAAGGATGATTGGGGATCTTTCGGCGATTTATTCGGTTACACATGATGATAGGTTTGTTACAGCGCGGCATGTATTGCAGAGTTTATGGAAGATAGCGGTAGTGGGAGATGAAATGGAGCATCGGGTGTTGGGGCTGCTGGCGGAGCGTTATCATTCTTGTTTGGGGGAGAAGAATGGCCGTTTGATCCGGTATGATATTATAGTATTGCTGCGCAAGATATTTGATCATGGAAGCAAGGAAGGAGTGCGGGAGTTAGCCGAAACCTTGATACAATTAGAGGAGGAAGAGAGGTATAGGAGGAAGTATGCGGCGGAGTGGAGGGGGTTGGTGTGATACAACCGGGAGATGGCATCTCCGCGTGATTTTTGGAAATTGGAGGGTGGAAAATGGGGTTGTACAACCAGGAGATGGCATCTCCTCGTGTAAAAACTGTTGCTGCCACGTTAAAACCTCAGAAGATATCCGTAAATGTGACAATCCGCACAATATTATCTCCCCCTTTTTTTAAACTTTGTCGTAAATATTTACCGATGCGCCTGCTATTTGCCCTCTCCCT
This sequence comes from uncultured Chitinophagaceae bacterium, assembly GCA_964555605.1. Taxonomy (GTDB): domain Bacteria; phylum Bacteroidota; class Bacteroidia; order Chitinophagales; family Chitinophagaceae; genus Endoryza. Next base: position 3,467 of record CAZKSY010000030.1, on the reverse strand, counting down.
ATTCGTGTTTTTGGCTTCCTGTAAAAATGAATCAACTTCGGAATCTATGCAGTCCGATCAGGCTGTAACCGTTACTGCCCCAGCAGACCTGCCTGCATTTCAGCTTAAAAATGAAAAAGGAGACCTGATTAATATAAGTACCCTTGCCGGTAAAAAAGTGTTTATAAATATCTGGGCCAGTTGGTGCCCGCCCTGCCGTCGGGAAATGCCTTCCATTCAATCTTTATATGGAAAAGTGGATAAGGATAAAGTAGCATTTGTAATGCTATCTCTGGATGAGGGAATGGAAGACGCAACCGATTTTATGAAATCAAATTCATTGAATCTGCCGATCTATTTTCCGGGAGGCCAACTGCCATCACTACTCGAAGTGCAATCCATACCTGCCACTTTCATTTTTGATGAAAAGGGTAAATTGTTACGTAGAATAGATGGTATGCATAACTACGATTCAGAAGAATTTACGAAATTATTATCGGGAGCTCAATGATTGCAACAGGCTTCCCCTCCTTCGTTGTGGTGGTGATGCTTCCCGCTACAGCAGCCGGAATGAGCACCCTGTAAATCAATACCACTGGTGTCTCCCAATGTAGGAAAACCACGCTGAACCCAGCGGATCATTCCATGTTTCATATTCACCACCTTTAACGGATCATAACCATTATAAATTAAATATCCGGCAGCACGTAAACTTCGTGTGCCGTTATGACAAACCAATACAATGTCTCTGTCGTAGGGCAATTCATTATATCGAACTTCAAACTCGCTTATTGGGATATTAACCCATTCTGGCGCATGGAATTGCAGCTTTTCTACTTCATTTCTTTCCCTTACATCTACCAGTAATGCGCCTTTTTTAATCCAGGCCTGTGTTTTAGTTGGACAAACTTCGATTACTTCAATTGTTTCCATGAATTACGATTTAGGTAGCAAAAATTAGAGGAGAAAGATCTAGATGTTTTGCAATTAAAGTCGAATTTCAAAATTTTAAGGTGATTAATATCATTAAGGGTATTGATAATAATGCTAAATTCAATCTCCACTCAACAAACGATTTGCTATGTCATTGAATCACTTCGCTTCATGCAGTTGTTCACAATGTGAATACCAAAAGATTTCTGAAAAGGAACAGAACGAACATTTGGAAAATGCAGATAAGAGCCGGAGAGAATTTATCAGGACTGCCGGAAAACTGGGATTGGGAATTGGTCTGGGCGCTTCTTTCTTCCCCCAACCCGTATCGGCTTCCGCTTTAATATCTACCGATTCTTTATTAAGGGCAAATGATCTTCAAAAGAATCCATTGATAAAAAGGGAATCAGTACAACGGATTACCCTATTACATACAGCCGATATTCATGGTCAATTATTAACGCACGATGAATTCTTTCTGGAACAAGGAAGGCCGGTGTATAAAAAGAGGGGAGGGTTTGCTACCCTTAAAACGATGATCAATGAGTTGCGACGACAAAATCCGGAGAATACACTGGTGATCGATGGAGGAGATTGTTTTCAGGGTAGTGGGGTTGCATCAATGAGTAAGGGGCAGGCCATTGTTCCTTTAATGAATAATATTGGTTACGACATCATGTTGCCTGGCAATTGGGAGGTGGTATATGGAAAGAATATGATGATCAAGGATATGAACAGTTATACCGGAGCGAAGGTTTGTGCCAATATGTATCATCAAACCAATGATGAGAAGAGCGGCGAATTGATCTTTGCGCCGTATTATATAAAAAATGTTGGTGGCTTGCGTATTGGCTTTATTGGCTATAACGATCCGCTCACGCCTAAAAGACAGTCGCCCGCCTATAGTGTAGGAATTCGGTTCGAAGGCCCGGAAACATCGGTGGAGAAGTATATTCGAATTTTAAAAGAGCAGGAAAAATGTGATATGGTTTTTCTGTTAACGCATATGGGACTGGCGCAGCAAGTAGGTTTGGCGAATAGACCTGAAGTACGCGGTGCTGACTATATTCTTGGGGCCGATACACATGAGCGTGTTCGTACGCCTATAGATGGACGTTATGCAAAAGTGACGGAGCCAGGCGCTTTCGGTTCTTTTATTGCTAAAATGGATATCATCGTTGAAGAAGGAAAAATTAAAGAACAAAATTATGCTTTGCTGGATGTGGATCCGGATAAGTATCGCGAAGATAAAGAGATGAAGCGGTTGGTAAAAAAGGTGCGTGCGCCATATGCCAAAGAGTTGAATAAAGTAATTGGATATTCTACTACTCCACTCTTGCGTTATTATGTTTTAGAAACACCAATCGATAATTTAATTACAGACGCCCTGCATTGGAAATTCAAGCCGGATATAGCACTTAGTAATGGATTTCGCTTTTGCCCACCCCTTATACCGGATACCCAAACAGGGAAAGCAGCCATCACGATGGATCAGTTATGGAATATGTTACCAGTGGATAGTACTGTGAAAACCGGACTGGCAACCGGTAAGCAAATTTGGGACTGGATGGAAAAAGAATTGCAAAATGCTTTTGCAAAAGACCCGGCAAAGCGATTTGGCGGATGGGTGGTTCGATTTAAAGGAATGGAAATAAAATTTACCATCGGAAATGAATTGGGTAAACGTCTTCAGTCGATACTTGTCGGAGGTCAGCCGTTACAGTTAGACAAAAATTATTCTATAATTGCCTGCGAACGCGAAGGAGATCCTGAAACCACATTATGTAGGATGGAAAATGTGAAAGACCCTAAACAGTTGACATACACCTTGCATCAGGTAATGATTGCTTATCTGGAGAAACATTCTCCTGTTGCTCCGGTAATTGAAGGAAGATGTGTGGCAACCGATGCTGAGCAAACCTTGCTGACGCAATTGACCGGTGTTGGGTACGAATTCCGATAGATTAAAGCTAATAACGAATAGTAAGGTGCCACATGCCACGTAGTTCATCTTTTTTATATCCGGTGGCCAAATCTTTTGGATAAAGCAACTGCAGCTTCTTGAGTACCTCCGCAGTAATATCCTGATCAGGAGTACCATGACAGGACAAGCAGAGGGGTGCGATGATTATTGGTTTATAAAAGTGGAACTCCTTCCTGGAATGATCTATATATGTTTTAGCTTGCTGTAGATCCGAATTATTGTCGGCAAAGGAGTTGAGCCATTCCATTTCCGTTGCATCGGGAGCATTTTTTTCATTTCTGAATTTTGCAGACACGCGTTTTAGCGTAATGCCGTCTCCGGCATAAGTACGCTCTATGACAGATGCATTCAATTGACATGTTTCTATAGCTTTAACCAAACCAGAATCGGCTATTGTTTTTGCCAGTGTCGATTTTAGTGTATCAAATGTTTTCGAAATTACCAGCCCGGCTACTTTTTGTAGCGAATCTTTATTTATTGAGGAAGGAGGTTCTGGACTCATTCGATTATTGTTGCATGAAACAGCTATTATAGAAAGGGATAAAACAATAATTGCTTTCATCTTTAATTT
>CAZKSY010000029.1:39146-42098 GCA_964555605.1 uncultured Chitinophagaceae bacterium | reverse complement strand
TAGTTACTGTAACTACCACCAATGGAGTACTGGGAACGGTAATTGATAATAACAATGGCACCTATACAGTCATTTTAACCAGTGCCGCCTCTGTTGGAAGTACTACTATAGGCTTTGCGGTAAATGGAACAACTTCCGGAAATACCACCCAGGTGAATTTTGCTGCCAGCTTACCATTAACCTGGTTATATGTAAATGCATTGCGTCAGGGCCAACAGATTAAAGTTGAATGGAGCACCAGTCAGGAGTTGAATGTGAGTTATTTTGAAGTAGAAAGAAGTATCAACGGCACCAACTGGACCGTGATCCCCGGTAAGATTCCCGCTTTAAGTACACCCGGCACTCATAATTATATGGTGAGTGATAAAGAATATATTGCGCAACAGGTATTGTATCGCATCCGCCAGGTTGATATTGATGGAAAGTACAGCTACTCAGCAATTAAGACCGTTTATGCCGATAAAGGCAGCTCTAAGATCGCTGTGTATCCGGTGCCTGCCAGTGTACGTTTTTATCTTAATAACGTGAATGCCAGAGATATCAAAGAGATCCTCATGATCAATGAAAGCGGTATTGTGGTAAAACGTTGGAAAGAATACCTGCCTTTCTTCGATATCAGTGAACTGAAAAAGGGAGTGTATTTCCTGAAGGTTGAATTGAAAGATGGCAATTTTGAACAATTGCGCATGAGTAAATATTAATCCCTGCCAAACGCAAGAATTTATTTAAGATAGGTTTTATTATAGGGTTAAGGTGAGGAGGTGGCAATACTTGTCACCTCCTTTTTTATTGATTTTGAACCATTTCTGTTTGTATCAAAAAATATCAATAAGTTTTTTTGCCTAAGCACTTGCATTTATAAAAAATCGGTGCAATCTTTACACTCACAACAGTCACCCGACTGTATCCAATCTCCCTCGAAATTCTTCCCATCCAATCTTCCTCTTCCAATTCCTTCGAAGAAACATACTGTTTCCATTTCTTCCTATGGGCCGCCATGTACCGTATCTGTCCCTTTAAAAATGATCACAATGAACACGTACCTGTGCCCACAAGCTATTACTATACCTGTATCTGTACAGGATATTCGCCGCAGCGCTCTGCTGTTGCTTTTCACCCTCCTTACATTTTTTGTTGCCAATGCGCAGTCTAGCCAGGAACTGATCTTCCGTACATCTGTACTCGAGTCTGGTGTAGCTGGAGAAGATGGCGCGATCTATCGTTTCCCGAATGTGCGTGTAGCCGGCGGAAAAAATGTTGATGGTCTGGTGAAGATCAATGCCCGTTCCTCTGCACTGGTGAAGCTGGTTACTATTGATATGCCTGCACAAGGTCATGATAAAGCTTTTCAACCTCAGGTTAGCTATAATAATAACACCACCCCCTCAGGCATTTCTGATTGGTGGTTGGAATTTGAAATCAGTTTTGTAGAGAATGGAACTACTAAGCCCGTGGTGGTTGACTCATTTCGAATCACTGCTTTAGATATTGATGGAAATGGGGATAAATTGAATGAGTGGGTATCTTTTTATAATAACAAGAGTTATTTGCTGGAACAGAATTCTGTATTGGCCGCTGAAAATCTTTTCAGTTTGATCAATAATATCAATACTGTTGTAGGGCGTCGTTTTATCGGCCCCGTTGCGAATTATACAAATATTGACACTTCTGCAACTGCTGTAATGGTGACCAATATGTATCAGAATGCCAACTCCTTTAAAATGCGCGTAGGTGGTCATAGTACCGGTTCTACAGGTGCAGCTGATCGTATGTATTCTTTTTGGTTCCGACAGTTCAACTACCAGGCTCCTGCCGAGTCTATGCTGCCCCTTTCTTTACTTGATTTTTCTGCCCGTTTGCAATCTTCAAACGTGTCGCTGAACTGGATCACCGGTATGGAGAAATCTTTCAGCCATTTCGTGATCGAGCGCAGTGTGAACGGAGTTGATTATAAAGAAGTGGGTATGCTTTTCGCCAATGGCAACAGCTCTGTTAAACAATACTATGCGTTCACCGATGCAGTGAATGCCAAAGCAAAAGGTGTTATTTATTACCGTCTTAAGATGGTAGATCAGAATGGCAGCTACCAACGTTCAGCCATCCGCTTGATCCGTGTAGGTGAAGAAACAGCAACAATGGCAATCAGCACATACCCGAATCCTGTAACAAGTGAGATCCGCATTACGATCCCAACGCAGTGGCAGAACAGTGCTGTTACGTATGATGTGTACAGCGCCGGCGGACAATTGGTAAAACATGTGGCCCGGGCGAATAGCAGTCAAACAGAAATGATCAATGTAGCCGACCTTAATAACGGTATATATATTGTGAAGGCTTCTAACGGTACCACTTCAGCTACGCAGCGTATCGTTAAGGCTAAATAATAGTCACAGGTTTTATCCTTGCTTCTTATGGTGAAAGAAGTGGTTCAACCCTAAACCGATCCTCCCATCCATTTTCCTCCTGAATCGCCTTAATAATCCAGATCTGCGTAAAGCATCTGATCTTATTAAGTCTGTTTACTGATCAACAGTCTGTAACAAGTCCTGGCTGGCCTGTTCCCGATTCGTTTGAAACGAATTGGAATGGTCTAATCTTTCCGCTGTTACAACTGTTCTCTACCATATTATCGTGTAGCCATACGCGCAAGTATTTATTTTAAAGGGTACGATCAACAATATCATCCCGTTTCTACGGGATGGTTACTTTTTTCTTTTGATCGAAAACCCCGAAATGATGCTATCGCAGAACGCTACATGAATGCGCTCTGATAAGAGGCAAAACGCTTTATTTTAAAGGGTACGATCAACAACACCGTCCCGTTTCTACGGGATGGTTCTTTTAACTTTTTGATCGTGCACCTGGAAAGGCTGTACAGCAGTACAGTAAAGAAATTCGTATCTGAAAGGATACAGACCGATTTTTTAAAGGGTACGATCAACAACACCGTCC
>CAZKSY010000029.1:24433-39046 GCA_964555605.1 uncultured Chitinophagaceae bacterium | reverse complement strand
GTATCTGAAAGGATACAGACCGATTTTTTAAAGGGTACGATCAACAACACCGTCCCGTTTCTACGGGAGGGTCCTTTTTTCAGATCGTATCAAAACCTAAGATTTCAACGCTTCGGCGTTATATATAACTGTATCTGCAATGATACGAACCGGTTTTTTAAAGGGTACGATCAACAACGCCGTCCCGTTTCTACGGGATGGCTCTTTTAAAGATTTGATCGCACCGTTGGCACATGAGAGAACATGGTTTCTGTGTGACCGATAACGAACCGCTATCCAAATTCCTCTATAAACACCTATCCATTTTCCTGGGATCTCCTTCCCTTGTTTGCATTGTTATATCTATATACGAGCCAATTTCCTTTGTGTAACACTCCAATGTTCTGCGGTAAGCCAGATTCATTAACCTTTTAACGTACTTTTTATGAAAAAGAATCTTTACCCAGGAAATTACTTCTCCAGCTTGCTGGAAAAAGCCGGCGTATTATCGCTGGTTGTTATGCTCTTTGTTTTTATTCCGAAAGCCAAATCGCAGGAGCTGGTTTTCAAAAATGCCAGTTTGTATTCCGGAACAGCCGGTCAGAATGGGGCTATTTACAAGTTCCCCACTGTAACTTCTAATGTAAATGCTATGGTGAAGCTGGTATCTCGTTCTCACACTCAGGTAAAACTGCTAAGTATCGACCTTACGTCCAGCGGATTCGACCGCGCTTTTCAGCCCCAGGTAACCTGGGGGAATAATACCACCCCTACAGGTACAACCGAATGGTGGATGGAATTTGAAGTGAGTTTCGTGAATGCTACTAATGGCTCACCGGTGAATGTGGCCTCGTTTTCTACCACCGCCATTGATATCGATGGTAACGGCGATAAGATCAGTGAATGGGTTGGCTTCTATGGCCTGAATTCCTATGCCGTAGAAAATAATAGTCTGTTGCAATACGGAAGTATAACCGAGGTTTTGAATAGTGTAACGTCGGTAGTTGGTACCCGCTTCAATGGACCTACTACTAACTTTAATAATATTGATACCAGTTCAACTTCAGTAATGGCAACCGCCACGTACGTGAACAAGAATGTTTTCCGAATCCGTACCGGTGGTAAAAGTACCGGTTCTAATGGCGCTGCCGACCGTATGTATTCCCTCTGGTTCAAATCTTTCAACTTTAATATTCCGGTACAATTGGGTTTGCCGGTATCATTGAAGTCTTTCACTGCTTCTCTTGTAAATAAGAAACCTGTATTGAACTGGGTTTCTTCCAAGGAAGAAAATCTTAATTTGTATGTTCTTGAACGCAGCCTGAATGGAAAGGATTACAGCGATGTGGTATACCTGTTTGCCAATGGGAATACCTCCTCTGATAGTAAATACAATTACAGCGATGCCGGTGTAGCTTCTGTAAACAAGGGCATTATCTATTACAGATTGCGAATGGTAGATCTGGATGGCAGTTTTAAATATTCTGAAACCAGAATGGTTCGAATGGGGGATAACGCTAAAACAGCCCAGATCACTGTTTATCCCAACCCGGCCGTATCGGAGATCCGCATCACACTTCCTGATGCCTGGCAGCAAAAACCTGTAACACTGGAAGTGTACAGCGTGAGCGGACAAACCATGAAACGCAGCGCCCGCGCAACGGCCAGTCAAACCGAAACACTGGATATTTCCAGTCTGCCGGCTGGCGCCTACTTCGTCAAAGCGAGTTCCGGCGAAGAAACCAGTATGCAACGAATCGTTAAGTCGAAATAAGAGTTTTTTAAAGGGTACGATCAACAACGGCCTGGCTATTCTTAGCCGGGCCTTTTCTATTACCGGTCATCAGTATCTATATTAAATTATAAATTATTAATTATCAATTCTTTAATTCTTTTTATTGATCAGCTTCTTCGCCATCCATCCCGAAAAATTTGGTTTACAACATAAACCAGTTTATGTTTGTTTCAAATTTGAACGAGATGTTGAAGTTGATACCATTGATCATTTTAACCTTATCCAGTCTTTTTTCATTTTCCCAAACTACAGTTACCGGAACGGTAAAGGATGTAAAGGGAAAGCCCATTCCGGGTGTGAGCATCGCCATTAAAGATTCCTATGACGGCAGTACCTCCGACAGTTCGGGGATCTATCGTTTCCGGACTATGGAGAAGGGCGAGCAGGTATTGTTGTTCACCAGTATTGGATTTAAACTGCAGGAGCAGAAACTGAATCTCGCGGGTGGGTCTATTACCATTAATGTGATCATGAAAGAGGAGCCGAATGAACTCACCGCCGTAGTGATATCTGTGGGTAGTTTTGAAGCCAGCGACCGTAAACGGGCGGCTGCCATTCTGAATCCCATTGATGTGGTTACCACCGCCAGTGCCAACGGCGATATTACCGGGGCCCTTAAAACCCTGCCCGGAGCACAAACGGTTGGTGAAAGCGAGGGGCTTTTTGTAAGAGGTGGTACGGCCGGTGAAACCAAGACCTTTATAGATGGAACGCTGGTGAATAATTTCTTTTTCAGCAGCGTGCCCAATGTGGCCCAGTTCAGTCGTTTTTCACCGTTTATTTTTAAGGGGACTGTTTTCAGTACCGGTGGGTATTCGGCTTTATACGGACAAGGAATGTCCTCTGCCTTGATACTTGAATCGATCGACCTGCCCGAGCAGAGCTCCGCCAATGTAGGGGTTTCTGTCATTGGATTGAATGCCGGTTACCAGCAACTGGCGGCGAACAAGAAAAGTTCCTGGGGGACCAGCTATGGATATACGAATCTGGCTCCTGCTTTTGCCGTTTTCAAACAACAGCAGGACTATTCTCAGGCACCCGAATACCACAATGCCGATGCGAATTTTCGTATCAAGACCTCCAAAAACGGCATCGTTAAATACTATGGCTATTTTAATAAGAGCCGGCTTGGTTTTGCTACCAACAGTCTTGATAGTTTGGGATATTACGATCAGTTTGGATTGACCAATTCCAATACCTATCACAATCTATCCTGGCGTGAAAGCCTGTCGCGCAAATGGAAAATGCAGGCAGGGTTTTCGTACACCTATAACCATGACGCCATCAATGGCGGCATGGAAGATCCGCGGAAAGTACCTGTAATTGTAAACGGGCTGGAGTTTAAAACCTTCCAACTGAAAAGCAATGGGCATTTTGTAAACGCCAAGTTGGTTATGGAACGCCGGTTAACCGGACTCTCTTCCATTCGTTTTGGTGGTGAATATAATGGCAGTAAAGAGAAGGCCGATTATACCTTATTTAACGGGCAGCGATTCCCGCAGGAAGTGAAAGAGCGTATCAGTTCTTTATTTGGAGAGAGCGATATTTATGTAACCAATAATATTGCGGCCAAAGCCGGCGTGCGGATGGAGCATTCCTATTTATTGGATCGAACCAATCTGGCCCCCCGATTATCGTTGGCTTACAAATTCAGCAAGCAGGCCCAGGCGTCCATTGCCTATGGCATTTTCTATCAAAATCCAGAGCGTCGCTATTTACCGAGTTCCAATCAGCTTCGATTTTCCAAAGCAACGCATTATATCGCCCAATACATGCGCACCACAGGTTTGATCACTTTCCGTGCCGAAATGTTTTACAAAAAGTATGATGATCTGATCAAAACACATTTGTTGAATGGTCGTGATCAGGCGATCAGCAATAATGGATTTGGTGAGGCAAAGGGGATCGAGTTTTTCTGGCGCGACAAGAAGACGATCAAAAATTTCGATTACTGGATTTCCTATTCATATCTGGATACGAAGCGCGATTTCCTGAATTTTCCTACAGCGATCACGCCCAATTTTGCGGCAAAGCATACAGCTTCTCTGGTGATGAAAAAATTTGTACAGAATTGGAAGATGAACTTAAATGGTTCCTACAACTATGCCAGTGGCCGGCCTTATTATAATATCATGTATACCGGTTTTGATTACGAATTCAAAGACCGGGGTACCACTCCCGATTATCACAATGTGAGTTTTTCGATCAACTACCTGCCCTTTATTGGAAAGAAGAATCGTCGTATGTATGATGTGTATGTGTTGCAGGTGAGCAATATTTTTAATATCCGTCAAACCTATGGCTACCAGTATTCCTTTGATGGCAGCCGAAAGCAGGCCATTGTGCCGCCTTCCAGGATGTTCATTTTTATTGGGGCGTTTATCAGCTTCGGTGTGGATCGATCTGACGAAGTCATCAATAACGGCTTATAATCAATTACATTTTCAACCATAAACTTGAATCATGAAAAAAGCGATCTCCTTATTTGTCTTAACACTGATCATGCTGGGTTCACAAGCACAATCCGAGCGTTTTGTAAAAGCCATGCAATCGAACCTGGCCATTATGGATTCTACCAGCAACCCACAGGGTTATCAGGATCTGGCTAATAGTTTTGTACGTATCGCCGAGGCGGAAAAAACACAATGGCTCCCTTATTACTATGCGGCCCTTAGCACAGTGATGCAGGGATTGATGTTATCGGGGGGGCAGATGGGTACAGGTGGTGCTGTAACCGATCCATTGGCCGATAAAGCAGAAGCCTTATTGAATAAGGCCATGGAATTGGAAAAGGAAAATTCCGAAATGTATTGTGTGAAGAAAATGATCGCCAATTTACGCATGATGGCCGATCCGATGAATCGTTATCAAACCGAAGGGGCTGCTGCGGCGGCGGCATTGGAGAAGGCCAAAGCGCTCGATTCCTCCAATCCCAGAACCAGTATCCTCGAGGCACAAGATAAATTCTACACCCCGGAGCAGTATGGCGGAAGTAAGACGGAAGCAAAGACCTTATTTGAGGAGGCGTTGAAGAAGTTTGAATCATTTAAACCAGCTTCAGCAATTCATCCCAATTGGGGGAAGAATCAGGTGTTATATTTTCTGTCGCAGTTGAAATAATGTGCATATGTCCCTCGCCAAAACGGTGGGGGACATCTCTATATTTGTCCATACTAATTCGCTTATATGCCCGATAAACCTATAAATGAAAAAGAGAGTTTTCAGATCATTCAGGAAATGATCCAGAAAGCGCGGAATCATTTTACTGAAAACGGTCATTTATATCTGATCTGGGGTTGGGTGATACTCTTTTGCAGTATCACTCATTTTGTTTTGGATCATTTCTATCACAGCCCTTATTTCGATCGGGTATGGATGCTTACCTGGGTGGTATTGATCTATCAATTCTATTATATCTATAAAAAAAGACGTTTAGATCGTGCCCGAACCTATACAGATAAATTAGTTGGTTTTGTATGGATGGCATTTGGGATAACCTTATTCCTGAGTGCTTTTGCCATTGTTTATGTATCGGGCAAACAGGGCGTAAAGGTCTTTGCGGTTTTATATCCGATCTTTCTCGCCTTGTATGGTGTTCCTACATTTTTATCGGGGGCTATTTTGAAAGTGCCTCCTTTACAGCGGGGAGGAATATACTGTTGGTTCCTGAGCCTGATCAGCATTTTTCTGCCGTCTGGTTTTCAAATTCTATTATTAGGTGCCGCATCCATCCTTGCCTGGATCATTCCCGGTTTCTGGCTGCAACGGCATCATAAAAAATTAAACGCCTGATATGCCTCAACAAAATCTGAGTGAACGGGAGAGTTTGCAGATCATTCAACGAATGATTCAAACAGCGAAACAGGAACAAAAGGATAACGGCGCAGGCTGGATATTCTGGGGCTGGTTGTTATTTCTGGCTTCTGCATTGAGTGTGGTGAATATTCATATGGAATGGTTTTCACAGTTTTTCTTTTGGAATTGTTTTGGTATCGGTGCCATCCTGTTAACCCTGGTGTCCGTTTGGCGTTCTATTCCGTTCCAGAAAAGCGCGCCCGTAAAAACCTATACCGGCGAGTTGTTCCAGAAACTCAATATTGGATTTGCGGTTACTTTGTTATTAGTGATCGTGGCGATGAACAGAGGGATAGGTCCCGTATATGGATTTGCCATTTTAAGCGCTTTGTATGGATTCTGGATTCTCATTTATGGCACGGCCCTTCATTTCAAGCCTTCTATGATAGGAGCCTGTTTTACCTGGGCCTGTTCGTTGGCTGGCCTTTTCGTTCGTACCTTTGAGCAGGCCATGATCCTGCATGGAATAGGCGTACTGGCAGGTTATATTATTCCCGGTCATTTAGCATGGAACGAATTTAAAAAGTCGAAAAGCGTATCGGATCAGCATGTTTAAAGAACTCGACCCTATATTACATTCCCAGTTACGGCTGGCCGTTGTTTCACTCCTGATTGGTTTGAAGGAGGCCGAGTTCACTTTTATCAAAGAAAAAACCAACGCAACGGCCGGCAACCTGAGCGTTCAGATCAATAAATTAAAGGAAGCCGGTTATATTGAAGTGATCAAGCAATTCAAAGACAATTATCCGCAAACCATTTGCAAGATCACCCCACAAGGGATTGCCGCTTTTGAGGAATACGTGAAGAATTTACAAACCTATTTATCCGCCAACGGCGGAGCCTGAAAATAAAAGTCCCCCGCTGCAAGTCCAGGCGGGGGTTACTTTTTACCTCTGAATAAACCTTACAAAAAACTACTCTTTGATCAGTTTAACGATCATTCTTTCTTTGCTGTTGATGATCACTTCCAGGATGTAGAGACCTGGAGTTAAACGGCTGCTGCCATCCATCATCACCGCATTAATTCCTTTATCGAGTTTCAGTGTTTTGCGTAACATTTCAACACCGCTGCTGTTAACTATTTTCATTACCACCATGGAGGATTCATTCAGTTGCAGGGTGGCATTGATATCATTTTTCGCCGGGTTTGGTGATACACTGATCATTTTGGTAGATCGCGTATTGTAAACGCGCACTACCAGAATACGGCTGAGGGAGGTCTTGCCATCGAGGTCGGCCATTTTCAATCGGTAATACAGATCCTTTTTTTGAGCCGTATTGCGACCTACCGCATCAGTGAAACTATAGTTGGTTTTTACAGTTGATACTCCCTGTGCTTTCAAGCTTCCCGCAGTTTCCCAGCGGATGCCATCAAAGCTTCGCTCCACCTCGAATTTACTCGTGTTTTGCTCAAATGTGGTGGTCCAGTTCAGTTCTACAAGACCGTTATCGCGGTATACACCTTTAAAATCGATCAGACTCACCGGAAGAAATCCGCCCGAGGGGAATTGGATGGTTACCGTTGCAATATTACTGCAAAGCGAGGCGTAGCCATTATCACAGATCTGGTAGGTAAAACTGGTACTGTTACCGGTAAAACCAGGATTGGGAACAAAAGTAAAACTATGGTCGGGGTTGATGGTTACAGTTCCATCAGGAGACCCAGTGATCAAATAACATTCAAAACTTTCGCCATCGGGTTCTGTATCGTTCGCGCAAATTTGTCCATTGGCATTGCGGTTGGGGCTGCCGATGATATTATCGTTAACCGCTACCGGAGGCTGGTTGCATCCCCCTTCATACATTAAAGAAGCGGAAAATGAAACTTCGTCAATTGCCATGCGAACATCGCCACCTTCTCCTTCATATTTAATGAACACTTTATACGGACCAGAGCCAACAGGAGAGAAATTCTTGTTGTACTGGTAAACAGTGGTGCCATTGATCCCTGTAAATTCCATGTTGTCGAGTTCGCTCTGGATCTGGTTGTCCTGGTCGAGCAGGTATACTTTTACCCAGCGACGGACACCCGTACTCAGGCTCTTGCTGAATTTATAACGGAAGCTGATGGTGATATAACCTGGTACATCCAGCAGGGGGGAAATAATACCTGAATAGGAACTTAAGCCTGAGCCAGACACCATGGCGCCATCGCCTTCGATACCTGGGATCCAGTTGTCTTTATTAACATCGAAATCGGGGAACTGCCAGCAGTGACCTTGTAAAAAGGGTTTTACCTGATACAAAGCAACATCGGTGCGAGCGTTGAAATTATCACTAACCTGTGCCATTGCCGGTACGGAAAGGCAAATGCTCATTACGAGGATACCCAATACGCTTCTCATTTTTTGTACGTTTCAGAATGATCAAATTGGTGAGACGGGAGGTAGTCCGTCAGCATTCCACAGGAAGGATAGTGCGTTGATAAGGGTATACGATCGGAAAGAGTAGTTGATAACAGGTATTGGGGAACTATATAAAATGAAATAACATCAGTAAACCTGGGAAAATTGGAGGGGGATTGCCAAAGGATGGAGGAATGCGGTAAAAGTAATAGCTGAAGCCCAAAAATGCAAGTGCCACCTGAAATAATTAATTTAGGTCAATGCGTTTATAAAACAGCCTTGAACTTTAGGCATTTAACAACTATTTGCGTCGTAATTTGTAAGGATATATTTATTTATGGAAGAAATCATCCGAGTACAGGGTCTTTGCAAATCGTATGGCGATTTTCAGGCGGTCAACGACCTTTCCTTTTCCGTTTTGCCCGGCGAAGTGTATGGTTTTCTGGGCCAGAATGGAGCCGGGAAATCCACCACCATCCGTATGTTACTTACGCTGATCAAACCTACCAGTGGACGTATCGAATTTATGGGGAAAGACCTGACCCGTTTCCGGAATGAAATTTTAAAACAGGTAGGAGCGGTGGTGGAACGGCCGGATCTGTATAAATACTTAAGCGCCTACGAAAACCTCCGGATTTTTGCATTGATGAGCGGTGTTTCACCATCGAAAGAGCTTTTGATGAAGCAGTTAGAGCAGGTGGGATTGGCCGACAGGGCCCGGGATAAGGTAAAGACTTTTTCACAGGGGATGAAACAGCGTTTAGGCCTTGCAGTGGCATTGATCCACGATCCGCAATTGATCATTCTCGACGAACCTACGAATGGTTTGGATCCCCAGGGGATCGCCGATGTGCGGAATCTGATCCTGCATTTGAGTCGTCATCATAAAAAAACCATTCTGGTATCTTCTCACTTACTCAGTGAAATTGAATTGATCGCCGACCGTATGCTTATCATCGACCGGGGCCGCAAGATCGTGGAAGGAGCGGTTCAGGAATTGTTTGATCCCAAACAGATGCTGGTAGAAGCCGAAATCCTGAATGAAGCGGAGATAATGGAGGCATTGATGCGATCGGAATGGGCAACACATTTTAAAAACAAACGGAAAGGATTGCTCACGTTTCAATTCGATCGGGAAGAAGTGCCCCGTTTTACCCAGGCCCTTGTTGGGATGGGGGCCCGTGTGATGTCGGTTCAACCCAAGCATTCTCTTGAATCCTATTTCCTTTCACTTACAACCGCCAACCAACATGTGGACGATTTTAAAAATTGAGTTATTCAAGATATTCAAGCGCCCCCGCACGTATATATCCTTCGCGGCCATCAGTGCCATCGTATTGCTGATTCAACTGGCGCTTTATCTGGATGGAGATACCTATGTGCAATTCATGTTGCAAAGCATTAACGAAACCTTTGATGTGAATGGGAATATCATGAATGGTTATCTCATTTGCTATGTGGTGTTGCAGTTATTGCTGATCCATGTGCCTTTGCTGATCATATTGGTAGGAGCAGATATGACGGCAGGAGAAGCGAATATGGGCACCCTGCGTTTGATCACCAGCCGGCCCGTGAGCCGGTTTCATTTGATGATGGGGAAATTCCTGGCTACGGCCACCTACACACTTTTATTATTGGTATGGATGGCTTTTCTGGCCTTGCTTTTTTCTGTGCTGGTTTTTGGTACCGGTGATATGCTGATCTTTAAGAGTGAACAGGTGGTCATTCTTCGTAAAGCGGATATATTATGGCGTTATGTAGCGGCTTTTGGTTTTGCAGCTATTGCCATGCTTACCGTTGCATCATTGGCCTTTCTGCTCTCTATTTTTGCCGAAAATTCTATTGGTCCGATAGTTGCCACCATGAGTGTGATCATTGTAGCTACGATCCTCACCACCATGGACCTGCCCTTGTTTAATGCGCTGGCACCCTTTCTTTTCACCTCACATATGCTGGGCTGGAAAGGATTCTTTGATGATCCGGTGAATTATGAAGCGATCTTCCGGTCGGCCGGAATATTGCTCTTTCATATATTTTTGTTCATCGGAACAGCGATATTAATATTTAAGCGAAAGGATATTCTGTCCTGAAAAATGGCGAATCGCACAAAAGCAGATAGTATTCAAGCAGGCAGATTATGCTTCCTTATATAACCTTCTTTTTAGCCAGAACGCCACATTTACCAGTAAAATTAAAGCAGGTACTTCAACCAATGGACCAATAACACCTGCAAAAGCCTGCCCGCTGTTGATGCCAAAAACCCCAATTGCTACTGCAATTGCCAGTTCAAAATTATTTCCGGCCGCTGTAAACGCTATGGAGGTATTTGTTGAATAATCGGCTCCCAGTTTTTTTCCTATCAAAAAACTCACAAAGAACATGATGGCAAAATAAATCACCAACGGCAAAGCGATGCGGAGTACATCCACTGGAATTTGAACAATAAGCTTTCCTTTCAAGCTAAACATAAGCACAATCGTAAACAATAGGGCGATCAATGTAATCGGGGATACTGCCGGAATGAATTTGGTTTGAAACCAGGCTTCGCCTTTTATTTTTATCAGTAGTTGTCGGGTTAAAAATCCTGCCAGAAAGGGTATGCCCAGGTAGATGGCTACTGTTTTGGCTATTTGACTAATGGTGATGGTTACCATGACACCTTTTAAACCGAAAAGCGGCGGTAATACGGTAATAAAAATATAAGCATATACACTATACAGCAACACCTGAAAAATACTATTCAGGGCCACCAATCCGGCGGCATATTCTCTGCTGCCATCAGCCAGTTCGTTCCAAACGATTACCATAGCAATGCATCTGGCCAAACCAATCAGGATCAGCCCCGCCATATATTCCGGATAATCATGCAAAAAAACAAGGGCCAGCAGAAACATCAGAACAGGTCCAATCACCCAATTCAGAACTAAGGAAATGCTGAGCACTTTTATATTCTGAAATACCTCCTTTAATTTATTATACCTCACTTTCGTAAAAGGCGGATACATCATCAGGATCAAACCAATGGCTAATGGTATATTAGTGGTGCCATCCGAAATGGAATTTACAAAGGCTGCAACATCCGGGTTCGAATAGCCGATTAATACACCCAAAGCCATGGCCAGAAATATCCAAAGTGTTAAATAACGATCCAGAAAACCGAGTTTTTTTCGCTCGTGGGCGGGGGCGCAATTAGTTGCAGACATTGTTACGTTTATATTGGTTTTTATAATTAAGGGCGCTGTTTTTTTACGTCACAACATGGGTTCGTTTGTATGGGCTTGTTCAGTAATCCTGTTAATAAGGTTTTAGCCTTCGCCCAGGTCATTTCATTGATACAATAACATACAGCCACTCCTTCAATAGTCCCTTTTATCAAACCGGCTTCCTTTAACTCTCTTAAATGTTGTGAAACGGTAGATTGTGACAGGGGCAGTTCCTCCACCAGATCTCCGCAAATACAGGTCTGTTTTTTCAATAAAGTGTTCAGGATAGCGATCCTTGCCGGATGCGCCAAAGCTTTCGCGATTCGGGCAATTGATATTTCCTGTGCGGTATAAGACGAGGTTTTGCTGGCTCCCATATATCGCAATATTACGATGAATCAGGTTAGCTCCAAAAAAAAGATCATGCTTTTGAGGCATGATCTTTTTTGTATTTATGAGATTCTAATTATGCCGGGAAAACATATTTCGTTACACCCGGAACGGCTACCGGATAGAAGCCATCTTCATTTGGCAGTACGGGCGGAGCGGCATTGAAATCGTAGGTAGCAGGTTGCAGACTGATACCGCTCTTGATCGCTTTATCCCACTCGATCACTTGTCCGCTATAGGTGGCCATACGACCGAGAATAGAAGTCATGGTACTTTTGGCGCCATTTTCTGCATCAGCGAATTTGTATTCACCTTTGGCAATTGCCGCGAACAATTCGTCGTGCTCGGTTTGATAGGGATTGTTTTCTGTTTTGGTATCAAACTGATACAGCACCGTTCCTTTCGGATCAAGGATATTAGCAGCGCCGCATTGAATTTTTCCTTTGGTACCCACCAGCAATTCATCTACACGGCTCATGGTTCCGGGGATGTGGCGGCACTGACTGTTCAGGATAGAACCATCAGCGTACTGGAACTCCACATAGTGGTGATCGAAGATTTCACCATGCTCCCGGCCTTTACGTACCTGACGTCCACCCATACCCTGGGCTTTCACCGGATAGCCACCTTTGAACCAGTTGATCACATCAATATTATGGATATGCTGTTCCGTAATATGATCACCGCAAAGCCAGTTAAAATAATACCAGTTACGCATCTGGTATTCCATTTCTGTTTGATTGAATTTGCGTTTGTTTACCCACACGCCATCATTATTCCACCAGGCCTGAGCAGAAACGATATCACCGATCAGGTTTTTGCGTTTGAATAATTCGCGGTAGCTGTTTTGATAGTGGCGTTGCAGGCCTACCACTACATTCAGTTTTTTCTGTTTGGCGATTTCTGCTGCAGCCAACACTTTTTGAATACCGGCCGGGTCGGTGGCCACCGGCTTCTCCATGAATACATGTTTATTGGCATTGATCGCTGCTTCAAAATGTATCGGGCGGAAACCGGGAGGTGTGGTAAGGATCACCACATCGGCTAACGGAATGGCTTTGGTATAGGCATCAAAACCGGTGAACTTTCTTTCTTCCGGCACATCGATCTTGTCTTTCAGGGTGCTGCCCTTAATGCCGGTAGCATCACTTACATCTTCATTACTCAGGGTTCTGAGACAGCTATCCAAGCGATCGCGGAAAGCATCGGCCATCGCTACCAGTTTTACATTCTGTTTACTGAGCAGCGCCTGCATCGCCGCTCCGGTACCACGACCACCGCATCCAATGAGGGCGATCTTGATTACATTATCAGAGCCGGAGAAGAAATTGGTTGCACCTGCCACAAAGGGAGAGGCCAGCAGTCCACCTGCTATGATCGAAGTTTGTTTTACAAACTCTCTTCTGTTCGATTGATGTTGGTTCATGTGATGGAAGTGTTTATGATTTGTAGTAAAGTATGGGTTTTAATTTTCGGATAGAAAATGATTATAGAATAATTCAATATCTTCTGGCGAAGGCTGAACAGCAGGGCGAACGATGCGGAAGCCTACGCTTCTGGCCTCGGTTAACCACCATTTGCTCTTAGGGATCTGCGGATCTCTTTTGTTCCAGGCTGCTACTGATTTGGAACGGGCTGCACACCGAAGTCCTTCCGCAGGATCCTCAAATCCACCCCCGCGTACGGAACGGGGATATCGGGTAGTAGGAAGGTTTATCGGACTCTTTAATGTGTCAGTTATGGTTTGATAGAAATTTTCATCATACTGATCGAGTGTCCATTCCGCTACATTTCCTAACATATCATACAAGCCCCAGGCATTGGGTTTTTTCTGCATTACTTTTTGAAACTTGTCTTTGCTGTTGGAAGCAAACCAGGCATACTCTTTCAGTTTCGTTTCATCCTCTCCAAAATAATAAGCGGTATTGCTGCCGGCACGCGCGGCATATTCCCATTCAGCTTCTGTTGGCAACCGGTAAAACTGACCGGTTTTTTTATACAGCCAGCGGCAATACATTAACGCATTATGCTGGCTCATGCTATTGATAGGGAAACCACCCTGCTTTCCCATGCCCCAGCTCAGGTCTACATATTGAGGTGTGGGGCGCGTAACGCCGTCAATATCTGAATTGCGGCTGGTGGATTCATCGCTCATGAAAAGCAGGAATTCGTCGTAGGTAACTTCATGCTCACCCATCCAGAATGCGGGAATTGTGATTCGTTTGGCCGGGCCTTCATCGGGGCGGCGTCCTTTTTCCGATTCCGGACTGCCCAATAAAAAGCTGCCGGAAGGGATGGGAACCATTTTGAAATTGATGGAAGAACCCGGAATATTCTGTTCGTAGGATTGGGCCGGATTTCCCTGCGCCAAAGTGGTTTGAGAATAAAGTAAAAAACCAAGAAAACTTACAAAAGCAATACGGTTCATGTGCGTCCTATTCAGATTTGAAAATTAGGGAATAAATCGGTGAAATTTTCTGATAAAAAGCCGTTCTGAAAAATCAGCCCAATCGTTTGCGTATTTAGGTATTCATTTAAAGGATAGTCGTTAAATTGAGGATCTAAATACTTCAATATGGAACGCAGACAATTTCTGGGACAGGGAATGATGGCAGGAGCTGCCATGATCAGTACAGGTGTAATGGCGAACGGCAAAAATACACCGGGCCCGGCAGCGGGTGTACCATTTAATTTGAATTATGCTACCCATGAAGGGATGTTTCGTAATCATGCCGGCCCCGATTTCCTGGATCAGATTCAGTTTGCTTATGATATGGGTTTTCGTTCCATTGAAGATAATGGTATGATGGGCCGTCCCGTTGACCAACAAAAAAAGATCGGCGACAAACTGGCCAGACTGGGCATGAATATGGGGGTGTTTGTAGTAACATCAGACAGTTGGCATTGGAAAACCAGTTTGACCACCGGCAAACAGGAGTTTATTGATCGCATGATCAAAGATTGTAAGGAGGCCGTGGAAGTGGCCAAGCGTTGCAATGCCAAACATATGACGGTGGTGCCGGGTAATTACGAGCGCAGTTTATCG
>CAZKSY010000029.1:0-24333 GCA_964555605.1 uncultured Chitinophagaceae bacterium | reverse complement strand
CATATCCACAAAAAGGGCTATCGGGGTATTTTGGGTATGGAACATGGGGTAGCGGGTGCCGGGAAGGAAGGAGAACAGGCACTGATCAATGCCTATCGTGAAAGCGATCGTTTTCTGTAAAAGCTGTAAGTTTTAATTCCCTGTTAAATGAACCAAGGTTTCAGGAGCCTGTTATATGTTTGCAGATACAATAATCACATGAATAAGATATTCCTGAACCTGCTGGTTTTTATGGTTTCATTCACTGCCCTTCAGGCACAGGATGCGCAGATGCTTGCCCAGAAAGTAAGGGCTAAGCTGGCTACCGTAAAGGATTATAAGGCTAATGGGATCATGAAAACCGATGTTCGGTTCATGAAAATTCCCGAATCGGCCGTTGTCATATATTTTAAGAATCCCGATCGTTTCCGCATTAAAAAGCAGGATGGAATTACCGTTACTCCAAAGGGTGGCTTGAGTGTTAATATGAATGCGCTGTTTGCCGGCGAGAATTATACAGCGGTATCGGCCGGCAAAGGCGTTGTTAACGGATTTCCTGTTGCCATCATTAAATTGCTCCCGCTCGACGAGAAAAGTCTGGTGGTGGTTTCTACTTTATATATAGATGAGAAGGAAAATCTGATCCGTAAAGCTGTTTCCACTACAAAGGAAAATGGCACCTATGAAATAGAAATGGAGTATGGTCGCTATGCAAAATGGGGACTTCCCGATAAAGTGATCTTCACCTTTAGTACCAAAGATTATAAATTACCAAAGGGTCTCGCCTTTGATTATGACGGTGGCACCAAACCACCTCCTGCTAAAGCCGGTAGCGACAATGAAAAGGGCCGGGTTGAAATCATCTACAAAGATTATAGCATCAATGCCGGCATTGCCGATGCGGTTTTCAAGTAACGGCACACTACTCCACACTACTCCACGCTTTTCGTAAAATCCCGTTTACGTATTCGTTGTTTTCCTATACCCGCTTCGTGGTATTACTAATTATAAATGCTTAGTTGTACTAAATGTTATTTGTTCGTCGAATAATTATAAGCTTTTATCGAAAAGGGTAAAAATAATTAGAGCCACTAAGCGTTAACATATATATTTGAACCGAATCTAAATCCTAACGAAGATCAAATGTTTACGAAAAACCTTATTAGACAGGCACTGCCGATCCTATTTCTATCTGCATTTTGTATTTTAAATGCTACTGCTCAATCTGTTGAAGGGAAACCCCCAACGGAGGCGGACCCCACTGTGGCTCCACATACTGCTGGATTTAGCGGCACAGGAGCAAATATTGATGTTAAATATTACCGTTGTAACTGGCGCATTAACCCGGATTCTGCTTCAAAGGGAATCAAAGGGCATGTGGTTACGTATTTTCAAACCATTGTGGCCAATGTTACCAGTATTTCATTTGACCTGAATAGTGTTTTGACTATTGATTCTGTAAGATTTCGTGGAGCCCGTTTGCCTGGAGCAAATATTACCCGTTCCGGTAATATCGCTACGATTGCGCTGGGAGCAACTTTGGCGAACGGATTTTTAGATTCACTCACTATTTATTATAAAGGTGTTCCTCCCGCTGTAAGTGGTCAGGCGGAAGGATATCAGAAAAAAGTTAGCGGAGCCAATAACTATATCTATACACTGTCTGAGTCTTACGAAGATCGTGACTGGTGGCCTTGTAAGGCAGATATGCAGGACCGCCCGGATTCCATGGATTTTGTGATCAATGTTCCCAGTGCTTTCTGGGTGGCTTGTAACGGTAAGATGATCGACTCCTCTATTGTTGGTTCCAATCGGAATTTTGTGTTTCAGCACCGGTATCCCATTCCAACCTATCTGGTAGCTATTGGGGTAGCGAAATACAATGTTTATCATCGCGGCACGGTAAATATTGGTGGCACCAATGTTCCGGTAGTGTATAATATTTTCCAGGGTAAAACAGCCGCTACATATACAAATATTCTCAATGCATTGGATATGTCGAAACTGGAACTTACGGCGTTCAGTAATAAGTTCGGTGATTATCCTTTCAAGAATGAGAAGCATGGCTTTTATGAGTTTGGCTGGGGAGGCGGAATGGAGCACCAAACTTTTAGTGCAATGGGTGCCTCGGCATTAACCAGTTGGGGTACTATTGCGCACGAGCTGGCGCATCAGTGGTTTGGGGATAAAGTAACTTTTTCAACCTGGAATGAATTATGGCTGGCAGAAGGTTTCGCCCGTTATTGTGAAGCGTTGGCTGCCGAATTGGTGCCGGCGCTGGGTCAGAATGCCTCTACCGTACGCGGAGGTTTTAAAACAGCGGCCCGTAGCCTGGCTTCCAATTCTGTTTGGGTGCCCAATGCCTCTATCACCAGTTCGAATACATTGTGGTCGAGTAACTATGGCTCTACCGTTTATGAGAGAGGGGCCATGGTGGTTTCCATGTTGCGCAAATTATTAGGTGATACACAGTTCTTTCAGGCTTGTCGGAACTACCTGAATGATCCTGCTCTGGCGTACAAATCTGCGACCACTGCCGATCTGAAAAATCACTTTGAGGCTGTTTGTGGTTACGACCTGGATCCATTCTTTAATGATTATGTATATGGTATCGGTCATCCCAGTTATACGATCAACTGGGGAAGTAATAACGTAAATGGTAAAATAAACATCCAGGTTACCTCACAGACCAAAAGTGTTGGAGCCACCCCAACTTATTTCAGAACACCGATCGTGTTGCGTATTCAAGGCGCGAGCTCAGGTGACACTACAGTGGTTATTTATGATCAGGGTGGTACCTTGTCTAAGGCAGGTGCCGGTATCAATGCGCCCATTGTAGGAAGTACGATCAGCTTTATGCTTTCCTTTATTCCTGCCACGGTTACATTTGATCCATTTAATGAAACCATTGCTACAGGTACTGCTTCTAAATTAACTACCCTTGCCGTTGATCTGCTGAGTTTTTCCGGAAAGAAAAATAATGGGGCTAATTCATTAGAACTGGAATTGGCCGGCACAAAAGATATTAAAGCTGTTATGCTCCAAAAGAGTACTGACGGCGAACGTTTCACTGATGTTGCAGCCATGCGTTTAGCGACTTCTTTAAACGGGAATGATTCTTATGTGTATGATGATCGGAGTATCAATACCGGGAACACGTTTTACCGTGCCCGCGTAATTGAGACAGATGGCGCTGAAACACTTTCGCAAATTGTAAAAATTGCAGAAGACTGGAGAGGCAGAAACCTGCAGGTATATCCGAACCCGGCAAAAGAAAATGTAACGATTCGCTGGTCTAACGATACCGGTCGTCCGGTAGAGATCCGCATGATCGATGCCGCCGGAAAAGTAGCGTTAAGCAAACGAACCCTGGACAATAGTATGAATGTTCCTTTAACCAATATGAGCAAGGGCGTGTATATGGTGCAGGTTATTGGAGAAAAAGAAATATTGGCTATCAGTACGGTACTGGTAAAATAAGTGGAGAATTCGCTTTTTGAGTATAAATATCCAACCTAATGAAACAGTTTTATAAAATCTGGTCTATGAATACTATCAAGTTCCTGCTGATGGTGCTTTTAACAGGTGCCTCAGTGGCGGCTATTGCACAGCCGGCTACGGTTACGTTGCCTTTTGCAGTAGGTAGAACGGGTTGTTCAAGTGGTACCCATCAGGTACACTTCTACAATTACAATGAAACTACCAATGCGCTGACTTCAGCTGCAACGCCAACACCCTGTGTTCCTCAGTTGCGGACAGGTGCTACAACGTTCACCTATACATCGAACCTGGCCAGTATTTCATTTAACCCGAAGGACCAGAATATATATTATCTGTATACGAGGTTGGCTCCTCTCCGGACTTTTGTGTGGAGATGGCCTTTGGGCACCTGCCCTACTTCAACAACACCCAGACTGGATACCATCCGGTCTTTTGCCTATGATATCCTCGGGGTGGCGTTTGATAAAAATGGTAATGGATGGATGCTGGAATTTGATGCTGCTGGCCCTCCTTATCGTGCCTATCTCCGTTCCGTAGATTTTACTACGGGTACCTTTGGTCAACAGGATACACTCAATATCACAGGAGGTAAATCTATTTGGGCCACTGGTTCAGGAGATATTGCGATCTCTCCCTCTGGTCAGATGTATTTTGTGGTAGATAACAAATTGTTTTCGCCAGATTATCCAAGCTATGGAGGAGCCGGTAAAAAGATTACTTGCACGTATATTGATACCGTTCGTTCTCCGAGTGCAGGAGCCAATCTGGTGGGTTTGACTTATGCACAGGGTGAGTTGATTGCAGCCTATTCAGGTGGTACGAGTGCCTGTACTTTCCGTGAGGTAGATCCTATTACCGGTGATACTACCCGTATCACTCAAACGGGAACACTTTCCACTGCAGACTTTGCATCAGTAATTTCTGGTGTGGGTAGCAGCAAGAATCTGGTTTCATTAACCAATGTTTCTCCAGGTGTTTATGATGTGGTTTATGACATCACGGTACGGAACTATGGTAATGTGCCGCTAACCAATTTAGTCTTGCGGGATACACTCGCCAAAATTAATGGCGCAGCGAATCTTTCCAATGTATCTACTTCTTTTATATATAATCCCAATGGATATACTTTAAATGGTGGTTATAATGGTAATGCCAATGCTACACTGCTAAGTGCAGCAGTTAATTTGCCCAATTATCCGGCAGCCAACAGTTATTTTACTGTTCGTGTATCTTGTCGTATATCAGGGGTTGTAAATGGAGTTACCTATAATAATCAGGCCTTTGTAACAGCAAATGGTTTCAATGCAGTGGCACTGAGAGATGCTTCTACTAACGGAACCAATCCAGACCTGAATAGTAATGATAAACCGGATGATGCAGGTGAAAACAGACCGACGCCATTTATAGTGGCGATTACGGCTACTTCTGCTCCTTGTACCGCTATTGGTAATATAATCTATTCGCAGGATTTTGGTGCTGGTGTTGGCATGAGCACCGTGATGCCACTTTCGCCCAGTACTACCTATACCGGTTCAACTGCAGCACCACTGGCATATGAGCGATATACATTAGCAAACAATGCCAGCGTGGGCAACCCGGCCGACTGGATCAGTTTGTCGGACCATACAGGCAACCTGAATGGCCGGATGTTGCTGGTTAATGCAGATGCGATTAACAACGTCTTTTATAAGGATACTATCCCGGTAGTATGTCCGGGACAACAATACACATTTAATTTTTATGCAGCTTTTGTGGGTAATAGTACCTATCAAACGGTTTGTAATGGTTTGGGTGGATTTAAATACCCCAATATTGAAGTAAAACTGATCGATCCGGTTTCATTGAATGTGATAACCACTATTCAAACCGGTGATATTACATCGAATAGTTGGACTCAGTATGGAATGAAATGGGTAATGCCTTCCGGCTATTCCTCCGTAATCATTGAGATGAGTAATGCAGGCCTGGGTGGTTGTGGTAATGATATTGCTATTGATGATATCCAGTTTGGTACCTGCGACGTATTACCTACTGTGGCCGCCTCAGCTCCTTCAGCCGGTTGTTTGGGTAGCCCGGCTACATTTAACTCAACCTTCACCGACGCCGGTGTTATTCCCGGTGCCAAAGATTATCAGTGGCAGGTAAGCGCTGATGGTGTAAGCTGGACGGATATTTCCGGTGCCACCAGTGCTTCTTATACGATTGCTTCTGTTGGTGCAGGTGATATTAATAAATACTATCGTGTACTGGTAGCTGCAGCGGGTAATATTTCTTCTGTAAGTTGCCGCTATACCTCTCCGGCGCAATACCTTACTGCCAAAACAGGCTCTACGGCTCCTTCTTCCGCAACGAAGGACAAAGGGGCCATTTGCCCGGGTCAATCGGTTAATCTCACGGCATCCGGACATGTGCTGGGAAGTGGGGGAGTGATCAGATGGTATTCTGGAAGTTGCGGCGGAACCCTGGTGGGTACCGGTGCTTCTATCACCGTTTCTCCGGCCGTAACTACTACTTATTATGTTCGAGTAGAAGGCGATTGTAATAATACAGCCTGTGCTACTGTAACTGTAACCGTTAGTTGTGATATTGACGATGATAATGATGGTATTCCCGACGTTACGGAATCTAATGGGGTAGATCCCAATGATGATGCAGATAGTGACGGTATCCAAAACTATTTGGATCCCAGTTATCCGGGATTTGTGGATGCAAACAGCGATGGCATCAACGATAATTTTGACTTCGACCGCGATGGTATCATCAACTCACTTGATCTGGATAGCGATAACGACGGCATCCCTGATGTAGTGGAAGCGGGGGGTGTAGATGCCAACGGTGATGGCGTGATCGATAATTATACCGATACAGATGGTGATGGTTTGTCACAAAACGTAGATGGTAATAATACAGGATACGCGGCCTCCGGAAATGGACTGGGAAGTCAGGACCTTGATGGTGATGGTATTCCGAATCAGTTCGATCTGGACAGTGATAATGATGGCATGCCGGATGTAAGAGAAGTAAATGGTACCGATGCCAACAATGATGGTAAGATCGATGGATTCACTGATGTAAACGCAAATGGATTATCAGATGCTTTTGAAGGGGCCTCTGGCTTGTTAAGAACAGGAGTTGATGGCAACAGTGATGGCCGAGCCGATACTTATCCGAATAAAAACTTTGATGGCGACGGCAGAAGCCAGCCTTACGATCTGGATAGCGATAATGATGGCATCTCCGATGTGCGTGAATTCGGATTTGCCGATGCCAATAACAATGGTTTCTCTGACGGCGTAAAAGGAGCAGATGGTTGGGATGACACCATTGATGCCCTGGCCAGCTTAACCCTCCGTAATACGGATGGCGACGCCAACCCTGATTACCTGGATATTGATTCCGACAATGACGGTATTCCGGATAATATTGAAGGGATGTCCACCGGTAGCTACCAGTTTGCCACCGGAATCGATACCGATAATGATGGAATAGATAACCGCTATGATGGTACTGTAGGATTTGGCGGTAACGGCAATACACCGAACGACCAGGAAGGTGATATGATTCCCGATTATATCGATACCGATACAGATAACGATGGTGTACTGGATGTGGTAGAGGGTAATGACTATAATATGAACGGACTGGTAGATGATTTAGTAACGCTTACAGGTATTGATACAGATGGTGATGGATTAGACAACCGCTTTGATAATAATAACGCTTCTATCGAAGGGACATCCGCTTACATGGGTACGTTGGGTAGTTTGGTAGGCGATGCCACTCCCGGTTCTAATACCATGGTGCAAAAAACCTTTGGTGCTTTTGCTGACCGTGATTGGAGAGAAACCGCCTTCCTGCTGGAAGTGCAGTATTTGAACTTCAATGCGAACCGTACCGGTACAGAAGCTCATTTAGACTGGAAAGTTACCTGTGAGAAAGTAATTGAGCGTTTTGAAGTGGAACGGAGTACAGATGGCTACAATTTCAAAAAGATCGGTGAGGTGAAAGGTATTAATGCACCCTGCAATGCCACCACCTTCCAATATACAGATGATCTGGCCGCTGTAAATTCGCCGGTGGTGTACTATCGAATCAGATCAGTAGTTGGTAACAGCTACCGCTACAGCACAATCGTTCTGGTAAAACAATTAATGCTCTCAGAGGTAGTGGTGGCCCCCAATCCGGCCAGTCAATATGTAAATATTACCCTGCAACTGAATAAGGATGAAATGGTGGAAATTAATTTATTGGATGCCACCGGCAGAATCATGAAACAGAAGAAGGAGGTATTGCGTGCAGGTGTTTCAACCATGCAGATGAATGGTTTGGGTAGTTTCAGTAAGGGCGTTTATACCTTGCAGATAAAAGTACAATCAGAACTCATTCACCGAAAGGTGATTATTAAGCCTTAACTTGTGTGTTTGCAAAAAGCCCCGGGAAACCGGGGCTTTTGCTTTACTGTCTGTTTAAGTCATTTTTAATTGCCTTCATCTATCCGCTCATCCTTCGCATTCGCCAGTAACTGATTCGTGATCTTCTTCATCGGATTGCTGCGCATCTCCCGGAAACCGTTACGACGATTGATGATGTCGATACATTCAAAAATGGACACCATAAAGGAGGTGTGGTCCGCTTTATTTTTTCCGGCAATATCAAAAGCTGTTCCGTGATCTGGTGAAGTGCGTATCACCGGTAAACCGGCAGTGAAATTTACACCCTCGCCGGAAGCCAGCGATTTAAAAGGAATCAGCCCCTGGTCGTGATATAAAGCCAATACGGCATCAAAGCGGGTATGGTAATGACGGGCAAAAAAGGCATCAGCGCTATACGGGCCCATCACCAGCATCTTTTGCTTGGCCTCTTTAATGGCCGGACGGATCACCGTTTCTTCCTCATTGCCAATCAAACCTTCGTCACCAGCATGAGGATTAAGACCCAGCACTGCGATCTTCGGTTTGTCAATGCCAAAATCCTTGATGAGCGATTGATGCAGCAGATTCAGTTTAGAAAGAAGATTCTCTCTTGTCACAAACTGGTTGATATCTTTTACTGCCACATGTTCCGTGAGCAATCCTACCCGGAAATTCCCTGAAACCATCAGCATCACAACATCCTGCGCATTAAAGCTATTCTTTAAGAATGGGGTATGCCCGGTATAAGGGAAGGCATCACTCTGTGTATTCTTCTTATGGATCGGGGCGGTAACCATTCCCTGAATATTTTTAGCCTTCAGCGCTTCTGTGGCAGCCTTCAGGGAAATAACCGCATATTGACCACCGGCTTCTGTTAACTGGCCGGGAGTAATGGGCACTTCATCTTCCCAGCAAGCAAACAAATTGACCTGCTTGGGATTGATGCGGGAAAATTCTTTAATGGTTTGATAGTTGAAATTGCTGTCGGGTATCGACTTCTTATAAAAATTCAGGGCTTTGGCAGAAGCGAATATCACCGGGGTACAGATTTCCAGCATTCGATGGTCGGAAAATGTTTTCAGGATCAATTCCAGTCCAATTCCATTGAGATCTCCGGTGGTAAATCCAATCACCGGTTTATTCGGGGTGTTTGTCATATTTCTAGCTTGGCTCCTAAGGTACGATTTTACGGTAAAGTGCCCTAAAAGGCCCCCGGATCTACCCAATTTACCGGAGCCTGCCGGTATTTAAGGGATGAGTTGAAATTGATGCGTGTCAAATTTTAACATTTACATAAAGCATTTGGTGTAGCCTAAATTAAGTGCTTCTGTATACAAAACCGATCGTCTACATATTTCCTTATATAGGAGCCTGTATTGGTCCGCTGTACTTTTATGCCTGCAACCTATACCCGAATCCAAGCTTATGAAAGCCGTAGCAAAAAATAGAAACGGGTTGCGCCTTATCCTCCATGGAATCCTGATACTGCTGCTTATACTGGATGCCCATAAGGACTATGCGCAACAGATCGCTGGTCTTCCACAGAATGAAGTGCTGTCCTCAGCAGGTACTTCAGGATACAGTGGCACCGGCAGTAATATTGATGTGATCTATCAACGCTGTGAATGGCGCTTTCACCCCGATTCTCCCGCCGCACTAAGCCCCGTTAAATACCTGAAAGGTAAAATAACCACCTGGTTCAAGACCATGTCGTCTGCTGTGAATCAAATCAGTTTTGATCTTAATAAAGCCTCCTTCAATAATGCGGATCTTACTATAACCTATCATGGGAGTGCGGTAACATATTCTTTTCCTTCTTCCGGTGCAGTTAATATCGTTACCATAACCTTACCGGTTACACTGGGTGCGGCTGTAATCGATTCGCTGGTGATTCAATATGCCGGTTCACCTCCGGCTGTTAGCGGACAGGCAGAAGGGTTTCAGAAAGGCCCCAGCTCGGCGTCAAACAATTATTATTATACGCTTTCTGAATCGTATGAAGACAGAGACTGGTGGCCCTGCAAAGCCGATATGCAGGATAAGATCGACAGTATGGACTTTGTGATCTCGGTTCCCGGGGCATTTTGGGTGGCCGCTCCCGGCGTCATGCTCGACTCTTCGTTATCGGGCTCCGATCGTATATTTCGTTTCTCCCATCGCTATCCCATTCCTTCCTATCTGGTGGCTATTGGTGTAGCAAAATTCCAGCGGTATCATCGGGGTACTGTAAATATCAACGGTACAGAAGTGCCGGTTGTATATAACCTGTTTCCGGGTAAGTCGGCAGCTACCTATACCAATATCCTGAATGCACTGGATAAATCGAAACTGGAATTGGTGGCTTTCAGCGATCTCTTTGGCGATTATCCCTATAAGTTAGAGAAGCACGGATTCTATGAATTCGGATGGGGAGGTGGCATGGAGCATCAATCTTTTTCCGCTATGGGTACCAGCGTATTGACCAGTTGGTCGGTGATCGCACACGAGCTGGGTCATCAGTGGTTTGGAGATAAAGTTTCTTTTGCTACCTGGAATCATCTGTGGCTGGCCGAAGGTTTTGCCAAGTACATGGAAAGCCTGGCGGCCGAATTTGTACCCTCGCTCAGCCAGAATCCGGTTACGCTTCGCTACAATACCAAAACCACTGCCTTGTCTACCAGTACCACGCCGGTGTACTTATCCAATGCCAGTATTGCGAACTCGAATACGATCTGGACCACCAATAATGACAATGCGGTTTACCAACGTGGAGCGATGGTAGTGTCAATGCTGCGGGCAATTGCCGGCGATTCCCTCTTTTTTCTGGCCTGTAGAAATTATCTCAACGATCCGGCGCTTGCTTATAAAGCGGCAACAACAGAACAACTGCAGGCGCATATGGAAGCCCTGCTGGGCGGCTTTGATCTTACGCCCTTTTTTAGTGATTATGTATATGGCACCGGCAATCCGATCTATACGATCAACTGGGGCACCAATAGTGTGTCAAAAAAATTGAATATTCAGATCACCAGTCAATCCCGGTCAGCCAGTTCTTCGGTAGCTTATTTTAATGCACCAATTGTTTTGCGCGTGCAGGGAGCCAATCCGTCTACAGAAGATACTACCCTTGTGCTGTATGATAATAATGGAACAGTATCGTTGGTGGGTGATGGAATCCTGCGAACTGTCAGTGGTAATTTGATCTCTGTGATCTTATCATTTACTCCCGTTACGGTTACATACGATCCGTTCAATCAAACCCTTTCGACCGGCAGTACGCAGCAACTATCTTCGCTGCAGATCCGGGTGAAGGATTTCTGGATCGAAGCGAAGGATCAAATCCCGCAAATGAAATTATGGCTGAGCGAATCACTGCCCGGCGCCGAAATTATTGTAGAAAAAAGCAGGGATGGGAAACAGTTTCATGCCATGGGACGAATGCATACCGATGACCCCAATAGCCCGTCTCCCATTTTCGTATTTACGGATGATGCTTTTGATGGATCGAGAGCCTTCTACCGTGCATTGATCATTACGGCCGATGGAGAAAGAACTTTTTCAGACATCAAACAATTTGAAAGAAATGAAAAAGCGATAGGTACGATTGGGCCGAACCCTTTTCAGGATAAGCTGGTGATCACTATGAACCGGTCGGGTTCTGTAAAGGGGAATAGTGTTCAGGTGCTGAACGAGTATGGAGTTATGGTAAGCGAACAAAAAATGATGTCGAAGAGTCTGGTGATCCATACCGGCAACTGGCCGGCGGGAATTTATCAGGTCCGTATTTTATCAGGCGGAACCTGTTTCATGCAACGCCGGATGGTTCTGATCCGGTAAGTACTTTAATCTGATATCCAAAAACCAAAAATCCGACCAATGAAAAAACATTTACACCTTTTTATTTTACTGCTTCTTTACGGCAGTGGAAGGTTGTGGGGGCAAACTGCCACGGTGAGTCTGCCTTTTTCCATTGGTCGTACCAGTTGTGGCTCCGGAACCCATGAAGTACATTTTTATAGTTATAATGGAACGACGAATGCATTAGCCACTCAAAATCCGCCAGCAGCCTGTGTACCGCTGATACGTACCGGTGGCACCAACCGCACTTTTACATCGAGTGTGGCCAGCGTTTCCTACAATCCCAAGGATCAGAATATCTATTATTTCTGGACGAATTATTCCGGTGGTACCCGCACCTATGCCTGGCGTTGGCCGCTGGGAACCTGTCCTACCTCCAATTCTCCCCGGTTGGATAGTTTGCGTTCTTTTGCTTATGATATTCTGGGTGTGGCCTTCGATAAAAGTGGTAATGGCTGGATGCTGGAATTTGATTTAACCGGCCCTCCCTACAGAGCCTATCTCCGTTCCATTGATTTCGTGTCCGGTATTATCGGACAAAGCGATACGCTTAACATCACCGGCGGTAAACAGATATGGGCCAGTGGTTCCGGTGATATTGCTATTTCACCTTCCGGACAGATGTATTTTGTGGTGGATAATAAGCTCTTCACCCCCGATTATCTTAACTATGGCGGTGCCGGTAAAAAAATTACCTGTACGTATATTGATACGGTAAAAGCGCCTTCAGGTTCCGGAATGAATCTGGTGGGACTTACCTATGCCGAAGGCAAATTGATCGCCTCCTACAGTGGCTCCGGTTCCTGTCCGTATAGAGAGTTGAATCCGCTTACCGGCGATACGTCAATGATTACACAAACCGGAACACTTTCTACCACAGACTTTGCATCTGTGATTTCAGGTATTGGTTCATCTAAACGACTGGTGGCTGTAAACGCTACCGGAACACCCGGACAATATGATGTGATCTATGAAGTGTATGTGCAGAATTACGGAGGCTACCCACTCAGCAATGTACAGGTAACAGATAACCTCGGTGCTATTAACGGAAGTGGAAATGTGAGTAATGTATCGACAGTATTTACATCGAATCCGGCCGGGCTCACTCTTAATGCATCGTATAACGGCACCAGTAATACGAATTTATTGGCAGCCTCACAAAATTTGCCCAATTATCCTGTTTCGCAAAATAGTTTTACGATCCAGATCAGTTGCCGGCTCAGCAATATTCAGCAAGGGGTGGTTTATAACAATAGCGCCATTGCCACCGCCAATGGCTTTAACAGTGCCGCTTTGCGTGATTCTTCTACCAATGGCAGCTATCCCGACCTGAACAACAACGATAAGCCCGATGATTGGGGAGAAGGGGTGCCAACTCCTTTACTTATCGCGATTACGTCTCAAACACCCCCTTGTACCAGTATCGGACAATTATTATATGCACAGGATTTTGGTACCGGTGTTGCTGCGGCCTCCCTGCCGGCAAGCCCGAGTGCGAGCTCTGGCTATACAGGTACCCTGAGTTTTCCGCTGCTTACTGAAACCTTCACCCTGGTGCAAAATACCCAAACTGCCAATGCGGCTAATTTTATCAGTCTCACCGATCATACCGGTAATGCACAGGGTAGAATGATGGTGGTGAATGCCGATGCGGCCAATACGGTTTTCTATAGAGATACGATCGCTACGGTTTGTTCCGGTCAGCAATATACGTTTGCTTTTTATGCGGCCTTTATTGGAAACAGTACTTATCAAACGGTTTGTAATGGATTTGGCGGATTTAAATATCCCAAAGTCAAAATGCGCATTCGAGATGCGAACACTGGTTTGGTGATCACAGAGATTTCTACAGCCGATATCAGCTCCACTGCCTGGGCGCAGTATGGTATGAAATGGATCATGCCGGCGGGTATTGGTAGTGTGATCTTCGAAATGATGAATGACGGATTGGGAGGATGTGGTAATGATATCGCTCTCGACGATATTCAGTTCGGACTTTGCGATGCCCTGCCGGTAGTATCTCTTACTGCTGTATCAGGTGGTTGTATTGGCAGTGCCACTACATTCAGTGCCTCACTATCTGACCCGGCCGCTTTGCCGGGAGGAATTGAATACCAATGGCAGATCAGTACCGATAATACTACATGGGCGAATATCTCAGGCGCCACCTCTTCAACCTATGCCATTAACCCTGTTACAGTGGGTGATGTTGGAAAATATTATCGGGTTTTGGTGGCAGCCACCGGAAATATGTCTGCCTCCGGATGTAATTATACATCTCCTTCTTATCAGTTAACAGCGAAAGCTTCTTCTGTAGCGGCCACTTCGATCACAAAAGATAAGGGCAGTATTTGTCCGGGCACTTCTGTGGCGCTTACCCTCCATGGTGGTTCGCTGGGTACCAATGCCAGTTGGAACTGGTATTCGGCTTCCTGTGGCGGCACCCTGATAGGAACCGGAACCTCTGTATCTGTAGCACCTCTGGTCACTACGACTTATTATGTGCGGGCCGAAGGTGATTGTAACACCACCGCTTGCATACCCATTACTATTACCGTTGATTGTGATATTGATGACGATGATGATGGTATCACCGATCTGGCAGAAAGTGGCGGCGTAGATCCGTTGAATGATAGCGATAGCGATGGTATTCTTGATTATCTGGATGCCGACTATCCCGGATTCGTGGATGCAAATGCAGATGGCGTGAATGATAATTTTGACTACGACAAAGATGGTATTATAAACGAACTCGATCTGGACAGTGACAATGATGGTGTTCCCGATGTAGTGGAAGCCGGCGGGGTAGATGCTGATGGCAATGGTAAGATCGATAATTATACAGATACCGATGCGGATGGCTTATCTCAAAACGTAGATGCCAACAGTACAGGTCATCTGGCTTCCGGGAATGGCCTGGGCTTGACCGATACAGATGGGGATGGCGTACCCAATCAGTTTGATCTGGATAGTGATAATGACGGTATTCCCGATGTGATCGAAGCTTTAGGCACAGACCTGAATAACGATGGCATAAGGGATAATTATATTGATACCGATGGCGATGGCTTTAATGACCTGGTGGATGGCGATGTAGGGAATGATGCGGTGTCTGAAAATTCTTCCCAGAGTTTAATGCGTACCGGTGCCGATGGAAATGGCGATGGCCGGGCTGATTCATATCCGTATAAAAATCTCGACAAAGATGTCAGGGCCAATCCGTATGACCTTGATAGCGACAACGACGGCATCACCGATGTACGCGAAGCCGGATTTGCCGATGCGAATTACGATGGTTTTTCTGACGGCGTTAAAGGGTCCGATGGTTGGGATAATGCTATCGACGCATTGGGAACACTTACTCTTTCGAATACCGATGGAAGTGGTTATCCAAATTATATTGACATTGATAGCGATGATGATGGTATTCCTGATAATGTGGAAGGATTGCCGACACTCGCCTATATGTTGCCTGCAGGATTAGATACGGACGGGGATGGGTTGGATAATGCGTACGATCTGGTCAATGGATTCGGAGGCGCTGGCATCAATCCCAATGATCAGGATGCGGATACGGTTCCTGATTACATGGACCTTGATACGGATAATGATGGCCAGCCCGATCTGGTGGAAGGAAATGATTTTAATTTAAATGGCTTGCCCGACGATCTGATCAGTTTATTGGGAGTTGATACCGATGGAGATGGTTTGGATGACCGTTATGATGCCAACAATAGTTCTGCTGAAGCCACTTCTGCCTACATGGGTACGGGTGGTTCCCATACAGGTGATCCAACACCCGGTTCGCGCACCATGGTACAGAATACCGTTCCGGGTACGGAAAGAGACTGGCGTTATATTCCTTTCCTGTTAGATGGAACCTTCAAATTGTTCCATGCTGTTAAAGTAAACGAAGCAGTGCAGTTACGCTGGACAATTGAAAGCAGCAAACCCGTGACGCATTTTGAAGTGGAAAGAGCCGCAAGCAGTGGCGTTTTCCGGCGGGTAGGGCAGATAGCTGTTGCGTCGGGTGAATATGCTGGCCGGCAATTTCATTTTACGGATCTTCTGGCTGGTATTCGGACCGATTGGTTGCAGTATCGCATACGTGCGGTCACCGCCAATGGACAATATCTCTATTCTGCTGTGGAAATGATCCTGATGGATCATCAAAAGGGATTGCAGGTTACGCCGAATCCGGCCAATGGAACCGTGCAACTGGTCATTCGTTCCGATAAAGAGGAAAATGCCAGACTGCTGTTCCTCGATGAAACAGGTCGTGTGGTATTACGGGTGGTTGCTCCTATACATCCGGGAACGAATAAAGTATTGGTTCAGGAAGCCGAAAAATTACGGGCCGGGCTTTATACCCTTCGGGTGCAACTCGGATCAGTATATTTTACCGAGAAGATCATCATTCAAAAATAGGTTGGTTCGCATTTGGTTATGGTTCTATTACAGCAGTCGCCCTTATCGGCGACTGCTTTTTTATGAACTGGTAGCGGCAATCCCTTTAAATTTGCAGCAATCATGGATTATACCTTAAAAAAATCGCTGGGTCAGCATTTTCTGCGTGATGAGAATATGTGTCGCAAGATCGTTGAGGCCTTGCAGGAGCAGCCTTTTACGCAACTGCTGGAAGTAGGACCTGGTGGTGGGGCCCTGACCAAATACCTGATCGGGTTACCCGGTGTGGACTTGAAATGCGTGGAATTGGATGAGGAGAAGGTGTTGTGGTTGCAACGGGAGTATCCGGTATTAAAAGATAAGATCATCCATCGGAGTTTTTTGGATATTGAAGCGCCGTTCACCGGGTCATTTACGGTGGTGGGCAATTTTCCCTATAATATTTCTACCCAAATTTTATTCAAGGTGCTGGAATGGCGCGAGCAGGTGGAAAGTTGTGTGGGCATGTTTCAGAAGGAGGTGGCGCAGCGGGTAGTGGCGAAAGAAGGGAATAAAGTGTATGGCGTGATCAGTGTATTGATGCAGGCTTTTTTTGAAGTGGAATATCTTTTTGAAGTACATGAAAATTGCTTCCATCCGCCTCCCAAAGTTAAAAGTGCGGTGATCCGGATGAAGCCACGTACAACACTTCCGGATATGCGTTCAGAACGCGACCTGTTCCTGTTGGTGAAAACAGCTTTCAATCAGCGCCGGAAAACGTTGCGCAATGCCGTTAGAGGTATTTTTGATCCGGCCGTTCTGGAAGATGAACTTTTTAATAAACGAGCCGAGCAATTGACCATTGATCAGTTTGCCGCTCTAACCTGGAAGTTGCGTTAAGATGAAACCTCTTGTGATCATAACAGCACCTGTGCATGACTTTTTGCGGAACCACCTGCAACAGAAGGGCTATGAATGCTTATATCTGCCAGCCATTACCTATGAGGAGCTGATGGAAAAAATACCCGCTGCTGTCGGATTGATCGTAACGACCCGGTTAAAGATCGATCGTCCTATCCTCGAAAAGGCCGATCAACTCCAATGGGTCGGACGCCTGGGTAGTGGAATGGAACTGATTGATACCGCTTTTGCTGCGTCGAAAGGGATCAAATGTGTAAGCAGCCCGGAAGGAAACCGCAATGCAGTGGCCGAGCATGTGTTGGGAATGATACTCAATTTACTCCGTCATATCAGCAGCAGCCGGCAGGAAATAGTAAACGGGCAATGGATCCGGGAGGCCAACCGAGGGATTGAATTGACGGGTAAAACAGTTGGTATTATTGGTTTTGGAAATACGGGTGGACAATTAGCCAAACTGCTGGCTTCTTTTCAGGTTACTGTACTGGCTTACGACAAATATAAATTCGGTTTTGGGGGAGGCTATATCAAAGAGGCCAATCTGGAGCAGATTCAGAAATATGCTGATATTATCTCTTTGCATGTGCCGCTTACAGACGAAACAAAACATCTGGCTGATCAACATTTCTTTGCAGGATTACAACAGCGGCCGGTATTTATTAATGCCTGTCGGGGAAAAGTACACGATACCGCTGCCGTGATCGAAGCGTTAAAGTCTGGTCAGGTAAGTGCAGTGGGATTGGATGTATTGGAGAATGAAAAACTTTCTACTTATACGGAGGCGGAAAACAACGCATTGCATTGGTTGCTGGAGCAACCGAATGTTTTGATCACACCACATATTGCAGGGTATAGTCACGAGGCCTTTCTGGAAATGGCTAAAGTGGTGTTGCAAAAACTTGATCTGCTGTAGGGGGCTTCTATTTTCACATTTCTTTTTGTTAGTGTGGTATACTTTTCTAATGTATTTAGGAAACGGTCGCATATGAAAAGATATCTACCCGCTTTATTCCTCATTCCCCTTTTACTTACCGGTTGCCGGAAGCTGTTGGAAGCTCCGGAAGACAAGCTCGAAGGCCGCTGGCGGTTGGCTTATGTAGAGCGTCAACGATTGTTTAATGAAACAACCATTCAAACCGGATACGAGGGCGGTAGTTTTTACTTTTATAATAACGGTCAGGCGGAGTTTGTGGATGGATTTGGAAGCATGCAGGGAAACTGGCGAATCCGTTACGTAAATAGCGGCTATTATGATGCCGATGGGAATTATCAAACAAACGGGCATCAGATTTTCACCTTGTACCTCGCTGATTTTCAAAATAATCAGTTGCTTTCCTGGGATTTTGACGAGAGTTATTTTAACGGCCGAAACCGGTTTACGGCAACGTATTTCAGTGGCGGATACACTTACCGGTACGTCTTCCACCGGGAATAATCCATTTTCAAAAAATTACCTACTTTTGTAGAAATAATGGCAACGCTCTGGCTTCAACCTGGGGCGTTGTTATTTTTTTCTGTTTATTATAAGCCAATTCGAAAAATTTAAAACCCAGGAGGTTGTCATGAGTGGTATTCTATATGTAACGAAAGATACCCTTGAGCAAATGAAGGCAGAGCTGCAACGGATGAAAACCGTTGATCGCCCCAACGCGTCCAAAGCCATTGCAGAGGCACGCGAAAAAGGTGACCTGAAAGAGAATGCCGAGTATGATGCAGCAAAAGAAGCGCAGGGTATCCTGGAGGCTAAAATGAAGAAACTGGAAAGCGATATTGCTTCTGCCCGTATTCTGGATGAGAGTAATGTAGACACCAGTAAAGTGTCCATTCTTACACGTGTAACGGTAACCAATCTGAATACCAAAAAACAGATCACCTATCAGATCGTTTCTGAAAAAGAAGCCGATCTTAAACTAGGCAAGATCTCTGTAACCTCTCCGATCGGAAAGGGTTTGTTGGGAAAGGTGATCGGTGATGTAGCGGAAGTAACCGTACCGGCCGGCATTGTTAAATTCAAAGTAGAGAATATTACAGTTTAATTCGCTTCCATTTAAAAGGGCGTCCATGACAATCTTTTCAAAAATCATCAACGGCGATATTCCTTCTTACAAAATTGCGGAGAACGATAAATTCTTTGCCTTCCTGGATATTTTCCCTTTAGTAGCCGGTCATGTGTTGGTGGTACCTAAAGTGGAAGTAGACAAGATTTTTGATGTGCCTGATGCCTACCTCGCGGAGATGATGGTTTTTGCGAAGCCCATTGCCCGTGCATTGGAAACGCAATTCCCCTGTAATCGTTGTGGTATTGCCGTGGTGGGATTAGAAGTGCCGCATGCCCACATGCATCTGATTCCGATCAATGAAATTGATGATATGAATTTCAAGAAGCCCAAACTTCAGTTCTCTCCGGAGGAGTTTGTGGCTATTCAGCAAAAAATAGTAGCGGCACTGTAAGAACAGTGCCTTTATTTTTTTCTGACTTTATCTGGATTATTATTGATAAAAACTTCCCAGCTCCCGGATTTGTTTTTCGTTTTTGTTACGGCAGAGGGCTTGTTTTTTTTGGTGTCACCGGTAACCAGTGCCATCGTTTTTCCCTGAAAGTGATGACAAACCGCTACACCGAGCGCATCGGAGCTGTCGAAGTATTTTGGTTTTTCGCTACAGCCGGGTACCAGTCGCTGTAACATTTTCCACACCTGTTCTTTATCGGAATTGCCATTCCCTGTGATCGACTGTTTTACTTTCTTAGGCGAATATTCCGACACTTCCAATCCGGCACCGATAGCTGCGGCAATACAAACGCCTTGTGCCCGGCCAAGTTTCAACATACTTTGAACGTTCTTGCCAAAGAATGGTGCTTCGATCGCCATGCATTCCGGTTTATAAGTTTCGATCAGTGTGGCAATACACGCATAGATCTGCTGCAAGCGAATATGGTTATCATCTTGGCTCTTCAGTTTTAATACGTTCATTTCCATAAGCGCTATTTTGCTGCCATTTACGGAAATGATGGAATAGCCCATCACCAGCGTGCCGGGGTCAATGCCAAGAATTATTTTAGATCTGTGCTTCAAGGAGCGGTTGAATTGAATTAATTTGTAGGCTGAATTGCCGGTATATAACAAAAATATCAAATTAGTTCTCAACTATGTGGTAGGACCGCTGGTGTTTTGTTTGCTTATTTTTTCGATCTATAAACAGGTGAATGCGCAAACAAACTGGAATGAATCGCTCCATCGAATGCTCGAGGCCTTGCAAACAAGAGGAGGCTGGAAAATATATGCCGTTTTCCTTTTAATGATCGCCAACTGGGGAATTGAGGCTAAAAAATGGCAGATCGTGGTTTCCCGCGTACAAACCATTACCTGGTGGCAGTCTTTTCAGGCTACTCTAACCGGCACCACACTCGCCTTTTTCACTCCCAACCGAATGGGGGAATATGTAGGCCGGGTGTTGTATATCGAAGATGGCAACAGGATAAAAGCCGCTTCTCTTACCATCGTAAGCAGTTTGGCCCAATTACTCGTAACGCTTTTTTTGGGGGTGGCCGGTATTGCGATGTTACGGACAGGTTCTATACAGGCCGGACTTGATTTGCCGGAAGAAGCCATCTGGATAGACCTGGTCGGGTATGGCGCTCTGGCAGTTTCTGCCTTTTTAGCATTACTTTATTTCCGGTTTTCCTGGATCATCCGATGGGTGGAAAAAATTCCCCGATTGGATAAATATTCCGATTATTTGCGGGTTTTAGACAACTTTAACGCAACAACACTGGGGCGGTTATTGTCTCTTTCTTTACTTCGGTATGTCGTATTCGTGTTACAATATTATTGGCTTTTTAATGTTTTTGAAGTAGGATTGAGTGCGTGGCAGGTTTTTTGGTCAATGACCATAGTGTTTCTTTTTCTGGCTATTATTCCAACCATCGCGCTGCTTACTGAGTTGGGGGTGCGGTGGAAAACAAGTATAGCCGTTTTGCAGTTATTCAGTAGCAATCTGGTGGGTATATTAGCCACCTCCCTGAGTATCTGGGTGATCAATCTGGTAATACCGGCTCTTTTAGGAAGTTTGCTGATCCTGAATATCCGGTTGTTCAGAAATAAAAACGGGAAAAGCGACCGGAAATAATGATGAAGAAGTAAATTTTTAATAACAGGCATGAACAGATTCAGACCCATTTTGATCCTTTTATTGATGCTGGCGAGTTTTCCATTGAAAGCAGGAGAGGGCTTTTGTGGTTTGCGCAACACCTCTTTTAAGGAAAATGAAAGCATTACATTTAAAGTAATGTATGCGGTGGTAGGTGCTCATATCGGTGCCGGTGAAGTAACCTTTAGTTCCAGTCTGGAAACACTTAATAATAAGATCGTATACCACGTGGTCGGCGATGGCAAAACCTATCCCTTTTATGATAATGTATTCAAAGTGCGCGACCGCTACGAATCATTTATCGATACCGCTACACTTCAGCCCTATAAATTTATACGGAATATTTATGAAGGGGGATATAAGAAATACGAGAATGTGACTTTCAATAAAACTACCAATACGGCGATTACCAATAGCGGTGTATTTAAAACAGAAGAATGTGTGCAGGATGTATTAAGTGCCATTTACTATGCCCGAAATATCGACTTTAATAAATACAAGCCGGGCGATAAGATTCCCTTCTCTGTTTTTTTAGATAATGAGAACTTCAATATGCACGTACGTTATCTGGGCAAAGAAACGATCAAAACGAAATACGGTAAATTCAAGGCGATAAAGTTCAAACCCCTGCTGATCAAAGGGACCTTATTCGAAGGCGGTGAAAAAATGAATGTATGGGTGAGCGACGATCCCAATCACGTGCCGATACGTATTGAGAGCCCCATTACCGTTGGCACAGTCAAAGTTGATATGATCGGCTACCGCAATCTGCGCTATCCGTTGACCGCCCTGGTAAGTTTACGCTGATCAAAATTTCCAGTCAGATAATTGGAAGAGTTCTGCCGCCCGCACCCCTTTGTCGGTTTGCTTCAGTGTGCAACATTCTATAGCAGGATCGTGCTGAAAAAATAAAATATAATCCCCCTGAACCGCCTTGCCCAGAAATGCGATCTTCTCTTGCAACGTGTTCATGGGAAACATGTCATAGGCCATCACATAAGGGATGGGCAGATGCGCCACTGCCGGTAAAAGATCGGCCATAAATACTATCGTTCTCCCTTTGTAACGGATCGTGGGGAGCATCATTGACTCCGTATGGCCAAAGGCGAATTCGAGTGAAATATTTTCGTTAAACGTACTTAGCGTGTTGGGATAGGCAGCCCAACCGGTTCCGGCATTATCCAATGGATGGGGCACCATTTGCAATTGACCGCTTTCTTTGATCGGAAGAATATTTTCTTTGAGAAAGGAGGCTTTTTCACGCGGGTTGGGGTCTACGGCCCATTTCCAATGTCGTTCATTACTCCAATACGTGGCATTCGGAAAGGCAGGGATAAATCGCTCGCCTTCTTTTTTGATACTTCCGCCGCAATGATCGAAATGAAGATGGGTAAGAATGACATCGGTGATATCATTGCGGGTAAATCCATGTTTGGCAAGAGATCCGTCGAGTGTATCATTGCCATGAAGGTAATAGTGCCCGAAAAATTTCGCATCCTGTTTGTCGCCCATGCCATTGTCTACCAGAATAAGCCGGTTGCCATCTTCAATCAATAAACTGCGCAGGGCCCAGGAGCACATATTGTTCTCATCGGCTGGATTGAGTTTATTCCAGATGCTTTTGGGAACTACGCCAAACATAGCGCCACCATCGAGCTTGAAATGTCCGGTATTGACACTGTATAGGTTCATGCTAATGCACCGAAGTCATCGGCTTTTTTTGTTTCACCGAAGTTAGTAATAACAGAATGAGTCCGAGAACAAAAAATACGATCAGTGCTAAAATTGAATTGCGCATGTTATTGGTCAGCCCTTCGATCAGTCCAAAACTGAATAATCCGATTACGATTGCCAGTTTTTCCGTTACGTCATAAAAGCTGAAGAATGAAGTAGTGTCTTTCGTTTCAGGCATCAGTTTGGAATAGGTAGAACGACTCAGCGATTGAATACCTCCCATAACCAAACCTACTAATGAGGCCAGTATATAGAATTGATTTTCGGAAGAAATATAATACCCGGTGATGCATACACCGATCCACAACAGCACGGTGAAGATCAGGATCTTGATATTGCCAAAGCGTTCCGATAAACGGCTCATACCAATGGCACCTATAATGGCCACTAATTGAATGATTACAGCCGTGATGATCAACCGGTCGTTAGGCAATTGCAGGATCTTGATGCCAAAATCAATAGCTACCAGCATGACGGTTTGAACGCCCATGCTATAAAAGAAAAAGGCTGCCAGGAAGCGTTTGAGAACCGGCATATGGATAAGTTGATCCCATACCAGTTTTAATTCGTGGAAACCGTTGGCGAGCACGTGTTTTTTCATTTTGCGCTCTTTGGCCGGACTGATCGGTAAGCGATTAAAGGGTATCTGCGCCCAGCCGATCCACCAAACACCCACCAACAGGAATGTTAGTTTAAGAGCGGTTTGCGTTTTTGATCCGTCGTCGCCGGCGCTCATCACCAGTGCGAATCCGATCATCTGCATCAGAACACTACCGATA
Organism: uncultured Chitinophagaceae bacterium; assembly: GCA_964555605.1. Classification (GTDB taxonomy): domain Bacteria; phylum Bacteroidota; class Bacteroidia; order Chitinophagales; family Chitinophagaceae; genus Endoryza. Next base: position 638 of record CAZKSY010000029.1, on the reverse strand, counting down.
TATCCGAATGTATAGCCACGGGCGCTTACACGGTCCCGATCAGCTTCGTCTGTGATATCGGGCAGATAGGAGTTATAAAATACCTGAGAGCCATAAAACCCTATGCCGGCAAACATGAAACACATCAGACCGAGTGTAACATTGCCGGCATCAAAAAAATACATCAACGAACAACTCAACGCCCCGAGATAACAGAAAAACCGCATGAAGTTCTTTTTATTGCCTTTATAGTCGGCAATAGAAGAGAGGATCGGTGAAAACAGGGCGATCAGCAAAAAACCGAAGGCCAGTACATAATCTTTGATTTCGGTATTCACGTAATCGCGACCCAGAAAATGGACCCCGTTTTCATATCCCTTATTGGAGGGGTTTGTTACCGCTGCATAGTAAGCAGGGAAAAAAGTGGTAGTGATTACCAGGTTGTATACGGAATTGGCCCAGTCGTACATTGCCCATCCGTTAATTACTTTACGAGATGCAGTTGCCATGGTTAGGAGTTAGCTTGGAAGATAGGCAAAAAATAAGTAATAAGTTATAAGTTATATGTAGTAAGGAAGGAGTAAGTGGAGCTGGTTAGGTAATTACCTCTCACCTCTCACCTCTCACCTTTCACCTCTCACCTTTCACCTCTCACCTCT
>CAZKSY010000028.1:13870-43209 GCA_964555605.1 uncultured Chitinophagaceae bacterium | reverse complement strand
CCCTGCGGCGGCGTTTGCGGTGAGGGCGGGATTCGAACCCGCGGTACAGAGTTACCCGTACGGCAGTTTAGCAAACTACTGATTTCAGCCACTCATCCACCTCACCGGGTTGTTAGCTGAATAAATTCCTCTAAGAACGCTCCCTTTTTAAGGGACGGCAAAAATAAGCGATAATACAACAACTAGCAAATTGAAATTGAACAGATTTTAATAAAAAATCCCGATACGATGTACCGGGATCTCTTTTATTTGTCTGGCCTGCTTTACATAGCGGCCAATTGTACTTTTTGCTGTAATTCCATCACACTCTCTCTGAAAGTGCTGTCGGTATCCATCAGGTCTTTTACCGTTTGGCAGGAGTGAATAACGGTGGTATGATCTCTTCCACCAAAATGCTCTCCAATGGTTTTGAGGGAATTTTTGGTGAACGCCTTGGCCAGATACATCGTGATCTGGCGGGCCTGCACGATTTCCCGCTTGCGGGTTTTCTGCAGCAGCTTATCATACGGAACATCAAAGTAATCACAAACCATCTTCTGAATGGTTTCGATCGTGATCTCTTTGCTGCTCGTTTTCACGAAATTACGGAGTACTCTCTTTGCCAAATCGAGGTCTATTTCCCTCTTATTGAGCGAAGATTGTGCCAACAATGAGATCAGCGCGCCCTCCAGTTCCCGTACATTACTGTTAATATTATAGGCCAGATACTTAACGACTTCCTTCGGCATTTCCAATCCGTCATTCTTCATTTTACGCTCCAGGATCTCGATCCGGGTTTCGTAATCAGGTAACTGCAGGTCGGCACTCAATCCCCAACGGAAACGGCTCAGCAAGCGCTCTTGTACCCCTTCCAGGTCTTTAGGCGACTTATCGGAGGTGAGGATCAACTGTTTACCGCTCTGGTGCAGGTGGTTGAAGATGGCGAATAAGGCATCCTGTGACTTTTCCGCACGGTTGAAGAATTGTACATCATCAATGATCAACACATCTACCAACTGGTAAAAATGAATAAAATCATTGATGGCATTATTACGGCTGTGGTCCTGAAACTGATTGATGAACTTCTCAGAACTTACATATAATACCACTTTATTCGCATGCAAACGCTTGGTCTCATTTCCGATCGCCTGAGCCAGGTGTGTCTTACCCAATCCTACCCCACCATATATAACCAACGGGTTAAAAGAACTGGCTCCGGGTTTCTCGGCAACCGTTTTACCGGCCCGACGTGCGACACGATTGCAATCCCCCTCAATAAAATGATCAAAAGTGTAGATCGAATTCAATTGCGGATCGATCTGCATCTTTTTCAGGCCGGGAATCACAAATGGATTCTTAACAGGGTTATTTATTATTAAAGGGAAATCCATTTCGTTATTCGAATACGTTTTATACCCGTGCGCGGGTACATCCATTGTCAAAGGTTTATTCTGATGGTTGCCACTGTCGACCATGATGCGATATTCCAGTCTGGCCTCTTTTCCTAAAACCCTTCTTAATGTTTTCGCCAGCAGATTCACATAGTGCTCTTCCAGGTATTCATAAAAGAACTGACTCGGCACCTGTATCACTAAAACATTTTCTTTTAACTCAACAGGCTTAATGGGCTCGAACCAGGTTTTGAAATGTTGCCATTCAACGATATCCTTGATCACATCCAAACAGTTGCTCCAAACTTTATCTATAGACTTAGCCATTATTCAATAAGCAGTTTAAATGCTATAAGTTAGATTTTCTCACTCGGTTTTTCGAAGGATCTGCTACTCTTTTTCGATAGAAAAAACTTACGCAGGGGGACGAATATCAAAATTTTTTATTGAAAAAAAAATTTTTTATTCACGTCTTTTTTTTACTGGAAAACCAATTGAATTTTCTACTGATTTTCGTCATGTTCCCGCCACATTTTCAGCGTAATTCTACCTATAAAAATTCGTATTCCGATTCATGTTTCACGAGCTATTTTTTCATCAAAACCAATAGCGCATTGGGTTTCCCATATTTTGAAAAAAAACAGCCTGTTCCACGAATGCCAAAAAAATACTTCAAAAAAAAATTTTTCCTTTCAGAGATGTAGAACGCACAAAAAGGAACCGTGGTATATCAACTTTAACAATGGATGTGGAAATCTTTCAGCCGGTTTAAAGCAAGGAGATGGATGCCTTTTGAAGATACAACTAAAATGTGTCGTCCATGATTTTCGCCCCTTTTTTTTGACCTATTTAAACAAAAAAAATAAAGACTGCCCGAATCCGCCTTTTTCCTGCCAAACCCCTTAAATTCAGCCGCCATCAGCCCCGCTTCAGGTGGTTCTTACCCGCTTCCAATCACCTTCTCATACATTTAAAATATTTTTGCTACTTTAACAGCTTAGAATTTTCTTTGTAAAGCAAAACTACCATTATGAGAAAACTTTTGTTTGCGGCACTCTGTATTATTATAGCTCAATCAGCCGCAGCGCAAGGTCGCTTCAGCGTAAAGGCCGGCGCCAATCTTTTTACTGCAAAATCCGGCAACAATAAGCAACTTGACTATGCTCAGGCGGGTTTAGGTGTTACCGCCGGATTGGGATACGAATTATCAGTAACCAAGATATTTGCTGTGCAACCCGAACTGAACTACTCCATTCAGAGTGCTACCGAAAACTATAACGGCAGCAAACTCAAAGTGAGTTATTTTCAGGTTCCTGTATTACTCCGTGCCAATATCCCTAACAGCCGCGTGGTGCTTTATGGCGGTCCGCAGGTGAACTTCCTCAGCAGTGCCAAGATCGACCCTAAAACAGGCGCTACCGTAGATGTCAAGGAATCCCTGAACCGTACCGATTTCGGTCTTTCTTTTGGTGTGGCCCATCGCCCTACCAAAAAAGGGCTGCTTTTCGATCTGCGTGTGTTCAATGGAATGGGCAATGTGTTTAAAGCCACCTACGATGGCGGCCCCAAAACGCGTCCCCTACTCGTAAGCGCCAGCGTGGGTTTGATGTTCTGATCCATCCCCCGCCCTATCATATTGAGGAGTTCACTGAACTCCTTTTTTTATACCCGTTTTCAGGATAAAAACCTGACCGTATGCAAAAAAAGATCACTATAAAACTGAAGCCGGCTGAAGCGGCCAACGAAACACTCATTCGCTCCTTCATCGCTAAAACAGAGGGACTACCCAATGACGCGGTGACCGGTTACCAACTCCTCAAACGCTCCATCGACGCCCGGGGCAAACAAGTATATATCCAGCTTACGGTAAACGCATTCATCCAGGAACCTTTTCAGGAAGCCTCGTTTGACCATCTGCTTCCCGTGAATGTTTCAAAAGCCCCTCACCGCGTGATCATCGTAGGGGCAGGCCCGGCCGGATTATTCGCCGCACTGAAACTGATCGAATCCGGCATCAAACCCATCCTTCTGGAACGCGGCACGGATGTCCGTTCCCGTCGCCGCGATCTGGCCAGACTCAATAAAGAAGGAGACGTAAACCCAGATAGTAATTATTGCTTCGGCGAAGGGGGTGCCGGTACCTACAGCGATGGTAAACTATACACCCGCAGTAATAAAAGAGGCGATATCAACCGGATCCTGAACATACTGGTGCAGTTTGGCGCCGGACCGCAGATACGCATAGATGCCCACCCGCATATCGGCACCAATAAATTACCGCATATCATCACCGCTATACGTCAGTTCATTCTTGATTGCGGTGGCGAATTTCATTTCCATAAAAAACTGACCGGTTTCACCCTGCAGCATAACCGCATCACCGAAGCCCTCACCGAAGACGGCGACCGCTTCCCGGTTGAAGCTGTAATACTCGCTACGGGCCATTCGGCACGCGATATATTTCAGTTACTGCATCATCAACAGATTCTCATTGAAAGCAAACCGTTCGCGCTCGGGGTACGCATCGAACACCCGCAACAACTGATCGACTCTATTCAATACCATTGCCCCGGCCGGGATCCGTTTTTACCTCCCGCCAGCTACAGTCTTGTGCAACAGGTGGAACAAAGAGGTGTATTCTCTTTTTGCATGTGCCCCGGCGGTATCATCGCTCCTGCTTCCACGCAAAACGGCGAATTGGTCGTAAATGGCTGGTCGCCCTCCAAGCGTAACAACCCTTTCGCCAACTCCGGCATGGTGGTTTCAGTGGAAGCAAAAGATTATGCCAAATGGGAAAAACAATATGGTCCTTTGGCGGCCATGGCTTTTCAAAAAGAAGTGGAAGAAAAAGCCTGGAACAGCGGTGGTGGCAAACTGCAAGCACCCGCACAGCGCATGGGCGATTTTTGTGAGAATAAGGTTTCGACCTCCCTGCCTGATTGCTCCTATATTCCCGGCTTGCGATCGGCTCCGTTAAAAGAAGTACTGCCCGGATTTGTATATCATTCGCTCCAGGGGGCTTTTCGGGAATTCGGCAAAAAAATGAGAGGCTATTTCACCAATGAAGCCATCGTAGTGGCTACCGAATCGCGTACTTCTTCACCCGTTCGCATCCCCCGTGATGCAGAACGATTCTGTCATCCCCAAATAGAAAATCTGTACCCATGTGGAGAGGGCGCCGGTTATGCCGGGGGTATCGTGAGTGCGGCGATGGACGGAGAAAACCTGGCAGGGGTGATTGCCCAAACCCTGTAAATTTTATTCTGCAGTACCGGAATTTTTCCTGGAGATCAACCAGTTTTTCTGAAGCAGCTCATTATGGCGGCAAGCTTTCTGCTCTGCTTTGAATTGCAGCTTATCTTCCTTGGTATAAGTCTTGGTTAGAATCTTATTCAGATCCGGACGACCGGCTTCCACCCAACAGGTGTACCACATGTCGGCGATCATTTCAGAAGAACGAAGTAATTGTCTGTTAACCGACTTCCCTACCCGACTGTAATACGCTTTCGCAAAAGCGGAAGTATAATATTTCACTTCACGCCCATTTCGGATTTGAATACGGTATTTGGTAGAATCTGTAAACGATTTACTGGCTTCACGCTCCTGTACCAGGGTTTCATCCAACAAAGCCCAACCGCTTTGAACCGCATTCCAGCAGGCACTTACCGGATCATCAATAAAGCGCGCTTTATGCTTCGTGGAAAGATCAAAGGAAGCCAGCTCAATTTCAGGCACCACCGTTTCCCATAAAGCATGCAGACCACGCTGGTTGGTTAACTGCCCATCGTAATTGATGGTGGTATGCAACGGCACATGTGCATCACCGATATAATGCCCGATATCTGCTGCATAAAAAAGAATACTATCGGCTTTGGCGGCACGGAAGGCATTGGTCAAACGATCCTTCATCACCATGATATGATAGGGCACATAACCGTATTTGATCAAACTATCTCTGGTAAATTGCTGCACGGCTGCATTCCATTCCCGGGGCATTTTCCATACCGCCGAATCCCCATAGGCCTCGAGGTCAATAAAATGCTTGGTAGCTTCGGTAGGGTCTTCATTACGGCGCTGATCGGGACGCACCGATTGTGCCACCAGGTAATCCATATGCTTATAAAAGAAAGGCTGCATGGGTTTGGGTAACTGATATACCGAGATCTGGTGAATGGTACGATGCACCAGAAATCCCCAGCTACCCAATGTAAAAGAAATCACCAAAAGCGATATTACCCAGAAACCACGTGTCATGCGAATAGAATTTCCTGCGAAATTGCATCAATTCTACCGATTCCCCCGCTCTTTTTATCATTCAAATAAAATTTGCGCCCGACTGTAATAATTCCGTATACCCGCGCACCTATATCAGGTAACTTTATTATTAGCAGCAATGCTACTTAAAACCAAATAGAATGAACCTGCTGGAAGTAAAAGAATTAAAGAAGTACTATGCCACCCAAAAAGCGGTGGACAACATCAGCTTCAGCCTCGCCCCGGGCAGTATCTTCGGTTTGCTGGGCCCCAATGGCGCCGGTAAAACCACCCTGATCCGAATGATCACCGGTATCTTCTACCCCGATTCGGGCGATATCCTGTTCGACGGAAAAAAATTCGATCCCATCAACGATGTCTCCTATATCGGCTATATGCCCGAAGAAAGAGGTCTGTATAAAAAGATGAAGATCGGCGAACAGGCGGTTTATCTCTCCCAACTAAAAGGGATGAATCGTACCGAAGCCACCCGCCGCGTGAAAGAATGGTTCATCAAATTTGAAATGGAAAGCTGGTGGAACAAAAAAGTGGAAGATCTCAGTAAAGGAATGAGTCAGAAACTGCAGTTTGTAACCACTGTGTTGCATGAACCCAAACTGATCATTCTGGATGAACCCTTCAGTGGACTGGATCCGGTAAATGCCAATCTTATAAAAGATGAGATCTATAATCTTTCGAAAAGAGGATCCAGCATCATCTTCAGTACGCACCGGATGGAACAGGTGGAAGAGATCTGTGATCACATCATATTAATGAATAAGGGACAAAAGATCCTGGATGGCACCGTAGGAAGTGTGAAACAGCAATTCAAAGAGAATTTATTCTCTATCGGATTCGAAGAGACGGCTCCGCAGGAAACACCACAGTCATTTACCATTGTGAAAAAGACCCCTAACCAGTGGGTGGTAAAGATCAATACGGGTTCAAAACCGAATGATGTACTGGAATACTTTCTGAGGCAGAAAGTGGCCATCACGCATTTCAACGAATTGCTGCCCTCTCTGAATGAGATCTTCATCAAACTGGTAGAAGGCACTCCCCTCTCCCGTCAATTTGAAAAAACAACTGTTTAAAAGAATTTTATGAATAAGACCTGGATCATTGCCCAACGTGAATTCATGACAAGGGTGCGTAAGAAAACCTTCCTGCTGAGTACCATACTCATGCCATTGCTCATCTTCGGCTTTTATGCCGTACTCATCTACTTTCAGGTGAGCTCTGATAACTATAAGATTGCGGTTGTCGACAAAGCCAATGTGTTTCAAAATAAGATCGAAACAAAGGACGCTGATATCGCTTTCGATTTTGTGCAACTGGATACGGCTTCCTTGCGCAGTAAAGTAGAAAAAGGGGAATACAATGGCTACCTGCTGGTACCCGCCGATTTCAAAACCCGAAACAACGACTCCATTGAATTACGTTCGGCGAAAACGCTTGGCGTAATGACACAGGAAAAGATCAATCGTCGTATCAACAATGCACTGAGAGAGCGCCGATTCCTGGATATGAACATTTCCAAATCAACGCTCGACAGCATTCAACAGGATACCCGTATCCGTTATATGAGCACCAAAGGAAGTGAAGACGGCGAATTAAAAGCCGGTGTGAGTTACGCGGTAGGTTTCATCTCCGGCTTCCTGATCTATATTGTGCTGTTCGTGTATGGCACCATGGTAATGCGCGGGGTGATGGAAGAAAAAGTAAGCCGTATTGCAGAAGTGATCGTGAGCAGTGCCAAGCCTTTTCAACTGATGATGGGTAAGATCTTTGGGATCGGCGCCGTGGGCCTCCTACAGTTCGTGATCTGGGGAGTACTCATCATCAGTCTGCAGTTCTTATTACCCTTGATATTCCCCGAACTCGCGGCCCAAATGGCCGCCGGCAACACGACTCCGATGGCGGGCGGTATGGCCGCACAGGCACCGGGTGCTATGGCCGGCATCGGAAAGGTATTCAGCCAGATCAATTTCCCATTGATCATTTCCACCTTCATCTTCTATTTCTTTGGCGGATACCTGCTGTATTCTTCCTTATTCGCAGCCGTGGGTAGTGCCGTAAACGAAGATCCGCAGGATGCACAGAGTTTATTGCTCCCCATCATGATGCCGATCATTTTTGCGATCGTGATCATGACCAAAGCAGTAAACGATCCCAACAGCGGTCTTTCTGTTTTTGGAAGTTTATTCCCGCTTACCTCACCAGTGGTAATGATGGCCCGGATCGCACACGGTATACCCGGAGGTGTTCCGGTATGGCAACTGATACTAAGTATGGTATTACTGATCGCCGGATTTCTGGGTACCACCTGGCTGGCGGCCAAGATCTACCGGACAGGCATATTGATGTATGGAAAGAAAATAACCTGGAAAGAAATGTGGAAATGGGCCATACGATAGTGGAAAAGGCGGATCTCTCGATCCGCCTTTTTTATTTGACCGCTATTCGTATTTAATAGTATCTTCAATCTGCAAGGCTTTGATTGGTTCGAACAAATCAAAATTTGTTTTCCATGAAACCAATCTTCTTACTCCTGCTTACGTTCCCCTTTCTCTTCCAAAACAGTTGGGCACAACAGGATCCTGAATTCAAAAAGGGATTCATAATGCATGTCGATTTACATAATGGCATGATCAGTAAATTCCGTTCGGGAAATGAATTGTTTATTGGCGGCTTGCAATGGGCGCCGCAGTTCACCCTGGCACCTTCTCATTTAAGAGGCGGATTGAAAGCCGGCATCTTTTATACCGGACAACGGGTGCAAACCCTCATCGGACCAACGCTTTCGCTGAAATTAAAAACCTTTAAAGCCGGTGTATTCGGCACAGCAGGCAACCTGCATCTCTCCCTCGATCACTTATGGGGTTCGAAACAACAGCGGCTCTTCGGGGGCGGACTAAATCTGGATCTCCTGAATAAGATCGTGTTGGGTCCGCAGCTCCACCGTGATTACCATCTCAATAACTGGTGGATACAATTCAAAGTGGGCTACAGGATCAGCCGATTGGCCAGGGTAAAAGAACCATTCAACAATTAAACTAATTTCTTATGCCGGTTGCATTAGTCGTAAGTGGTGGCGGATCCAAAGGAGCATTCGCCGTTGGGGTGATACGGGAACTGCTGACACAGTTTCCGCACCTGACATTCGATCAGTTTGTGGGTACCAGTACCGGCTCCCTGATTGTGCCGCTGGTGGCGATGGGCGAAATGGATCTGGTGGAAGAACTCTATACCACTGTGGAAACGGATAATATCATCGGCAAACATAATATTGGCGACCGCCTGAGCGAACATTCGATCTTTGATGCCACCCCACTCTGGAACCTCATCAGTGAACACTATACCGATGCCCGTTGCCAGGCCTTATTGAACTCAACAAAGAAAATATACCTCACCACTACCTGTTTGCAAACCGGCGAACTGGTGGTATTCAGCAACGACAGTAACGCCACCGACCATGCGAATTACCGGATGGAACAAATTCATACGCCCGACCACTTGAGAAAAGTGATCATGGCTTCTGCCTGCCAGCCGGTTTTCATGCCTCCGGTAAAAGTTAATCTGAAAGTGCCCGGCCACCCGCATCCGCATTACCAATTCGTGGATGGAGGCGTGCGTCAATATGTAGGCATAGAAATGGCGATCGATCATAATGCAACAGATATCGTTACGATCTTACTTTCTCCTAAAGAGACGGAGACAGATCCGGGAGAATTAAAAACCCTTTTCCCGATCCTCGAAAAAACCATTGATATTTTCACGACAGATGTGGGAAAGAATGACCTCATCATTCCACAGCAATTCAATGAAGCCCTGCAATACATTGCCGCGGTGAAGAATAAAATGAAACGGGAAGGATTCAGTCAGGCCGATATTGACCGTCTCTTCAGGATACGCGGCCGGGAGAATCCGTATGAAGACAAGAAGCCATTAAATATTTATCTGATACGACCGGCTGAATCATTAGGTGGCGGACCGGGCGGATTGAATTTTGATCCGGCAGAAATGAAACAGATGCTCGCCACAGGCCGGGTTGCAGCCGGAAATTTTATGGCCAGCCTCAACCCTAACGATAGTCCCTGGGCATAGGCTAATGTTAAAATTCTCCCAAAGGGATTAACGGCTGTAGTTTTTACGAAGGTGTTCGTATATTTATACGAAATCTATCGTATTTAATTTTAAAAGTAACGCCATGAAATCAAACAACCCGATCAGCACTAAAGCCATTGTAGTGGCGGCTGCAGTAGTAGCCGTTGGATTAGTAGCCTGGCAGCAGCCATCTGCCGCGCCGGTTAAGAACCGAAACAGTTCCATCACCGACACCGTTCCCGACAAGGCAAGAGAGAGAGATTTTGATAAACAGATCCGCGAATTGCAGAAAGCGCAGCAGGAGTTGGATCGGGCCCGTCAAACCGATTGGAAGAAGATGCAGGAAGAATTGCAGGCCAACATTCAAAAGATCGATTTGAAGAAGATGCAGGAAGAGATAGAGAAAAGTGTCAAGGAAATGGACCTGCAAAAGATCCAGTTAGAGGTCCAGCAATCATTACAGAAGATCGATATGGAAAAAATGCAGCAGGACTTGAAAGCGCAATTGGAAAACCTGAAAGATCCTGAATTACAAAAGCAGATCAGAGAGGAGATGGAGAAAGCTAAAAAAGAGATCGCAGAAACAATAAAGAAGAACAAAGACATTCAGAAGGAGATCGAGGCCGAAATGAAGAAAGTGAATAAGGAAACGATTAAGCAGGAAATGGAAAAAGTAAAACTGGAAATGGAGCGGGTGAAAAAAGAGATGGGTGAGAACAAACTGAACATGACCAGGGAGCTTGATAAGGCGCAGGCAGAATTGAAAAAAGCGCAGAAAGAGATGCTCGACTACCAGGAAATGGTTTACGCCATGGAGGCCGATGGTTTATTGAACACCCGGGAAGATTATACGATCGAGTACAATACCGCTGGGATCTCGATCAACGACAAACTGCAATCGGCTGCTGTTACATCGAAGTACAAGAAGTATTTTTCGAAAGGCAACACCACGATCACTAAAAAGAACGGCTCTTTAAGTATAGAGGTGAAATAGGTTTTCTCATGTCTGTTAGTACACGGGGCCGTTCACGGCCCTGTTTTTTTTGGAGGTTTTCCTCAGGCGGGGGGCGTGAAAACCTCAGGAGATGGCATCTCCGATTTGTACCCCACTACCCCCACCAAATCGACTTTCCCGTTCAAAATAAAAAATCACGCAACCGGCATGAGGTTTTGTACACGGGGTTTGCGTGAAACCCTCAGGAGATGGCATCCCAAATTTGTATCGCACAAAAAAAAGACGACTCTCGCGAGCCGTCCACTATCTTGCTTTTAAAACCCATCCATCATGCGTAACAACGGATGGAAAATACCTCCATCATCATCGTCCTCCTCCTCTATTTCCAGCATCAACTTGATCGTGGCCCCATCCTTCAACTGCACCCCCTCCTTTTTGTAGGTCCGGTACCCCTTCTTCTCCACCAGGATGGTCACTTCACCGGGATTCAGATTACCCGATTTAAACCCTCCATTACCATCGGTTGTCAGGGTTTCCTTTTTATCCAAACCCTTTCCGGTTATAGATACTGTAACACCCGTTACCGGTTTCTTACTATCGGCATCGGCAACGGTACCCGTTACAGATGGCTCCCCTCCTCCCGTACGCTTGTCCTGATTGGCCATAGCCCCCAGAACCGGCAACAGAAAGAAGGATAATAAAATTGCTTTTTTGGTCAGTCTCATAACATTGTTTTTCCCGTGAATAAAATTGGCCGCTACTAAGCGTATCGCATTCATGGGGAAGGAATGATCACGCATTGCCCTAAATCGTTGCGCAATGGAAAAGAAAGTTACAACTATTGTTCGTAGAAAAACTTCAGCAATGGTCAGATTTTTTTGTCAGGATTCCCCCAGATCGATCTCCGTATTATCCCCGATATTCAAACTCCGGCTTTCCCCCTTCACTTCCGTATCACTGCCGATCAGGGAATGCGTTAAAACAATATCATATATGTCTGCAAATGAACCTATAATCGAATCTTTTACAATGGAATAGCTGATATTTGTTTTCTCGCCTACTGTTACATTCGGCCCAATGATCGAGTTCTTGATCTCGCATCCCGGGGCAATGCTCACCGGCTGCACAATGATGGTATTTTCAAAATTATGTTCTGGCGCAATCTCCCCGCCAAACTTCTTCAACAAAGTAGCATTCGACTCCAGCAAGGTTTCTTTCCGGCCACAATCGAACCAGTTCTGAACTTTGAACGACTGAAACTGTGCCCCCTGACCGATCATACACTCAATAGCATCCGTAATACTGAACTCGCCATAACTCATCACATTGTCCTTGATATTATGCTCAATGCAACGGAAAAGCATAGCCGATTCACGGATCTTATAAATACCCACCAGCGCCATATTGCTTTTCGGGATCTGCGGCTTTTCCACCACCCGGGTAATAAAACCATCTTCCCCTATCTCCGCCACACCAAAATTCCGGGGATCATCCACCTTCTTCACCCCCAGGGTTGAATAGGGCATTTCCAGAATGCTGTGTACATCATACTCACAAATCGTATCGCCCAGCACAATGAAAATTTCATCCTCCCCCACAATTTCACGGGTGAGTTGTATGGCATGTCCTATTCCATGCCGATCGTTCTGATGTACAAAATGCGCCGTAAGTCCGGGGTATTTTTCCTTTACATAATCCTGGATCTTGTCGCCCAGATAACCTACAATGAATACAAATTCATTGATCCCGGCCTCCTTCAACTGGTCTACGATGATGCTGAGAATGGTTTTACCGGCAAGGGGTATGAGCGCCTTGGGTTGTGTATATGTATGGGGACGTAGCTTGGTGCCGGCACCGGCTACAGGAATTATTGCCTTCATAAAGCCAAACCCTGGGGGTTTTAAGTTTACAATCTGAAAACCTTAACAACGATGCTTTGAAGTCGGATTCAATGGGTATGGGATCGGGAACCAAAAGTGAACGAAAATAGCATTTTTAATGCAAACAAAATTTGAAAGCAAATGGCCGATTCTGGCTTAAATTTGCGTCGCGGAACCGCCGGTGTCTCCCAATGCCGGCCCCCAATCATCCACTCAACAAAAGAAAATAATAATGCAACAAGATCCCCTGGTTTTTGAGCTGCTGAACAAAGAACTGGTCAGACAACGTACTGGTATTGAACTGATCGCCTCCGAGAATTTCACCTCCCTGCCCGTTATGCGTGCTATGGGCTCCGTGGCTACCAATAAATATGCTGAAGGATATCCAGGGAAGCGTTATTACGGTGGTTGTGAAGTGGTGGATGAAATTGAAACCCTGGCCATCGAAAGACTGAAAAAGGTATTTAACGCCTCCTGGGCCAACGTGCAACCCCACAGCGGTGCGCAGGCCAATACAGCCGTTTTCCTGGCCTGTCTGAAACCCGGCGATAAGATCCTGGGCCTCGACCTCAGCATGGGCGGACACCTCACCCACGGCAGCCCTGCCAATTTCAGCGGCAAAAATTATCAGGCACTGTTCTACGGGGTTCATAAAGAAACCGGTTTGGTGAACTACGAACAACTGGAATCAGTTGCCCGTGCCGAAAAACCCAAAATGATCATTTGCGGCGCTTCCGCTTATAGCCGCGATTGGGATTATAAACGCATCCGTGCTGTAGCCGATGAAATCGGTGCGCTGGTAATGGCTGATATCGCCCACCCGGCCGGATTGATCGCCACCGGATTACTCAACGATCCGTTCGACCATTGCCATATCGTAACATCCACCACTCATAAAACCCTCCGCGGACCCCGTGGCGGTATCATCATGCTGCGCCATGACTTCGAAAACCCCTTCGGCCTCAAAGACCCGAAAGGAAATATCCGCACCATGTCGCAATTACTCGATCTGGCCGTATTCCCCGGTATGCAGGGTGGTCCGCTCGAGCACGTGATCGCAGCCAAAGCAGTAGCCTTTGGGGAGATCCTGTCCGACGACTTTAAATCCTATGGCAAACAGGTGATCTCCAACGCGCAGGCCATGGCGGCTTCCTTCGTAAAGCGTGGTTACTCACTGATCAGTAATGGAACCGACAATCACCTGATGCTGATCGACCTCCGTAATAAAAATATCACCGGTAAAAAAGCGCAGGAAACACTCGATAAAGCGCATATTACCCTGAATAAAAATGCCGTTCCATTCGACGATAAATCACCCTTCGTAACCTCCGGTATCCGTGTAGGCGTTCCGGCGATCACCACCCGTGGACTGAAAGAAGCTCATATGGAAACCGTGGTGAACATGATCGACAAAGTATTGATGAATATCGATAGCGAATCAGTGATCGCTGAGGTGAAAAATGAAGTGAATACTTTCATGCAACAATTCCCCCTGTATCCTGAATTAGGCTGAACTAAATAAACCATACACCATGATCCAACGTATTCAAACCCTTTGGCTGGCCCTTGCGGCTGTTGTGGCATTGCTCACGATCAAATTCTCTGTATTCAGTGGAAACATGATCGAATCCACCGGTTTACACAAATGGATGCAGCTTACAGCGGCCAGTAATTTCTTCCTGCTGGTACTTACGATCGGCATCGCTGTTACAGCGGCCATCGTTATTTTCCTGTATCGCGACCGCAAAGTGCAATTACGTCTGAGCATCATTGCACTGATCGTAAGCTTATGCAATCTGATCATCTATTATAATGAAGTTCGTAAATTTTCTCCGGAAGGGAATTACGACCTCACCTGCCTGTTTGCCCTGTCTATTCCGGTTTTCCTGGTACTGGCCATTATGGGTATTTATAAGGATGAGAAACTGATCCGCAGTGCCGACAGACTTCGCTGATCACAGCCACCTGTTTAAATGAAGAGGCCCCGACATTCCGGGGCCTTTTTATTTTCCATACTCCAGTTCGTAGGAGCGTCGAACCTTATTGCCGGATAACGGATAGGTTTTCACCTTAACCAGTATACGCAGATTGCCATCACTGTACTGCGTATGCTGTTCTCCGCTGAAATTATACCGATCCACCGATTTGAAATTATGCTGCAGCAACCAAACCAACTGTTCATTATACTCCTGTTTGCTGAACGTGCGATAGGTAAACATCCTTCCTTTAAACCGGGCTGTTTCCACTTCCATTACAGAAAAAGAGCGCACCCAGGTGGGCTCCTTTTCGTTTCGCTCCAAACTGGTATAATAACGCAGGCGGCTGCTGGAATCATTCTCCGCTTGCCGGAGCAGGTACGATTTTTTACGCAGAAGCGTATCGATCTTGTCCTGCGGCAAGTCCAGCACATCCATCAGATCAGACATCTGTAATTTTTGTGCCAGCACCATCCCCTGCATAAAAAATAAAACTATTATCAGTACAAGTTTACGCATGCGCCCTTTTCTGCAAAGAAAACACTCTGAATCCACAAACTATGTTAAAACCATTCTTAATATAACAACAGCCTATCGACATAGGAATCCTGACGGGATTGAAAGCGCAACACCAGCCAGCCGTTGGCCGATCCGGTTTCGATCCGCAACTGCATTTGTTGTTCCCGCACCACCCACTGTTGCAACAATTGCCCCTGGGCAGAATAAATGGAGAAAATACCACCACTATGTATGGAAGGTAAAAAGATGAGGTATTGCCTTTCCGACACGCGAACCAAACGAAACCGCATGGTGGGACCTGCCGCAGCCATCCGTATAATTGGTGAATAGCGGTAGGCTCCATCTATATCCATCATTTTCAGCCGATAGAAAGAGGCTGAAGACAAGGGCTGCTGATCCTGAAAAAGATACCGATAACCCCACCCGCTGTTCTGTGCCGGCAACGTGCCGATTTGCTGAAACCCTTCGGGTGTAGCAGCACGCTCGATCACATAGGCTGCCACCATATGTTCAGCAGCCACCTCCCAGCTCAGTTGCACCCCATTCAGTACTCTACTGGCAGAAAAACCCAGCAACTGCTGTGGTGTAGTTGCCTGCGTAGAACCGGTAAGAGCCAGATCATTCCCGGTTAATCGACCCAGTGCAAAACTACCCGACCCTGCGGAAGCATTGTATCCATATAATCTGAAATATACCGCCTGTGTGGCCGACACCACTTGTAAGCCGGTAAAGGACTGCAGGTCGATCGGTAACTGCGCCACGCCGTTCGTGACCGTACTCGAAAAAAGGAGCTCCGGTCCCAGATCCAAAAAATTCACCCCATCCACCGAATACCGCCACTGAAAACGATCGGGGCCTGTACCGGAACGACGAAAACTGACACTGAGCTGATGCAGGGCCGTAACAAAACCCGATTGCGGCTGTATCGCCCATTCCAGGTAATCGTTATTGGCAATGGCATCCGTTAAAGAATTGGTGCTGGTCCAACCCGTGCTGTTAAATGAATTCGCTAAAGCGGCCGGTGTTAATCCGGCGCCCCGGCTCAACAGAATGGGTTGCAGATGCGGGGCAATGGTAACAGGTGCCACACTGACTTCATTGCCGGCATTGCCGTTAAAATCCCAGGCGGCCTGTAAAACAGATTGCGAAGGACTGTATAAAAAAGAGAAACATAATAATCCGGTGACGATACTTTTCATGGCTTATACTATTAAATGAAAAACGGCCCTAAAAATAAGGGCCGTCGCGATTCATTTTCGGTTGTACAACCACGTTTTTTTCTTCTTTTTACAAGTATTTTCCGGTATGGGAATTTTTTTGCTTTTTCAGATCGGCGGGCAATCCGGCGAAGACCAGATCACCCCCCTTATCGCCTGCCTCCGGACCCAGATCGATCACCCAATCGGCCGAACGGATCACGTCCGTATTGTGTTCGATCACAATAATGGAATGTCCTTGCTCGATCAACGCATTGAAAGAGGTGAGCAGTTTGTGAATGTCGTGAAAATGCAGACCGGTAGTGGGTTCATCAAAAATAAACAGGATATGACCCTGCGCACGTCCCTTCCCCAGGAAGGATGCGAGTTTCACCCGCTGGGCTTCCCCACCGGAAAGCGTATCGCTCGATTGGCCGAGTTTCACATACCCCAGGCCTACATCCTGTAGTGGCTTCACCTTCGCCACGATATCTTTTTCTTTGGCAAAGAATTCCAATGCTTCTTCCACACTCATATCCAATACATCAAAAATACTCTTGCCTTTATATTGCACTTCCAGCACTTCTTCCTTAAACCGCTTTCCGCCGCAGGATTCACAAGTCAGGTGCACATCGGCCAGAAACTGCATTTCAACGAGCTGCTCCCCTTCCCCTTTACAGGTATCACAACGACCGCCATCTACGTTGAAGGAAAAATGTTTGGGCTGAAAGCCCCGCATCTTACTCAATGGCTGCTCGGCAAATAATTCACGGATCTCATCATAGGCTTTGATATAAGTAACCGGATTGCTACGAGACGATTTACCGATCGGGTTTTGATCGATCATCTCGATCTGCGAAATCAATTCAATATCGCCGCCAATAGCTTTATGCAAACCCACTTTATCGGCCATTTCACCCTTGATCTTTTGCAGACCGGGATAGAGTATTTGTTTGACCAGCGTGGTTTTACCGCTACCACTTACCCCGCTCACCACACAAAGTGTATTCAGCGGAAAAGTTACCGTGATATCTTTCAGGTTGTGCTGACGGGCCCCTTCCACAATAATGGAACGGGTCCATTTGCGGCAGCGGGCGGGCGGTTCAATACTCAGCTTACCACTCAGGTATTTACCGGTCAGGCTCTCTTTATTATTTATGATCTCGTTATAATTACCGGCAGCCACCACTTCACCACCCAGATGAGAGGCCAGCGGACCCATATCAATAATATGGTCGGCTTCCCGCATCATCATTTCATCGTGTTCCACCACCACTACCGTATTTCCCAGATTACGGAGTTCTTTCAGCACGCCGATCAGGTTTTCGGTGTCGCGTGCATGCAGCCCGATCGAAGGTTCGTCGAGGATGTAGAGGGAATTGGTGAGATTACTGCCCAATGAACGGGTGAGTTGAATACGCTGACTTTCCCCGCCACTCAGGGTATTAGCCAAACGATTCAGCGTTAAATACCCCAACCCCACATCCAGCAAGGTTTTGATACGGTGTTTGATTTCGATGAGCACCCGCCTGGCTACTTCTTCCTGATACGGCGTGAGCGTTAAATTTTCGAACCAGATAGCCAGATCTTTCACCGGCATTTCACAAAGCTCACCGATATGCTTACCCGATACCTGAATATACAAGGCCTCTTTGCGCAGTCGGTATCCATTACAATCAGGGCATTGGGTACGTCCGCGGTAACGCGATAACAATACACGGTACTGCACTTTATAAAGATTCTGTTCTACTTCTCTGAAGAACTCATTGATCCCCTGCACATATTCATTTCCCTCCCACAGCGCCTTGTATTGTGCGCCGGAAAGATCCATGATCGGCTTGTGTACCGGGAAGTCGAACTTTTTGGCGCCCTTGATAAACTGCTCACGCCACCAGCCCAGCTTCTCACCTTTCCAGGGAGCTACAGCACCTTCATAAACACTGAGCCGTTTGTTCGGGATCACCAATTCGGCATCAATGCCTAAAACCTGACTGAAGCCTTCGCAGGTAGGACAGGCACCGAAAGGGTTATTAAAAGAAAACAGATTGGGAACCGGTTCTTCGAACTGCATCCCATCAAGCTCAAAACGGTTAGAGAAATGCAATTGCTTTTTTCCATTGATCTCGATCTGCATCTCCCCTTCGCCTTCGTAAAAGGCGGTGCCAATGGAATCGGCCATGCGGTGCATATCATCCTCATCAAACGCTTTAACCACTAACCGGTCTATTAATATAGAGGTATTTGCCGCCGGCTTCCAGGATTTCTGCTCCAGCAGGTCTTCGATTCTATACACTTCTCCATCATAGATCCGGGAAAAGCCCTTTTGTAATAATATATTGAGCTCCTCCATGGGTTTCCGGTTCCGGTGCTGGAGGAATGGTACAAGCACCAATACCTTATCCCCTTCTTTCAGAGCTGTAATGGCCTGGATCACGTCCTGTACATCTTCTTTCTTTACCTCACGTCCGCTTACGGGGGAAATGGTTTTGCCGGCCCGGGCGAACAGGAGGCGGAGATAATCGTAGATCTCGGTCATGCTCCCTACCGTGGAACGGGGAGTACGGGTAATTACTTTTTGCTCGATGGCAATGGCCGGACAGAGGCCTTTAATATAGTCTACATCCGGTTTCCCCATCCGGGCCATAAACTGCCGGGCATAGGCCGACAGACTTTCAGCATACCGGCGCTGGCCTTCGGCGAAAAGGGTGTCGATGGTCAGGGAGGATTTTCCCGAACCCGATACCCCCGTAACCACGATCAGCTTATTTCTGGGGAAAATGACATCAATATTCTTTAAATTGTGTACCCGGGCGCCTTTTATATATATGGAGTCCAGTTTGCGGGGATTTGTTGATAAAGCAGGCGTTTGGGAGGAGGTAGCAGGCATAATATTGTGTAAAAGAACAAATTTAACGCAGAAAAGTTATGATACTAACTATAATGTATTGTGGATAAATCAGTAAAATCACTTAGATTTTTTAATTTTTATTTGGTGAATTAACAAAAGTGTATATCTTTAGTATGTCAAAAGAACAATAAACCGAAAAACTAAACGCACCGCCTATCGACAATTGACACTTCTACTCAGAAAAACCGTTTCGTATAAAATCCTAATAAATAATATCCTATCACCTCAAATCCCGTAGAAGATGAACACGCTTCGTACAAAAACCGACCATGAATTAATCCAAGATTTCCAAAATGGCAATCTGAATGCTCTTGAGATCCTCGTACTGCGTCACAAAGACAAAATGTACACTTCCATTCTCTTCCTCGTTAAAGACAAGTATTTAGCAGAAGACATTTTCCAGGACGTTTTCATTAAAATCATTGACACCATCCGCGGTGGACGTTACACTGAAGAAGGTAAATTCCTGCCTTGGGCTATGCGTATTGCGCACAACCTTTGTGTAGACCATTTCCGTAAAGTAAAACGTACCCCAACGATCAAAACCAGTGATGACCGCGACATTTTTGAAGTATTGAACTTCACAGAAGATGGCGCCGACGTAAAAATGATGAAACGTCAAAGTCATGACCGCGTGCGTCAGATGCTGGACCAATTACCAGAAGATCAACGCGAGGTTATCATTCTGCGTCATTATGCCGACCTGAGTTTTAAAGAGATCGCTTCTCTTACAAACTGCAGCATCAATACTGCTTTGGGTCGCATGCGTTATGGTTTGATCAACCTGCGTAAAATGATGACTTCAAAGAATATTGCGCTCTAATATATTTCCAATTTGTTTTAGAAAGTTTTAACACGACATCTGTCAAACCTAAAGAACCATCAGTTAATTTTAAGAAGTAAACAAATTGCCGAAAATATTGTCATTCTGGCCCTCCATCCGAAACTCTGTTGATTGATTGCCTGCTATCGGAAGGCTGGAACAGAATGACGCCTAATTAAAAATCCCCGCTGTACGAGAGCGGGGATTTTTGTTTGTGGTATGTGGAAATACATTTAACCGCAGCTCCCCGCCGTAGCGTATGCGAAGGCGGGAAGGCGCAAAGGCGCAATGATTCGCAAGGACTCAAAACTACTCTGCGAAAACTCTATTTTCTCCTTTTCTCTGCGGTTAAAAAACTTTTTTCACCGCAGAGAACAGGAGACCACGGAGGTAACGCAGAGTCAATTGAAATCCCTTGCGTTCCTTTGCGCCCTCGCGTCTTTGCGCCTGCGCCGTAGCTTCAGCGCAGGGGCAGCGGTTAAATGTATTCCCCTTCGGGGTTCCCTACTTCCAGATTACTTATTTCTTATTCCTTATTCCTTATTTCTCATTTCTTCAGCCCACACTCCAACCACTCCCGATACTCCTTTACATCCGGTGTATACCCCACCGGACGATTCAATAATTTTTCCTCCGGAGAAACGATCACGTACAGCGGCTGTGAGGCATTGCCGAAGTTTTCCGATTGAAAGGTAGCGAAGAGATCGCCTACCGTTTTGATCTTTTTCTTTGTACTATCGGAAAGGATATAAATAAACTGCTCCTCATCCGGCAGCAGCTTGCGGTCGTCTACATATAAGGATACCAGCACAAAATTCTTCTCGATCAACTCCTTGATCTGGGGATCGGTCCATACATTCTCTTCCATTTTCCGGCAATTCACACAGGCCCATCCGGTGAAGTCGATCAGCAAGGGTTTGTTTTGCGCCTTAGCCATCGCCAGGGCTTTCTCATAATCATTCAACACATTTGCCTCCACGCCTTTTTGAATATTCGTATCATGACTATAGATCGAATAGCTCAACGGTGGTGGAAAACCCGATACCAGTGCTCGATTCGCATATTTGGTATTGGTAACACCCGGCGCCAGATATACCGCAAAAACAAAGAATAACAAACCACTCAGTTTTCTGCCCATCGGGATCACGGCCGGAGGCGGATCATGTTTGAATTTGATAATACCCCATAGGAAAAGTGCGGTAGCCAGACTGATGAGTATCCATAACGCAAAGAATACTTCACGCTTCAGCAATCCCCAATGCATCACGAGATCGGCATTCGACAGGAACTTCAGCATCAACGCCAGTTCGATAAAGGCAAATACAATTTTCACTGTATTCATCCAGGAACCGGAACGGGGCAATTTCGACAGCCAGCGGGGGAACATGGCAAAAAGACCAAACGGCAATCCGAGTGCTAAACCAAATCCGGCCATCGCTACGGTAAGTTGGAACGCACCGCCATTCTCATTCAAAGCCCCTACTAATAAAGTACCGAGGATGGGACCGGTACAGGAGAAGGAAACGATGGCCAGGGTTAAGGCCATGAAGAATATACCGCCCACGCTGGAGATATTGGAACGGGCATCCACTTTATTGGCCATGCCGCCCGGCAGTCCGATCTCGAACAAGCCGAAAAACGAAAGGGCAAATACAAAAAATACGAGGGCAAAAAACAGGTTCAGCCAGGCATTGGTGGAAATATTATTGAGCAGATCTGAATTCCCCGATTCAAGAAAATAAAACGGCACACTCAATAATACATAGATCAGGAAAATAAAGAAACCATAAAGGAAAGCATTACGGATCCCTGCTTTCGGATCACTGGCCCGCTTGGTAAAAAAAGATACCGTCATCGGGATCATCGGGAAGGTACAGGGCATGATCAGGGCCAGCAGTCCACCGGCCAATCCCAATAAAAAGATCGTCCATAAACTCTTCTCCCCTTCTGCACCGGTCCCTCCGCAATCCTGAGCCGGATGCTTCATATCAATTGCCGTACGTCGGATCTTGCCGGAGGCACCGGCCAGTTCAGCTAAATTGGTGGAGCGGCTTGTATAGCCGTTGGGACCGGGTACAAACCAGAAACCTGCATCTGTTGGATTGGTAAACTCATCTCCCTTGAAAGCCATATAATTCAACGCGCCTTTGATGGGAGCTGTTTTATCGGTGATCTCTATTAGGGCAACGATCTCGATCGTATTCTTGTGGTAGCTGATCTCGGCATCAAGCAAGGCATTCTTCTCTTTAACGGCTGCCGTTTTTTCTGTTATGGCCACTACTTTTCCCGTAAAGGAACTGTCTAAGCGAAACCGGCTGTTCGGCATATCATCGGGCATCGCCAGGGAGAATACACCCCAGCCCGCATCAATGGTACCGGTAAGCGTGATCCGGAATTTGCCATCGGCTTCTCCCGTAATGGAGGAGGTCCATTTCACCGGAGCTACCGCCGTATCCTGTGCCTGTAAAGGCTGAACAAAAAAGAAACCGGCTACTAAGGTGAAGAGTAAAAATAGTTTGCGCATAAACCGAAATTAGAGCATATAAAAAACGAGTTCCTTTACAAAGAAACTCGCTTCAAAAAAATTGGTGCGTGACAAAACTTACTTGCCGCCAACATTAACAGTAAAGTCAACATCTGCCGGAGGCAAACACTCACGGTCGTTACAAACCATGAATTCTATTTTACCACTGATATTGGTCTTGATATTTCCTTTAAGAGTAACAACCTGTACAAAGTCCACAGACTTCTCATAATAGTTCACGATACCGCCCCATACATCTTCATTCTTCCTGATCATTTTACCCACTTCTTTTACTTTGGGTTCAAAACTCACAAGCGGATTTTTGGTAAAACTGATGGTGGTGGGCAAAGGGCCTTCTACCCCTACTTCCTGCGCGTACAGGTGCCAGCCCGGATTTACGGCTGCTGAAATATGAATTTCAAAAGTTTTATCGGCGATCTTTTTTACGGTATAGGTCCATTTCACCTGCTTGCTCGACTGCGCATGGGCAAAAAAAGTAACCAGAAACAGGGAACATACTACTAATAAGTGCTTCATATGGAAAGTATTCAGGCGTCTTTGATTCAGGGGCAAAATTGGATAAAATAATGCTAACAAATACCTAAATATTTAGATAGCAGCGGTGGCCTTACCTATTCCTGTCATTAACAGGCTTTTGAGTATGATCCGCCCGTCGGTATTGCCCAGGGCCTCGGTACAGGCTCTTTCGGGGTGGGGCATCATGCCAAATACATTTCCTTCTGCATTACGGATACCGGCAATATTGCGCAGGGCCCCATTCGGATTAGCGGCCGCTGTTATATTTCCCTGTTCATCGCAGTAGCGGTAGATCACCTGTCCGTTAGACTCCAACTGATCCAACAGCGCGTCTTCCGCATAATAGCGGCCTTCGCCATGGGCAATCGGGATTTTAAGGGCTTTATCGGAACCTACGCCTTTTAAGAATACATTTTTGCAAATGAACTGCTGATTGGCATTACGGAGTAATACCCCCGGCAACAGATGCGATTCGCAAAGGATCTGAAAACCGTTACAAACCCCCAATACCTTTCCGCCCTTTCCGGCAAATTCGATCACACTTTGCATCATGGGACTGAAGCGGGCAATGGCGCCGCAGCGGAGGTAATCGCCATAGGAAAAACCACCGGGTAATACGATACAATCGTCGGTCGAGAACATACTCAGGTCTTTACTCTTGTGCCAGAGCATGATCACTTCCTTATTAAGGTCGTTCTGCAGGGCATCCTGCATATCACGGTCGCAATTGGAACCCGGAAAAACCACTACACCAAATTTCATCAGTTGAATTTTTATTGAGGTCCCCAAAGGTAATTTATATCCCTGAATTCGGGGCGGCAAAAGCAGATTAATGCCAGTAATTCATATAGAGGGCAAAGGCAAAGAGGTTCCAGTGTACAACCAGTGGAAAAGTTTTGCTGGAAGGGTAGAAATAGGCGGCAGCATGAAAGGCCGCCAGCGGCACCATACACAAAACCCAGTTGATCGGTTGGGCACCCCCATTGATGAGGGTAATAAAAGTGGCCACGATCAGCAGCAGCAATAACAAACTCCAGTTTTTCCGCACCTGGATCAGCATTTTATTCAGATTGTTCTGGATGTAAAATCCACCGATCATGAAAACCAATACCAGTAAGGAAATACCGATGGTGATGAACACATTGGCCGGCATGGCCG
The DNA here is from genome assembly GCA_964555605.1 of uncultured Chitinophagaceae bacterium. GTDB lineage: Bacteria > Bacteroidota > Bacteroidia > Chitinophagales > Chitinophagaceae > Endoryza. The sequence continues at coordinate 19,002 of CAZKSY010000028.1, read as the reverse complement.
GAATGGAAAAATGCAGTTCAGGGGTGAGTCGTTTCCACGACCACTGACTGGTTAAATAGAGATAGATAAAGAAAAAATAATAGGGTGTGGTTACGCCCAGTAAGGCGATCAGCCATTCCCGGATAATAAAGGGCCGCATGATGAACAGCGAAAGCCACATCACCAATACAAATAAAAGAGCCGGCTGGTAAAACAAGGTCAGCAAGCCTGTCATCAAGGCAATATTATATATGGAAGAAGCGGCACGCGAAGAATTATACAATAGCATCATCCGGTAAAAGATCCAGATGAGCAGGGAGTTGATCAGCAACGGCGCAGAAAAAAGACTCCATTCCGGCAGCAGAGAGGTAATAAGGATATAACTCATAGCCGGCAGATAATTGGGCCGGGGTAACAGTTTCTGCAGATTACAGATCCGGTTGAATAGGGAAGCTTGAATATACAACAACAAAAAAGCCATGATGGAAAACACCCTATCAGACAACTGCAAGGGTGCCAGAAAAGAAAGCAACCCCTTGTACAGATAATGATCCTCTTCCATCTGAACCGGTGCCGATGGATGCAGGAATAATCCGAATTTCAATACCAGCGCATACAAGAGCAGCAGCAGTGTATTGGAGTTGTTTTTTTGTCTGAAGATTCCGGTCAACGGTATATGATTGTTTAAAATTCCAGTTTGGCAAAAGTGAGACTATTCCTAAACATACAGGGCATCACCAGCGAACGGGCGCTGATCTGCTTTCCGAACCGGGGCATGAAATCAATTTCACGATCCAGATTCTTCAGCGTAGGATAACGGGTGATCTTTCCATCGGGAGAGATACTCTGATCATTCAGCATGAGCGTACGACGCTCGTACAAATTGAATAACATATGCAGTTCTCCCCCGGTGATCATCACCGCATGCGAGATCATCCCATCGCTTTCATCATCGAACTGCTGCTTGGGAATGGTATTATGCCAAGCCAGTTTCCCCTCCTGATCGAAAGACATCACCATGATATTCTCTGAAAAATAACGGGTGGTTTGATTGTTGCCGCCAAATCGGTTCCAGGGCGAATAAAACGGACTATAACCGTAGGAATAGGGCGACCAGTAATAATAATCCATCGGACTGGCCCAGGGACTATTATAATAGCCGCGGTCCCAGCGGTTGAACGCATTTCCTCTGGAGGTAGTGTACATGGATTCGCTGATCAGGATATAGCCTCCATCTTTTTTTGTGATCACAGAAGTGATATAATAATCGTCGAAGGCCATACGCAGATTGGCATCGGGTCCCTTGGCCAGTTTGCGCATCTCCTCGGTAAATACCAATTCGGTTTCCCGCAGCAGGGTGTCCTGCTTCTTGTCCCAGGTAGACGTGAAAAGACCTTCGATATTGCCCCGGCGTTCTCTGTAATAAAGGGCATTGAACAGATAACGTTTGTTGTTATTGTCCACTTTTACATTGATCTCATCCAGCAAACGGGTGCCGGTTTTAATATCGTGCAGGCGGAACTGTTCTTCATTGCTTTTTTTCTGGATCAGGAAGATCTCGGAGATATTATCGGAACCGCTGCGGCGGATATATTTCCCGAATACCATATCCCCGTCGTTATCGAGCAGGAAATCGGTGAAATAATCATTCCGCTCCTGCATATCCAGTTGCATCCGGTGTTTATAGCGCAGTTCCAGTTTGTTATTGAACAGGAGTGTGGTAAAGGCAAAACGGTTGGGGTTACGGCTGTTGATCTTGAACACCATGATCTGTTGCTTGTCGTCGGAGAAAATGGTGGTATATATCTTATTGCTGGCCGACCAGCCGATGCGGGTGGTATCGAGTTCCTGCGGCTCGCTGATGCGCTTCCCGTCGGGCCCGATCTTTACTGCCATACAGTACACCACACTTTTGCGCTGGTACTGATAGATCATCCAGGCAAAATCGGAGTAAGGCACAAAATCAACATTGATCCAGCGGTCGTCCAGATCGGTTTGGCGGATCCGGTTCAACAGTTTCATGTTGGCATCGTACACGCTGATGTCGTTATTGTTCCGGTTGTTTTTAAAGATGAGGACATTCGGCCCTACTTTTCCGATGATCTCGAAATTGGTCCGGCGGGTATCTTCCCGCTCCGGTTCGGAATACGAAATCTTTTGCGCATTAACGTGAGCCGAAGCGCCTGCAAACCCGATGATAAGCAGGCAATAACGAATAAGAAAACGAATGTTAGCTTTCATGTGTATTAATGCATGCATGTTGTATGCCAAATTAAGCATTGTGCGGTGGCTGCCCAAACTTTCCATATATTTTTACAATTAAGCCCTTCCGGGTGTTCGGGTGTGGATGAGAAAAGAAGGAAAATTGCATAGCCGACTACAATAAATCGGTCCCATTTTAGTTTTTTTCCATATACCTTTGTAGCACAGCGCTTCAAAGTCGCTTTCACAACCGTTATCAACCCTTTGATAACGCATCAACAAGTCAACCTACCGTGGGCAAACATATTAATAAAGTAACCGCCGCCAGCTTACTCATTGCATTAGGAATCATCTATGGAGATATTGGTACTTCTCCGCTTTATGTACTCAAAGCCATTACAGCCAATAAAGTGATCTCGGAAGACCTGATCATCGGGGCGCTTTCCTGTGTGATCTGGACCCTCACGCTGCAAACAACGCTGGAGTATGTGATCCTGGTTTTACGCGCCGACAATAAAGGGGAGGGAGGCATCTTCTCCCTATACACCCTTGTGCGTCGCCAGAAAAAATGGCTGATCTATCCGGCTATGATCGGTGGAGCCGCCCTGCTGGCCGATGGCATCATCACCCCGCCCATCTCGGTAACTTCCGCCGTGGAAGGTTTAAGAACCATTCCGGGCATGGAGGGCACCACACAAAAGACCATCATAATTATCGTGATCTCGATCCTGGCCATGCTGTTTTTCCTGCAGCAATTCGGTACGGCCAGTATCGGAAAGATCTTTGGCCCCATCATGGCCGTATGGTTTACCATGCTGGCGGTATTGGGGATCATGCATATTTCAGACGACTGGAATATTCTACGGGCATTCAATCCCTATTATGCCTTTAAATTACTGACCCAGTATCCCGGGGGCTTCTGGCTGCTGGGCGCCGTGTTCCTTTGTACCACCGGAGCGGAAGCCCTTTACAGTGATCTCGGTCACTGTGGCCGCGAGAACATCCGCTATTCCTGGATGTTCGTGAAGCTCTGTCTGATCCTGAATTATATGGGTCAGGGGGCCTGGATCCTCTCCCACTTCGATGGACAACTGATCAGCGACGCTTTCGTAAAACAAACCAATTTCCATCCCTTTTATGGCGTGATGCCGGAATGGTTTCGTATTCCCGGTACAGTTATAGCCGCCGCGGCGGCCATTATTGCCAGCCAGGCACTCATCAGCGGATCCTTTACCCTTATTGGAGAAGCCATGCGCCTGAACGTATGGCCTAAAATGAAGATCAAATTCCCCACCGAAGAAAAAGGACAGATCTTTATTTCCGGCCTCAACATCCTGCTTTTTCTGGGTTGTACCTTCATCGTATTATACTTCCAGAATTCCTCTAATATGGAAGCAGCCTATGGTTTAACCATCACGGTATGTATGACGGCCACCACCATTCTGTTTTCCAATTTCCTGGTAAGCAAACGGGTGTATCCCATTTTTATCTATCTCTATCTCGCTGTTTTCATCATCATACAATTGAGCTTTCTGGCGGCCAATCTCGAAAAATTCTCGCATGGCGGTTATGTCACCTTTATTGTGGGCGGCATTCTTTTTCTGATCATGTACGTTTGGCACCGCAGCCGTAAGATCAAGAACCGGTATGTGGAATTTGTACGTCTGGAACATTATATCCCACAGATCCAGGAGCTGAGTAACGACCGCACCGTTCCCAAATATGCCACCCACCTGGTTTATCTGACCAGTGCGAATAACCCCAAAGAGATCGAGCATAAGATCATCTATTCGATCCTGAATAAAAAACCTAAAAGAGCCGACATTTATTGGTTCGTACACGTGGATACACTCGACGATCCCTATACCTGCGAATACACCGTTGACCATATCATCCCGAATGATATCATCCGCGTGGAATTCCGTTTAGGCTTCCGGATGGAACCCAAGATCAACCTGATGTTCCGTAAAGTAGTGGCCGACCTCGTAGCCAATAATGAAGTGAATATCACCAGTCGCTATGAAAGTCTGGAACGCAATAACGTGGTTGGCGACTTCCAGTTCATTGTAATGGAAAAATACTTGAGTCAGGATAATGAATTGCCATTCTTTGAACGGATCGTTATGAAGATCTATTTCACCGTGAAAGAATGGAGCCTGAGTGAAGAGAAAGGATTTGGATTGGATACCGCGAATGTTACCATTGAAAAATTCCCGCTGATCGTTTCACCGGTACCCGATATGAAACTCAAGCGTGTATTTTATTCAGAAGAATAAACCTCCAGGGGTTTCGCATTTTATTAAGGTTAAGGACATGCAGCAAATAAGCTCGAAAGAATTAAAACACTGGTTAGATAACGGCCACGATTTCCAACTCATCGATGTGCGGGAAACAACCGAACATGAAGCCTTCAATATCGGCGGCACCCTGATCCCCCTGCCCGAGATCATGGAACACCTGAACCAGATCGAGTCGCACAGACCCGTTGTATTCTATTGCCGCATGGGCGTGCGCAGTCAGATCGCTATCCAGCGCCTCGAAGCACGCTTTGGCATGACCAATCTCTATAACCTCAAAGGCGGTATGGATGCCTGGAAAAAAGAAAACCCCTAAAAAATATCGAATTAAAAACAGCATCAGATTAAGATTCTCATACATATTTAAAAAGGACCTGCCGGCACAGCAGGTCCTTTTCGTTTCATGCCCCCAGGCATTAAATTTAAAAATGCCGATTGGAATAAGTAGTGCTTGCTAAAAAATACTATCTTATCGCATCAACCACTGACCCTAAATCACCACATACCCATGCGAGGATCTTTCCACATCGCCATAGTCCTGCTTCTATTTGTAACAACTGTCGTGAACGCGCAGCCGATCCGTCTTCGTTGTGAATATATTTCCAGGCCGATCGGAATCGATGGCACCACTCTTCGCTTTAATTGGGAATACCG
>CAZKSY010000028.1:12358-13770 GCA_964555605.1 uncultured Chitinophagaceae bacterium | reverse complement strand
GCGCAATGGATCTCCGATACGAATGATAAAGAATTCCGGCCCGCACCCTTGTTTCGCAAATCGGTTCGCCTCAAATCAAAACCTCTTTCCGCCCGGCTGTATATCTCCGGTCTGGGCTATTTTTCTTTTTATGCCAACGGAAAGAAAGTAGGCATCGGAACACTCAACCCGGGCTATACCGACTTTACAAAACGCGTTTTGTATCTGACCTATGATGTTACCGATAAACTTGTTAAAGGAACGAATGTATTAGCCGCCGAATTAGGGAACGGTTGGTTTAACAATCAAACGCCCACCGTATGGAACTATAATCTGGCCCCCTGGCGCGCCCGTCCGCAAATGATCTGCGAACTGCATGTAAAATATACCGATGGATCTACCGAGGTCATTTCCAGTGATCACAGCTGGAAAACATCCACCGGTGGTTTGCTGTATGATAATCTATATGTGGGATCAACCTATGATGCTCGACTGGAACAGGTAGGATGGAATCAATTGCAGTTTGATGACACAAAATGGCAGCCGGTAAAAATTGTGGGATCGCCTGCCCCCATGATCCTGGCGCAAAGCATGCCTGAAATCGGTGTTTCCAGGACCTTTAAACCCGCCCGCATGAGTAAGATCGATCCTAACACTTTTGTGTATTCGATGGGAGAAAACATTGCCGGAGTGGTTAAACTTAAAGTAAGCGGCAAAGCAGGTACAAAAATTACCATCCGCTACGGAGAATGGCTCGATAAAAACGGACGGCTCGACCAATCCAATATCAACATGCATTTGCGCGGGGTGAATCCGGAAGAAAAAGTAATTCAAAAAGATGTATTTATCCTGAAAGGGAAAGGTCTGGAAGAATATACCCCTTCTTACACCTACCATGGATTTCAGTATGTAGAAGTAACGTCAGACCATCCGATCGATCTGAACCTAAACAGTATCGAGGGACTGGTAATGCACTCATTGGTTGATTCCATTGGAAGTTTTTCCTGTTCCAATGAGTTATTGAATACGATCTATGACAACTGTAAACGATCCTATCTTTCAAATTTATTTGGCATTCCGACCGACTGCCCGCATCGGGAAAAAAATGGCTGGATGGCCGATGGATTCATGGTGCAGGAAGCCGGCATGTTAAATTATGATAGCCGGAATATTTACAGCAAATGGGTGAACGATATGGTCGATGCTCAGGAACCCAATGGGGATGTGCCCGGTGTAGTACCCACTTCCTGGAACTGGGATTCCGATTGGGCTGGCCCCATCTGGGATGCCGCCATCTTTAAAGTACCCGATCTGCTTTATACCTATTACGGCGACACAGAAAGCTTTGCCAACATTTATACTACCTGTAAAAAATATCTGGCCTTTCTCGATAGCTGCAGAGATAGCAGGGGCTTATTAACCAAAGGACTGGG
>CAZKSY010000028.1:0-12258 GCA_964555605.1 uncultured Chitinophagaceae bacterium | reverse complement strand
TGGCCTTTCTCGATAGCTGCAGAGATAGCAGGGGCTTATTAACCAAAGGACTGGGCGATTGGTTATACTATAAATCAATAACACCGGTCGATTTTATGACGACCTGTTATTATTATGACGACTGCATGAAAATGGCCCGGATGAGCCAGTTACTGCATAAGGGCGAAGCCGATTACTATTTCGGAAAAGCCGAAGAATTGAAGAACACTATAAACAAATACTTCTTCAATAAGGATAGTGCAACATATGCCAATAAGACGCAATTATCGTATGCCCTTCCGCTTTATATGGGTATTGTTCCCAAAGAGTATGAAAAAGAAGTAGCCGCCAGATTAGCAGCCACCATTCGCGAGAATAATTACAGCCTCGACTTCGGTTTTATCGGCAGTGCCGTGATACCACAGGTGCTATCAGATTATGGTTATAACGATGTCATGTATAAACTACTCAACAAAACAGATCTGCCTTCTTTTGGTTACTGGATCAAAAAATGGAATGCCACCTCCTTATTTGAAGCCTGGGACATCACTAAAAATATTGGCGATGCGTCCCTTAATCATCCTTCCATGGGAAGCGTAAGTGCCTGGATGATGAAATCACTGGCCGGTATAAATATCGCCCCCGATGCCATAGCTTTTGAGAAGATCGTGATCAAACCAACCTTCATTGAAGACCTGCATTTCGTAAAAGCATCCCATCGCACGGTCAGAGGTCTTATCCGTTCCGAATGGAAACGAAAAGGCCGTAGCATTGAGCTGAAAGTGGTGCTACCGGCCAATAGTAAGGCCCTGATCAAACTACCGGGAAAAGAAATTAATGTAACAGGCGGTCAACATATTTATACCATTAACCAATAACTGTATCGGACAGGAAAAATCACCAGACCGGCATTATTCCTGTCCGATTGCTTATCTTCAGGTAGTCACCAAAACAACCTGCATTGCCCTCTTTCATCTGGTATATTGCCGGCGGCATCATCGCCCTTTCTATTCTTGCCTATTTTCTGCAGGAGAAATTCATTTTCAAACCGGAGAAACTGAAAGCTGATTTTGAATTCAGATACGATGTACCCTTTCAGGAATTATTCTTCGACCCGGAACCGGGCGTACGGATCAACGGACTGCATTTTCATCGGGAAAATCCCAAAGGACTGATCCTTTATTTTCACGGCAACACCCGCAGCATAAAAGGATGGGCCAAATATGCGAAAGATTTTTACCGATACGATTATGATGTGGTGCTGATCGATTACCGGGGATTTGGTAAAAGCACCGGCAAACGTACCGAAAAGAAAATGCTGGCCGATGTACAGTTCGTGTACGATTCCCTTCTAAAAAAATACCCCGAAGACCATATCATTGTGTATGGCCGGAGCATGGGCAGCGGCTTTGCCACCAAGCTGGCATCGGATAACAACCCCCGTTATCTGATCCTCGATGCCCCTTACTATAGTTTTCTGAAAGTAGTCAAGCGTTTCCTCCCCATCCTGCCCCTGCGCATCGTATTGCGGTTCCACCTGCGTACCGATGCCTGGATCAAAAAAGTACATTGCCATACCTATATCATTCATGGTACCCGCGACCTGCTCATCCCCATTCATCACTCTGAAAACTTACAGAAACTCAACCCGGATCGCATCACCCTCATCCGCATCCATGGCGGTGGCCATAATAACCTGCCCGGCTTTTCGGAATACCACAATTTTGTCCGCGACATTTTAAAATACTAATGATAGCTTTGCGGCTGTAAATGAATAAGAAGAAACTTTTCCGGATCATCAAATGGACGCTTTTCAGTTATGCCCTTTTGGGTATTGCGTTCTTTTACCTGCAGAATTATTTTCTCTTCCGTCCTGTGACCATTCCGGCCAATCAACCCTTTCAATTTGAGCAGCCTTTTAAAGAGCTTTTGCTTCCCTACAATGAAACCACCAGGATCAGTATCGTGCAATTCCCCACGAAGGATACCGCAAAAGGGGTGGTTTTATATTTTCATGGCAACCGCAGCAATATCAACCGCTATGCTTCGACCAATACCTTATTCACTCAAAACGGCTATGAAGTCTGGATGATCGACTATCCCGGTTACGGAAAAAGTACCGGTCCGCATAAAGAAGAAATGTTTTATGAATTTGCGTTGCAGCTCTATAAACTGGCCCGCGGCCGCTATCAACCCAACCAGATCATTCTGTATGGCCGTTCTTTGGGAAGCGGTATTGCCACACAGTTAGCCTCCATCCGTGATTGCAAACAGTTGATCCTGGAAACCCCTTACTATAGTTTTCCTTCCATCATCGGCACCTATGCTCCGATCTATCCCATGGAACGCCTGATCCATTTCAAGATCCCCACCTGGAAATACCTTCAGGAAGTTACCGCACCGGTGCTGATCCTGCATGGCACCAGCGACTGGACCATACCGTTAGGCAATGCCGAGAAATTGCGTCCCTATCTGAAAGAAAAAGACCGGTTCCGCATCATAGAAGGGGGCGGCCATAACAATCTCTGGGATTTTGAGGCCACCAAAAAACATATTGTAGAAACCTTGTAGTAGTATCACAGAGAGAAATCAGGCAATCATTCTTCCAGGGTTATCTTCTTTCCCACTTTAAACTTCACCCCCACGCCTACCTTGAGGGCATAATTGGGGGTATCGTGACTCACGGGAAAATCAAAGCACACAGGATAATCATATTCAGCCACTTTTTCGTTGATGATCTCATATACATTTTTACCGAAGGGCCGATCGGTATCTTTTGTATCTGTGAAACCGCCCAGTATCAATCCGGCCAGTTTATCGAGCTTCCCTGCCCGCTTTAGCTGCAGCAACATGCGGTCTATATTGTATAATTGTTCGCCCACATCTTCCAGAAACAATATCCGTCCCTTTGTTTTAATATCCGAATCGGTACCAATTCCATGTACCAGCAAACTCAGGTTGCCGCCCACCAGTTCCCCAACTGCTTCTCCTTTCCGGTCCTGAGGGCCCGCGGGCATACTATACCGCATCGGTTCGCCCAGTAATGCTTTGTGCAGGGAGTCGATATACACGTTATCCTTACCCCCATCATTAAACGCACCGGCCATAGGGGCATGCAGGGTCGCGATCTTGTAATTACTGTAAATATGGGCATGCAAGACCGTAATATCACTGTATCCGATAAGCCATTTGGGATGTTTTTTGAAGAACCGGAAATCCAGCGCATCCACGATCCGTGAGGTGCCGTATCCCCCCCGCGCAAAAAGTACCGCCTTCACGGTAGGGTCGTCCAGAAACTGCTGCAACTCCTGCAAACGGGCCGCATCGGTCCCGGAAAAATAATGGGTACTGTCGCCGCCCACCAACGCCCCCACCCGCACCCGGAAACCCCATTCCTGCAAAGTGGTGATACAGGTTTGAGCCCTTTCGGCAGACATATAGCCGGCCGGACAGGTAAGTGCGATCGTATCTCCCTTTTGTAAGGTGGGTGGTATCTTGACCATAGAAGCTGTTTGACTGCAATTTACAATATGACTGCAATCAAGCCATTTTCTTACCGTAATCACTTTGGCTAAAATGCAGGAAGCGTAGATTTGATGCTACATCAACAACGATTCTATGCCCGGCATTCAACCCATCGTAGCATTAGCCCGACAACTCGGCCTCGACGGAGAACAGATCACCACCTATGGAAAATACAAAGCCAAAATTTCCTTACCGGTAGAAGATCCGGAAAAAATAAAAAAGAGCAAGCTCATTCTCGTTACTTCTATTACTCCTACCAAGGCCGGCAATGGCAAGACCACCAGTTCTATTGGTTTGGCCGATGGACTCACCCGTATCGGGAAGAAAGCCATGCTGGCGCTTAGAGAACCTTCTCTCGGCCCCTGCTTTGGCATGAAAGGCGGTGCCACCGGTGCCGGTCTTTCCCAACTGGTGCCCGCCGAAGAGATCAACCTGCATTTTACCGGCGATTTCCATGCCATCAGCGCCGCTAATAATATGATGGCTGCTTTGCTTGATAATTACAATTATCATAATCAGGGCAGTCCGGCCGAAATGAAAGATATCTATTGGAGAAGAGTGCTCGATGTGAACGACCGCTCCCTTCGTTTTATCATTACCGGTTTGCATGGAGGAAAGAACGGATTGCCCACCGAAACAGGTTTTGATATCACGCCGGCCTCCGAACTCATGGCCGTGCTTTGTTTGTCGAATTCGCTGGAAGAATTACACCAACGGGTGGACGATATTTTATTGGGATTCCGGGCCGACAATACGCCTTTCACCGCCAAAGAACTAAAAGCCAGTGGTTCCATCACCGCCTTATTGAGAGATGCCCTGCAACCGAATCTGGTGCAAACCCTCGAAGGCACACCGGCCCTGGTGCATGGGGGGCCTTTCGCCAATATCGCCCATGGCTGTAATTCCATCATGGCAACCAAAACAGCGTTACAGCTCAGCGACTATGTTTTAACGGAAGCCGGATTTGGCAGCGATCTCGGGGCCGAAAAATTCTTCAATATCAAATGCCGTACGGCCGGATTAACCCCCGCCCTGAGTGTACTGGTAGTCACCACCCAATCTATAAAACTGCACGGCGCCGTGCCTTATGCCGAGATCAAAAATCCACATCCTGAAAAATTACTGGCCGGGATGCGCAATGTAGAAAGACATATCGGCATCCTCCAATCCTTTGGACAAAAAGTATTGGTAGTACTGAATCAGTTCGACACCGATACCACCGAAGAGATCGGATTGGTGAAAGACTGGTGCGAATCCAGAAATATTGCCTTTGCTATCAATAATGCCTATGCGCTGGGAAGCGAAGGCACGCAGGAAGCCGCCGAAAAAATAGTAGCCCTTACTGCCGATGAACCCTCCCCGGTTAAACACACCTACGACCTGAACGACACCATTGAAACCAAGATCCGTAAGGTGGTCACCGGCATCTACGGCGGAAAAGATATTGTGCTGGAGAAAAAGGCCCGCGCGCGCTTGAAACAGATCAATCAACTGGGGTATGACAAATTCCCGATCTGTATCGCCAAAACACAATATTCCTTCACCGATGTGCCGGAACACCTGCACGTGTACGACGATTTTATCATTACGGTGGATGACCTGATCGTAAACACCGGTTCCCGGTTTATTGTGGCTGTTTGTGGCGAAATGATGCGGATGCCGGGACTGCCCGAGCAGCCATCGGCTTATTCGATCGATGTGGTTAATGGGAAGATCGTTGGGCTGAGTTAAACGCCTAAACTTCTTTCAACGTAGTACCGTTTTCCCCCACCAACAGTTGGTGACGCACCCCGCATTTGAGGGCGAAATTATTTTTTTGATGCCCCACCGGGAAATCAAAACAAATGGGATAAGTATATTTTCTGGTTTTTTCCAGCACGATATCCTGTAATGTTTTTCCAAAATCATCTCCGGGATCATCTACCTTGATCTTAAAGCCTCCGATGATCAAACCGGCCAGTTTATCCAGCTTCCCCGACCGCTTCAGGTTCCAGAACATCCGGTCGATACTGTACAGATATTCGCCGGTATCTTCCACGAACAATATTTTCCCGGCAGTACGCAGATCGGAGGCAGAGCCTGCCAAACTTTCCAGGGTTTTGAGATTCCCACCCACCAGCGATCCTTCCGCTTTTCCAAAACGGTTCTTCTCATTCCATACCGCACTATAACTCATTTTAGTTCCCATCAACGCTTCCCGTATCGACAAAATAGTCTCCACCTGAATCGGTTCTGCTTTGATCCAGTCTTCCGGAAAACTATTACACATTTTAGAATGAATGGATGCAATCCCCAGATTTCGATTAATATGACTGTGCATCACCGTTATATCACTGAAACCAATGACCCATTTGGGATGGATCCTGAACTTTTCGAAATGCAGTTTATCGATGATCCGGACCATGCCATACCCCCCTCTGGCACAAAGGACCGCTTTGAGCGTTGGGTCATCCAGCATCTGCTGCATATCGGACACCCTTTCTTCATCGGTACCGCCAAAGGTAAAATCCCTTTTCCCGATGCTGGCTCCCACGACCGGCTCCAGCCCCCAGGCGCGTAACTGCTCCATGGCCGGGCGGATCTCCTCCAATAAAATATACCCGGCGGGAGACGTGATCCCGACCCGATCGCCCGGCTTTAATTTATGCGGAATAACAAGGGTCCCTTCGTTCTCCTCCTCGCCCGCAGGAAGGTTAAAAGAGCCAAGACCCACCAAGGCCGATAGACCACCCAGAAAGGATTTTCGATTCATAAGGGGAAGATAGAAAATCAACCCTTACAAATCAGGATTAAAAGGGGTATTTTTGTGCCCTTTCCCGAAACCCGGTTGGCTATTGGCAACAAGGGTATTAAAATCCGGGAATCGGGTTAATTTAAACAAGATGAACAGTCCAAAAAGATATCTGGTTACCTCGGCACTACCCTATGCCAATGGCCTCAAGCATATAGGTCATCTGGCCGGTGCGTATATCCCTGCCGATATTTATGTGCGATACCTCCGTGCGCAGCAACGTGATGTGGTTTTTGTTTGTGGCAGCGACGAACACGGTACCGCCATTCCCATTCAGGCCACGAAAGAAGGCACTACTCCCAGAGCGATCATAGACAAGTACCACGAAGCGATGAAGCAGGATTTCGAAGACCTGTCGATCAGCTTTGATATGTACCACCGCACCAGCGAACCGATCCATCATGAAACGGCGCAGGAGTTCTTCACCTACCTCCATGAAAGAGGCGAGTTGGAAACAAAGGAAACCGAACAGTATTTCGACGAAACGGCGAACAGCTTTCTGGCCGACCGATATATCAAGGGCACTTGTCCGAATTGCGGCAGCGACCGGGCTTTCGGCGACCAGTGCGAGAATTGCGGACGTACGCTGAGTCCCGATGAACTGATCAATCCCGTGAGCACCCTCAGCGGCGGAACACCGGTAAAGAAAAAAACCACCCATTGGTATTTGCCCCTGGGTCGTCATGAAGAATTTTTAAGAAGCTGGATACTCGAACAGCATAAGGACGATTGGAGAACCACCGTGGTCGGTCAGTGTAAATCCTGGATCGAGGGCGGACTGCAATCACGTGCCGTTACCCGTGATCTGGAATGGGGCATTCAGGTACCCCTGCCCGATGCCACGGGAAAAGTATTGTATGTATGGTTTGATGCGCCGATAGGTTATATCAGTGCCACCAAACAATGGGCGATCGATAACGACAAAGACTGGAAACCCTATTGGTATGATAAGGATACCCAATTGGTGCATTTTATCGGAAAGGATAATATCGTGTTCCATTGCATCATCTTCCCCATCATGCTGAAACTGCACGGCAATATTTTACCGGCCAATGTACCGGCCAATGAGTTCCTGAATCTGGAAGGCGATAAAATGAGTACCAGTCGTAACTGGAAACTCGATATGCGTGATTATATCAATGATTTTGTGAAGAAGGAAAACGGCGGCGGACAAACCGTGGATATGCTGCGTTTTTATCTGACGCAAATTGCACCGGAATCCAAGGACAGTGAATTCATCTGGAAAGGATTTCAGTCGGGCGTAAACAGTGAGTTGGGCGGCAAGTTTGGTAACTATGTCAACCGAACCTGGGTGCTGATGCATAAACTTTGTGGTGGTAAAGTGCCGAAGCTGCATGAGGATATACTCGACGACAAGGATCGCGAACTGATACGTGAGATACAGGAAGCCAAGCCGCGCATTGAAGCATTGCTGGAGGGATATAAATTCCGCGAGGCCTTGTTTGAGGTGATCGAACTGTCAACCAGGGGCAATAAATACATGCAGGAGAAGGAGCCCTGGATCGTGGTGAAGAAACTGGCCGAAGCACCGGAATTACAAAAACAGATCGACAATTGCATCCATCTTTGTTTGCAGCTCTGTGCGAATCTGGCTATTTATATCAACCCCTTCCTGCCGAATACAGCGCAGAAGATGTTGTACATGATGAAAGTGGTGGACAAAATGTTGTTATGGGAGAATGCCGGCAAATTGAAATTACTGAGTGTTGGCTACACTTTGCGTGAGCCACAGATCCTGTTCCGCAAGATCGAGGATACAGAGATCGAGGAGCAGATCAATAAACTCAAAGCCGGACTGGTAGCGCCGGTTACAGAAACTAAAAAAGAACCTGTGAAAGAATTGCCCGCCTTTAAACCCGAGATCGTATTTGATGATTTCGCAAAGATCGATCTGCGTGTAGGCCGTATAGTTAGTGCGGAGAAAGTGGAGAAGGCCGACAAGCTATTGAAGCTTTCTGTCGATCTGGGACTGGAAACCCGCACCATTGTGAGTGGCATTGCCCTGCACTTCAAACCGGAGGATATAGTGGGACAGCAGGTGGTGGTGGTCACCAATCTGGCGCCCCGCAAAATGCGCGGTATTGAAAGCAATGGGATGATCCTGATGGCGGAAGATGGCGAGGGTAAATTGCATTTTATTGCGCCATCGTCGGTGATGCCGGGGGGAAGTACGGTGAGTTAAAAAAACATAATAAAAGAGAAAGGCTGCCGGTGGCGGCCTTTTTTTGTATCCATTAATTGCGTGACTTTTCCGAACCTGGAGCATGTCCAAAGGGTTAAGTCAAACTCATAAAAAATTCATACGTCTCTTTGGACCGGCTTGTGCCATACCAGAAACGGTTCACAAGGACCTCCAGTCAATTAGAGAATAATCTCTAATTTAAAGTGGCCAACTTTTGGGGGAGCTTACAAAACCTTCACAGCTTACAACAGCTGAGCCGACCGAAGGGAAGCGAAGGAATAAAAAAGCCGCTTACTTTTTGCAACCGGCTTTGTCGTATAAAAGCATTTTTAATATTCTAGATCATGGGGAATCGTTTTGCTTATGCTAAAGCCATTTTTATTAATTACAATATCTTCCAATTCGGAAAAAATTGTAAATGCCAAATCACTTGTATTTTCAAACCCCTTGAAGCAACTAAATAATCCAAGAGAAAATAAAATAATACCTCTTTTTGCACATAAGACAACTGCTCTTAAATCAACTCCTACCAACAAATAATTTTCTTTCTCAAGAAGCTTTAACTCTACTTTTATTATATCTGGACTTATCCAACTTATATAATATTTTTTATTGTTTAACTCAAAATAGCCGAATGTGATACTATCATCATGTACTAAAATTTTGTAGATGTCTTCCGATGCTTCAAATTCTTTGCGGCTTATATTTATTACAGATGGAACTATCATTCTAATATTATGGATTTTGAGTTTGAGCTAATTTAGGAATAATAGTTGTTATCTCTGGAGTAGAATTCATATCTCCGCCTTTATAAAAATAGCTAATTAACATACTTCCAGCAGACTGACCTTTCTTTTCTCCTGCTGAATATACTAAGGAGAGCTCTCTGGTAACAGTAGTGCCAAATTCATTTGTTTTTGAAGATAGCTCTTTAGCGTTTAAACCTACATTGAAAAGCTCTGACAATTTTTCAAACCCAGCTTGGTTATCTTTTATACCCCAAGCATCAAAGACCTTAGCCATACTTGATGCTCTGTCTTGATTTTGTATTAATGATTCAACAGTACGACCTACATTTTTTGCATAAGCATCTAAATCTGCGCCTTTTAAATTTTGATAGTCAAGTTTACCAAAAAAGTAGTCAAACTTAGATGTGTTTAAAATAAACTTTTCTATTGGCTTAACTAATGGAACTGCGGACTGCTTAAACAATAGTTTTAGCCCTCTTGCAATTTCATCTCCTTGTGTAAACTCTAATCCGGGGGTGCCATTTGGGTCGGGATTTAAAAGTTCTATCGTAAATGCTCCAACATTTGCAGCAGCTACAGAGTATGTAGTGTATAGCGTAGTAGCTCTTGATGTTAAACTTGTAAGGGTAGCCGTAGTGCCAAAAAAACCAAAGCCCCCCATACTTCCAACACCAAACTGTAAAGCTCCAATTTTAAATTTGGTTGATAACATGGTGCTGTAAGCCTCTTGGGCAGCTTTATTGCCCTTCATCGCCTCCATTCCAGTTTTGGTTTCTATATAATTTAATCCAACTTCTATAGCTCTGGGATTCATCATTTCCAAACCGTCAAAATCAATTGCGTAAATAGGCGTATTTGAAGCAAACTGGTATGGCGTAAGCATTGGGTAAGTTTTTGTTATTGGGTCAACGCTTAAAAACCTCCCCAGCCTATTATTATAAATTCTCATCCCATAGTCCTGCTGGCTACCTTGTCCTTTTACCTCATTGTCATTTTCTTTTCCATTATACCCATACCTGTATTTACTGGAAGAATACTTCCTCCCCGGCATCAACATACCAAATGCCGAGAATATAAAAGACTCGAGGTGTTGTCAAAGAACTAAGGAAAATAGGGGGCGTAAGGCTTGCAGCAAACTATCGAAATTCTATTACTTCCTTACTTGCAATTTACTGGAAAAAAATGTAGGCTAAAACATTATTAGCTTCATTAATATAATAGAAAAGTGCTAACATGGCGTAGGCAACTTACTTTGTATCTTAAAAAAATTAAATTGCAAACTACTCCGCCCTGCGCAAAATAAACTGCACAAAAAAGCCATTGGTTTATTTTCCTGAAACCCTTTCTTACATTGCATTACAGCATATTTGGCATAGTGGAACACTTTTGAAAGCCTGAATTTTGGGATAAAAATATATTTTCTTGCTGCAAACCGCCAAGCCGACCGAAGGGATGCGAAGGAATAAAAAAAGCCGCTCACATTTACCAATCGGCTTAATAGTTTTTATAATCCACCGCTTGTCAGGAGGCAAGAGGACGGAAACCGATTATTTTGTATTTAATAAGGAATCCGTTTTATATTCGTAATAAGTATTTTTAAAAGTATTATTCCCCATACTGTCTATTATTTGATACCTAACGAATGCAATGTTTGTATCGTTTTTCAACAATTCATTATAAATATATCTGGCAATAATATAGCCGCTATCTGCGATATATGATTGATACTTTTGGGGCACTCTTTTGAAGCTTATTATATAATCTCCTTTTTGCCGATAACGAAGGTAAGATGATGTATAACTTCTTTCCACTTGGCAATGACACTTTAGTGCCAAATTGCTTAATACTTCCTTTTCCTTTAAAGTTAGTAAAGGCTGTCTGGGAAGTGTACAACTTCCTACTAGGATAATCAACCAAAGAAGAATTGCAGACTTCAGGTTCATATTAAAATTCTGGAGTTTTATTGTATAATGTTGGCACTTGTCTTACACCACCACCACCTGAACTATATGTACCTTTTCCTGTATTTTCATATGGTGTATTCCCCCTAATAACCCTCTTAAAATTTGTTCCGTTTGAATTGCCACTTGGACTAAAGTAGTTAGTAGTACCTATCATCTGACAACCGCATTCTGCATCATATTTGTCTGGTATTACCTTCTCTTCTGAATATTGAAAAGTAAACTTCATATTATCTAAATCACTTAAAGCATCCCAAGCAATACCATCATCCTTTGTCAAGGCATGATTATACTTCCAATCATACCCCTTTGGTGTAGGAGCCTGACCATAATCATCAATTCCTACTATTGTAGAAGGGTCATTAAAATTCTTATACCCTAAGACAATATCGGGAGAGTATTCTAACTGTGTAGTTTTAGGAGATGTTGAGGCTTTAAAATCACCGTTATCAGCAGGAGAAAAATGAACAACCCTTTCAACTTTTAGCCCTTTCTCCTCAAGGAATTTTACTATTCCTTCGGAATATGCAGCACCCATACTATGAGAAACAACTTTAAATGTTTCGGTAATATTGCCTTTTGCATCTGTTTGCATACCGCTAACCAAATCTGCATAGTTATTTTTTGCATACTCATACCCTGCATTGTATCGCTCTTTCCCAGTAGAGTTCCATTTACCTCGCCCATCAATAAATTTATTCATGTTGTCCTTGAGATAGGCATTACCCCTTCTAATAAATTCCGGTGACCAGTAAGCTTGCCCTCCCTTATCTCCAGCTAAACCACTAAGTTTACCTGTATTGTAATATCCGTTAACCCATAATACCTTTTCCCCGTCAGGGTCCACTGCCTGCAGCGGTGTATTAAACGCAAAAACATAGGGACTAACATAGGGATAATCTCTAAATCGTATGTCAACACTAGTCCATCTTCCTAATCTGCTATCATAAATCCTTGCTCCATAATCATAATCATCACTTGTGATCTCGCTTGCTTTCTCCTTCCCATTAAACCCATACCGATACTTCCCAGAAGAATACTTCCTCCCCG
>CAZKSY010000027.1:39384-43296 GCA_964555605.1 uncultured Chitinophagaceae bacterium | reverse complement strand
GATTACCGTCCGCAAGACAACTACCTGCTGGTCGGCACCCATGGTAACGGTATGTACTATGCGCAAACAGGCACGCCCGATTTCCGTCCCAATCAGAATACCGGATTGCCTGATCCCGTACGCAACGATAAGAACTTTATTCAGCGTGCGTATCCAACTGCGGTAACGGAATCGATCCGCTTCCAAACCGGCAATATGTTCACGGTGAAGAAACTGGATATACGCGTGTATAATATGAACGGACAGCTTTTGTTACAGGAGCGTACGAATTACAGCAGTGGGGCGGTGGATACCCGAAAACTGGCCCGCGGTTCGTATATTCTGGCGATCACGAGTGACGACTATACGCAGCAGTTCATTCAGAAATTCGTGAAGAACTAATTGAATAAAACGACTCCAGCCTCCTGCCAAACAGGAGGCTTTTTTTATGATCTTGCACCGCCGACAAACTATGTAAAACAACCAGCCTTATCATCTATAAAAAAAGAGCAGATGAAAAAGAGAACATTATTCCTGTTACTGCTTTCCGGTACCTGTTTCCTGACAGCGATGGCACAGCCCGGCATTCAACAGATATATGCCTGGAAACAGGCAGGGGCCTTGCCCGGTATCCGGCACACACAGGTAACAGAGCAAAATGAGATCCTGCAATCGAAAAAAATGACACGTGAAACCCTGCGTCTTTTCCTCGATATGCAGGTAACGGCACCGGTGCTTACAGATCTGATATGGGTGGAAGGGAAAGCGTATAAAACAATAGAAGAAAGACCCGGCCGCGGCCTCCTGCTTTTCAAAACAGCCGGTTTGGGCACCAGATATAAAACAGATACCCTTGCCCCGGCCACCCGTGCTTTTCGGAAAGAAATACGTGTGGGGCAACCTGTAAAACAACTGGTTAGAACCGCCCGCCACATTCCGGAAACGGGTGTTTGGCTGCGGTATTGGTGGAAGGGTAAGCAATATATACAAGAGATCAAAAATTTCAGGGAGCTGCCTGAATCCGTATTAGAATAATTTCCTTAGATTGCGTGTACGATTGCCTGCCATAACCTGGTAGCTGGATGAGCGGTTTACGAACCGCTCGTCTTTTTTTTAAACCTATAACAGATCCGATGTTACAACCCTGGCGCAATGGAACGGTGCTGCGGATAGCCGATGAAACGCACAATACCCGGAGGTTCTGGATACAGGTTCCGGAACTGGAATCCTTCTCTTTTCAACCCGGACAATTTGTAACACTCGACCTTCCCATACACGAAAAAGCCAATAAACGCTGGAGAAGTTATTCGATTGCCAGCTGGCCCGATAACAGCAATATTTTTGAACTGATCATTTTACGATTGGAAGAAGGGGCCGGCACCAACTACTTATTCAATGAAGTGAAAGAAGGGGCGGTATTACCCCTCCGCGGTCCCCAGGGGGTTTTTGTGATGCCGGCAACATTAGACAGAGACCTTTACCTTATCTGCACCGGAACCGGTGTAGCCCCTTTCCGCAGTATGGTACAGCATATTAAAAAAGCCGGTCTGCCGCATCAGCAGATTCATCTGTTTTATGGTTGCCGTAGCCAGAAAGATCTGCTGTATGCAGATGAATTCCGGCAACTGGAAAAAGAACTGCCCGGATTTCAATACCACCCCACCCTTTCCCGGGAAAGCTGGGAGGGCCATACCGGCTATGTACATGCGCATTATGAAAACGTCATAAAAAGGAATACGGTTACTGATGCCGGTGGAAACAGCACGGTTCCGCCCGCCTATTTCCTGCTCTGCGGTTGGCGCAATATGATCGATGAAGCCAAAGAAAAATTGCTGGCATTGGGATACGACAAGAAGTCGATCCATCAGGAGATCTACGGTTAATTCCTTGATTATTTATTCCCGGCCGAAAGGGGGGCGTTGATCACTTTTTTGCGAAGAGAGATATCGATGTTCTTATCGGCAGACTTCTCCTCTTTTGTATTCAGCGGGATCACCGGAATACCGGAAGGTTCTGAAATAGATTTAATAAGGTCGATCTTATCGCGTTGCAGTTGCAGGATCTCTGCATGACTGTTCAGCATCTCTTTTTCCAATTCCCCTACTTTGTTTTCCAATGCCGCTTTCTGCATTTTACCGATAACATAGCCCAGTATTCCTGCTGAAACTACCAAACCCGCTACCAGAAAAATGTTAAGGTTCAAATCGATCATAAGCATAATCATCAATTTCAATGTTAACCGGACAAAGAGGGTATAATCAACCGGTTTTGTAGCACAAAAGTATAACTATTACGCTAAAACTTTCGTCAAAGTTATAATAATAGACAGATAACTATGAAATCTGATTTTCTACCAATGAACGCAAACTGGCGATCGGAATACGCTCCTGTTGCATCGTGTCGCGATAACGGATGGTGACCATCTGATCTTCCTTGGTTTGATGATCGATGGTAACACAGAAAGGTGTTCCCAGGGCATCCATACGACGGTAACGCTTACCAATAGTATCCTTCTCCTCATAAAAACAACGGAAGCGTGTTTTGCAATCGTCCATAATGCTGCGCGCAATTTCAGGCAAACCATCTTTTTTGGTCAATGGAAGGATCGCCAGTTTGATCGGTGCCAGCTTGGGAGGGAATTTCAATACCACGCGGCTGTCTTTTTTCTCTTCGGTACTCAGGTCCTGCTCCTCATAAGCCTCACTCAATACCATCATCACGGTACGATCGAGGCCTATGGATGTTTCAATTACATATGGGATATAATTCTGATTCGTTTCACTGTCGAAATACTGCATTTTTTTCTTGCTGTACTGCTGGTGTTGACTCAGATCAAAATCACCTCTTGAGTGAATGCCTTCCACTTCTTTGAATCCGATCGGGAAATCGTATTCAATATCGCAGGCAGCCTTTGCATAGTGTGCCAGCTTTACGTGATCGTGGAAGCGGTAGCGGTCGGGGGAAATACCCAGACTCAAATGCCATTTCATCCGTGTTTCTTTCCAGTATTCATACCATTCGCCTTCGGTGCCGGGGCGCACGAAGAATTGCATTTCCATTTGCTCGAACTCGCGCATACGGAATATAAACTGACGGGCCACGATCTCGTTACGGAAGGCTTTACCGATCTGTGCAATACCGAAAGGCACTTTCATGCGACCGGTTTTCTGCACATTCAGGAAGTTCACGAAAATACCCTGTGCCGTTTCGGGACGGAGATAGATCTTGTTATCGGCATCTTCAGAAGAGGCGGTGGAACCGAACTCGGTAGAAAACATCAGGTTGAACTGACGCACATCGGTCCAGTTGCAGGTACCACTGATCGCACATTTTATATTGGCTGATTCGATAAGCTGTTTCAGTCCGGCAAAATCATCTTTTGACTGCAGGTCTTCCATGGAAGCGATGAGGGCATCGGCTTCGGCTGTTTTGCCATCGGCTTTCAAAATTTCCGCGTGGGCTTCGATGAGGTGATCGACGCGGTAGCGTTTTTTGCTATCCTTATTATCGATCATGGGATCGTTGAAATTATCCACGTGGCCCGAAGCCTTCCAGGTGGTGGGGTGCATGAAAATGGCGGCGTCGATACCAACGATATTCTCGTGGAGCTGGGTCATGCTTTTCCACCAATAGTCACGGATATTCTTCTTCAGTTCACTACCCATCTGGCCGTAATCGTAAACGGCCGCCAGACCGTCGTAGATCTCACTGGAAGGGAAAATGAAGCCATACTCTTTACAATGCGAAATGATCGCCTGGAATTTATTCGTTTCGGTTGCCATAATGGCGGCAAAAATACGGTGGAAAAGGGAGAATTGGAGCGGGAAATACACTTAACCGCTGCTCCTGCGCTGAAGCTACGGCGCAGGCGCAGCGGTGAAATAATTTCTTTAACCGCAGAGAACGGGAGAAAATGGAGGTAACGCAGAGTTA
>CAZKSY010000027.1:27155-39284 GCA_964555605.1 uncultured Chitinophagaceae bacterium | reverse complement strand
CTTTATCTCTCAACGTTTTCTTCTCGAAATTCTTCTGCAGCGCCGCATTCAGATCCACGCCGGTTTGATTGGCCAGACAAAGCAATACCCAGAGCACATCGGCCATTTCATCAGACAGCTCCCGGTTCTTATCCGATTCCTTGAAGGTTTGCTCGCCATAGGTACGCACCATGAGGCGGGAGAGCTCCCCCACTTCCTCCATCAAAATACCCAGATTGGTGAGCTCACTGAAATAGCGCACACCAATGGTTTTGATCCATTCATCCACCCGCTGCTGGGCCTGTTGTATCGTCAGTTGTTCCATTATTCTTTGTTTTTTGAATCGATCCAAATGGTTACAGGACCATCGTTTAATAAAGCCACTTTCATATCGGCCCCGAATTCGCCCGTGCCAATGGGTTTTCCCAGATCGCTTGCGACCTGCGCCACCAGTTTTTCATACAAGGGAATGGCAATTTCAGGCTTACTGGCTCTGATATAGGAGGGACGATTGCCCTTTTTGGTGGCGGCATGCAGGGTAAACTGGCTGATCAGGAGAATGTCCCCGTCAATATCCTTAACAGACAGGTTCATCACCCCATTTTCGTCGTCGAATACCCGCAACTGCGTGATTTTCTGGCTCAGCCAGGCAATATCTTCCATGCCGTCGGCGTCTTCAATGCCGGCCAGTACCAGCAAACCCTTCCCGATCTCGGAGCGTATTACACCATTGATGGTTACGCTGGCCTGTGCTACCCGTTGTATCACCACTCTCATAGCGTTAATTAAGTTTTACCTTTGAAAGATGAAGATAGATGTTTCAAAAGAAATGACGTTTCATACCGCCCGCAGCGGTGGTAAGGGCGGGCAGAATGTTAACAAGGTGGAAACCATGGTGGAAGGCTATTTTCATATCGGGGCATCCGATGTTCTGACCCCAGACCAGAAACGCATTTTGCTGGAAAAACTGGGCGCCAAACTGAATTCGGAAGGGTTTTTGCAGGTTCGAAGCCAGGTGCATCGCAGCCAGCTCGAAAACAAGCTGACCGTGATCGCCAAAATGAATCAATTGCTGGAAAAAGCGTTGATCCCGGTAAAAAAACGCATTGCGACCAAGGCCAGTAAGGCTTCCAAAGAAAAAAGACTGGAAAGCAAGAAAAAACTGTCGGGTCATAAAGCCAACCGGAAAAAGATCTCGCCAAAAGACCTATAAAACCGATCCATGAAAAAGAAGCTTTTTAACCTCCTTGCGCTTGCAATGCTGCTGATCAGCAGTAGTACCTTTTGGGGTTGCAAAAAAGATTACAGTGCCGAAGATGTGGTAAAACCACCCGTTGTAAGAGATTATAATTTCATTGTTCGCTTCGTTCCTAAAATGGATACCAGCGTACTGGAATTCGGCAAAACATACACCAATCATTTTGGAGAAAGTTTCAGTGTGTCGCAACTGAAATTTTACATGCACGAACTGCAACTCTTCAATACAGACTCGAACCATCTCACCACCACAGGAAAAGAGAAACATTACCTGATCGATTTTTCCGATACCACGACTACCGTTATCAAATATGCGATCTATCCGTATAAATACAACCGTATCGGCTTTTTTATAGGGGTTGACAGCAGCCGTAATTACAGTGGAGCGCAAACAGGTGCCCTCGATCCGGCCAAAGGAATGTTCTGGACATGGAACTCGGGTTATATCATGGCGAAAATGGAAGGGAATTCCCCGCAGGCCAATACACCGAATAATAAGTTTGAATTCCATATTGGTGGCTTCTCCGGCACCGATAATACTGTACGATATCCCATTCTACTTTTCCCCTTTGGTGAAACCCTGGAAGTGAAGAAAGATAAGGTGAGTGAAATAACCATCGAAGTGAATGTGGGCGCCTGGTTCTATAATCCGCATGATATCCGTATTGCAGACCATCCGGTGATCACAACGCCCGGCACCCTGGCCCGACAGGTTTCAGAAAATTATAGTAAAATGTGTACGGTTTCGAAAGTAATCAACGAATAACCCCTGATGCTGAAATGGATCATACGAATATCACTGGTCCTGACTGTAGCCACAGCAGCCGTCAGCGCCTGCAATAAAAAAGAAGGCGGTCCGGCCACAACGCCGTTACGACTGGAAATTCCGTCCGGCTTTCCCGCACCGGTCTATGATTTTAGCGGCAATCCATTGACCGAACAGGGATTTCAGTTAGGAAGAAAACTGTTCTACGATGGAAAACTTTCCAAAGACGGCAATTTCCCCTGCGCTTCCTGTCACCAGCAATTTGCAGGCTTCGCCAATTTTGATCACGACCTCAGTCATGGTTTCAATAATCAGTTTACCTTCCGCAATTCACCGGGTTTATTCAATCTGGCCTGGGGCAAGGAAATGCACTGGGATGGTGGCATCAATCATATTGAAGTGCAGCCGCTCGCGCCCATTGCAGCACCCAATGAAATGGCGGAAGACATCAATAATGTGATCGCCAAATTAAAAGCTGATGCCGACTATCCCACGCTCTTCAAACAGGCATTCGGCAATGAAGAGATCAATTCCCAACGGATCCTCTATGCCCTCACCCAATTCATGGGCTCGATCGTATCGGCCAACAGCAAGTATGATAAAATGAAAAAAGGGGTGGCTACTTTCACCGATGCAGAACAGAACGGATACCTCATCTTCCAGCAAAAATGTACCGGTTGTCATACCGAACCACTGTTTACCGATAATAGTTTCCGCAATACCGGACTACCGGTTAAACCGGGTCTGAACGACATGGGGCGCATGCGCATCACCGGTAAAAAAGAAGATTCCCTGAAGTTTAAAGTGCCCAGCTTACGAAATGTGATCCTCACCTTTCCTTACGGACATGATGGCCGTTTTGCCACGGTTAAAAATGTATTGGATCATTATACTGATGGCGTGGTAGCCAGTGCTACCACCGATCCCCTGGTGAAGAATAAGATCGCGCTGACGCCCACCGATAAATTCTATCTCACCCAATTCCTTTACACGCTTACCGATTCGGTGCTGATCAAGAATCCGCGCTTCGCAGCACCCCAATAAAAAACCCCGTTGCCGGGGTTCTCTATAGTAAAGGGATTAATTTTTTCTTCTTGCTTTCAGGGCTTCGAGTACCTGTTTCTGTTGCTCCAGATCCTGCCGCTGTTTTTCCTGCTCACTGCTGTTCTGGGTTTGCTTGGTTTGCAGACCTTCAATTTTCTTTACCAGATCAGAAGAATCCTGCATCAGATTATTGAGTTTGCCCGTTGCTTTCTTCACTGCTTCCTCCTGCTCACGGATGTCCACTTCCAGTTTATAGGTATCCAGAAAAGGAACGAGATCACGCATCATTTCTTTTCCCTTTTCGATCAGATCGGGATCCGATTCAGTAGTTACAAATTCATCCGGTCCTTTACCGATCACCAGATACACCACACTCTCGTCTTTGTCTTTACGACCCCGGCGCTCTGTTTTAAAATACAGGTCTGAATCGGTATGGGTTCCCGGAATCCGGGCGCCTTTGAAAATATGGAAATTGCTTTTACTCAGATTGATGAGTGAGCGGCTTTCTTTTCCCTTATTCCCCATTTTCGCCATACGCTCTACGATGGCGGCTTCCACGATCTCCTGCGAATATTGAGAATACAATACGATGGCCTGACGGTCTTTTTTCTGTAATTCGATCTTACCCATTTGTACCTGGGCAAAAGCCGAAACTGTGATAAAAAGAAGGATAAGCGTTGTTTTGATAAACTTCATACAATCTGGTTTTTGCTAATTAAGACAAAAATAAGTGCTGTTAGGGTTGCATGACCGAAAATTGTTGTTGTCAAATGCTATTTTTGTCGAAATTACCTACGCTTGAGTGGCATTAAAAAGCTGGCTGGTCAAACCCTATGGTATGGTGCCCCGCGCATCATCGCCCGATTCCTCAATTTCGGTATCAGTCTGCTGGGTTTCAGGCTCTTCGACCCCAATGCGTCCTATGCGTTCACGCAGATCTATGCGGTGGTTCCTTTTTTAAATATCCTGTTCACTTACGGACTGGAAACAAGTTATTTCCGTTTTGCCCAGACCCACGACCGGCAGAAACTTTACAATACCCTGAATATTTCCATTCTGGTCAGCACCGTGGTTTTTGCCGCACTGCTCTTTGTTTTCAAAACGCCGCTTACCGGTTTTATTGAAATGAACGATCATCCTGAATTCGTGACCTGGATGATCGGGATCGTTTTTTTTGACACCCTGTACACCCTTCCTATGGGCAAGCTACGGCTGGAAGAAAGACCCCGGAAATATGCCTTCATCAATGTATTCGCCATCCTGTTGAATATATCGCTGGTACTATTCTTCTACTATGTGGCCCGACCGGCGCAGGAGAAAGATCCCGGTTCACTGCTGGGACAATTCTATGATCCGAAAGTAGGTGTGGGGTATTTTATTCTGGCCAATATGATCGCCAGTGGAGCTACGCTTTTATTACTGTATAAAGAGTTTGCCGCTTTCCGTTTTTCCTTCGATAAGAAATTATGGAAAGAAGTGATGGTCTATTCCTATCCCCTGATCATTGTAGGATTCGGCGGTATGATCAATGAAATGCTGAGCCGGCTGGTGTATCAGAAAGTGCTGGACCTCGATAAGGCCCAGGAGCAATTTGAGCTGGGGGTATTCGGTGCCTGTTATAAACTGGCCGTACTGATCACCATCTTTATACAGGTGTTCAAACTGGCGGCAGAGCCCTTCTTTTTCAATCATTCCAAGAGTGAAAATGCCCCGAAAACCTATGCAAGGGTCATGAAGTTTTTTGTGATCGCCTGTTGCTTTATGTTTCTGGCCGTAGGCCTGTTCCTCGAAGGCTGGAAATGGCTGATCGCTTCCAAACATCCTGAATACGCGGAAGGCATCCATATTGTACCCATACTGGCCATGGGTAGTGTATTTCTCGGAATCTATTACAATCTAACAGTATGGTATAAGCTAACCAACCGCAATATGTACGGTGCCTGGATCACCATTGCCGGTGCCGCGCTCACCATCATCCTCAATATGATCCTCGTCCCCCGCTTCCACTATACCGGAGCAGCCTGGGCTACCTTCATCTGTTATCTGTTCATGATGGTGATCAGTTATGTGTTGGGGCAGAAATACTATCCGGTACCCTACGCCAAAAAGAAACTGATCGCTTATTTACTGGTGGTAACCCTGATCTATGCAGCGCATGAACTGATCACGGCATTCTTTACCCAACGCAGCGGCCTGCTGTTTCAGGTGGTGTATTACGGCAGCTCCCTGCTGGGTATTGCCGCTTTTGCCTGGCTGATCCTGAATGTAGAAAGAAAGGAACTGGTCAAACTGCCTTATCTCGGCAAATGGCTGGCTCCCAAAGCCTCGGCCACATAAGGATTCTGGGCCCTTTCCGCCCCGATGGTTGTGGCCGGTCCGTGACCCGAGTAAACGATCACTTCATCGGGCAAGGTCATCAGTTTTTCCCGGATACTCTTGTATAAAGTAGCCGTATCGCCGCCGGGCAGATCGGTACGCCCAACGCTTTGGCGGAACAACACATCTCCACTAATAATGAAGCCCTGTTCGGCACAATAATAGCAGATACTGCCGGGGGAATGACCGGGCGTATGCAGAATGTCGAACCGATGTGTTCCCAGCAATACCTGATGCCCTTCTTCCAGAAAGAGGAAGGGACCCCCGTAGTTCTCAAAGGGCAATCCCCACCGTTTACCGCTTTCCGGAGCCCAGGTCAATACCTGTTCTTCGAGCGGATGGAGGTGCAGGGGAAGGGAAAAGGTTTCTGCAATGAATTTATTGCCGAAGACGTGATCGAGATGACAATGGGTATTTAACAAATATTTAGGGGTGAGCTGTTCCGAAGTGATAAAGGCCAGCAACTCCTCCTTTTCAGCAGGAAAATAAGTGCCGGGATCAATGATGGCGCACCAACCCAGCGTATCATAAATTACGTATGTATTTTCCTGAACAGGACTGAATGTAAATTGTTTGACTTGAAGCATTTGTTATGAATTTGGGAACCTGTCAAAAATGTATCGGAAAGACGGATTTGTTTTATCTTTAAAACATTAATGAGCGGCTATGCAATTTCAACAGTTTAAGCTAAACAGGAAAGAAATTTTATTGGGGCTTTTATTCCTGGCTTTTGCCTTTGCGGGCGAGGCCCAGGTAAGCACCGTGGAATTTGGGAAGAACCGGGTGCAATACCGCAAGTTCAAATGGCAATACCTCCAAACCACTAATTTCAATACCTACTATTACGAAAACGGGAATACCCTCGCCAACTATGTGGCGCAGGTAGCCGAAAGGGAATTACCCGGCATTGAGCAATTTGTTGAATATGGCTTGCAGCGCCGCGCCAATATTGTGATCTATAACCATTTCAATGAAATGGAACAATCCAATATCGGTCTCAACCTCGATTGGCAAACCACCGGTGGTATTACCAAACTGGTGAATAATAAAATGATCGTTTATTTCGATGGCGATCATTCGCATCTACGCAAACAGATCCGTCAGGGTATTGCCCGCACTCTGGTGGAAAACATCCTGTTTGGCGACGACCTCGGTGAGTTCGCTGCCAATCAGGCCCTGCTCGACCTGCCCAAATGGCTGATTGATGGTTATGTAGATTATGTGGCGGAAGACTGGAATCCCGAATATGATGATCAGCTTCGTTCGGCTTTGCTGTCGGGCGATTATAAAAACTTCTATCAGTTTGCGCACGAAAAGCCCCTGCTGGCCGGACATGCTTTCTGGTATTATTTTGCACAGAAATACAAACGCGAGAATGTTACCTACTTCCTGTATCTCGCCCGTGTGTACCGCAACCTGAACAGTGCGTCTAACCGCATTTGTAAAATGAAGTTTAAAGAAGTATTGAAGAACTTCATGCTCGAGTTCAGTGAAATGTATGCCAACGATCTGAAAGGCCGCCGCGATATTCCCAAAGGCACTGTTTCGATCGTGGAAGAAGTAAAGAATAACCGCGACTATATCCGCTTTACACCCAACCCGGCACCACGGAGTCAAACATACGCAGTGGTGGAATATATCAAAGGCCAGTACTGTGTGGTATTGTATGAAAACATGGTGGATCGTAAAGTGCTGTTGAAAACCGGTATCCGTCAGCAGGAAAATGAGATCAACCCCAACTATCCGCTGCTCGCCTGGGATGGCAAAGGCACCCGGCTGGCCTGCGTATATTGGAGCAAGGGCAAATCAAAATTATTCGTGTACGATGTAGTGGCGCGTTTCAAGCGGATCAATCAGGACCTCGATCAGTTTGAACAGATCCAGGACATGAAATACATGCTGAACGAGAATACGCTGTTGCTGAGTGCCGTTCGGAAAGGACAGCCTGATATTTTTGTGTACAAGATCGACAAGAACAATTTCGAGCAGGTAACCAATGATATCTATGCCGATCTGGATGCCACATTCGTGGCCTTCCCCAATAAGCAGGGCATCATCTTCTCTTCGAACCGCCCCAGCGCCTATGCCAAAGGAGGCGATACGGCTGTATCGGGCAATCGTTTCAATATTTTCCTTGCCGATAATTATAACAAAAGCGAATTCCGTCAGATATCACAACTCACGAATCTGAAATTCGGCAATGCCCGCTTCCCCATGCAGTATAACACCTCGCACTTTACGTTTGTAAGCGACGAAAGCGGTATTGGTAACCGTTATGCCGGTTTCTTCCATACGGAAAGGGCTGGTCTCGACAGTGTGTATATTGTGGGAGATGATATCCTCCGCAACCCCGACGACCGCGAACTGGATTCAACCTTGCGTGCCTGGGGTAAATCAGAACCGGATTCCGTATTCGCCTATTCGGTAACCAATGATTCGGCCTATACATTTGCCCTCACCAATTATACCAGTACCTTAAAGGAAACCAAGATCGCCGGTGACAAAGGATTGCTGAGTGAAGTGCGCCAGCAGGGCAATCTGAAATTCCTGTACAAGTTGAAAGTGGACGAGAATACATTGCGCCGTCGTAATGTTACCCCCCGCCCTACCGATTATAGAAAGAAGACCATTGCAGAAGCCCGATTCAATGAAGCGGCTGAGGTGGAATATGTGGATCCCAATGCCACAGATGCCAAAGAAGAGGATAAGAACAAAGATGTATTTGACAGCGGGTTTGAAAAAGAAGAAGGCGATACCGCCAAAGCCGGCAAAAGATCCACGCCTTTTACGTCTGAAACCGATCCGGTGCTGAAAAAAGCCAAACGCTTTGATTATAAATTAAAGTTCGCAGCCGATAATTTCTCTGCAGCCTTCAATAATGATATCCTTATCAACCGCTACCAGCCTTATACCGGTGCACTGCCGGTGGTACTGCAGAGCGGTGGTGCCTTCAACGGTATGTTGAAAGCATCGGTATTCGATCTGTTTGAAGACATCCGTTTTTCCGGTGCCATCCGCTTGCCGCTGATCAGTGGCAATGGAACCGGCGTTGGAATTGGCGGGGGTGGTACCAGTTTGTTCGTGCCCATCAATCAATCCCTGTTCGATGGTGGCGGCGAGTGGTATGCGCGGGCCGATTATCTGAAAAAACGTATGGATTACTCGCTGATCTATTACCGCCAAACCAATATCGGTTTGGTACAGGGGGTAAATAATACCAATCAGCTTTTTGAAGGAAAACAATATTCCAACCTTTTCCAGGGAACCATTAAGTATCCGATCGACCGCATCAGAAGTGTGCGTATATCGGCCGGTATTCGTATGGACAAGATAGTGATACGTGCCGATGATTTTGATACCGTAGCCCTCAAGGCCAAAGACCTGAATGAACAAACCTTTGCCTTAACGAAGGTTGAATATGTGCATGATAATACGATCATTAAAACCACCAATATTCAGAACGGACTGAAGTTTAAGATCTACGCAGACCTGATGAGTCTGGTAACAGACCCTAAACCCGGCAGCACAGCGAAGAAAGGACGTTTGTCGTTCAATTTCGGAGCCGACTTCCGTTACTATTATCCTATCTACCGCAATTTTATCTGGGCTGGTAGAGCGGCGGCTGATTTCAGTTGGGGCGATCAAAAGATCCTGTATTATCTGGGTGGCGTAGATGGCTGGTTATTCCCGAAATATTTCTCTGAGCCCAAGCCACAGGATCCTACCTATGCGTATCAGTCGCTGGCGGTAAACTTACGTGGCTTCAAACAAAATGCGGCCAATGGCAATAATGCGGTGGTGCTGAATAGTGAGTTCCGTTTGCCGGTACTTCCAACAATTTTAAATAAGCCGATCAATAATGCCTTCCTCCGTAATTTCCAGTTGGTGCAATTCATTGATCTGGGAACGGCCTGGAACGGCAGCTACAGCAAGATACAGCGCCCGATGAATGTGTATCCGGAAGATCCTAATGATCCGAATCCGGTGCGCATCCTCATCAAATCAGGCGGTATCGGTCCTTTCAGCGGTGGCTACGGATTTGGTGCGAGAAGTACCTTATTGGGTTATTTCCTCCGTTTGGATGCGGCCTGGCAGATGAATGTATTCTTCAAAGGAAAGCCCTACTGGCATTTCGCTATGGGCATCGATTTCTAAGAGAAACATTGCTCCAGTATTTTGTTACCAAATACCAGCAGGCCCACGATAACGGCCAGCAGGGCGGCTGTTAATACAGCTCCTGCCGCTACATCCTTTATGAACGCAATGGAGGGACGGCGTTCATCGGTGACTTCATCGATGATCTTTTCCACGCAGGTATTCAGCATTTCGGTGATCCACACCAATCCCAGCACGAGGCAGATGGCCACCCATTCCAGGTAGGACAACCGAAAATAAAAACCCATACCTGCGACTACAATCGTGGCCAGCAAATGAATCCAGGCGTTGTGTTCGCGCCGCAGAAAGGCAGCGATGCCGCGGAATGCATACCTAAAACTGTTGAGGCGGGCCTGTAAGGAGAAGGAGGATTTCATGTTCATGGATTTGTTTCACAAAGGTAGTAAGGAGTTATGCATGGCTATACGACAGATTTCTTCCAGGATTGCAGAAAAAGATAACAGAGTAACAGAAATACACTGAAGCCGGCGACCATGCTCCATGCATGTACAAAATGAAAAGGATGTATGACGAGGCGAATGATGTCTCTGGTCAGATCCAGCGGATCGGTCAGTACATCCCAACTGTTGTAACGCAGGTAACGCCCGATAAAAACACCAAAAGCATTCAGAAACATCACCGGATACAGGAATAAAAGGGTGGTATAACGTCCCAGAAAGATCCGTACCACCGATTCCATTTGCTGTACCGAGATTACGCCAAGCAGGA
Organism: uncultured Chitinophagaceae bacterium; assembly: GCA_964555605.1. Taxonomy (GTDB): domain Bacteria; phylum Bacteroidota; class Bacteroidia; order Chitinophagales; family Chitinophagaceae; genus Endoryza. Next base: position 28,978 of record CAZKSY010000027.1, on the reverse strand, counting down.
TGCCATTCCAGGCAAAGGAAACTATGGTGAGCGTATCGAACCAGAGCGGCACCGACCGGAGATCATTTAAATGAAAGAGGTCGGTGATCATGTAGAAGGTGTTCGGGATGAACAGGAGCCATAGAACAGACAGCGGCCAGAAGATCTTTTTATTTTCGATCAGTGCAGGTTTGTACGGCAACAGACTGCTGATGAAAAAAGGGATATAGGCCAGAAAGAGGTTCCAGACCATAAAAAACAGGTAAGGATTACCGGTATATATGATCCGGGCGGCCACCAGCGAAACACTGAACAAAATAGAAAGATGCAGGGTGGTGAAAACCGGATGACCCAACAGGTATTTCCGCATAGGATTTATTTTTTTAGTTGTGTAGAAACGGTGGCATCCACCAGATTCCAGGAAAGCCAACTGGTGCCCGCCATATCCTGAAAGAATTGTTGTTTCCGCCAGTCGATATTTTCCAAAAAGCAATCGGCACATGGCTCATTCCATTGACCTGCTTTAGCCATGAGTTGCTGATGTGTTCGCAGTAAGTCCCGGTTCTGGTCCAGCAGTGGAATGGCCCGGCCTTCAAGGGTGACCATAAAATCGACGGGGAGTACGATCTCATTGGCACGACTGAAATTATATTTCGCAATCTGATAATCCCAGTCGATGGTGGTAGCGAATACCAGTAAAACGATCACCGCCCAGGCATTCACCCGCAGGAGAAAATAGGTAGAACGCCGGCGATAGATCTTCCAGAACATACTGGCCAATCCAAAGAAAACGAGGCCGAGGTAAAACAGAACGCCGATGCGTTTGTAGGCCAATCCCGATTGCAGGATATAATAATAATCGCGCAATAGAACCGACACACAAAGCAGGGCGTTCTGTGCGATCCAGAGGTAAGCCAGTCGTTTCAACCAGCTATTCTTCTTATAAAAATTCAGGTTCCCCTGAAAGAAGATCAATAAAACTATAATGGCCATGGCAATAGAGAAGATCAGGGTATCGGTGCCTTCATGGATGAGTGCGTACAGGTTCTGGTCTTTCACCTTCGCATAACCCAGCCAGAGATAACTGATATCAATGCCATTGAGGATCAGGAGCAGGATATTGAGCAGGATCAAACTGATCAAACCGATACGATGCAGGAATTTGAGGGAAAGAACAGAGTGCAGGGCCCTGCCCATAAAAACACTCATGATGCTGAAATCGAAGCGCAGCTTACGTTGTTCCAGAGGGATATGTTCCCGTTGGAGGATATCGGAACGATCGGCCTCTTTCTTTTTGAAATAACCGTTATTGTTACGCAGCAACAGATAGCCCGTAACGATGGCACCAAAGATCAGGAACATGAAACGGCCAAAAGAGAAGATATCAAAAAGGGCCTGAAAGAAACGTTCAATATAATCGGTAAAGAAGGCCCCCATTTTTTGAAACACGGTATTGGCATTGGCATAAAGCAGGTAGAAAACAATGGCCAGCAATACGGGTAAGATAATGAAGCGGATCATGCTGCGTTTGCCGGTTCGGGTACCGGGTTCCGGTTGACGGGAGAAGGTAAGGGAGAATAGACCGGGAATCAGGAACAATCCATTCTCCGCGGCAGAGCCGGCGGCATAAAAAAGAGACCGGTGTTGAAAATGGGCCGAAAGAACAAAGATGAGTAGTGTCCATATCCAGCCTATGGCACTGACCGGTGTATTGTGCACGATCACCATGGCCAGGCAAACGAGATGGCCTGCAAGGAGCCATCCCGTTGTGGAAGAACGCCTGGCTTTTGGGTATAAGAAGAATAAAGCACTTATTATAAATGTATCATAGAAAGCAAGGTTGA
>CAZKSY010000027.1:16947-27055 GCA_964555605.1 uncultured Chitinophagaceae bacterium | reverse complement strand
GGGTATAAGAAGAATAAAGCACTTATTATAAATGTATCATAGAAAGCAAGGTTGACCCCCATCTTCTCTTGCCAGAAAAGCAGGTTGAAAAGAACGCCCCCCAGAAATATCCAGATAAGTTTAGATCTCGAATCTTTAATAACCAATGTATTATTCATATTTAAAAGTGCTTTGTATTTCAAAGTATTCAGACAAAAAAAATTATTTTACGCCTTTGATCATGTTTTCCAGCGCTTCAATATGTTCTTTGAAGGCTTTTTCCCCTGCTTTGGTGATGGAATAAGTGGTATTGGTTTTACGACCAATAAACCCCTTATGCACTTTGATAAAACCATTCTCTTCCAGATTCACCAAATGAGAGGCGAGATTACCATCAGTAAGTTCCAGCATTTGCTTGAGCTCATTGAAGCTGACCTCCTCATTCACCATGAGACTACTCATGACGCCCAGCCGTATCCGGCTGTCGAAGATCTTATTCAAATTACCAATGGGATTCTTCATTATTATACAATAATATTAAATGCAACGCATTCTTTTCATTCATTTGTTCTCACACGCCCTCCGCGTCCTTCGCGCCTTTCTGCCTTCGCTAAAGCTACGGCAGAGGGCCCTGCCTATGCTAAAGCTACGGTAGAGAGCTCTGCCTATGCTAAAGCTACGGTAGAGAGCTGCGTTTACGTTTCTTTACCCTGCGTCCTTTGCGCCTTCGCGCCTCCGCGGTTAAGTTTTCTTCCTTCGCGCCTTTCTGCCTACGCTAAAGCTACGGCAGAGGGCTCTGCATAGGCTAAAGCTTCGGCAGAGGGCTCTGCCTAAACTGTTCGATTATCTAATCCACTTTTCGTTATGCCTTCGTGTTTTCGTGTCTTTGTGGTTAGGCTGTTTTCATCTCATATTTTCGCCACATTACCACCCCATAAACTATATGCAACACCCCAAAACCCAGTGCCCAGAAATGCAACCCATACCCCACCAGCCACAAATTCATCACCCCCAACAGCATTTGCCCATACCCCAGATATCGTATCTCCCCCAATGTATATTTACCCGCATTCAGTAAAGCAATTCCATATACGATCAAACAACCCGGTGCCACCAGCTCGTACTGATGCAATTGTATCATCCGGAATAATAATAAGCCACCCGCGATCAACGGGATCATCAAACTCCACATCAGCCGACGTACTGTGGCATCCCACAAAGCGGCCTTCGTTTTTTTACTCCGGCGCCAGGTAAAAAAGAACGCTGAAGCAAAAGCAGCGATGAACGTCAGAGCTGCGATCAGTAATAATTCCCGCTGCAGGACTTCTCCCCCTTCCCCCGATAATCTGGGAAATAAACAGTCGCCCAGTTTCCAGCAATCGATGCGTTGTGAAGTTACAAAAGCAGCGATCAGGGCACAAACCCCGGCCGCTACCCCGCTCCATCCACTGAGCGATATAAATCGGGACGAACGCTCCATCATGTTGCGTATGTCCTGTAAGGTTTGAATCGGCGCTTGATTTTCTTGCATAAAAGCACTTTGTAATTCAAAGTACATATATTTTTCTCATCCCTCCAAATTTTTTTCCCGACTTTATTTTTGCCCCCTTCCAACCAACCTCTGGCCCGATTATGGCATCTTTTTACCAACCCTTTAACCCATGAAACCTTAAATTTGCCCAATGATCGCACCGGTGTTTTGGAGAACCTTATTTTTCGCCACCTTGTCCTGCTTACTGCTCCACCTGCCCGCTTCGGCGCAGGTCCGCACACTCAAGGGTAGCATCCGCGACGCCCACAGCGATGAGGCGATCCCCTTTGCCTCCATGCGTTTCCTGAAATCGAAGGCCGGCCGCTTGAGTGATTCAGCCGGTAATTTCACCTTCCGATTCGAACAATGGCCAGTTAACGATACTCTGGAAATCACCTATGTCGGTTACCAGGATTATCATATCCCCATCGATTCCGCCTTTCTTGCCCGGGCCAAAGACAATAGCATCAATATTACCATTCAACTCATCCGCGGAAAATATACCGGCGAAGTGGTGGTGAAAAGAAAGATCGACCGCGGCCTGCTGATGTGGAAACGGATCGTGAAACGTAAACCGCTGAACGACCGGTACCGCTTCGATAATTTCTCCTATGAACTCTATAACAAATTAGAGGTGGACCTGAAGAACGTGAAGGCCGATAAAATGCAGAAGCTCCCGGTGATCAAGAACTATGGCTTCATCTTTAATAATGTAGATACCACCGAAGAGGGATCTCCCTTTCTCCCCATATATCTCACCGAAGCCCTCTCGCAATATTACTACCAGAAAGCCCCCCGCAAACGACGCGAAGTGTTTATCGGTACCAAAACCATGGGCGTAAACAATGAAAGCGTCGCCAAACTATTAGGCGGCATGGATCAGAATATTAATTTCTATTCCAACTATATCCCTGTTTTCGACAAACAGTTCGTAAGCCCCATCAGCGATAACGGTGATGCCTATTACCGCTATAAGGTACTCGATTCCCAATTCGTGAATGGCCGACGCATCATACACCTGATGTTTACCGCCAAACGTAAAGGTGAAAATACCTTCGAGGGGGATTGCTGGGTACACGATACCACCTGGGCCATCCAGAAAATGAATCTGCGTTTAACCAAAGACGCGAATATCAACTTCGTGGACAACCTGAGCCTGATCCAGGAATATAAAATGCTCAATGACTCTACCTGGTTTCTGTCACGTGATAAATTTGTGGTGGACCTCTCTTTTACCGGAGAAAAAACATTATCGGCCATTGGGAAAAAAACCACGACCTATAAGAATATTATATTGAACGATAGTTCGGTTACCACGCAACTCGCCCTCAATAAACAGATCGAAGAAACGGTCTATCCGGCGGAAGCGCTGAACAAAGCTGATAGTTTCTGGACCACAGCCCGTCATGAAGAGCTGAATAAAAATGAAAAGGCCATCTATCAAACCATCGACACCCTGCTCAAAATGCCTTCGTTCCAGCGGTTGACCCGTTGGGTGAATTTTTTAGGAACGGGCTATCTGGGTTTGAGCAATTATGAGATCGGCCCCTGGTTCAACTGGGTCACGGCAAACTCGCTCGAAGGATTCCGCATGCGTTTTGATCTGGGCACCACCCGTCATTTCAATAAAAAATTCATCATGCACGGTTATCTGGCCTATGGCTTCGGTGATCAGAAACTGAAAGGTGAATTCGATGCGATGTACCTGTTCCATAAAAACCCGCGGAATTTTCTGGGCTTTCAGTTCTTCCGCGATATCGATTATGGCCAACAGTATTACGATGAAATTACCCAGGATAATATCTTCGCCCTCGCCATCCGCAAACAGGGCGTGCCTATAAAATTCTTAGGGAAACAGGAGTTCAAAGTGGAATATTTCCAGGACCTCAACTATGGTTTATCGGCGCGGTTTTCTACATCACATAAGGAGTATGAACCGTTGCGCAACCTGCCACCCAAAGCGATCTTCGACAACAGCAGCAGTGGTATCACCATCAATACCTTTGAAGCCTCGGTAAAACTCCGTTTCGCCTATCTGGAAAAATTCCTCGAAGGAAGTTTTTACCGGTATAGTCTGGGTAGCCCCTATCCCATGGTGGAATTCAAATACACCCGCGGTATCTCCGGTGTACTGGGCAGTAAATATGACTATAATAAGATCACCTACGGTATTTCCGATTATTCCAAACTGCCTCCTTTTGGCAGTATCTACTACAATGTATTCGGTGGCAAAACCTATGGAACCTTACCGTACATGTTGCTGGATGTAGCTCCTGGGAATGAGATCTATTACTATAATAAGTATGCGTTCAATTTAATGAACCGCTTTGAATACCTGCACGACAGTTATCTGGGCGTAAACTTCGAACACAATATCGGGAATGGTCTCTTCCGCTTTATTCCCCTCACCCGTAAACTCAAATTCCGTCAGTTCTGGACAGCCAAAGCCCTGTGGGGAAGTTTGAGTGACGCGAATAAAGCCCTGAACAATCCGACTACTTCACCCTACCAGTTCCAGTCGCTCGATGGCAAAACCTATCTGGAACTCGGCACCGGTGTTGATAATATATTCAAGGTATTCCGGGTTGATTTTGTGTGGCGGGTATCGCCCCGTCCCCTGCCGGTGGAAAAAGCCAAACGCTTTGGCGCTTTCTTCAGTTTCCGGCTGGCATTTTAACCTCCTTTATTTAATACAGACTGCCCGTAATTTTTGTTATCTTTTGCTACCAAAAAACGATTGGCATGTCTGAAAAAATGATCCTCGCACTCGATCAGGGTACCACCAGTTCCCGCGCCCTGTTATTCAACCATAGTGGTGCGATTGTAGCGGTGGCCCAGAAAGAATTCAAACAATATTATCCGCAGCCCGGCTGGGTGGAACATGATGCCGACGAGATCTGGTCTTCCCAATTCGGCGTCATGGCCGAAGTACTGGCGAAAAGCAATCTGCATACCGGTGATATTGCCGCCATCGGCATCACCAATCAGCGCGAAACCACCATTGTATGGGATCGGGAAACAGGCTTACCGATTTATCATGCTATTGTTTGGCAAGACCGGCGTACAGCGGCCTATTGCGATCAGTTACGTGCCGCAGGACATGCTTCCATGATACAGCAAAAAACAGGATTGATCATAGATGCCTATTTCAGCGCCACCAAACTGAAATGGATACTCGATAATGTGTCGGGCGCGCGGGAGAAAGCCGCCAAGGGACAACTCGCTTTTGGTACCGTGGATAGCTGGCTCTGCTGGAAATTATCGGGTGGAAAGATCCATGTAACCGATGTTTCCAATGCCTCGCGTACGATGCTATTGAATATAAAAACCGGCGAATGGGATGCAGAACTATTGCAGTTATTCGATATACCTGCATCCGTATTACCAGAAGTGAAAGCCTCGAGTAAAGTATATGGCGTAACGGAGGCTGTGGTGAAACACGCGAATATCCCCATCGCGGGAATGGCGGGTGACCAGCAGGCAGCACTATTCGGACAATTATGTACGCATCCGGGAATGGTGAAGAACACTTATGGCACCGGATGTTTTATGTTGATGCATACCGGTGTGCAAATGATCCCTTCGCACAATAACCTGTTAACAACAATTGCGTGGAAGATCGGTAATGAAATTGAATATGCGCTGGAAGGATCGGTTTTCATTGCAGGAGCCGTGGTGCAATGGCTGCGCGATGAATTACAGATCATCCGTAAGTCGGTAGATGTAGAAGCACTCGCCGCAAAGACCAATAGTTCTGATGGCGTATATGTGGTACCAGCCTTTGCCGGTCTGGGTGCCCCGCATTGGAATCAATATGCCCGTGGTACCGTTTTTGGATTGACCAGAGGAAGTAATCAGTCGCATATCGCACGTGCCGCGCTGGAAAGCATCGCCTTTCAAACCACCGATGTACTGAAAGCCATGGAAGCGGACAGCGGTATTCGCATTCGTGAACTTCGTGTAGATGGCGGTGCCACGATCAATAATTTACTGATGCAATTTCAGAGTGATATTCTTCAAACAAATGTGGTTCGTCCGAAAGTTTATGAAACTACTGCATTGGGTGCTGCCTATCTCGCCGGACTAGCCGTAGGCTATTGGGACAGTGTGGAGGCCCTGCAAAAACAATGGCAGGCCGATGCGCAGTTTCAACCTGCCATGCCGGCAGCAGAAGCAGCCGAACATTTAAAAGGATGGCAGCGGGCTGTTCGGGCCAGTATTGCCTGGGCGGAAGACCGTACCTGAAAATATCATACATGTTACGAGCCGACATCATTGCACGTATAAAATCAGTACAGGCATTCGATCTGTTGATCATTGGGGGCGGAGCCAGCGGGCTCGGCGCTGCCGTGGATGCCGCATCACGCGGTTATACCACTTTGTTAGTAGAGCAGCATGATTTTGCCAAGGGTACTTCCTCCCGTTCCACCAAGTTGGTGCATGGGGGCGTGCGATACTTACAGCAAGGCAATATTAAACTGGTGATGGATGCGTTGAAAGAACGCGGCATCCTGAAACAGAATGCGCCGCATCTGGTCAAGAACCAATCCTTTATTGTGCCGAATTATAAATGGTGGGAAGGGCCGTATTATGGATTGGGATTGAAAGTATATGACTGGATGAGTGGCACCCTTGGCTTGGGCAGTTCCGAATGGCTGAGCACCGAAGAGGTATTGGAAAGAGCGCCCACCTTGGATCCGGAAGGATTGAAAGGGGGCGTGGTGTATCACGACGGACAATTTGATGATGCCCGTCTCGCGATCAACTTAGCCCAAACAGCAATGGAGCAGGGAGCGCTGGTATTGAATTATTGCCAGGTGAACGGCTTCTTGAAATCCAATGGAACTATTTGTGGGGTACAGGCTATTGATACATTAGACGGAAGCTCCTATGAGTTTCAAGCGAAAGCCGTGATCAATGCCACCGGCGTATTTTCAGATACCCTGCAACAACTCGATGCACCCGGTAAAGAAAAAACCATCGCCCCGAGTCAGGGCATCCACATCGTATTAGATAAAGAATTTTTACCCGGTGACGCAGCGATCATGATCCCCCATACCGATGATGGTCGGGTGTTGTTTGCCGTGCCCTGGCATGGTAAGATCATTGTAGGTACCACAGACACAGCAGTAGAAACGATCGGAGAAGAACCGGAGGCGTTAGAAGAGGAAATTGATTTTCTGCTGGAACATACAGCACGGTATCTCACCAAAGATCCCGACCGCAGGCATATACGAAGTGTATTTGCCGGATTGCGGCCGCTGGTACGGTCCAGTGCCAAAAAAACAGCCGAGATCTCCCGCGATCATTCGATACTGATCAGCGATAGCGGTCTGGTAAGTATTGTAGGCGGCAAATGGACGACATACCGAAAGATGAGTGAAGATGTGGTGAATGCCGCTGCCGTGCAGGGCGGATTGCCTTATAAAGAATGTATCACTATGCAGTTGCCGATACATGGAGCGAAGGAAACAACCGCTTATACAACAGGAGGGTATTATTATGGCAGTGATCAAACGGCTATTGAGGATCTTACGTGTTTGGACAGCCGAAATGGAGAACGCTTGCATACGCGACTGCCCTATACCCGGGGAGAGATCGTTTGGGCGGTGCAGAAGGAATTTTGCCTGACAGTGGAAGATGCGTTGAGCCGGCGGACAAGGGCCTTGTTGCTGGATGCAACTGCGGCCATGGAAATGGCGTCTGCCACAGCAGGCATCATGGCGCAGGAATTGGGGAAGGGAGAAGATTGGATCGAAAAACAAATCGTACATTTCCAAACAATGGCAGCGAAATACCTGCCTTCATAAACCAAACGATTGCTATATGAATCATCCTTTACTCGGGGAATTCCTCGGAACCTTACTGATCATTTTATTGGGAGGCGGTGTGGTAGCCAATGTGGTGCTGGAAAAAACGAAGGGCAATAACGGCGGCCTCATCTCCATCACTTTTGGCTGGGCCATGGGTGTTTTTCTGGGTGTGTATGTATGCACAACCATGGGAGGTAATGGCCATTTGAATCCGGCCGTTAGCATCGCCATGGCTTATCTGGGAAAATTACCCTGGGAAGACGTTCCGATGTATGCAGTTGCCCAACTTGGCGGTGCCTTTTGTGGTGCCATCCTGGTATGGTTAGCCTACCGGCAACATTTCAATGCTACGGCAGATGGTGATACCAAACTGGCGATCTTTTCGACCGGACCGGCCATCAGCAGTCCGATTCATAATCTTCTCACCGAAGCCATCGGCACTTTTGTATTAGTATTCGGTGCATTGTTGATGTCGAAGCCCGCGAATAGTTTGGGAACGTTGGATGCATTACCCGTAGCATTATTAGTATTGGGTATTGGATTATCACTGGGTGGTCCTACCGGCTACGCCATCAATCCGGCCCGTGATCTGGGTCCGCGCATCGCGCATTTCTTATTACCCATCCCGAATAAAAGAGACAGTAACTGGTCCTATGCCTGGATCCCCATCCTCGGCCCGATCGTGGGCGGCTTGCTGGGGGCTTTTGTGTATAGCTTGCTATAATGAAAAGGGGAATACAAACCACGAAGGCACAAAGACGCAAAGGACTTATATTGATAAATAGCAAATTCAATTCTATAACATCGCGAAGAATACAAGAGAATCGCCTAACTCTGCGTTACCTCTGCTTCTCTTGTTCTCTGTCTCTGCGCCGAAGCCAAAGCGAAGGCGTAGCGGTTAAATTTTAAAATAAACTATATGAAATTTTTGCTTTCACTACTTATCATCTTGCTATCGCTACAGGCAAATGCTCAAACACCCGAAGAACGTTTAAAAGAAAAGGGCCTTACCCTTCCTTCGGTATCCAAACCTATCGCCAACTACGTGAATGTAGTGCGCGTAGGTAATTTATTATTTTTATCCGGCAAGGGCCCCTTACAAGCCGACGGCACCAATATAGTTGGCAAAGTAGGAAAAGACCTCACGCTCGAGCAGGGATATGCCGCCGCGCAATTGGTAGCCCTGCATCATATTGCCGTTATAAAAGCAGAAGTGGGTGATCTCAGCAAAGTAAAACGTATTGTAAAAGTATTAGGCCTCGTGCAATGCGAAGGAAACTTTTACGATCAACCGAAAGTGATCAATGGATATTCCGATATGATGGTAGCCGTATTTGGCGACAAAGGCAAACATGCCCGCAGTGCCATCGGCGCGATCGCCTTACCGGGAAATATTTGTGTGGAAGTGGAAGTGGTGGTAGAAGTAGAGTGATGGGTGAAATGGTTTGCAATATTTTTAAGTGAACAAAATACGAGGAAGATTACCCAAATAAACAGTTTAGTAACTTCTGAGAGCAGGACGGCTTAGTTAAATCGGTAATTTAAAACCGGTGATATTGTAATGGCCTCAAAATTATTACTTGTCACCAGATAATATGCGCGCATTCGTAAGCCTAGCTCAAAGTGGGAATCAATTTTGCCAACATAACTCCATCCTGCAAAAATACCAGCTTCCTGTAAACGCGAATTTTTGACATTACGCTCCTCTATCAATACCTGATTGCTAAAAAATTCAATGGCTATTTCCTGCTGTTCCATTCCTGCTAGTACAATTCCGGCATGATAACGAAAATCAGGATGTGACTTCCTGAAAGAACGTTCGTAACCAATCTGAAAATAGTTATTAAAATGTCTCAGGGTAAAATCATTCACAAACACACGGACCCCATTCGGATTACCCTCAAAATTTTTACGTCCTTTATTCACCGAGCGCGAATAACCGGCAAAAAATGTGCTTTGGGGATTTAATGTATAATTGATCTGTGCACCAGCCACCGAACCTAATAGATTTTTTTTATATAAATAAGTAGCAGCCGATGGGCCCGTTTCATTATAACTATTGACGAAGAAATTAGCATTAAGGCCATAATTGGCTTCAATAGAAAAAGACTTTCGTTTCTGCGCAAATACTGTTTGATACTGCAAAAATAAAAGTAACAAAATAACAAGATTCAATTTCATGGTATAAGATTTGAAATAGGGGGTGCTTAAAACACCCCCTTAAATACTACGTTAATAATATGTTCGATCATTTAATGTAAAGCTAACGTTTGCATTTTTATCACGAACCGGCCATCCATTTTTCATTTCTCCTTCTAAATTAGTTCGATTTAAAACAAAAAATACATCGCGATTGTAATTTGTTTGTTTTATTAGCGCATCATCTGATTTGAAACTTAAAGTAAAACCAATTGGGGCTGCTAGCGTAACACAACTGTCGCAAGCGTGTCCAAAGGGCTAAGTCAAACTGATAAAAAAACATACGTCCCTTTGGACTGGCTTGTGCCGAAATTTATATTTATAATTCGCTTAACGGCGAACCATCATATACTAACTCTTAAAATAACTTTTTCGTGAATGTAATAATGAATTGATAGGCATGGCACAAGCCGGTCCAAAAGGGGCTTGCTGGAACTGTCTGGCTTCGGTATTCCCCCTTTTGGACACGCTTGCGCCAGGAGCTGAGATTCATACAACTGATTTAATTCAATAATCACCCAAAAGAACCAGTCGGATCATACGGCAAGCTTCCCGGATCTCTTTTTCGGATATTGTTAACGGTGGG
>CAZKSY010000027.1:0-16847 GCA_964555605.1 uncultured Chitinophagaceae bacterium | reverse complement strand
TCGGATCATACGGCAAGCTTCCCGGATCTCTTTTTCGGATATTGTTAACGGTGGGGCAATGCGGATGCAATCAGGGGCAAACAGGAACCAGTCGGTAAGGACTCCTGCTTTTAATAATTCCTGGGTTACCCTTAGTACTTTTTCGGAGCTCTCTAATTGAATGGCCATGATCAATCCACTGGAACGTATGGCTTTGCAAGGGATGCCTTTTAATTCCTTCAGGAAAAGCTTTTCTTTCTCTTCGATCTTATCTATCAATCGTTCTTTCAGTAATACTTTGAATGCGGCTAATCCGGCTGCACAACAAACCGGGTGCCCGCCAAAGGTGGTGATATGACCCAATACCGGATTTTCGGTAAACGCATCCATCAGTTTTTTATCGGCTACAAAAGCACCCAATGGCATGCCGCCCCCCAGTGCTTTACCCAATAATAATACATCAGGCACAATATTATATTGCTCAAAACCCCAGAGCGTACCGGTTCTTCCGAATCCCGATTGTATAGCATCAAGGATCAGCAGGGTTCCCGTAGCGCTGCATTTTTTCCGCAGGGCTTTGATCCAGGCTTTCTCCGGTACCACTACGCCCCGTTCCGCCTGCACCGTTTCGGCGATCACGCACGCAGTGTTATGGTCAATGGCATCGATGGCTTCCTGTGTATTATACTCAATATGCCATACATCGGGCAATAAGGGACGATAGGCATTGCGCCAGTATTCATCGCCGATCACACTTAAGGCACCCTGGGTACTGCCGTGATAACTTTTATTGAAGGCTATGATCTTGCTTCGTCCGGTCACTCGTTTCGCAAGCTTCATCGCACCTTCAGTAGCTTCGGCTCCTGAGCTGGTGAAGTAAACGGAGTTTAAGGTAGCAGGCAGATTTTCGGTGAGTAATTTCGCATACTGCACCTGTGGCGTTTCAACGAATTCGCCATACACCAGCAAATGCAGGTATTGGTCGGCCTGCTTGCGGATGGCTTTCACCACGGCCGGATGCCGGTGCCCCACATTGCACACACTGATCCCCGCGATGAGATCGAGGTATTTCTTTCCTTCCTTATCTTTCAATACACAGCCTTTGGCCTTCACGATTTCAAGGGCCAGTGGAGCGGGGGAGGTTTGGGCTACATGTTGTAAAAAAAGGGCGCGTTGATTCATATGCTGAATTAAATTTCCGGTAAGCAAAGGTCGTATCTTTTTTTTGGGATATTTGCCCTTTCTTATTCTTTTAAAATTACACTTTATGCCGGTAATACTTCCAGTGGATGGGGTACTTCCTCAAATGGGGGAGAATTGTTTTGTGGCACCCAACGCCACCATCGTAGGTGATGTGATCATGGGTAATGATTGCAGTGTATGGTTCAATGCCGTAATCCGCGGCGATGTGAACAGCATCCGCATGGGGAACAAAGTAAATGTGCAGGATGGGGCGGTGATCCATTGCACCTATCAAAAAACCAAAGCCATTATCGGGAACAATGTATCGATCGGACATAATGCGCTGGTGCATGGCTGTACCCTCCACGATAATGTCCTGGTAGGCATGGGCGCCATCGTGATGGATAATGCCGTGGTGCATAGTAATACGATCATTGCGGCGGGAGCCGTGGTACTCGAAAATACCATCTGCGAGCCCGGCAGCATCTATGCGGGCGTACCGGCGAAAAAGGTGAAAGATATTGAACAGGAAAAGATCCATGGCGAAATCGATCGAATAGCCAATAATTATGTACGGTATGCCGATTGGTTCCGGGAGTAATCTAAGATGCTGATTTTTAGGCTTAACCGCTCCGCCTTCGCGAATCACTGACTGAGCAAAAGCAAAATTCTAATCGCTACGGCGGACAGGGAAGGCTTCATTTATAATAAATCGCCCCTGAACTCGTTTACCTAAAAACCCTTCTATGCGCGCGTACCGTTCCAGGCTGATTCTTTTATTACTGACCGCTGTTTTTATTATGGGAAGCTCCTGCAGTGTTTGGCGTAAGATATTCCCGCAGAAACAGGGTTGTCCGGCCAATGGTAAAGCCTTTGGTGCCGAACGTATTTTAAGTGGCGAGAAACCACCCAAAGCCAAAAAGTTCAAAGCATAGTTACCTAAACATATTGCGTCAAGATATTTTGTCCCTTAATCCCGGGACATGGTTTGTACCCTTTTGATCACTTAAATCCATTCTTATGAGCCTTACCTTACGCACCGATTTCGGCTGCACAGAAGCCATCATCGACGATGATTGCGGCCTCAAAAGATTTTACGAAGTGGCGAATATCCTCACCGACGATCTCGAGATCAACTTCAACCGTAAAGAAGACGATTTCGATACCGTTACCTGGAATTTCACCTATCGAAACCACCTCCTCACCCTTCATTACAACATTTACACGGGCATTTCAATCTTCCCTTATAAATTCCGGGAAGCACCGCGTAAAGACAATGATGCCGTGGTGGAAGTGGCCCGGTTCCTCGAGGATAAACTGATGATCCATTCCGCCAAACGATTTCTTTCCTGAACCCAAAAAATGTAAAAGCCTTCCGCTCCCTCTGGAACGGAAGGCTTTTTTATGCGATTCCCTTTCTAATATTTCTTTTCTTCGATCGATTCCAGAATGCCATAATAACTCACAAAGCGGTCTTCATGAATAGTCCCTTCCCGTACGGCTTCTTTAATAGCACAGCCGGGTTCATTAATATGCAAACAATTATTAAACTGGCATTCCTGTAACCGGTCGCGCATCTCCGGGAAATAATGCGACAGCTCCTGTTTGGTCATGTCCACGATCCCGAATTCCCGCATGCCCGGTGTGTCAATGATGCTGCCACCGCCGGGCAGGTCGTACATTTCCGCAAATGTAGTTGTATGCATGCCCTTCCCGCTCCAGCCACTCACATCCTGCGTGCGTATATTGGTATCTGGTAGTAAGGCATTCAGTAAAGAGGACTTTCCTACCCCACTGTGGCCACTGAACAGGGTTGTTTTATTATGCAGCATTGCCTTCAGTGCATCAATACCCGTACCTTCTTTTACACTGGTCAGGATCACGGTATAACCAATGGCTTCGTACATCTCTTTCCACTCGTTATACTTGTCGATGTCTTTGGCCTTATAGATATCCGATTTATTAAATACGATCACGGGCGATACGTGATAGGCTTCGGAAGCCACCAGAAAACGATCGATAAACCCTTGTGACGTTCTGGGTTCCCGAATGGTAGCCACCAATACCGATTGGTCCAGATTAGCGGCAATGATATGATGCTGGTGCTTGGCCCGCGGGCTCTGACGGTTGATATAATTCCGGCGGGGAATGATGCCGGTGATCATTACGCTATTCTCTAATTCATTTTCTACTGTTAGCTCCACTTCATCACCTACTGCAATCGGGTTGGTAGAAGTGATCTCATCTATCTTGAACACTCCCTTCATACGGGCATTCCACATCCTTCCTTCGGTATCCTTGACCGTATACCAACTTCCTGTCGATTTATATACCCGGGCTTTCATGGGGCGAAGGTAGGGATAAGTGGGAAGATGTGGGACGGTGAGAGGTGAGAGGTGAAAGGTGAGAGGTGAGAGGTGAGAGGTGAGAGGTGAAAGGTGAAAGGTGAAAGGCCTCCGCGTACCTCCGCGCCCTCCGCGCCTCTGCGGTTAAATGTATTTTTTTTCTTAACCGCCAAGACGCCAGGGCGCAAGGGTACGCGGAGGCCCCACACCCTACTCAAGGAAATTTCTTAAATACAGTCATCCGCAGCACCAATTCCAGCAGCAACAACAACGCCGCTGCAATCAAAAAAGGATGAAATTTTTCAGTGGCATGATGAATGGTGGTAAATTCTATCCGCGAACGTTCGAGTTTGTCGATTTCACCGTAGATCTGCTGCAGACTTTCATTATCCCGCGCCCGGAAATAAAGACCGCCGGTTTCGGAGGCAATCGCTCTCAATAATTTCTCATCAATATTTACTTTCTGCATCTGGGTACTTACCCGCCCCGAAGCCAGTTGCACCGGGAAGGGGGCAAAACCCTCCGTTCCTACCCCGATCGTATAAACGCGGATGCCATAGCTTTTGGCCATAAGTTTGGCTTCGGCCGGTGAAATGCGGCCACCCTGATCTTCCCCATCAGTGAGCAGAATAACAATACGTGTTTTCGACGTAGACGCTTTCAACCGGGCAATACTGATCCCCAGTCCATCCCCGATCGCCGTGCCATCTTCCAGCATCCCGTTTTGAATATCGGTGATCTGACTACGCAACATATTTTTATCGGTGGTCAATGGCACCAGGGTAAAACTTTCGCCAGAAAAGATCACCACTCCTACCCGGTCGGTGGGGCGCTGCTGCACAAAATCAGCCGCTACCTGCTTGGCGGCTTCCAACCGGTTCGGCAACAGATCCTGCGCCATCATACTGCCACTTACATCCATACACAAAATGATATCGATGCCCTCTCCGTTCTTGAGTTCCTCATCATAGCGCGCTTGCGGGCGGGCTAACGCAAAAATTAATGCCAGCACTGCCAGGAGTCGTAATACCAATAAGGAATGGACCAGACTGCTGCGCCAATTTTGTGCATATTTAAAAAAACTATTGGAAGAAAGGGAAATAGTAGCCGATTGATTTCGTCGCACATAAAACCACAGCATCATGGGCAATAAGGCCAACAGGGCAAAACTCTGTGGCCAGGCAAATTGAATATGTTGCAACCAATTATACAGCACCCTCTTTCATTTTTAATGTATGTATCGCACGGATCGCAGCCTCTACCTTTTGCAAACGCTCCATCGATGCCGATTTCTCCGGAATATATTTCGCGAATTTTACCATGTCGGCACTACGCAAGGCCTCACTGATACCGGCAAATGTATCGTCGGGTAAAGAGAGACTCCGTAATCGTCCGATCAATTCCGAGCTGGTCTTCTCGCTGGTAGCCCAACCTTTTTCCTTTGCCACATATACGCGGAAAATATCTGTAAGCCGTGAATAAAATTCTTTCACCTCCATACGCCCCTCCTCGTGCTGCAATTGCCGCAAGGCTTTCTGCGCCCATTCAATGGCAGGAATATCCGCCGGAACCTGGGTCGTAACCGGTTGCTTGCGTTTACGCCACCACAGGAATGCCAGTAAGCTCAATAACAGGAGCGCCGCTGCTCCCATCACCAACTCTTTTACCGGTAGTTGTTTGGGTATTTCTTCTAAAGGCTTTATATCACGATAATCGGCATTCGTGTCGGCCTGTTCGTAATGCACCTGAATACCCAGGGTATCCGAATACACCTCTTTCCCGTTCACCCATACCCGAAAGGCAGGGAGTACCCAATAACCGGTATCATAACTGGTGATGGTCCATTCCTGTGTCATTTGTTTGCCGTCGACCGTTTCGGTAACTTTTACAGAATCCTTCATAAGGATTTCCATATGTGGAATTGAGTCGGTTTGCACCCAACGCATGGATTGTCCGAGCGGATAACGTGCTTCCACATTCAATCGTACCGGCTCACCGATTAATATACTGTTTCGGTCAACTGATGTACGCAACAGCACCTGGGCCGTAAGAGGTGCTACACCCAAAGAGGTGAAGAGCAGCAAGAACAGGTATCGGGGGGTCAGGTGCATATTATCGGTTACGGCCTTTAAAAAATTTCTGTAACACTTTCACATAATCCTCATCGGTGCGTACATGGAGCAAATCGCAACCTGCTGTTAAAAAAGCAGTCCGACATTCCTCGGTATGACGGAAAAACTCCTGCTGGTATTGTTGTCGTAAGGCCACGGAGGAGGAGTCGATCCGCATTCGTTGGCCCGTTTCCGGATCAGTCACTTCTATTAATCCCAGATCGGGTAATTCCATATCCAAACGGTCGTAGATCTTGATACCGATCACATCATGTTTTTTGCCGGCTACTTTCAGAGCCTCCGTCAAACCCGGATCCAGAAAATCGCTCAGGATAAAGGTGATGCATTTTTGCCGGGTGGAATTATTGAAGCGACGGAGGGCCTCTCCCAACTGTGTACCGGCTCCGGAGGCAGGTTTGGTCAGTAATTCACGGACCATGTACAGTACATGATCACGTCCTTTTTTAGGCGGAATAAAATACTCCACTTTATTACTGTAAAAAATTGCCCCTACTTTATCATTATTACTAATCGCCGAAAAGGCCAGCACGGCACCGATCTCATTGGCCAGATCACGCTTATTATGATCGGTACTGCCGAATCGGGTACTGGAACTGATATCTACAATAAGCATCAGCGTTAGTTCACGTTCTTCCTCAAATACTTTGCTGAAGGGATGATTGAAGCGGGCCGAAACGTTCCAGTCGATGAAACGGATATCATCGCCCGGATGGTATTCCCGCACTTCCTTGAACAGCATACCCTTTCCCTTGAAGGCAGAGTGATACTCTCCGGTAAATAGATGCCGGGTGAGCTTCTTGCTTCGAATCTCGAGCTCGCGCACTTTTTTAAGTATCTCCTGCAGGGTTAACATACGGGATCTCAGTTGGAAATAAAAGATCAGGGTACCTGAATGGCTCTGAGCACTTCGTTCACCACATTTTCTACGTTTACATTCTCGGCTTCCGCTTCATAGGTAAGGCCGATACGATGCCGCAACACATCGTTACAGATGCTGCGTACATCTTCCGGAATAACAAAACCGCGTTTATTCAGAAAGGCCTGGGCCTTGGCCGCGAGCGCCAGATTGATACTTGCCCGGGGCGAACCGCCATAGGCGATCAGCGGTTTGAGTTTCTCCAGTTTATACTGCTCCGGGAATCGGGTGGCAAATACAATATCGAGGATATAATTCTCTACTTTTTCATCCATATAGATCTGGCGGGTCAGCTCCTTGGCCTGCATCACTTCCTGCATGGTCACTACCTGTTTCACCTCAGGAGCTTTCAATCCCATCACATTCTGACGGATGATCAACTGTTCTTCCTGTTTCTCCGGATACTGCACGATCACTTTCATGATGAAGCGATCCTGCTGGGCTTCGGGCAGTGGATAAGTACCCTCCTGCTCCAACGGGTTTTGTGTGGCCAGCACCAGAAAAGGTTCATCCAGTTTAAATGTGGTATCGCCAATGGTTACCTGCCGTTCCTGCATGGCTTCGAGCAGGGCACTCTGTACTTTGGCCGGCGCCCGGTTGATCTCATCCGCCAATACGAAATTGGCGAAGATCGGGCCCTTACGCACCATGAATTCATTTTTCTGCTGATTATAGATCATGGTACCGATCACGTCGGCTGGCAACAAATCAGGCGTAAACTGAATACGGCTGAACTTACCGTGCAGTGCCTGCGAAAGTGATTTGATCGCCAGTGTTTTGGCCAATCCGGGTACCCCTTCCAGTAATACGTGCCCATTACTCAGTAAGCCGATCAATAAACGATCGAGCATTTGATGTTGGCCCACTATAACACGACCCACTTCTGCGCGTAGACGGTCCAGAAATACGGACTGATATTGAATTTTTTCATTCAGTTGCCTGATATCTTCTGCAGAGAGCACCATATACCTGATTTGTTGGGTTATGAATTGAGTACCATAAAAGTACGCATGAAAACACAAACTACTTCTTTGCAATATGCTTGCCAAATGAGTAAAATAAACGGTAAAACAGGGGGAAGGAAGGGAAAAATGGCACAATAAATACGTTTAAAGGGAGTTTAAGAGTGTTGACCCATTTCACATAAAATAAAAAAATTATGAAAAAACAGTTATTCGCCCTTTTACTGCCTGCTTTGGTGGTGATCTCACTGGCTTCGTGCAAGAAAGACAGCAAGAAAAGTAATATGGAACTGATCACGCAATCTGCCTGGAAGCTGCAGACCGTTGGGATCGATAATGATAAGAATGGCACCGTAGATCTGGAAGATGCTGTAGATGCCTGTACAAAAGATGACCTCACCACTTTTGCCACCAACGGCACCGGTGTTGTTGATGAGGGCGCATCTAAATGTGATCCTGCTGATCCGCAAACCACCAATTTTACCTGGTCATTTGCCAATAACGAAACAGAATTGAACTTTGATGGCGATAATTTCAAGATCCTTTCACTCGATGGAAGTTATCTGAAAATATACTTTGAAGGTGATCTGGGTACCGGTACCATCGTTCGGTACCTGGTGATCCTCGGTCATTAATTCTTTGGAACCATGAATAACATCAGCCTCCGGTCAATCCGGGGGCTTTTTTACGCCGTTATGCTATCAGGAAAGATAACGGGCTACAATGGGCACACGCCGGCCTACGCCAAAGGCCTTGCAACTCACCCGTATGATGGGGCAAAACTGATTGCGTTTGTACTCACTCGTATTAACGAGCTTTAAAATACGGGTGACCAGCTTTTCCTCGATCCCCATTTTGAGCAGGTCTTGCGGACTCTTTCTTCTTTCAATATACTGATACAGTACTTTATCGAGTAACGGGTAATCGGGTAAACTATCACTGTCTTTTTGATTGGGACGTAATTCAGCCGAAGGTGCTTTATCAATGATATTTTGGGGAATGATCTCCTGCTCCCGGTTGATATAACGCGCCAGGGCATACACCTGCATTTTATATACATCGCCCAGTACACTCAATCCGCCGGCCATATCGCCATACAAAGTACCATAGCCGGTGGCGAGCTCACTTTTATTAGAAGTATTCAGTAATATATAACCGAATTTATTGGAGATGCTCATCAGCAAATTACCTCTCGTGCGGCTCTGGGTATTTTCCTCGGCCAATCCAAAAGGCAGACCGTTAAACAAGGGCTCCAGTTCCTTCATGAACGCATTATAAATGGAGGCGATCGGAATTATATCGTATGGGTTACCCAAATTCCTGCTCAACTGTACAGCATCACTCACCGAATGATCACTGGAATAGGCGGAGGGCATCAGCACCGCCCGTACATTCTCCTTACCCAAGGCTTCACAGGCCAATGCTAATGTAACGGCACTATCAATTCCACCCGAAGATCCCAGAATGGCTTTGGTGAACCCCATTTTACGGAAATAGTCTTTGATCCCCAGCAGCAAGGCCTGATAGATCTCTTTGACATTCTCCGTTGCCGTGAGATATTCGATCACATGGGCCGCGTCGTTTACTTTATTCACCCGCATATCACTATCCAGATCTCTTAAGCCAACAGGCATATTGGCTTGCGCCGAAGTCATAACAGCTTCCAGATCGGCCACATAAAAATCTTCTTCGAAATAGTTCATTTCATGAACAATATGTCCACCGGCATCCATCACCAGACTGCCCCCATCGAATACCACTTCGGTTTGTGAGCCTACGGCATTACAATAGAACATGGGCAGATTATACTTTAATACGTTGGCCCGGATCACTTCTTTACGATCGTCGGCATGATCATAATCGAAGGGGGACGCCGAAATATTGATCATGAGATCGGGTTGCATCGGCATTAATTTATCCATCGGACAAATACGGTACAATGGATTATCGCCCAGGTTCCAGATATCCTCACAGATGGTCAGCGCTATTTTTTTCCCTTTAAAAGTGATGGTTTGCCAGGAATAACCGGGTTCGAAATAACGGTACTCATCGAACACGTCGTAGGTAGGCAGCAGGGTTTTATGTGCCGTTCCCAGCACTTTGCCTTCGTACAGGAACCAGGCGGCATTGAAAAGATCCTTACCGGCCTTTTCTTCATTACGGGCAGGAGCCCCAACGATCACACCGATATCGTGGGTATGGGTCATGAGCTCTTGTATCGTAGCGTCGCATTTATGCAGAAAGTCGCTGAACTCCAGAAAATCCCGTGGCGGATACCCGCAAACAGACAACTCCGTAAACACCACCAGATCGGCCCCGGCTTTACGGGCCTTATCAATGGCAGCGATCATCAGGGCAGTATTCGCCTCGAAGTTGCCGATGTGGTAGTTCTGCTGGCTCAGTGCGATCTTCATAGAGCGAAAATAAGAAATAAGGAATAAGGGCGATTGAAGGTTGAAGCGGTTCACCAATTATTTATTATAAATTATAATTGATAATTAATAATAAATAATTGATAATTACGCAACTGGCCACTTACCTACTACTTAATACTTACTCCTTATTTCTTATTTTCGCTCCATGAAAAACATCCTTCTAGCCTCCCTCTTCCTCTCTCTGCTGGCCTGTAATGCATCCGACGCACCGGATGTGAGTAATATCAAAGTAGATCTGGAGGTGGTGCGGTTTGAAAAAGACTTTTTTGCGATCGACACCAATAATCTTCCCGCAGCGATGCAGCAACTGGCGGTGAAGCACGGAGGCTTTACCAACGATTTCACCACCAATATACTGGGGATCGTTCCGGTTACTGATTCTTCGGCACCGGGATTGGAAGCGGTGAAACATTTCATCCACGACTATAAGCCGATCTATGATTCCATCAACAAGTCGTTCCCGGATCTGAATGATGTAGAAAAGGAATTGAAACGTTCCCTGCAATATGTAAAATATTATTTCCCCGACTACAAAACACCCACTAAACTGATCACCTATGCAGGTCCGATGGATGCCTATTTTGAAGCGTCCATGGGTGGGTATAGTGATGTGATCACCCCGGCCGGTCTGGCCACCGGACTGCAATTACATCTGGGCAGTGATTTCTCGATGTATCATAGTGAAATGGGCATTGCGCTGTATCCGGCCTATATCTCCCGCCGTTTCACCCGTGAAACGATCGCGGTGAATGCCGTGAAAAATATCATCGACGATATCTATCCCGAGCAACGTCGGGGTGGTGCTCTTGTAGATCAAATGGTGGAAAAAGGAAAGCGCTTATATGTACTCGATAAACTGATGCCTCATACAGCAGATAGCCTCAAAATCGGTTACACCAATAATCAGTTAAAAGGCTGTTTTGAAAATGAGGGTCGTATCTGGAATTTCTTCATGACCAATAACCTGTTGCTGAAGAACGAACCGGATATCCTGAAATCCTACGTGGGTGATGGCCCCGAAACACCGGAACTCGGTGCCGGATCTCCAGGATATATTGCCTTGTTCACCGGTTGGCAGATCGTAAAAAAATACATGGAGAAAAAGAAGGATCTGAGCTTGATGCAATTACTCCAGACCCCTTCCCGAACCATTTTTGAAGAAAGTAAATACCGCCCTAAATAAGGCTTACTTTTTGACAGGCTGAATTTTATCCCGGAGAAGCTGCCGCGCCTCCTGTGTTTCTGTAATGTCTTTGAAAGCGTCTTTCGGCACCAGAAAGAAGGAACGGTTATCGAAATACAGGTGAAAGAAATAAAGGGTTTCTTTAAAATTACTGAATGCTGTCCAGGGCCAGTGCTGTTGTCCTCTTTCCGTTTGCAGCAACACGCCTTCTGTTGTCATTTCCAATGCAAATTCATCTTTGAAGGTTTGCGAGCGTTTGTAGATACTCGCCGGCAATATCACCCTGATGGTGATCCACAATAAAAACCACAGTAGCGAAAAGATCAAAAACGCCACGGGCTGTATCATCTTAAAATAAAACAACACAGCAGATAATATGGCGAATACATTCACCAATATTACCAGTATCCGTATTTCAGACCTGCTGAAAAAGTGGTTGCGTAAAGCGTCGAGCACTTGTTTCTTCTCGTAGCCGAATTGGATCTTCATGGTGAGGGGTGGGGTTTGGGGTTGGGGGGTTGGGGTTTTAGCCGGTTGAGCAATTATCAATTATTTTTTATCAATTATAACTGATAATTAATAATTGATAATTAGAAAGCCTTCCCGAATATCAAACCCTTTCTTATTCCTTATTTCTTATTTCTTATTCCTTATTTCTTATTCCTTACTTCTTCTTCCCCCACCATCCAACTCCCCAGCACCGCGCCTTTCACATCCACAAACTCCACTTTCAACTTGCGGTTATTAACGGGGCCGCTCACACTAATACGGGTGAAATTCTGTGTTTCCACGAGTGTGTTGGGAAGACGGGCAGGATTGTCCTTCTCGGTACCGGATACACGGGCTACACCCGCTGTCATAGGGGAAGAAGTTATATCATATAACGGGTACTGTGTCCCACGGGTATAACGGATCACTTCACTATGATGACGGTCGCCGGTGAGGAAAAGCACTCCGGGTACATTTTCCACCGACAAAAACGACATCAGGTCCTGAAATTCGATGGGATAGTCTTGCAAACAATCGTAGGGAGAAGCCGGATTAAGGGTTTGACTTCCGGTAACGATAAATTTAAAAGGGGCGCGACTCTGTTTCAGGGCATTCTTCAGCCATTCCAATTGCTCCGGTCCCCACATGCGTTTGTTGGGATTCGGCTTTCCGGAAATAAAGGCTTCCATATCATCATTGCTTCGGAAATAGCGATCGTCCATCAAAAAGAAATCACAATCGTTTACACTCACTTTGGAATATATGCCCTGTCCATTAAAACCATAACTGGGATTGGCCCAGTAGTTCATAAACACTTTCCGGCTTTCTTCTTTCAGGATAAAACTTTTGTCGCCATCATTCGGACCATAATCATGATCGTCCCAGATGGCATAATGGGGCATGGCACGGAGGAAGGGTTGTAAAACTGCGAGGCTTCTGTCGCGGTGCGCCCGGTACCAAACACCCCAGTTACTAAAGTAGTCGGCTTCTCGCAGGTACCAGTTATCGCCCAGCCACAACATAAAAGCAGCTTTTTCTTTAGCCATGGTAACAAAGATGGAAGAATCCTTTCCATAGGGCGTTCCCGGTCTGTCGAAAACGGCTTCATTCAGATACGCACAGCTTCCGGTGAGAAAACTGAAATCGGGTGCCGGCTTCCGCCATTGCCAGAGATCAGCGGTCGTAAACGACCCTATCGGTGTTCCAGGTGCCGCACTCTTTTTAGCATTCACCAACAAAGCATATTCATAGGTGCTGTTCAATTCCAGATCTACCAGATCAAATACCAGAGGGGCATACCAACTGGTGGAGGAAGTAGAAAGTGTTATACTCTTTTTATCCAACGTACCCTTTTTCCAGTACCATAATGTGGCGGTGGAACCTGGTTTTACTTCTGCCCAGATCTTTGCGGTGCGCAATTCCACATGGCCGATCATAGGACCGGAAACCAGTTGCGACAAGGCAGTGGAATGGAAAAGGGCCAAAATAAAAAACAGGGAGAGGGGGCGAAATAAAAAGCGATCCATAATTTTGAACTTAATGAGGCACAAAGTAAACAAACATCCCCTTTATATGACCCGGACCGCTTTAAAAATCACCATTTTTTTTGCAGCACTGGCCGTTGGAGCCGGATGCGCCCCGAAAGAGATCAAGACCCATCCGGCTTTCTATTACTGGAAATCAACGCTGCAGGCCAATGCAGCAGAACAGGAAACTTTACAGCGACATCAGGTAAAAGATCTGTATGTAAAATTTTTTGATGTTACCTGGAATAGTCAGATGGAAAAACCCGAACCCGCCGCAAAGATCCAGATTGATTCGGCGAGTAAGGCTTTTATAAAAGCCGGTAAGATGAATGTGATCCCTACCGTTTTCATCACCAATGAAACACTGGAGAACATTATTCCCGAAGCCGTAAATAAATTGGGAGAACGAATTTATTATCTGTTGACCGGACTGCTCGATGAGAATAATCTGCTTGATATAAAAGAAGTGCAGTTCGATTGCGACTGGACAGAATCAACCCGGGATAAATATTTTGAATTGCTGCGGTATATGAAGATGTTACCGAAGCTGGCCGATAAAACCTTGTCGGTAACCATACGATTGTACCAATGCAAATACAAAGACAAAGCCGGTGTGCCTCCCGCCAATCGTGGTTTGCTGATGTGCTATAACATGGGCAATCTGAAAAATCCGGAAACAAAAAATTCAATCCTCGATACCGAAGAATTGCAAAAATATATCGGCAATCTGAATGACTATCCACTACCACTCGACATTGCCCTGCCGGTTTTTGAATGGAATGTATTGTTCCGGCAGGGGCAATACGCCGGATTGATCAACCAGCTTCCCGACAGTGCTTTAAATGGCGGTGTTTGTACCAGCAACGGCAATTATAAAGAAATGATCGTTGATACAGTATTGAATGGCTATTCCCTTCAAAAAGGCGATCGGCTTCGCCGCGAAAGCAGCCAATTTACAGAAATAATGAAGGCTGCTGCCGCCCTGAAACCACAGTTGATCACACCGGAATTCAATCTGGTTCTTTATCATCTTGATTCTGCTACGATAAAAAAATATAGTTCCGATGAATTGGAAAAGATCTTTAACAGTCTGCATTAGTATCGGCCTGCTGCTGTTCCCCTATAATATCATTGGCTGCGCCGATGGAGATGCACCGTATGATTACTTTGTTTCCTTCTTTCATAAAAGAATGGATGGCAAACAGGCTTATGATCCCTTCTCCTATACCAATATAAAATTCTTATACGGGGATGAAGAGGCCATTCCCACCGACAAGCAAACATCCGGTGAATGGGCCGATTACGGGCAACAGCAATTCAGTCGTGAAGAGGCCTTTCTATTCATGTGTAAATTCAGCGCAAAAGATATTGCGGCTGTAGTGGATCATATCCGTAAAAAAGGCGGTACCAGACTGCGCGATACATTGCAACAGAACGGCATGACACGCTATCTGGTAGCACAAAAGGATACGGTAGCCCTGAAATATATCGCCTTCGCTAAAATGGTGGAGCCACAGGTTTCCATTGATTATAATAGTTGGGAACCGGTTACACGCGACATGAAAAAGATGGGTCAATTGATCAATGCCGGTCGCGCACTTTGGAAACAAACCAATAACCCCTTCCTGAAATTACGTTATGCCTATCAGAGTATTCGATTGGCCTTTTATAGCGGACAAAATAACCTCTGCCTGGCGCTGCTCAAAGAAATGCAACCGGAAACTACCGGAACAGGCATACTGCGCGATCTGTGTACCGGGATCAAAGCGGGTGTATTGTTCCGTACCGGAAGGAAAGCCGAAGCGGCCTATGAATACAGTAAACTCTTCGGCAGTACCGACATCAAAAAGATGTCGAACTATCTAAGTTTTTACTGGGTGGCAAAGAGCATGAATGCCACCACAAAGATGCAAGCGCTGCAATTATGCCGGAATAATACCGAAAGGGCCACGATGAAAGGAATGTTGTTACTCAATAGTAAAAACAATGAACTGCCCTCCTTGACCGAAGTGTATAAGACCGACAATAATGCCGCTATCAATGCCTTATTACTCACGCGCGAAATCCACAAGCTCGAAGAGTTTTATCTGACCCCCTCATTAAGTTTCGATAAAGGAGATAAAACCGTTTACATCGCCTATACCGAACATTCCGCCGGTTCTGCAGAATTCAATAAATGGAAGAAGGAAGCAGAAGATCTTTTACAGTTCTGTCGTATCAATAGCAGTGGAAAGTCGGCTCACCAACCGCTCTATGCACTGGCAGGTGCACATCTGGCCGTAATCCTGAGGAATGATACAGCGGCCAAACGATTATTACAGTTTGCGCAGCAGTTGAATTTGACGCCGCTTCAAAAAGATCAGTATGAGCTCACCAAACTGGTGTACAGTTTGCGTTCGGCGAAAAAAATCACTGCCGATCTGGAAGAACAGCTCTATCGCTCGCTACCCTGGTTGCAGCAAAAAGCAAGCACCGATCCTGAATTTGCACGTTTCTACAGACGCATTTTTTCGGATCTGTTACCGCCGCTGTACAAACAGGCCGGTCCGACAGAAACCATCAAATATGCGTTATGCCTGAGTGTGGCCGATTCAGTAAATCAAAAATATCTGGAAGAAAAAGGTGAATGGGGCTATTATGGCGGCAGTCGTAATCAGATACGGGAGCAGTTCAATAGTGTGCAGGCAGGGCAGTTAGCCACATTCATGGAATCAAAGCAATTACGGCCCTTCGAACAGTTTCTGGTAAAGCATAGCATGTTTACGAAGCATGATGCGAATGACCTCACCGGTACGCTTTTGTTACGCCATCATTCTTTCGAAGAAGCCATCAAATGGTTACGCAAAGTACCGGCCTCTTATTACAAGAGTGAGGTCTATACAACTTATCTGTCGGCCAATCCCTTTGCCGATCATATTGCCGACATACATGCGCCAACAGCACAGGATACTATTGTATATACCAAGGGGCAGTTTGCTCAGCGCATGATAGAAATAGAGAAAAAGGTAGCAACAGAAACGAATGAAGAAAAGAAAGCCCTGCTCTATTATGAACTGGCGAAAGGATATTATAATATCACGTATTGGGGCAATAGCTGGATGATGGTGCATTATGGCTGGAGTACCATGGAAATAAGTGAATGGGTTTCGGCCAAAGATTATAAAGAGAAAATGAAACAGGACTATTTCAGTGCCTACCGTTCCCGGCAGCAGTTTGAGCAGGCCCTGAATCTCAGCAGTAATAAAGAATTTCAGGCCCGTTGCCTGTTTCAGATCGCCCGTTGCGATCAAAAAAGATTAGGACCCATACCACAGGCATATTCAGATGACAAAGCACCGTATGCGGTACGTATGAAAAAATGGCTCAAAGAAGTGGATCAGCAGAATGGGGTTTTCAGTCGTATGCATAAAGAATATGCCGACACCCGTTTTTACCGGGAAGCTTTTAACACCTGCAGCTTCCTGCAGGATTTCGTTACGCAAAATAAATAGCGAATATCAACGCAGGGCACGACCACATTTGGCCTTACCATTCGCGGCCTCATACGGGGTAATGGCGCGGGAACAGGAGCTGATGAAGAGAACGATGACTACTAATGCGATAACCAGACGATACGTTGACTGCATAATGCGTTATTTGGGATACAGAGATAGAGAACGAAAATAACCGGATAAAATTGCCATGCAAGTTTTTCGGGG
>CAZKSY010000026.1:0-43440 GCA_964555605.1 uncultured Chitinophagaceae bacterium | reverse complement strand
CAAAACCATTTCCCACAATTCTCAAATTCTAATTCACCACCTTATTCGCACAACAGCTACTCGCAAAAGCCTCCGGCTTGGCTTTGAACGCAAAGCCCATTCCCAGAATATAGCCCATGGCTTCTCTTAAGGCATCATTACTCTTGAAATTGGGGTTGGTATTGATGTCGGCATGAACTTCCATATCCACATCATACAAATTAAAAAGCGGGCATAATTCATAGGCGATCTCGATACTCTTGCTCACTTCTACCAACATACGCTCTTTAATAGAATACTGTTGTCTTGTTTTGTCATTGTGAATGAACATAAAGCCACCCTGGCCTTCACGCAGAAAAACAATTACAGTAGCAAATTCAGTTTCGGATCCTTTAACCTGGGAGTCGGTGCCAATACAAACTTTGAGTTTGTATCCTTTTTCCGTTTCACGCTGTATGGCGTTTTCAACAGCAACGGAGATGGGAGATTCGATCAGGTCGCCATTAAATTTTCTCCAATTCATAAAAGAATGGGTTTTCCGAATATACGAAAAACCCATTTACGATAGATAGCGTACGGATTACTATTTTATGACCCTGAAGGTTTCTGTACGGTTGTTTTCGACGATCCGGAGGATCAGCACCCCGGCAGGGGCATGGCCGGTTTCCACAAAACTGGTACCCGCCATCAGCAGGCCTTTTTGTAATAAAGCGCCGTTGCTGGTCCATAATTCATAACTTCCTGCAGCACCGGTGCTTACCTGAATACGGTTATTGATCACTGCAGGAGCAACATTGATCATAGCTGATTTACGACTGCGGAGTACTATGGTATTGGATACATAGGTCCGGCCGGTTTCTCTGGTTACGATCTTTAAACGGTACCAACTGTCGGCCTGATCGTTTCCAATGATCCGACGGAAGTTGCTGGCTGTTTCATTTACCACAGCGAGTTGATGAAACACCCGGCCATCGCTGCTGCTTTCAATAATGATCTGGCTGATGGATTCATCACTAACATAATTCCAATTCAGGGTATGATCATTGGTATGTACGGTTCCTGCCAACTGTAAACGCTGTACCGGAAGGGTAGAAGCCAATGTACCACTGATATTGTAAAAACCTAAGCTACCATAGTCGGCGAGATTGGCATTGCCCACACCTTCCACCACCAGATAATAGGTGGAGCTGTTCAGGTTGGTGTCCACACCGGCATTCAGCAGGTCGGTGGGATTGTAGCGGCTCAATGTATCACCATAAGCATTTAATAAACTCACCCGCACATCTATATTGGCACCTGAATTAGAATTGCCTACACTTTGAGGAGCCGCATTCAATTTGAAATTGGTAGTGGTATTGATATCAAAACGGAAAACATCTTTATCCGCAGCAGTATTGATTAAACCGGTGGTTTGGAACATACTGGCTACAACTGTTACCGGAGTAGCTGTTGTATGCGTATTGCCAAAATCATCGCTACGAAGGCCAAAGCCATTAGCCGCACCGGCGATAACGGCAACATCATTCTGCATGGTGCTGCAACCATAGGTGTTCGGTCCATAAGACCAGGTTGTCAGATTTTTATAATATCCTACCCCCATGATCGGTGCCCAACTGATTTCACCGGTACCCTGACCGCCACTGTACTCAGCCGTTTTAGCGCAGGTGGCATCATAGCTGCTCTGGTGTTGTAAACCGAGGGTATGACCCAGTTCATGGGAAATGGCTTCCGCCACATATTTTACATTGTTATTCAGTAAACCACTGAATACCCAGGCTGGGGTATCATCACCCCATACAAATGAGCCAACATAGGCTACACCACCGGCCTGACCATACCATTGGTAAGTTGGGGTAACCACCACGCGGTTTCTCTTGGTGGCAGGTGCAGCAGCATATACAGTAGAATCCGTGGTAATATTCAGATTGAAGATGCGATAATCTTCTGCCACCCGATTGAAAATTTCGGTAATCGCAGTGTTAGACAGACCGGAAGGCAAGGCGTTGATATCACCATTCCAGTTCCAGGCGGTTCCGCGAACCAACTGACCGTCAAAATCAAGAAATAAGACGGCTGAAGCAGCAGGATAGCTATTCAGTTTGGGTATCTGTGCATTCACCACGTTAAGGGTGAAGAGGGCTATTAAAGTGAGATAAATGGTTTTCATAAAATATCGTTTTCAGGATGGATGAAATGGATCAAAGGCAGTGGCTTATTCGGCCAGAAAATACTTCTGCTGTTGTTTCTGCAGATAGTATTTGCCATTGATCAAAGAGAATAAGAGTACATCACCTTTCTGGGGATGGACCATTCTTCCTGAAACAATAATTTCATTAGAAGCATTCGTACTGATCGTTACATTGAATAACAAACCCGGCAGGTTGGTAGAACGCAGGTTGATACTTTTGATGCTGGCAGACCGCTGTACCATTTCTCCTACAGTTCCTTCAAAACTGAAACGGTCAGAGAAGTTCAATACGATCGGTTGCCCTGTTTCTGCCTGCAGCAAACGTTGCACAACAGCAGCATTGCATTCAAAGCGTTCCGGTAATTGTTGGAATAATTGAGGTTTGTCGGGGATCTGTTGTTTTACAGGTATAGGCTCCTGAGCGTTAACATTGGAGAACCAAAGCATGCATACCACCAGGAAACCTGCAGTGTTGAGGTTTTTCATCTTGTAGATGATTTAGGATTTTAGGATCTTTTGAAAAGGGTACGATGCAACAACAGAAAAATGTAACCGTGTAACTATCCTTTAAACGGGAGGGGAGATACTTTATTTTGTGTGATTTTTTTATTTGTCCTGAATCAATTCTAAACCTAAATACTGGTGAAAACACTTAGAATTGTCCCGTATGCAATAGTACCAGCGTACAGGCTTCCATGAAGGGGATCTTATTTTTTTGCAGATACTCCTGAAGCTCTTCATTTTCCGTACCGGGATTGAATATCACCCGTTTTGGTTTCGCAGCAATAATATGTGTGTAGTATGGTTTCTGATTCTGCGGGTTCAGATATAAGGTGATCGTATCCACTTCACTGTTCACCTTCCATTCAGTATGGATCTCAACATCGTCGATCAATCCCTTTTTATGTCCGATCGCTTCCACCGGATGACCGTACTGTCGCAATAAATGGAGGGCCATATTACTATAGCGCGCCGGGTTTTCGGAAGCACCCAGAATTAATGTGTTCTTTTTTGCAGTAGAATGTTGCATACCCAAAACTACTAAGATCTGCGGGGAAATGCAGCGACTGTAGAAAGGGTTATGTTAATTTTCGCTTGTTATAGCTGCGATCGCCATTGATATTTCCGGATATCGAAATTGAAAGCCATTTTTTAGCAAGAGGGCTGGTTCCACCCAGCGGCTTTTTAATAGCAATTCCGTTTCGGTGCCTTTTAATTTTGCACCAACCTCCAAAATCCATTCTGGAAGCGATAAGCCCCAATTTATATTGCAACTTTTTCTGATCAATTGCATCCATTCTTCATTTGTACTCACTTTCGGTGCAGAAAAGTTAATAGCGCCTTCTACATCCGATTCGGCAACACAAAATTCCAGCGCCCGGGCAAAGTCTTCCTCATGTATCCAACTGAATTTTTGTTTTCCTGATCCTTGTTTGCCTCCCCATCCTGCTTTGGCCAGCGCACAACAGGCGGTAAAAACCCCTCCCGCACCAATAACGATGGCTGTTCGAGCAGCGATCTTTCTGGTAAAAGGCGTTCGATGCGCAAAAAATGCTGATTCCCATTGACGGCAGACCGCAACGGAAAAATCTTCGTTTAACGAACGGACTTTTGCGTGATCAGCGCCATAAATCAATTGCCGTTTTAATCGTTTCCATCCAAACCGCATTTGATCAAGAAATGAAAAGGGCATATTGTCTTTTTTGAGCGGACTGATTCTGCCTGAAATTTCATTTTGGGGATGGTCCATACTATGCGCATAGATGGTTGCAGACGACATATTGATCCATAATTTGGGAGGATGGATCGAGTGCGCCACTACATGTCCGATTCGGTTAGTCGTTTCAATCCTGCTGGAAAGAACCGTGTTCTTATTCGATTCATTGTATCGGCAATTAACTGTTTTGCCGGCCAGGTTCACGACCAGATCCGCGCCTTCTATGTCCTGCTGCCATTCTGTATCGTCCGTATTCCCCATCCAGCAGCGATAGGTTACATTAAGACCATCATCTTTTGATACAAGCTTTTTGTTGAAATTATTATTCACCGTTCTTAAAGTACTTGTCAATAAAAAAACTGAATTTTCCTTTCCCCATTTCCTTGCCAGCATTTGTGCTAAATATCCTGTACCTCCTGTTATGACAATTTTTTTATGTTTCATATTACGACTGTTTTAATTTATAGAACTTTCAGGAATTAATGAAATATTTGACGAAATAAAAACCGGCGAACCGGTTTTTATTTATTGAATCAATTGATATTATTTAAACAGCTTCATCAAATTCCCCACGAACCAATTCTCGTCGGCCTTTACCAATACCTCCAGCATCTTATCGGCCTGTTTGCCGAACTGTTTGATGCCCGATACCGTGTCTGTAAATTGTTTTACATGACGATCTTTTTTGTCGCCCTCAATATCCTCCAGTTGTTCCATCAGCTTCAGCATTGGATTTAACTCCTTCTTCTTCCGCTCATTTACGATCTGCGTCGCCACCTTCCAGATGTCTTTTTCCGCACTGAAATATTCCTTGCGTTCTCCCGGTATGATCACGCGATCCACCAATCCCCAATCGATCAACTCACGGATATTCATATTCGCATTTCCACGACTCACATTCAACTGTTCCATGATATCATCCTGACTCAGGGGATCGGCACTTACCAAAAGCAAGGCATGTATCTGTGCCATGGTACGATTGATGCCCCAATGTGTTCCAAAAGCACCCCAGGACGAAATAAACTGCTGCTTGGCTTCCGCTAATTTCATATCAAAGCATTTGATACAAAATTAGGGCGCAATTCTGAAATTTCAAAACTTTTTGAAAGCTTACGTCAATTTGAAGATGATGGGCTGTTTCTTATACGATTTCACTTTTCGCCCATTTTGCTGCGCAGGTGTCCAGAGCGGCGATTTCTTAATGATGCGTAACGCCTCCTGATCAATGGAAAATTCCACCGATTGGGCGATTACCGGATTGATCACACGGCCTTCGGTATCAACAATGAATAAGATGCTCGCTGTACCCATTTTGTTTAGATCAATAGCCCGTTCGGGATATTGAAGATTATCTCTCAAATACTTCCCCCAACCACTCAATCCGCCGGGGAATTCCGATTCCACCTCCACCTGCAGGAAGAGTTTTTTATCTGCTTCCTCTTTCTCTTTTTCATCAGCTTTTTCGACCAGATCAAAAACCTGTGTACGGATGTGGATGCCCTTATCGTATTCTTTGGTTTGATATACTCTTCCGGTACTGGCATCAAAATACGTCCACCGTCCATCCTTCCTTTTCTCAAACACATTTCCACAGGAGTCCAATATGCCCTTTTCATTGTAATAGGCAAAGAAGCCATGCGGCAGGGTCATTTCTTCATCCTTAAAGGATTCTGTGCGCATGAGCGGACCACTAAAATGATAGTGATCGAATTGCCACAATCCTTCACTATTCTTAAATACATGAATAAAGAACCTGGCTTTCTTTTGATTATTCACCGGATTCATGTCTTTATCCAGCGTCACAAAATAATCGAGCGGATTGATCTGGCCATAACCTTTCATCCCGGCGATCAGGAGCAACAGTAAAACGATTTTTTTCATGCGCATTATTTTCCTGGTGGACAATCCAGCCGTTCGTCTTTTCGGTTTCTTGTATCCTGCCACGACCGCAAGGTGATCGCAAGATAAAAACCACCATTCGGGATACTTTTCTTGGAAAAAAGAAACCCCAGATTGTGCAGGCCAAAAAGCACGGGACCGGCTTTAACAGCACCGCCTACCCAGAACTGTTTTTGGGTATTGAGGCTGAGGGGCAAATATACGCCCCATTTGCGTGTCTCCCAGCGGGGGGTGACCGATAATAAATTCATGTCCCGTACATAAAAATACTTTCGCCCCAATACCCCCGAAAGGTTGATCGTGGCCTCCATATTCAAGAAGAAATTGCCCTGGATAAAGTAATCGGTATTCAGGACCAATCGGGTGGGAAGCAATACCCTGAACTTTCCATTCAGATTGCCCATCTGTTGAACGATCGTATTAAGGGTATCGGTGAATTTGCGCACATTGGTAATGGAGCCGTCAAATTTTCTATTAATGGTCGAATTGGTTACGCCGGCTGTAACACCAACAGTGTTCCGGGAATAACGGCCATACTTGTATTGATTGGCCCCCAGATCCAGCAAGGCCACACCGATCTTCCAGCGGTAGTCGAAATAATCATCGTCATCGAAAAGGTCTGATACAGCCTGTGTTTTCAAAATGAATTCGGCACCCAGATCGATCCCTGCTCCTCCTTCAGTGTATATCAGAAAATCTTTTACGTTTCTCGTCCAGGAATTGCCGTTATTCCATTTGTCCATATTGTAGGAATAGCCATAGCTCACCCCGGCATTATCGATCGAGTATTGAGCCGGATTCCCCCCCAGCGGCGTGAATTGTCCGTCGCGCAGTCGCGCGTGGGCTCCGGCAAATCCGCGCATCAGTTTTAAACTGCCACCCACATTCAACCGGATATCATCCTGCTCGATCACCGTCCAGGCATAACTGCCATAGATCTCCATCCAACCGCTATTGGTGAACTCCATCCCAATGGGCTCATTATTGATATTAAGTAATAAGAAATCGCCAACATTTTTCAACGTATCAGTGAAGTCGTAGGTTTCAGTGCGGATCCTGCCATAATTCCTGAAATTGGCACCAAAGGAAAAAGCCTGCTGCCGGTTGATGGCAAACCGGGCGTTGAAAATGTTCAGGTTGGTATTATAAACAGCTTGTCGTTTCAGTTCACCCGAAGGGAAATAGTATTCCGATTTATCAGGTTTTGACAACAAGGAGTAATTCCTGGTTTTAAAAATATTGGTACTGGCTTTGGCCTGCAAACCCAATAAGGTAACATCCCAACGCATGGGTGCACTTACAATGGAAGCCGGATTATTATGCACCCCCAGACCCCCGGCATACGGTGATCCCTGAATGGCATGATAATTCTGTCCCTTAACCGACGAAAGAACCCCGCCGAACAGTAACACACTTAAAATAACAGGTTCAATTATTTTCACAGAATATATTTAAAAGGGCTGTCCGTGGCTTAAGCGTATGACGCGTTTTAATAAGCCCGGAAACCGCCGTAGTAATGCAATTAATCCATTGGTGAGATGAACCGATCCCCAAAAACGCTGGAGCCATCGGCCTGCCACCATTCTTTTGCCCAGTTTCCTTTCCCAACACTCTGTGTACTGCTGCTCCATTTCAAAACGATTGATCCGGCCTCGGATAAATTCCTGCGCCTGTTCAAACGCTATTTTAGACGAATGAAGTGCCATGCTCATCCCATTTCCAAACAACGGATTTACCATCCCCGCCGCATCTCCGATCAGCAACACATGGTTTTCCACCTGGGTCTTTTTGTTGAAGGAAATACGGGAAACGGTAGCCGGTTCCGCTCCGCTAAAGCCTGAACTGGAAAAGATCTTAAATAGAAACGGATTTTTCATCAGGATATTTCTTTCCATTTCATGGATGTCATAATGATTCTTCCGGAGGTTCCGGGCAGTGGTCAAATAACAGAGGCAATAGCGATCTCCCTCCACCCTGGAAATACCGCAATAGCCCTGTTCAAAATGGTGCAATCCCAACTGGTCTTCCGGTAGTTTGCAGGTGATATGATATTTCACTCCCACCCAGTGATTCAGCCAATTCGGTTTGATGCGGGTAAATCCCCGTTTCCACTTTACATCCAGATTGCTTCTTTTGCCGAAAGCACCGGCTACCACCGCCGCTTCGGTTTCTCCGCGGCTGGTGAACAGTACAAAATGCCCGTTACGAAACAACACATTCAATACTTTGGTCGATTCAAAAAGGTGCACTCCTGCCGACCGGGCAATGTTTGCCAATTGTTTTTCCAACAGGTATCGGCTGATGCCGAAACCGCCCAATTGCAGGGAATGTTCGGCAAATTTTCCATTTGGGGCACTGATCAGCAATTGTTTGATCTCCGGAAGCTCCATTTCACTCAGCGGCAACCCCAGCTCCTGTAGAAAATTCCAGCTTTCATTACTTAGATACTCGCCGCAAACCTTATGAAAAGGGTAGGTTTCTCTCTCAAACAGTGCCACCCGGTAACCGGCTTTCGCACATTGAATAGCGAAAGCTAATCCGCTTAAACCACCACCGGTTACGGCCATATCATATCGTGGGTCGGGTTGCATGTTATGGGTTCCCTTAGTTTTTCAATCGAATATCACCGTGGCCAAAATAATACAACAACTGCCCGGGTGCATCAAATCCATAATAGACCCGGTAGCTTTTTCCAGCCTGGTAAATGGAG
This sequence comes from uncultured Chitinophagaceae bacterium, assembly GCA_964555605.1. GTDB lineage: Bacteria > Bacteroidota > Bacteroidia > Chitinophagales > Chitinophagaceae > Endoryza. The sequence goes on along the minus strand of CAZKSY010000026.1, from coordinate 34,947 downwards.
TTGCTGAATGGAATGATATACGCATTTAAACCTGCATCGGTTTGCAGGGAATAAGAAGCGAGTTTGTTCGCTTTATCATCTGTTACAACGATCCGCATTTTAGTAGGAAGGGAAGTTGTAAAAAGAAGAGTGGTCTGATCGCTGCAGGGATTGGGATAAGCCGGCTGCATTTGGATGGCCGCTTTTTCCATTCCGGCAAGATCTACCAGGTCGGCCCGGAATAAAGCTTTCTCGGTTTCACTCCAACTGTTATCCTGCGTCCAGTCACTGGCATCCGTTTCTCCTGTCAACGCTCCGGTAGCATCGGTAGCTGTGATCCGGGAGGTATCAATACTAAATGGGGTGATTTTTTCACAGCCGAAAGCGACCGAAAAAACCAGCAAAGGCAGCGCCATCCGTAGGAAATTATTCATGTACTAAAAATACGAAAACTGACGCACTGCGGTTCCTGATTAGGAGGTCGTACTTTTGTTGTCGAATTGCCCCTTTAGTAAAAGCCCAAGCCCGGAAAATAAACCAATGGCTACTATCAATAAAATTTCCCTTGAACCCTGCAGGGCAATTTCTTTCAGGGCAAAAACCCCTTGCAGCATTAATACCACCTCATTCAGAATAACAGATACAGTGAAGATGATCAAGCCGGTTTTTGCGATGCGAAGATCAACCTGTAGCATTTTCCGGTAAATGAGATAGCCCAGCAGGAATAAGGTTACAATCCCCAATAATACGAGGTGCAGGTAGCCGATCACAATAGGCCGGAAACCAAAGGCAAAATATGTGAGCGAAGGAACCAGTGATAAGGATTGCAACAGCATTTTCAAACAAAATGCCACCAGCACCAAAAGCCACAAGCGGTTCACCACAATATTATCAGTATCCAACCGGAAACCGCTTTTCCCCCGAAATTGTTTTATAAAATTGTACAAGGCCAGCCATTGCAAAATTACTGCTGCAAGTGCCAACACATAACACCAATAGGGGAGGCGCATCCAGAGCGCAGAAAGAAAAAAGGCCGGAATACAAGCCAGTACCATTGGCAGAAATACAGCCCGGTGGTTAAATGCGGTCAGTCCACCGCTCTGGTGAACATAAAATAAAAATAGTCCGATCAGCGTAAAAATAAACCACCCATTATACTGGAAGTGTAGAAAGAAATATACCGAACCGATATACCATTCCTGCGAACTGCTGTGTTCTGCCATCAGAAAGGCCAGATTAAAGGCCCCCAGTGACGAAATAGCATAGAACAGCAAGGCAGCCAGAAACCACTGACGCAACCAGGATGGCATAGAGGTGGAATGGGAATCTTTATAGAAATGAAAGGCAAATAAATACGAAAAAATAATGGAACCGGTGGAAAAGCCAATCGCAACAGGCGTATAGCCGCCAAAGGGGAACGAAAGCAACATGCCGTAATTAAAAAACTGAGCCAGCCATAGTAAGCGGTTATACTTTTTCCCATTCTGATATCCATAAAATTGCAGGATATCAATCAGGCAAATACACAATGCCATCGATACCCATCCGGAAAAAGCAAAATGGGAATGGGCATGCAGCAAATTTTTTTGGTGCAAAAAGGGCAGCGAAAAGGCGATCTTATAACGAAGTAATAATCCGGCTGTGGCCACCAGTAACAAATTGAACAAACTCCACCGGGCCCAGCGTGTAAAAGAAAAAGGCATGCTTTTTTTCGCAAAGTAAAAAAGCATGCCGCAATGTATTTATGATTGAACGCAGGTTAACAGTAAACTTTTCCCTTTTCGATCAGCAGTTTTCCCTGATCATGCAGGTTCCGGATAGCACGTATGACTGTTTCAACACGTAAGCCCGTCATGTCGGCAATTTGCTGCCTGGTAAGCGTCACCTTATTGCACTTGCCGCAGGTATATTTCTTTTTCTCTTTGAAATAGCTAAACAATGTAGTAATACAGTGTTCCGGTCCATGTATGGCAATTTCTTTCAATATCATGAATTTGAAACGCAGCCGCTCCACAAACAATTTGGAAAACTCAAAATGAATGTCTGGATTTTCCTTCATCAGTTGCAGGAAGGCCGTTTTACTTAACCGTAATACCGTAGAATTTTCCGTGGCAATGGCTGTGGCAGCGTATGGATTGTCGTCGAATAACGGTAATTCTCCAAAACTCTCTCCCGGCTCAATGATATTCTGAATAAACTCCTTTCCTTCATCGTCTATATTTACCCATCTGACCTGGCCTTCCACCAATTGATAATAGAAACAGCAATGGCTGCCTTCATTAAAAATAATCTCGTCTTTGCTTAGTTTTTTGAATGTAGCTCCACGGGAAATCAAAAGATCCGTGTTGATGGCAGGATTTGTCATAGCAATTTTGTTGTTTAAGTGAAACAAATCTAACAGACTGCCAGAGCATCGCAACATGACCATTCCCCATAGTTCACCTGATTGTTCTCATGTTTTATGTTTCTTCCTGTCGCTCATTTGCGCAAAAAATTCCCGCAACAATTCTCTTACATACAGTTTTTCAACTGGTTGTGAAAGATTGGTGGTGTAACATTTCTTGTATTATAAATTCTTATAAACCGAGCCTCTTTTTTCTTTATGCGTTCGCTCATAAAACGGGCAACCACCCCTTAGTAATCTTGTATCCTTATTCAATCTATAATTCTAAAAGATAAACTGTTATGAAAAAATTTCTCTGGATAAGTGCCCTCTCGCTTTTTGTTATTGCCTGCTCCAATTCTGCTGACACAAAAACGGCTGATGCAAAACCTGCAGATGCCGCACCTGCCACTGCTCCTGCTGCTGACGACTCTAAAGGTGTTGGAAAATTCACCAAAGTGGATGTTGGCGCTACCCTTGATGTAGCCATGGCTGATGCCGGTACAAAAATTTATGATCTTAAATGCTCCAGTTGTCACAAGCTTACTGATGAGCGTTTAGTGGGCCCCGGTTGGAAAGATGTAACCACCAGAAGAAAGCCCGAGTGGATCATGAACTTTGTTACCAATGTTGATGAAATGCTGAACAAAGATGCCGCAGCCCAGGCGCAATTGGAAATTTGTTTGGTTCGTATGCCCAATCAGAATCTGACAGATGATGATGCCCGGCATATTCTTGAATTTATGCGTAAAAATGACGGAGTAAAATAACCACCTAAAACAAGGCAATATGAAAAAGCACGTTCTCTATCTCTTGTTGCTCTCTGTAGCAATGTCGTCGATTATGGTTTCCTGTAAACCTAAAACAGCCGGTTCGGCAGTAAGCGGTGATGCCGCTGCCAAGGCCTTCGTTCCACCGGGCAAATATGATGAGTTTTATAATTTTGTTTCCGGCGGATTCAGTGGCCAGATGTCTGTTTATGGCTTGCCTTCCGGACGTCTGTTCCGTGTGATCCCCGTGTTTTCAGTAGATCCTGAGAAAGGATATGGCTATAGTGAGGAAACAAAACCCATGTTGAATACCGCTCATGGTTTTATCCCCTGGGATGATCTTCACCATACAGAACTTTCTCAAACCAATGGTGAAATTGATGGTCGCTGGGTTTTTGGTAACGCCAATAACACTCCGCGTGTAGCCCGTATCGATCTGAAAACCTTCCGTACGGCTGAGATCATCGAACTGCCAAACAGTGCAGGTAACCACTCTTCTCCTTTCATCACAGAGAATACAGAGTATGTGGTAGCCGGTACCCGTTTTAGTGTGCCCATTGGATCAAATCTCGATGTTCCCATTACTACCTATAAAGAAAACTTCAAAGGAACCCTGAGCTTTATCAGTGTTGATACAGCAGGTGCAATGAAACTGGCCTTCCAGTTACTGTTGCCTGGTGTAAACTTCGACCTGAGCCACGCCGGTAAAGGACCCAGCCACGGTTGGTTCTTCTTTAGCTGCTACAACTCCGAGCAGGCAAATACGCTGCTGGAGGTGAATGCTTCTCAGCGTGATAAAGATTTCATTCTGGCGGTTAACTGGAAAAAAGCAGAAGAGTATCTGAAAGCCGGTAAAGCCACTAAACAGGCTACCAAATATGCCCATAATAAATATGATGAGAACAAGCATATGGCAGTTTCCGAGATCCTGAATGAAGTTTCAGTTTTGGATCCAGCCGTGCTGAAAGATATCTGCTATTTCATCCCTTGTCCCAAATCACCACACGGTTGCGACGTAGATCCAACTGGTGAGTACATTGTAGGAAGTGGTAAACTGGCTGCATTGATCCCTGTATTTTCTTACACTAAAATGCAACAGGCCATTGCCGCAAAAACCTTTGATGGTGAATTCGGTGGTATCCCTGTGATCAAATATGAAGCCGCTCTGTACGGTGAAGTGAAGAAGCCCGGTCTCGGACCTTTGCATACCGAATTCGACGGTAAAGGCAATGCCTATACATCATTCTTCGTAACCTCTGAAGTGGTTAAATGGAATATCAAAGACCTGAAAGTGTTGGATAGAGCCAGTACTTATTATTCAGTGGGTCACCTTACCATCCCTGGTGGAGACTCTAAGAAACCTTCACCTAAATATGTGATCGCATATAATAAGATCACCAAGGATCGTTACCTGCCTACGGGTCCTGAGTTAACCCAAAGTGCACAGATCTTTGATATCAGTGGCGACAAAATGCAACTGATCAACGATTTCCCCACTATCGGTGAACCACACTATGCACAGGCAGCTCCGGCTGAACTGATCATGAAGAATTCACAGAAGATCTATAAGATCGAAGAGAATAAAAATCCTTACGCCGCCAAAGGAGAGAAAGAAGCTAAAGTGGTGCGTGAAGGAAATAAAGTACATGTGTATGGTACGTCCATCCGCTCACACTTTGCGCCGGATAACATTGAGGGCGTAAAAGTTGGTGATGAAGTGTATTTCCATATCACCAACCTGGAACAGGATTGGGATATTCCGCACGGTTTTGCTGTGAAAGGTGCCGCCAATGCAGAGTTGCTGATCATGCCAGGTGAAACACAAACATTGAAATGGGTACCCGACCGCGTAGGTGTGTTCCCTATGTATTGTACAGACTTCTGTAGTGCATTACACCAGGAAATGCAGGGTTATATCCGCGTATCCCCTGCCGGAAGTAATGTGCCGCTCACATTCAGCGTTGGTAAAACTGCTACTCCTGCAGCACCCGCTAAGTAATCAGGATTTTGTTTGAGAATAATATCATGGAAGGCGGGTAAATAAAAACCCGTCTTCCTTTTTTCCGGATCATTCCGGTATCCCATAAAACTGGATGAGATATGAAACCGAGGCTTTTACCTATCACCCGTTGGATGGCCGTTATACTGGCCATCGCTTTAGCGCTCGTACTTATTTTCCCTCTCTGGCGAATTGAATTAACCGCCCCGCAATATCCCGAAGGATTGGTGCTAAAAATTCATGCAAATAAATTATCTGGCGATGTGGAAGTGGTGAATGGACTCAACCACTACATCGGTATGCGTACCCTGCATGAAAAAGATTTTCCTGAATTCATTTACCTGCCGTTTATCATTGGTGCATTTGCCTTTTTTGGATTGCTCACGTTTTTGATCAATAAAAGATGGTTCTATTTGGTTTGGGTAGCCCTCTACCTGGTTTTTGCCTTGCTGGCCATGATCGATTTTTATCAGTGGGAATATAATTATGGTCATAATCTGGATCCCACAGCGCCGATTCAGGTGCCTGATATGACGTATCAGCCACCGCTTATCGGGTTTAAACAATTACTCAACTTTGGTGTATTCTCCATCCCGGATACCGGTGGATGGATCTTTATAGGAGTCGCTGTATTAATGATGGTGGGTGTTTTTGCAGAATGGAAAGGATGGAAAAAAGGACGTGCCTCCAAAAGTGCCATGGGATTGATTATTATGATGACCTCCCTTTCACTCAGCAGTTGTCAGTCGGGCCCCAAACCCATTAAATTCGGAACAGATGCCTGCGATTTTTGCAAGATGACTATTTCGGATAAAAAATTCGGTGGTGAAATTGTTTCTCCCAAAGGAAAAGTATTCAAATTCGATGATGTGAATTGTATTCACGATTATCTTGCCACCGGCGTATTTAAAGAGGAAGTGCCCGCCATTTTTCTCCTTGATTACAACGGCACCGGTAAGTTGATTCCGGCCAATACCGCCGTGCTGCTGCAGAGCGACGAGCTCCATGGCCCGATGGGTGGTAATGTGGCCGCTTTTGAAAACGAAGCGGCTTTAGGCGAATTAAAAGGGAAAGCTGGTTACACATCTGTTAAATGGAGTGAATTGATGCGCCAATGAAATTTCTAATTTCCATAGTAGGATTGTTGTTGGTTTTTCAGGCGCAAGCCCGGCTTATAATCGTGAGCCCCTCCGGTCCTGTAAAAACAATTACCGAGGGATTGACGCTGGTAAAAAACGGCGATACCCTCCTGATCAAATCCGGCACCTATAAAGAGAGCAATCTTGTCATTAACCATTCCATCGTAGTGAGAGGAGAGGGTAATCCCGTGATCGATGGTCAGTTGAAAAATGAGATCATTCTGATTAAGGCTAATGCGGTGGTGGTGGAAGGACTGACCATTAAAAACGGTGGATACTCGAGTTATAACGATATCGCCGCACTGCGCATATTAAATGTACGCGATGTGGTGATCCGTAACAACCATATCTACAATACCTTTTTTGGGATCTATAGTCAGCATGGCACCCGCTGTGTTATTTCCGGAAACACCCTACGTTCCAATGCGGCCGATGAACAAAATTCAGCCAATGGCATCCATTGCTGGAAAAGCGATAGCATGCAGATTTTCAACAATACTATTTCCGGGCATCGGGATGGTATCTATTTTGAGTTTGTGACCAATTCGCTGGTAAAAGGAAATAAAAGTTTTTCCAATGTTCGCTACGGATTGCATTTTATGTTTTCTAACGACGACACCTATCGTGGAAATGAGTTCTGGAACAATGGTGCCGGCGTAGCCGTGATGTATAGCCATCATGTTACAATGGAAAGAAATATTTTTCGGGAGAATTGGGGCGCCGCAGCTTATGGTTTATTGCTGAAGGAAATTTCCGACGGCAGCATCAGCAACAACCGGTTTCTGCAAAACAGTACAGGCATTCTGATGGAAGGCAGCAACCGCCTGATGGTACGTGAAAATGTGTTCGATAAAAACGGCTGGGCGCTGCGTATTCAGGCCAGTTGTGATGGAAATGCAGTGGAACGAAACAATTTTACCGGCAACAGTTTTGATATCGCTACCAATGGATCATTGGTGCTGAATCGCTTCGACGATAATTATTGGGACAAATATGAAGGGTACGACCTCGACCGGAATAATGTGGGCGATGTGCCCTACCGTCCGGTAAGTATATTTTCCCTGATCACCGAACGCAATCCCACCGCCCTGATGCTTTTCAGAAGCTTTATGGTGAGTTTGCTGGATCGTTCTGAAAAAGTAATACCAGGCCTCACCCCCGAGAATCTGAAAGATGATCACCCCCGGATGCGGCCTCACAGGCTAAATAATTGATGTATGATCAAAGCAACGAATGTTTCTAAAAAATTTGGAAAATTGCACGCCCTGCAGGATGTGAATGTGACCTGCAATAAAGGACAAAGCATTTCCCTGATCGGACCTAACGGTTCCGGAAAAACGACTTTTATCAAATGTTTGCTGGGCATGGTAGTGCCCGATAGTGGCTTTATAACCTTTAATCAGGAGAATATTCAGCGCGACTGGAAATATAGGGCCCATATTGGCTACATGCCCCAGATCGGTCGTTACCCCGACAACATGAGCATTGGTCAGATCCTGGATATGATGAAAGATATCCGTAAGCCCATGCCTGATAAAATGGATGAAGAATTGGTGAAGGCCTTTGGATTGGAAGAAATGGCCTCCAAACGGATGCGTACTCTTTCGGGCGGCACCCGCCAGAAAGTTAGCGCCGCACTGGCTTTTTTATTCAACCCGGAGGTACTCATTCTGGACGAACCGACTTCCGGTTTGGATCCGGTATCTACCGAGATACTGAAAGATAAGATCCGTAAAGAAAAAGCTGCGGGTAAACTTATTCTCATTACCTCACATATCCTCAGCGATCTGGAAGATATTACCAGTGAAGTGATCTATATGCAGGAGGGGAAATTGCTGTTTCATAAAACACTGGAACAATTGCAACAGGATACAGGAGAAAGCCGGCTCGCCCGCGCAATTGCTCACGTAATGCAACAGAAGTCATGAACAAGATCATCAAATATGTTTTAATAGATATTTTACGGAATAAGGTGGTGATGGCTTACACCCTCCTCTTATTGGTTATTTCTTTCAGCGTATTCAGTTTGGAAGATAACCCTTCGAAGGGGGTGGTGAGTTTGCTCAATGTGGTATTGATCATTGTGCCTTTAGTAAGCATCATCTTCTCTACCATCTATATTTATAATTCCAGCGAGTTTATTGAACTGCTGGTATCACAACCACTACGACGAAACAGAATATGGCTCAGTTTATTTACCGGATTGGCATTGGCTGTTTCCGTGGCCTTTCTGGTAGGTTGTGGTATCCCTGTTATGTTGTTCGCCCCTGCTGATATTGGCAATACCCTTATTTTGATGGGATTGATACTTTCTGTGGTCTTTGTGGCCATTGCCATGCTGGCTGCCGTGCTTACAAGGGACAAGGCAAAGGGAATCGGCACATCTATTCTCCTCTGGTTTTATTTCGCCCTCATTTTTGATGGGATCATACTGTTTCTGCTTTTTCAGTTCATTGACTACCCCATGGAAACACCCATAATTGTTTTCAGTTTGCTGAATCCGATAGACCTGGCCCGCATACTCATTTTACTTAAACTGGATCTATCCGTACTTATGGGCGCCACCAGCGCCGTGTTTAAAGATTTCTTTGGTAGTACCGGAGGGATTTTGCTAACCATTGCCGTTTTACTCTTCTGGGTAGCCATGCCCTTATGGATATCATTACGCCGTTTTAATCGGAGAGACCTCTAAATAAAAACCTATGCGCGATTTAAAAAACCGACAGGATGTTGCGTTGATGGTACATACATTTTATGACCGTGTACAAAACGACGCTTCGATCGGTTATCTGTTTAACGAAGTAGCGAAAGTAGACTGGGAGCATCATCTTCCTAAAATGATCGATTTCTGGGAGTCCATCCTTTTTCACACCGGTTCCTATTCCGGTAATCCCATGCCGGCACATCAGCAATTGCATGAAAAGTCGACGCTCACCGCAGCACATTTTGATCAATGGAAAAAGCTTTTCATTGAAACGGTAGAATCTCTTTTCGAAGGAGAAAATGCTACCCGTGCCATTCACCGGGCCCGCTCCATTGCCACAATAATGCAAATTAAAGTTTTGCATCTCGGCGATCAGTAGTAGGTTGGGTCAAATACAGCAGTCCTGTTTACAGGCATAAAAAAACCCGCTGCAAAAGCAGCAGGTCTCATTTCAAAGCATTTGTCCAGATACTATTTTGCAGGAGGCAGCAATACCGCATCTACTACATAGATGATGCCATTAGAAGCAGGAATCGTAGCCAATACATTGGCCCCATTCACGGTCGTTTTGCCATCCTTGATACCAATGGTAATATTATCTCCACTGGCTTGTCCGTAGGTTTGACCATCCTGGAGCATTTCCGGACGTAATACACCCACAAATACATGGTACTCGAGAATGGCTCTCAGGTCCATTTTCTTTTCAGGCTTCATTAATTCAGCAAGAGTCTCTTTGGGCAGTTTATCAAAAGCAGCGTTGGTGGGGGCAAATACGGTGAAAGGTCCGGCATTTGACAGGGCGTCTACATACTCCGCCTGTTGCAGGGCTTTTACCAGTGTAGTGTGGTCGGGACTTCCTACAGCAATTTTCACTACATCCTTTTGTGATTGATCATCATTTACACCAGACTGACCGGCAAGGGGTTTGGCGCTTTCGGTAGTAGTGCTGCTTGCTGCAGTAGTGGCTTCTTCGCCGCAGGAATTAAGGGTGCAAAATGCGATCCCTGCTGCCAGCCAGAAAATACTTGTCTTTTTCATAACCGTGCTTTTTGATTGTTGTGGGTTTGCCTGTAATAATCAGGTATGCGCACAAGGTAGCAGGGGGGGTGTATAGAAAATATGATTGCACGCATAAAATTGGCGGGCGGATGAAAATCATGTTTTTGGGCGGTAAAAACCATCTTGTTACTGAACAAAATCATATGAACGGCGTTGTGGAGATTGTAATACATTTGCCTCTTCCAACTCAAACGCCTGATCATGGGAGTACTGAAACAACTGGCCGAATACCTTTATCTGCGGAAAAAAGACCCGAACGAGCCCCGCACGCAGTGGCAGAAATACATGCACGGCATCAACCGCCTATCCATCCTGATGTTCCTTCTCGCCATCGTGATCATGTTACTGAAACTGTTCGTGTTCCGCAAAAATTAAGAACCGAGAAAGGCTCTGATATGGTTCACGGCATTTAAAGAAGCCGAACCTCCCGCTTTGAGTAAACTGTGTAATTCCGTGTAATCTTTTTGGATTTGTTCGGTTCTGTCGGTTTCGGTCAGTAAGGCATTCAATTCCGCCGCAACAGTATCAACATTCATATCGTGCTGAATCAATTCTTTTACTACCAGCCGGTCCATGATCAAATTTACCAATGAAATATATTTAATGCTGATCACTCTTTTGGCAATCTCATAGGAAATGAGATTTCCTTTATAACAAACCACCTCGGGTACATGAAAAAGTGCGGTTTCCAGTGTGGCGGTTCCACTCGTTACAACGGCAGCCTTACTGCGATGTAGAATACTATAGGTTTGATTGCTTACCGTTTCAACATTAGGATAGGGGCCCAGCAATGCCGCATAAAAATCATCTTCCACCCCCGGGGCTTTTGCTACAATGAATTTTTCTGACGGAAACCGGCGACTTACTTCCAGCATCACCGGAAGTTTTTTCAGGATCTCCTGTTTACGACTGCCGGGTAAAAGGGCAATTACAGGATCGGTTCCCGCATTGCTGGCGTTTTCACTTGTATAACGTTCAATAACTTCTACCAGCGGATGGCCTACATATTCCACAGGCCATTGCCATTTGTTTTTGAAGTAATCTTTCTCAAAAGGAAGAATCACGAGCATCAGATCAATGTCGCGTTTCATCTTTTTAACCCGGTTTTCCTTCCAGGCCCAAACCTGCGGGGAGATATAGTAGATCACCTTTATGCCCTGTGCATGAGCCCATTCAGCAATACGTAAATTGAAGCCGGGGTAGTCGATCAGGATCAGGGCATCCGGTTTCCAGGCGTCAATATCTTTTTTGCAAAAGCGAAGATTACGTAGAATGGTACCCAGGTTCAGCAGCACTTCCACAAACCCCATAAAGGCCAATTCGCGGAAATGTTTTACCAGCGTTCCACCAGCTTCTTCCATTAAATCGCCACCCCAGCAACGGATGGCGGCATCAGGCTCCTGCCGGCGTAGCTCACGGATCAAATTGCTTCCATGCAGGTCTCCGGAAGCCTCTCCGGCTATAATATAATAACGCATTCGGTAAAGTTCGGTAATTCAGCGTATGCTTATAATATAAACTTCAATCCCAGCGCAGCAATGGCGTACAGGATCGTTACGGCGAAAATACCCTTGGCGGTTTTGTCTCGCTGCGTATTCACATAAAAAGTGAAAAGAGCAATATTTAAAACCAGGCAAGGAATGGTGATCGCTGTGATCTGGTTTTTTTCACGGGCCATTAAACCGAATACATCGCTTACGCTAAAGGCGCTGAAACGGATGAAATAGTAAATGACCATACTCACTACCGGCGCCAGAAAGCCCAGTAATAAACCAAATTTTATATTGTCTTTTTTGAACATCAGAATTTCCAGGTTTTTTCCAGTTTGGCTTTAAGAACGTAATTGGTGAGATCAAATTGCACCGGCACTACACTCACATAATTATTTTTGAGAGCCCATACATCGGTGTCTCTCGCCTTGTCAAAATTCACAAACTCTCCTGTAAGCCAGAAATATTTTTTTCCGGAGGGGTCGTGGCGCTCCACGAAGTCTTCCTCATATTTCGCATAAGCCTGCTTGCATATTTTTATCCCCTTAATAAGAGAAAGATCACCCTTCGGTATATTCACATTCAGCACCAGATGCTTGTCCCATTTCGTGGTAAGCATGTGCTCCACAATAGCACGCGCATAATGCCGGGACGCCGCAAAATCAGCCTCAATACTAAAATCGAGCAGTGAAAAACCTACCGAAGGAATGCTCTCAATGGCGGCCTCAACAGCAGCCGACATGGTTCCGGAATAGATCACATTGATCGAATGATTGGCTCCGTGGTTGATGCCACTTAAACAGATATCAGGTTTGCGATGCAAAACCTTCGCAACCGCCAGTTTTACACAATCCACCGGAGTACCCGAACACTGATAGGCATCCACCCCATCGGCATATCCGGGAACAGGGGTTAAACGCAGCGGATGTCCGATGGTAATGGCATGCCCCATACCGCTCTGGGGTTTATCAGGTGCTACCACCACGATCTTGCCCAGATCTTTTACCGACTCCACCAAATTTCTGATCCCCGGTGCGCTGATCCCATCATCATTCGTGATCAGAATAACCGGCCGTTCTTTTTTTACTGCCTTTTTAGCCATAGATGTTGCAAATGTGGTGAAAAGGAAGAATACATCCGAAATTCGGGGCGAATATTGATAATTAATAATTGATAATTAATAATTGGGGCCCCCCGTGTATTTTATTTGCCTTCATTCTGCAGCAACTTTCATAAAAAGCGGCAAAAAATTATAAATTATTAATTATCAATTATTTAAAAAACCAAAGCCGCTCCGCCCAATCCCCCCTGATTCTCCTGATTTTTCTTCTCCCCAACCCGAGGATTTTCGCATTCCTTCCGCTACCTTTGCGCCCATTATAGGAAGGGTGGCTTCGCCTGCATAATCGTGAGGTAATCAGCCATCTGTTCTTGTTTAAAATAGAAATGTTCAACTTTTATGGCAGGACAATTAAAAGAGGTTCGTAACCGGATTAAATCAGTGCAGAATACGCAGCAGATCACCAAAGCGATGAAAATGGTGAGTGCCGCCAAACTTCGTAAAGCGCAGGACGGTATCGTTCAAATGCGTCCCTATGCACGTAAATTACAGGAAGTGTTGTCGAATATCGTGAGCAGCAGTGATGTGGAAGGTGGTATTAAATTATCGGTAGAACGTCCTGTGGAAAAAGTATTATTCATAGTGATCACCAGTGATCGTGGTTTGTGTGGTGCCTATAATGCAAACATCATCAAACTCGCTAAGCTGACCATGAAGGAGAAATATCCGGCACAGTTGGCGAAGGGGAATGTTACCATCTGGTCTATTGGTAAAAAAGGTTTTGAGCACTTCAGCAAGAATCGTTTCAATACGGATGCTGCTTATCGTGATATTTTCCTGAATCTTTCCTTTGAAAATGTACAGGCTTGCGCACAGGCTGCTGTAAAAGCATTTGAGAATAAAGAGTTCGATGCCGTAGAACTGGTGTACAGCGAATTCAAGAATGCGGCTACCCAGCGGTTTACCGTGGAGCCCTTTCTGCCCATCGCCAAAGTAGCCCGTAAAGCAGGCGACAAAAAAAGTGATTTTATTTTTGAACCCGCTAAGGAAGAACTCATCGCCGAACTGATGCCTAAGATCCTGAATACACAATTATTCAAAGCAGTGCTGGATGCTAATGCTTCTGAGCATGGTGCCCGTATGACTGCCATGGATAAAGCTACCGAGAACGCGAATGAACTGTTGAAATCGCTGAAGATCTCTTATAACAGAGCTCGTCAGGCTGCTATTACTACAGAGTTGACCGAGATCGTGAGCGGCGCCGCAGCATTGCAGGGGTAGGTAAATTGTGCCTATTGGGGAGCCCCGGCCTCCCGGGTTTTCCTTTATTTCGTGCACTGCGGCAGCGCAGGCGAATCATTGCCAAATCAGCCAGTTAATCATGGAAATTTCTAATCTCATCCCGCATATTGAATCGCTCATTTTCGCGAGCGATAAACCCCTGACCTCTTTGGAGATCACCGAACTGATCAACAATGCCTTTGGGTTCATGGAAGATAAGATCCAGCTCGACCAGATCGAAACAGCAATTGATGGGATTCTTGAAAAATACCAGTCTGATTTTTATCCTTTCGAGATCAAACAAAGTGGCGGCGGCTGGCAATTCCTCACCAAAAAGGAATACCACAAAACAGTGGCACAGCTAAATGGGGAGAAATTCCTGAAACGCTTGTCTACCGCTGCTCTCGAAACCCTGTCTATCATTGCGTATAAGCAACCGGTTACCAAAGCTGAAATAGAAGCCATCCGCGGCGTAAGCAGCGATTATGCCGTACAGAAATTATTGGAGAAAGATCTGATCGTTATTACCGGACGTAACGAAAATATGCCCGGACATCCACTGGTATACTGCACGTCAAAAAATTTCATGGATTATTTCGGGATCAACTCTCCCGACGATCTGCCCAAGCTCAAAGAAGTTTTCGATGAAACCATTGTGAATCCTACCGCAGTTAGTGAAGAAATGATCCATCATCATGAAGCCAGCGAAGCGGCCGAAGAGGAGAATGATGAAAATGCAGCCGGCCTGGTGGTGAGTGAATCAGGGGAGTTACTGGAAGATATTGTATTGGATGAAGAGCAGTTCTCCGAAGACGCTCCGGAGGGCGATAGCAATACAGAAGCGGATGATGAAACCGAGGAATCGGCTGCCGACGACGAGCAAGCCGACGAAGCATCAAACGAACTGCCGGAAGAACCGGAAGAGGGAGAAAGCAAAGACACAGAATAAATAAACAATACATTACGGCCCTGTTTCAATACAAGTTTGAAACAGGGCCTGTTCTTTTAATTATATTCGCATACATGAGCAGTGCTATTTCCAACCAACTTCTGATACAGATCGCTGAACAATTCGGTACCCCCGTTTATGTTTACCATGCGGAGAAGATCAATGAACAATATCAGCGTCTCCTGAAAGCTTTTGCTCATACGGATACGCGTTTCTTTTATGCCGCTAAGGCTTTGACCAATATCAGCGTGCTAAAGTATATCAAAAAGATCGGATGTAATGTGGATTGCAGCTCTGTTAATGAAGTAAAACTGGCTATAAAAGCCGGGTTCGCTCCCTCCGATATTCTTTATACCTCTAATAATATTCACTTTTCGGAGATCGAAGAAGCGGCTGCTTTGGGCGTACATATCAATATCGACTCCCTGTCTAATCTGGAAAAATTCGGGAAAAAATTCGGTCATAGCTATCCGGTAGGAATCCGTATGCGCCCCAATATTATGGCTGGCGGTAATCTGAAAATTTCCACAGGGCACGACCGCAGTAAATTCGGTGTGCCGGTAGAACAGCTTTTTGAAGTGGAACGCATCGTGAAAGAAACCGGACTATTCATCAGAACCCTTCATATCCATACCGGAAGCGAAATCAAAGATGTAGAAGTGTTTGCCAAAGGCATCGAAGTGTTATTTGAATTGATGAGTGCCTTCCCCGAACTGGAAGTGATAGATCTTGGTGGTGGTTTTAAAGTTCCCTATCGCCCCGAAGAAGAAGGCACCGATATGGAAAAGCTGGGCCAGAAAGTAGGAGCGGAATTTGAAGCCTACGAAAAAAAATACGGCCGTCATTTGCAGGTATGGTTCGAGCCTGGAAAGTTTATGGTAAGCGAGGCCGGACATTTTGTTACAAAAGTGAATGTATTAAAACAATCGGGCCCGATCTGTTTTGCGGGCATCGATACCGGACTCAATCACCTTATCCGTCCCATGTTCTATGGATCCTACCATCGAATTGATAATATTTCCAACCCTTCTGGTGAATTGAAGCCTTATACTGTTGCCGGAAATATTTGTGAAACCGACACCTTTGCGGAGGACCGTTTCCTGCCCGAAATACGCGAAAATGATTTATTAGTCATTCGTAATGCCGGCGCTTATTGTTATGAAATGGGTTCCAATTACAACAGCCGTTACCGGCCAGCCGAAGTATTGGTATGGAACGATCTGCCACAGCTCATTCGCCGCCGGGAAGATTTTGAGGACCTCCTGCATACACAGATCATTGTAGATCTGTAAGGATTTATAAACCTGATAGCGGGTCTGTTTCTCCCCTTCATTTCAGGAGTCGTTTTTATTCATTTCTTGTCTGTATTCATCTTCCCCAACACATTTATTAAGTATATTTAGGTACGAACCAAAAATGTACTTATGCCTATCCGAATGAATGATGATCAACAGGATCAACAGGACCAATTTAATGACCGTGGTGGTAGTGGTGGACGTGGTGGCGGTGGATTTCCCGTAGGACCCGGAGGTGGCGGCGGAGGCGGCCTGTTCAATTTACTCCCCTTACTATTCAGTTTGTTTCGCGGTAAAGGAATGATCTTTCTGCTGGTAATCCTGGTGGGTGGTTATTTTCTTCTTAACAAAGGTGGTTGCAATCTGGAGCAGATCGCACAATTGGCTACTGGTGGCATGCTCGATAAAAATGAATTTGCCAAGGCCAATATCTATGAGCCATTGGCCGATGATGAAACGCGTAATCCGCTGCCTGAAATGGCCAGTCTGCAAAAATTTGCTCCCACTCCCGGAGATCAGGGTCAACAAGGTAGCTGTGTAGCCTGGAGTAGCGCCTTCGGTGCACGCACCATCGTGGAGGCGGCCCGCACCGGACAATCGCCTGATCAAATTAAATTCTCGCCGGCTTTTCTATACAATCAAATCGGACTGGAAGGATGTCAGGGATCTTACATCATCAGAGCCATGGAGTTTATGACCAAGCAAGGTTCTGTTCCCTATAACGATTTTCAATACACCGATCAGGATTGTAGCCGTCAGCCCGACAGAGAACTGTTGAATAAGGCAGAAGAATTTAAAATGCGTGGGTTTAACCGGCTCTCCCTCGGTGACCGGAACGACGCGATCGATCTTCGTGCCATCAAGGAAAATATCGCACAGGGGGCACCGGTAGTTATTGGGATGATGGTAGGTCCCAGCTTTATGCAGGAGATGGTAGGAAAAGAAGTGTGGGATCCGGCTCCCGGAGATGAAAGTCAGATGGGGTTTGGTGGTCATGCCATGTGCGTGGTAGGTTATGATGATAAGAAGTTCGGCGGTGCTTTTTTGATCATGAATTCCTGGGGACCCTCCTGGGGGCAGAACGGATTTGCCTGGGTACGTTATCCGCATTTTCAGTATTTCGTACGCGAAGCTTATGGATTGGAACCCATGGCGGCGGTGGGTTCGGCCCAGCAAAAAACGCTGGAATGTGAGATCGGTTTGGTGAAAGTGGAATTCGATGGAAAGAAAACCGTGGCAAAAGATTATATCCCGCTTCGCTCTGCAGGAAATAATCGTTTTGAAACAAGAACCCCCATTTCTCTCGATACCCGTTTTAAAATGGAAGTGAAAAACAATGCCGAGTGTTATGTTTATGTCTTCGGTAAAGAAGTGGATGGAACCAGTTATACATTGTTCCCTTATCCCAATACGGATGATCCTGCCAAAACCAAATATTCGCCGTTTTGTGGTATCACCGGTTACCGCCTTTTCCCGAAAAACAAAAGCATGCAACCCGATAGCATCGGAAACCGCGATTTGATCGCGGTGGTACTCAGTAAAAAACCACTCGATTGGTACGACCTGAATACTAAATTGAGCAGGAACCCCGGACAGGATTTCGGACAACGGCTCAATGCCCTATTGTCTGCCGGAATGGTATCGAATCTGCGGTTCTCCACCGGCACGAATGGAACCATAAAATTTTCTACCGATGCAAATGAAAATGAAGTGGTAGCTTGTGTAGTGGAGATCGACAAGTAAATTTTAATTTTAAAAAATAAAAGGACCCGGAATGCGTACAACAATTTTGACCCTCTTCCTGCTTTTTTCCATACTTTCCTATGGACAGGATATGAAAGCGTTTAAATTATATAAACCAACCGAAAATGCTGATTCAGCACTGAATGTGGCTATTAAACAAGCTGCGAAAGAAGGCAAACATGTTTTTGTGCAGATCGGTGGTAACTGGTGTGTTTGGTGTGCGCGTTTTCATGAATTCGTTACCAGGGACGCAGGCCTTGATTCCTTGGTAAATGCCAATTACGTGGTATACCATCTGAACTATAGCCCGGAAAATAAAAACAAAGACATTCTCACCCGTTTCGGCTACCCGCAACGTTTTGGTTTCCCCATTTTTATTATTCTGGATGCAAAAGGCAACCGACTCCACACGCAGAATAGTGCCTATCTGGAAGAGGATAAAGGATATAGCCGCGCGAAAGTTGTAGAGTTTTTTCAGCATTGGTCTCCTAAAGCCTTCGATCCGGAACAATACAAAAAGTATTGATATGACCGTTTTGGCCAATCCTTATTTTCTTTCATTAGTGCGTCATCCGATTAAATTCCGGTTGTATACATTGATGAAATTGCCCAGCGCCTTCTTTTCAGGAGTGCGGGTTCGATCGTTAACGGAAGAAGCCTGTACGGTTTCGGTACCTTTTAAGTGGTTCAGTCAAAACCCTTTTCGCTCCACCTATTTTGCCTGTTTGGCCATGGCGGCTGAAATGAGTACCGGTGTGCTGGCTTTACTGTATATGCCGGCAAAACAAACAGCAGTGTCCATGCTGGTCGTTAAGCTCGAAGCTTCTTATTTTAAAAAGGCAACAAGCCGTACAACCTTCACCTGTAGCCAGGGTGTCGGCTTTCAACAGGCTATTCAAAAAGCGCTGGAAACAGGAGAGGCGCAACAACTCACCGCCACTTCGGAAGGTATTAATGAGGCCGGTGAATTGATCGCACGATTTGAAGTTACATGGTCGTTCAAAACAAAGTCACGTATCGGCTGACTAAATTAAACACAAACTCATTTTATGAAAATAGCATTTCATGGCGCTGCCCGAACGGTAACCGGTTCCAAACATGTAATCACACTGACCAATGGACGAAAATACCTGCTCGATTGCGGCATGTTTCAGGGCATGGGGAAAGAAACGGATGCCTTGAACCGTCATTGGGGCTTTGAACCCCGTGAGATCACGGCCATGATCTTATCGCACGCACATATCGACCATAGTGGGCTGATTCCAAAATTGGTAAAAGATGGATATGGCGGTAAGATATATTGTACACCGGCAACAAAAGATCTTACAGCAATATTAATGGAAGATTCTGCCGAGATCCAGGAAGACGATGTGAAGTATATTAATAAGCGAAGAGCTGCTGATGGATTGGCCTACCTGAAACCGCTCTATACCGTGGAAGATGCGAAATCTGCCCTTGGTCATTTCCATGCCGTTGAATATGGCAATTGGTTTCGCATTGATGAATTTGTGGAACTCCTGTATACCGATGCAGGGCATATCATCGGTAGTGCCGCCGTGCATTTGCGTATCAAGGAAAATGGAGCTGTGCGAACGCTTACATTTAGCGGTGATGTAGGCCGATACCGTGATGTTATTTTAAAATCGCCCCAGGTGTTTCCTCAAGCAGAAATAATTCTCATTGAATCCACTTATGGGAATAGCCTCCATGATATGAATACCACCACCCCGGATCAGTTGCTGGAATGGATCGAACGCTCTTGTATTAAAAAAAGAGGTAAACTCATCATTCCGGCATTTAGTGTTGGTCGCACACAGGAATTATTATTTGCACTGAATCAACTCGAACTCGAACGACGCTTGCCCGACCTGGATTATTTTGTTGATAGCCCCCTTAGCGTGGAAGCCACCGAAGTAGTGAAAAGCTATCCGCAATATTTTAACAGGAGTATTCAAAAAATCCTGGAATCAGATAATGATCCTTTTTCATTTAAAGGGTTGAAATATGTGAAGACTGTTGATCAATCCAAATTGCTCAATTTCCGCAATGAACCCTGTGTGATCATTTCTGCCAGTGGTATGGCCGATGCCGGACGGGTGAAACACCATATCAGCAATAATATTGAAAACAGTCACAATACGATTCTACTCACCGGTTATTGTGAACCCAATTCTCTGGGCGGTCGTTTAATGCGCGGTGATAAGGAAGTAAAAATTTATGGAGTGGTTCACGAAGTACACGCTGAAATAGGAGCCATCCGAAGTATGAGTGCGCATGGCGATTATGAAGACCTCAGTCAGTTCCTCGCCTGTCAGGACCCCAAAAAAGTATCCAAGCTCTTTCTGGTCCACGGTGAATATGAAGTGCAACAACAATTCAGAGAGCGATTACTGAAAAAAGGTTTTGATGATGTGCTCATTCCGGAAATGCATGCGGAAGTAGGATTGGGATAAAAAAAGCTGTCAACAGACAGCTTTAAGCGTTTATGTACGATACTACGATTGTTTTTTCAAAGGGTTGGAAAATCTACGGTCGGGTGTAGAAGTAGCCGCATAAGGGTTGCGGCGCTTCATCGGTTCATACAATGGGCCAGGTTAAAAAGGGTTCCCGGTAAACATAGTAAAGGGTACGATACAACTTCATTAGGTACGGTGATCAATTACCGGGATCAACAGTACAAAGATGTTGTTTCAATTGGAGTTTTCTAAGTTTATTCGACCACCAACCCCCCTTCTTCGATTAATAGAACGATTTCTTCGATTTTCAGTATTTCAACGGTTACTTAAGAACATTCGGCAAAAAATGGGCAAAAAAAAGCCGAACCTTTAGGGTTCGGCCTAATCAATTGAAATCCAGAGGTGCATACTGAGCATAGTTGCATTGAACTCAGGTTTTTATTGGGTACGGATCTCAATCTTTTTGGTGTTCCAGTTTACCGTCGCGAAAAATGTCTTTATAAAGAGCTGATTATTATCTGTTTTGTTTGTCGGGCGTTGAACCGCTTTGACAATACAAAAGTGCAACGGATTTTTTTCTTTTGGGAGTTTTTTAGACCAATCACTGTTTCTGCTCGGTGAATGGAAGGCTTTCTTCGATGAGTGCTAAATAATATTCAGCCTTTTAATAATATCCTGACGATGCGATTTACTGATGGGGATTTCCACACCTTTTATGAACAGGTCATTTTCCCTGATATCGTCGATCTTGGTAATATTTACGATGTACGAGCGGTGTACCTTAGCAAATTGTTCCTTGTTGATCTTCTCTTCCAAAGCCTTGATCGTATTATGGGTTATATACTTTTTATCGTTGGTAACAAACTTTACATAATCCCCCATGCTTTCAATGTACAGGATCTCATTATTATTAAGCCGGATCAATCGTCCATCACTCTTTATGAATATATGGTCAGTTTCCTCTGTTTGAGTATAATGAAACGGATTTGATTCCAACTTCTGCAGGGCTTCCTGAAATCGTTGATAGGTGAAGGGTTTTTTTAAAAAATCGATCGCCTTGTATTCAAAAGCATTAAAGGCATATTCTGGTTTGGACGTGGTCAGGATCACGGCAGGTGAATAGGCCAATTGATCCAGCAATTCAAAACCATTGGCACCTGGCATCTCTACATCGAGAAACAGCAAATCCACATTTTCTTTATTCAGGTAGGCCAGCGCATCGGCCACATTGGTAAAATGGCCTCTAACCTCGAGTTGTCCGCTTTTTTCGCAGCAACGCCGGGTATAATCGGCCGCCACTTGTAAATCTTCCACTATAACACAGGAAATACTCATGAATCACTTTTATTATAGTTGGTTAATCTGTCCAGTTCGAGTTCCAGGATGGAAATAGCATTCCCAACAGCCTCCTGCCATTTTTTAAAATCGCTGTCAAAATCACCGGGATAGGGCTGTTGGCCACATTGATTCTCAAACGACTGGCAGTATTCCTGCAATTCCGGCATCCCGACAAACCCAAAACTCGGTTTCAGTTTGTGTACGATCCGCCTGATGGCTGGAATATCCGTTGATTGATAGTGGTTTAGGTGGTTTTTGCATTCGGCATGCAGATCCTGCAATGTAAGTCTGAAAACCTCCTCCATGTATTTATAGTCATCCTCGTACAGCGAATACAGGCTGGGTACATGTATACTATTACTGAAAATGAATTCTTTATGTTCTGAAATGGGCTCCATAATAAAATAGTTCCCCGATTTTTTCGTTATTGGATTTAACAGGCCCTATTTGCTAAACGGGCACCTATCCAATAACTCTATGAAGAGCAAATTATTTTATCTGGTCTTGTCTATTTACAGGGATATTATTTATTCCGGTTTAGATGAGAGCATTGTAAATAAAGAGCTCCGGAAAAAGATTACCCGTTTCAACCAGTTTATCCTTCTGGCCTTAATGGTGAACGTACTCTCCGTGATCACCTATTTCGTTAATAAATTATACATCAGCGCGCTGATCAATATTACATCAGCTTATATTTTTCTGGTTGCTTTCTTTTTCAATGCCAAACGCAAAACAGAAACAGGTCGCATTATTTCGGTGATCAATATCAACCTGTATCTGGCCATTGTTTGTTATGTAGAAGGTCTGCGGGCCGGCGGTTATCTGCTTTTCTTTCCCTATTTCCTGGCACTCACCTTCGTGGTGAGTATCCGTCGGAATTACAAAGAGTTGGTTTTTGTATACGCCATCACCATCTACACCCTGATCCTTGCTATGATGATCAGTCCTTTCCAGAATAATGTGGAGATCATTACCGATGCCATGTATGCGAATCTTTTCAGCAGTAACCTGGTCATAGCCTTCCTGCTGATCATGATATTTTCTTATGCCATCCTGCGCGTGAACAAAGACAATGAAGTGGCCATCCTGCAGGAGAAAAAATTTGGCGATACGATCTACAATACCTCCCTCGATGCCGTATTTATCGTTTATTCCCGTTCCAATATTATAGCCAGTTGCAATTTGCGTGCCCTGGAAATGTTCGAGGCAAAAGAAACGAGGGAAATAGAAGGTACACATATTGAAAAATGGTTCGATGAAGACCATATCAAACAATTCAACCCCATTGAAAAAGCGGTGAATCAAGTGGCCCAATCCTGGCAAGGAGAACTTAGTTTTACTACCCGGAATGGAAAAATTTTTCCGGGATATGTAAGTGTGGTTCCCTTTCACTATAAAGAACAGAAATATGTCAAGATCAGTATTCTCGATATTTCTAATGTGAAAATGACAGAGTTTGAATTAATGAAGGAAAAGGAAAAAGCAGAGGCGGCCCTAAAGATCAAATCGCGTTTCCTCTCTAATATGAGTCATGAGCTTCGAACACCCCTTAACGGTATTATCGGAGCATCGAACCTGCTCTTACAGGAAGACTATCTGCCGTCGCAACAGCCACACCTCGATGTGTTGAAATATTCCTCAGAGCACATGAT
Source organism: uncultured Chitinophagaceae bacterium (assembly GCA_964555605.1). GTDB lineage: Bacteria > Bacteroidota > Bacteroidia > Chitinophagales > Chitinophagaceae > Endoryza. The sequence goes on along the minus strand of CAZKSY010000026.1, from coordinate 11,650 downwards.
GGTGCTTATCAACGACATTCTGGATTATAATAAAATGGAGGCAGGCAAATTGCAGCTCGCAGCCGCCCCCGTGAATGTGAGCCAGTTTCTAAAGAAAGTGGCGTCGCAATTTGCTACGCAAGTTCAGGCAAAAGAGCTGAAGTTGATAACAGATATCGATGGCCGGCTGAATCTGGAACTGATGACCGATGAAACCCGTTTGAATCAGGTGTTGAGTAACCTGCTTTCAAATGCAGTTAAATTTACACACCAGGGCGCCATTACGTTGGCTGCCCGTCAGATCTACGCATCCAGTTCCAGAGCAACCATTCAGTTTATCGTGCGCGACACAGGAATTGGTATCGCTGCGGAAAAGCATAAAGAAATCTTTGAAAGTTTCACCCAGGCAGATGTGGATACAACCCGTAAGTATGGTGGTACAGGCTTGGGTCTCACCATTACCCGCAAACTGGTCAAAAAATTTAATAGCGAGCTCATGCTCGAAAGCGAGCCGGGAAAGGGTAGTACCTTTCATTTTACCGTGGAACTTCCGATCAATGAGAACAGGAAAATGTATATCAATGAGGGCGCTCAGCGAAAACTGTCGTCTTTACAGGGTGTTCATGTGCTGATTGCGGAAGACAATCCGGTAAACATGAACGTTGCCAAACGTTTTCTGCAGAAATGGGATATGCTCGTAACGGAAGCGGGTAATGGCCGTGAAGCAGTAGAACAGTTTAAGCGCGGTCATTTTGATGTGTTGCTGATCGATCTCGAAATGCCGGAAATGGATGGAGCCACGGCACTCAAAGAAATCCGCAAGATCGATGCTCAAATACCCATACTGGCATTTACCGCTGCTGTATACGATAATATGCAAGCCGACCTGCTGGCGAAGGGATTTACCGATTTTATTCATAAACCTTTCCGCCCCGAAGACCTTCATTCAAAAATCAATATTCAGGTTCAAGCCAAACGACGCATTGCCTGAGTCATTACATACTATTATAGTTCAAATAGAAAAACCCGTCGCACTGACGGGTTTTGCATATAGCTTCTGAGAAATTTGAATGTTTTATTTAATAGGTACAGAAGCTTCGGGTTTCATTGGTATTGGATTAGCATCAGGCCTTTCAAAAAGTCTTTCAGTACATTGGATTCACACATTATAAACTAAACAAAATGAATATCGTTTCTCTGAAGCAAAGATACCATGCCTTTTCATCTCTGGCCGGTTTCATTGCCATTCATTTTACAATATGAGGGTCACCGATAAATAACACCTAAGGTATACCTCTTAATTTTTGCCTCCGCTTCCCAAATTAGGACTAACTTTAAGAGGGGTTATGGCCCCTGTAAATCATTTCGATTGCTTCAATTTTTCGCTGAAAATTAAAATATGGAAAGTCCCGAACTGGAAATTGAATACAAAGGCCATTCGTATAAGCTGCCCGTTTCCCTGCATCCCTATGGTTATTCCTATAGAATCCACGTGGTGCATCAGGAAAAAGAACTGGTTTTTGAGCCCGATGAGGAGCAGAATTTTCGGGCTATTAAATTGCCCGATCAGGAATGGGATGAGCCGTTCGATCCCGATTTCCTTTCTTTGGTAGCCGACGCACTCGCCAAAGCCCTTCGTTAAAAAAATCATTATTTGTATAAGAGAACACATATGAAAAAAACATCGCTGCTGCTATTGGCCCTTCTTTCGATCCAGTCCCTGTTTTCCCAAAAAAATGAATTGTGGTACCGGGAACCAGCCCGCCGTTTTGAAGAAGCGCTGCCATTGGGTAATGGCCGTTTGGGTGTAATGGTATATGGTGGGGTTGAATCAGAACGACTCTCTCTGAATGAACAAACCTTATGGGCAGGAGGACCTCTAAAGGGAGAAGATCGTCCACTGCCTGCTACACATCTGGGGGAGGTTCGTCAGGCACTCTTTGCTGAAAAATACAGGGAAGCCGATTCCCTGGTAAAACAATTACAGGGCCGGTTCACCGAATCCTATGCGCCATTGGGTAATCTCTGGATCAATATGGAGCATCAGGGGAAAGCGGTTGCTTATAAGCGTAACCTTGATATTGAGAAAGCTGTGGCTGTTACCCGCTACGAAGTAGATGGTTCGGTCTTCACCCGCGAGGTATTTGTGTCAAACCCTCACCAGGTGGTGGTCATTCGTATCAGTGTACAAGGTGCCGCCACAATAAATGCCCGTTTCTCCTTCAATAGCCTGCTGCCCAATAAAGTGTACAATCAAAATCAACAACTGATCATGCGGGGTCATGCACCCATTCATGCTGAACCGAGTTACAGAGGAAATATGCCAGATGCCGTGCTGTACGACAGCGCCAATGCCATGCGATACACTTCCTGCTTACAGGTGGCCCGGTCAAATGGTACTGTAATAACATCCGATTCGGCTATTCAGGTAACCGGTGCCACCGATGTACTGGTGTTGCTGAGTATGGCCACCAGTTTTAATGGCTACAATAAAAACCCCGGTAAGGAAGGCAAAAATGATCTGTTGCTGGCGCAGAATTATTTGAAACGAAATAGTTCGCTGCCTTTTTTACATCTCTGGCAAAGCCATACGGCCGACGTTAAAAGTTATTTCGATCGGGTTAGTTTTTCGCTGGGTCAATCCGGGCTCGACTCCCTCAGTACAAGCGAGCGTCTCAAACGTTTCAGCGAGGGTAAAACAGATAACGGATTGATTGCTCTCTATTACCAGTATGCGCGATACCTCATGATCAGTTCTTCGCGCCCCGGAAGTCAGCCGGCTAATTTACAGGGTCTCTGGAACCAGGATATCCGCCCACCATGGAGCAGTAACTATACCACGAATATTAATGCAGAAATGAATTACTGGGCCGTGGAAGTAGCCAACCTTTCTGAAATGCACACGCCATTGCTCGACTTTATCGGCACCTTGTCTAAAACGGGTGCAGTTACGGCACGTAATTATTATAATGCCCGTGGCTGGACCTGTCATCACAATTCGGATATCTGGGGTGTCACCAATCCGGTAGGTGATTTTGGAAAAGGGGATCCATGCTGGGCAAACTGGCCCATGGGGGGTGTTTGGCTCTCCACACATCTTTGGGAACATTACCTGTTTACACAGGATAAACAATTCCTGAACAAACAGGCCTATCCATTGATGAAAGGAGCCATTGAATTTTGTCTCGATTTTCTCACCAGCGATCCAAAGGGTAATCTGGTTACAGCACCCTCTACTTCTCCGGAAAATGTATATATAACTACAGAAGGATACCGGGGACAAACATTATATGGCTCCACTGCCGATCTCGCTATGATCCGGGAATTGTTCGACGCCTTCCTGGTGGCGGGACAATTATTAAATAAAGATCAGGAGCTCAGAGCCAATGTAGCCGCATCAATGGCCAAACTTTATCCCTATCAGATCGGGAAAAAAGGAAACCTGCAGGAATGGTACCACGATTGGGAGGATGCCGATCCGCAACACCGCCATTTGTCGCATCTCTTTGGTGCCTATCCCGGAAGATCCATATCATTGGAACGTACACCTCAATTGACGGATGCAGTGAAGCGATCTCTGGAAATTCGCACCAATGAGGGCACGGGGTGGGCCATTACCTGGCGCATCAATTTATGGGCCCGTATGAAAAATGGTGAAAGGGCGTATGATGCTTTAAAAAAACTCCTTCGGTATTACGGTAGCGATGAAGGAATACGCATGTCGGGCGGAGGCACCTACGCCAATTTATTCTGCGCCCATCCTCCGTTTCAGATCGATGGTAACTTCGGCGGTGCTGCCGGTATTGCTGAAATGCTGTTGCAAAGTCATGAATCGTATATAGAACTGCTGCCGGCTCTTCCTGTGGAATGGCCAGAAGGAAAAATAAAAGGACTGAAAGCACGCGGTGGATTTACAGTAGATATGGAATGGACTGCTGGTCGCATGAAAAAGGTCATCATACGTTCCACCTTTGCCGGCAACTGTATGGTAAAGATTCAGGGCCGCTCTTTCTCTAAACAAATGGATGATTCTGGTGTTTGGGAAATAGATCTTTCCGGTCAATAAAATATGGCACAAGGCATTTGAGTATAATCCTTGCCGGGATTGAGTTCCGTCATACCCCTGATGTATCGGTTTACCCAAATTGCAGGATCTTAGTGGTTCCGGTAATGTCCTTTTCAGACCCGGATCTGTAACAGGCCCTTTGCCGGATATTGTTAATAATTTAAATGCCGGTTCATGAGCGAACAAATTAGCCCTTACAAACTCAAAGTGAATGAGTTTGAATTCCTGATCCCCGCTGATCAGGTCAATAAGGCCGACATCCTTGAATCTTCTCCCCACGAATTTCATTTGCTCCAAAGTAATCATTCCGTTAAAGCGCGGGTACTCGAGGCCGATATGTCTGCCCGAAAAATTCGTATCGAAATCGACGGCTCCGTTTTTAATGTAGAAATAAAAGACGCCCTGGATCAGCTCGTGGAATCGATGGGCTATGGGTCAGCCGTACACAAGCAGGTGAAAGAAATTAAAGCCCCCATGCCGGGATTGGTTCTCGAAATTGTAGTGAAAGATGGTGACGAAGTGCCCGAAGGAGCCAAGTTGTTGATACTCGTAGCCATGAAAATGGAGAATAGTATCACGATAGCTTTCCCGGCAAAAATTAAGCGGGTGGCTGTGTCAGTGGGGCAAGCGGTAGAAAAGGGGCAATTATTAGTGGAACTGGATTGATCAACCTGTAATGTATCATCTCATGAAAAAAATATTGGTAGCCAATCGGGGTGAAATCGCCCTTCGGATCATGCGAACCATTAAAAAAATGGGCATTAAATCGGTGGCCGTTTATTCTGTTGCCGACCGTCGGTCTCCACACGTATTATTTGCTGATGAAGCGGTTTGTTTGGGAGAGGCGCCGTCTAATCAATCCTATCTGAATGGGGATAAAATTATTCAGGTGTGCAAAGAACTGGGCGTTGACGGTATTCATCCGGGTTATGGGTTTCTCAGCGAGAATGCTGATTTCGCACAAAAAGTAACCGCCGCTGGAATCACCTTTATCGGCCCCGGTGCTGAAGCGATGCGCATAATGGGATCCAAACTGGCCGCAAAAGAATGCGTTAAGACCTATAATATTCCTATGGTGCCGGGTATCGATAAGGCGATTGATGATGTAGTGCAGGCTAAGTTGATTGCGAAAGAAGTGGGTTATCCCATTTTAATAAAAGCTTCAGCCGGCGGAGGTGGAAAAGGGATGCGGATCGTGGAGAAGGAAGCCGATTTTGAAGAACAAATGCAACGTGCCATGAGTGAAGCGCTTGCTTCCTTCGGTGATGGCTCGGTATTCATCGAAAAATATGTTACTTCCCCACGTCACGTGGAAATCCAGGTGCTGGCTGATAATTATGGCAATACTGTTCACCTCTTCGAGCGGGAATGCAGTATTCAGCGAAGACACCAAAAGGTAGTGGAAGAGTCTCCTTCCGCGATTCTAACACCTGAATTAAGAAAAAAAATGGGCGAGGCTGCTGTCATGGTAGCGAAGTCCTGTAATTATACCAGTACGGGTACCGTGGAGTTCCTGATGGACGATAAGTTGAACTTTTATTTCCTGGAAATGAATACCCGTTTGCAGGTGGAGCATCCTGTAACCGAAATGATTACCGGTATAGACCTGGTGGAAGAACAGATCCGGATCGCAAGGGGAGAAAAACTATCTTTTACACAAGATGATCTCAAGATCAATGGCCATGCCGTGGAACTCCGCATTTATGCCGAAGATCCACTGAATAATTTTCTTCCTTCCATTGGAACATTGGAGCGCTATGAAATTCCAACAGGTGAAGGCATCCGTGTAGATGATGGGTACGAACAAGGCATGACCATTCCCATTTATTACGATCCGATGATCGCGAAACTCGTGGCACATGGTAAAGACCGTACCGAAGCTATTGAACGTATGAAGAAGGCGATCACGGATTATAAAATCGAAGGGGCACTGACCACCATGCCATTCGGTACATTTGTTTTTGAACATGAATCGTTTTTATCGGGTCATTTCGATACACATTTTGTAAAGAATTATTATACTCCTGAAAAGATCAAAGAAAAGCAAAAAGAGCAGGCGGAAGCAGCAGCGATAGTGGCCCTGCGTTTCTGGCTCGATGAACAAAAAAAACTGCGGCCGGTCAGCAATGGCTCAACCAGTTGGAAACGTCGCCTTTCTCATTAATAAACATTACGAATACTGGTAAATCATACAGCATGAAACCAAAAGTAGATATACTGAGAGAAAAATTAGCAGAAGGCAAATTGGGGGGAGGAGCTGAACGGAATGAAAAGCAACATCAGAAAGGCAAGCTTACGGCTCGTGAGCGTATTGATTTGTTGATGGATCCCGGATCCTTCGAAGAAATCGGGGCCTTGGTAGTTCATCGTACCAAAGACTTTGGCATGGAAAACCAAAAGTTTTATGGTGATGGGGTTATTACAGGATATGGTACAGTGAACGGAAGGCTCGTGTATGCATTTGCGCAAGACTTCACGGTTTTTGGTGGAGCGCTTTCTGAAACACATGCGGAAAAGATCTGCAAAGTGATGGATATGGCCATGAAGACAGGTGCGCCTATGATCGGATTGAACGATTCAGGCGGTGCCCGAATCCAGGAAGGCGTTCGTTCGCTGGGTGGTTATGCCGATATTTTTTTCAGAAATGTACAATCCTCCGGTGTGATCCCGCAGATCTCCGCTATCATGGGGCCCTGTGCGGGAGGGGCTGTGTATTCGCCTGCCATGACCGACTTTACGATCATGGTAGAGAACACCAGTTATATGTTTGTGACAGGTCCCAATGTGGTGAAAACCGTTACCAATGAAGAAGTGACGTCAGAAGAATTGGGGGGAGCATCCACCCATTCCACTAAATCCGGAGTTACACATTTAACGGCTGTCAATGATGTGGAATGCATTCAACACGTGAAAAAATTATTGAGTTATGTGCCGCAGAATTGTGAAGATGTCTTGCCGAAACTTCCATACGTATTGGGAGATGAAATAAGAGAAGAACTCGAAACGATCATTCCGGAGAGTACGCATCAGCCCTATGATATCCGGGCGGTGATCGATGGAATATGCGACAAAGAATCGTTTTTTGAGATACATAAGAATTATGCGGATAATATCGTGGTAGGATTTGCGCGATTGGCAGGTAGAAGCATTGGTATTGTAGCCAATCAGCCTATGAGTTTGGCCGGTGTGTTAGATATTGATAGCTCCAAAAAAGGGGCACGCTTCACCCGGTTCTGCGATTGTTTTAATATTCCTTTACTGGTATTGGTAGATGTGCCCGGTTTTCTTCCGGGTACCGACCAGGAGTGGAACGGAATCATTACCAATGGCGCTAAATTGCTGTATGCCTTAAGCGAAGCTACAGTGCCTCGGGTAACCCTGATCACCCGGAAGGCGTATGGGGGTGCCTATGATGTGATGAATTCCAAACATATTGGAGCCGATATGAATTATGCCTGGCCTACGGCTGAAATTGCGGTGATGGGAGCGAAGGGCGCCAGTGAGATCATCTTTAAGTCGGAGATTGCTAAATCAGATGACCCTGCCCGTAAGTTGCTGGAGAAGGAAGCGGAATATGCCGAGAAATTCGCGACACCTTATCTGGCCGCTGAGCGCGGCTTTATCGATGAAGTGATCGAACCCCGAGAAACCCGTCGAAAGTTGATCAAGGCATTTGCCATGCTGGAAAATAAAGTGGTAAAACGCCCGCGAAAAAAGCATGGGAATATTCCGCTTTGATGTGCGGTACAAACTGGAGATGGCATCTCCGGGTGTTTTCCCCCTGTACAGCGGCGAAAATCCTCACCCTAAAGTGTGCTTTTATACCCAAAACCACAAAAAGCAGAGGATTTTAAACTTGAATTAGGCTTGAGCTGGTCTTTTTGTGGGGTACAAATTTGGGATGGCATCTCCTCGTGGTTTACCCCCATTTCACCAGCAAAAAAACGTTTGTCCTGCCGTGCATTTCCCTTTTGTGCTAACTTTATCAGGCTTTAATCGCCAACAATCATGAAACCTTTCCTCCTTCTTTTTCTTTTTCCCTGTCTTTTATTCCTCGCTTTCACACACCCTTTTCAACAAAATAAACCCTACGCCTGCATCCCCTGTGGTTACGATTGCGATAAGGAGTCATTTGATAAACCAGGTTCCTGTCCCCATTGTAAAATGGAACTCGTGTTGCGCAGTGATATTAAATTCAAAACCATTTCTCCCGAACTGATTTGTAATTACATAAAAGCACATCCCCGAACCATCCTGCTGGATGTAAGAACTAAAGAAGAATTTGAAGGGAAAGCCGATCCCAATTTCGGCACCCTGAAAAATGCCATCAATATCCCCGTACAGGAACTTGAAAGTCGTATCGGTGAACTTGCGAAATATCGTAAGTCCGAAATAGTGGTCTTTTGCTCCCACAGCCACCGCAGTCCCCGCGCCAGTTATATACTGGGCAAACATGGTTTTGGGAAGGTTGTCAATATGTCTGGTGGTATGAGTGTGCTCAAGGATCGCTCCTGTGTAAAATGATCCCACTAAAATACTTTGGCTTTTTCTTTTTCGTTAGTTAAACCTGTTCCTGATTTTTTAGTCAAAACGGACACCTGACTATGAAAAAGATAACCCTTATAGCCTTTGTGCTCAGCTTTGCATTTTTGTCCTGTAAAAAATCTGACACTACACCCGACCCGCAGCCTCCTGGTCCTTCACCTGCAGCTGTTTATTTTCCTCCTCTTTCCGGTTCGGAATGGGCTTCTGTAACTCCCGCCTCATTAAGTTGGAATACCAGCGCCATGGCCGATCTGAATAGCTATCTGGAATCAAAAGGCACCAAAGCTTTTATCATTCTGAGGAATGGGAAAATGGTCGTGGAGAATTATTATGGAACTTTTAAGGTAGATAGTTTCTGGTACTGGGCCTCTGCAGGTAAAACCATGACCGCTATGCTGGTGGGTATCGCCCAAAAAGAAGGTTTGTTGCAGATATCCGATAAGACCTCGAAATATTTAGGGAATGGATGGACCTCTTTGTCCCAGGCAAAAGAAGATATGATCACCATCCGTCATCAACTCACCATGACTACCGGACTGGATGATGCCGTGCAGCCGGATAATGATTGTACCAGTCCTGCTTGTTTACAGTATAAAGCAGATGCCGGCACCCGCTGGGCCTATCACAATGCCCCTTATACGCTGCTTGATAAAGTGGTGGAAGCTGCTTCAGGTACAACGTACAATAACTTCTTTCAACAAAAGATCCGTGATCGGATCGGTATGAATGGCCTCTGGATCAAAACCGGTTTCAATAATGTTTACTATAGCAACCCCCGAAGCATGGCGCGGTTTGGCTTGCTCCTGATGAATAAAGGCAAGTGGGACCAAACGCAAATCTTGAATGACACGCTCTATCATAGTGCCCAAATAAATTCATCGCAGAATTTAAATCCCTCTTATGGATTGCTCACTTGGCTCAACGGAAAAAGCAGCTATATGCTTCCGGGTTTGCAGCTTTCCATTCCAGGTAAGTTGATTCCCAATGCACCCGACGATTGTTATGCTGCCCTTGGAAAAAATGATCAGAAAATTTATGTGGTGCCTTCACAAGGCCTGGTAGTGATCCGTATGGGCGAAGCAGCCAATGAATCCAAATTCGCCCTTTCCAGTTTTGATAATGAACTATGGGGGAAACTAAAACTACTGATCGGGTATTGATCTTGACCACCTAATATTGGATAGACCTAAGTATTTGGGTCTATTTTTTTTATTGAACCGTAGGGCTGTGAGGTGTTCTTTTTCAAAAGCAGTACATTTCATGTAAACATACTAACATGAGAATAGTCTCATTGGTCACCCTCTTTTGTATGCTGTTGGATATTTCCGCAATGTCTCAATCTACCCCGATTCGTGTCGGCAAACACCAGATTACGCTTCAATGGATCGGCACAGAAAAACCAGGCACGGTTGTCATTTCTCACAAAACCAAAGATTTGTATTTCATCAAGGGAGAACAACGAAATGCAGCGGGTGATTATATTACCGTGGAAGGGTTGATAAAAGTGATCAACGCGAAAGAATTAAGGTTTGAGGGCAACATTTTATCCCGGGTATCCCATATCAATGGTGGCCAGCCTTGTATACGGGAGGGGGTGCAGGTATTCAAAGCCACCGGGAAACGAAAATACTGGCGTTTACAGAAAATGATCAACTGTGAAGGTGGAATGGTCACAGATTATATCGATATTTATTTCTGAACGCTATAAATAAAGATCGAGCCTATGCGCACTACTCTTTTTGTTTTTTTCATTTTATTCGCTGCTGCCTCCCAGTCATTCGCTCAACAACATTATGTGATCACAGTTGATCGCATCAGCAACCAGCGAAACTATTTTCGATTGGATATCCTGGCTGGTCGCCCGGTGGAAACCCCCACTTCGGCTCCACAAGTCAAGAATGGTGATATCCTCACCATCCGTATCACCAATTTCAATGAACTGATCTATGGGTTCGAAGTACAGGATCAGTTGATTGCCAAAACCAAAAACAATATCGCCGCCCAACTGCTCGATAATCCACTGCTCGGAAAAATGTCTTTATCACCAGCGCTCCGGCTGCTCACGGGTATCATTGAAAATCCACCGCCTCCTTCCCGCGGGGAGGAAGTAGGGCCCAGTATCAATACTGTTTATGAAAACTATGTAGGGCTGCTCAAAAAGTTAAGCACTACCGAAGAAGCTTTGACCATGGTGTATGACGAAGGGGCAACCTTGCCCGGATTGAAATCACAATTAGCCCAACTGGAACAGCAATACAATCGCACCGTAATAGCGGAAGCTATCGATAAGCTGAGCAGCGATCTCAAGACCGTTTCTTCTCAGGGGACTGATGCGCTACTCGATTCGATCGGTGCCGGGTTGAAGCAACTGCAATCATTGGAACGATCCGATTTTTTATCGCCCGATCTTAATTTCCGCACCGTAAAAAACCTGATCAACAGCGTGGATTTTGTGGTGGAAAGAACGCTTATTATAGGTGGAAAAGACAATATCTGGGAAGCCAACGGAAGCTACGAAAAGTACCTGGCGTATATCTTTATCTACAAGCGGGCAGAACCTATCAGTAGTCCGGCCGCTCTTTCTCCGCGACCCTATGTGTATGAGCGGGGCGGCATGGAACGTGGTGATTTTCTCCGCCAGGCCCTGCTGATAGATCTTAAAGTAAAAAACAAACGCAAACCTTTCTGGAGTATGGGGGCCGCACAGGTATTCACACCGCAGAATAGTTTTAAATACGAATTGCGGTATAACAATACCAGCAACGATTCACTGCAATTCAAATCGAATAAGATCGGCGGGTCCAAAACGATCATCATGACCGATCTGAATTTTCCATTGCCCCTTCGTTCCGAAAAGCTGGATTGGACGGCGCTGGTAGGGCTTGGTATAGCCATTCAAAAGAACAGTACCGGTAAACTATCAGGCAACCTCGATTTTTCGCAGGCATTTGTAACAACAGGTTTGGGCTGTCGGCTGTCCCGTTACCCCTTTCTATCCCTGAAAGCCGGAATGGCCTGGGCAAAATACCAGCAACTTGATGCGAAATATCAGGCAGACAA
>CAZKSY010000025.1:42543-44140 GCA_964555605.1 uncultured Chitinophagaceae bacterium | reverse complement strand
AAAAACGATACACCCGTTCCACTTTATTCCCCGCTTCATCTTCCGCACTGATCTTCAGCTCGTGATTGCCCGACAGGCATTTTTCGTCGAAGCGGTAAATAAAGGTTCGTCCCTTGTCATTACTAAAACGTATCCAACGCCCATCCAGTTCGGTACGGACGTTCTTAAATTTTTCGAGGTTGTCTTTTACTGTAAAGGCGATACGACTGGCTTTCGTCAAATTCGCTCCATTGCTAAATCCAATGGGTACAATTTCGGGGGCTTCTTCATCTACCAGTAACTGATAATAACCAAAATCACGGAAGCGTGCCGCTGCCCAGCCCTGCTGCCATTCCACTTTCTGCACCTCTTTCTTCGCACCGGCATACCACTGCATCACTGTACGGCTTTTCTGTGCCGCACTGATCGGCTGCTGTGGTTGCAACCGTATCAAAAAGGCCTCCTGCAACGGTATGGTGGAAGCCCCGATAGCATGAAGGGCTGAAACCGCCTGCGGAGTGGCTGGCAATTGCTGATAGCGAATATTCACCGCATCGTATAAACAACGTTCACCGATATAAAATTCACAGGCTTCCGATTCAAATCCATCCAGCATCAGCGGAAAAAATCGTTTATATCCTACCGGCGTATTAACCGTTGCTGGTGCCGTGCCATTCCATTGCACCCTGGTGTTTAATTCACTGGTGTTGCCGGAAGCGTCGCGCACCACAATACGCACTTCATGCACCTGCCGGTCGCTCAGATCGAGAACACCATTCCCTGATTTCTTTATATAAATGGACGAAATATAGCCGGGCAATTCACTGAGATGCTGCAACCAACTGCCGCCGGCACTTTTCATCCGGTAATCAATATGCGCATTCAGGTAGCGGGTATCGTTATAGCTGATACTATCCATTCGAAAGGCGATCACGGGTTTTTCATCCATCCACAATCCCGATTCCAGCACGCCATTCAGATTGGCAGATCCGGAATGAGTATCATAGGTGGTAAGCGCGAGACTGATCTTCGGGCTACTTACTGTTATCAAACCGGCTGTAGTGCTGTATTGTCCCGTGCCGGCCGCTTTCACGGGTATGATGCGGGGGCTTTGTTCGTAAACACTTTGGGTGCGGTCGTATACGGCCAGTCGAAGGATCCGGGGAAGGGTATTATCGGGTAGATCGAAGCCAAAAAGCTGGGGATTAAGATTTACATCGGTATCGGTGGTGCGGATTTCGAAATGCAGGTGAGGGGCCTGGGAACCTCCGGTATTGCCACTATACGCCAGAAAATCGCCTTTTTTAACCGGGAGTTCGTCGGGGCCCAGTTCCAGAAAAACCTTCCATGACTCCCGGGCATACTGCGCCGCCTTCAAATAGGCCTCGATCCGGGGGTTGAAATCGTTCAAATGCGCATACAGGGTGGTGAATCCGTTGGGATGGGTAATATATAAGGCCCGGCCAAAACCGGCCGGCTCAATCTTGATACGGGAAATATATCCCTCTGCCGCAGCATACACCGGGAGGTTTTCGCGGGCATTGGTCTTGAGGTCGAGACCCATATGATAATGATTGTTACGGAGCTCCCCGAAATTGCCACTGAGATTGATGGGAAT
>CAZKSY010000025.1:0-42443 GCA_964555605.1 uncultured Chitinophagaceae bacterium | reverse complement strand
ATTATCAATTATAATTAATAATAAATAATTGATAATTATTCAACCGGCCAAGACCATCAACCGCCCAAGTTTCTTATTTTTTATTTTTCATTTTTACTCTTCATTACCACAAAGTAGTATCCCTTTTTGTGAACTATGGAACAGCATTTGGCGTTTATATATTGTCTACAGTATATAACCGGGTGTTAAATTGATAGCCGAACTATGAAGAAGTACACGAACAGACTGATCCTATTGCTGGTTTTATCCATGGGTACCCTGGTAGGGATGTTCCGTGGGCAGGAAGCCAGGCAGAAATGGGTTTTCCGTATCAAAAGCCGTTTTGAGGAAAAACGCCATATGGCTGAACAGCGCCGCCAGATGAAGGAAGGAGGAGTTGCCCTGGATGAGGTGGAACTGGCCGCTTTTCATAATAGCTGATCATACAAACGCATTTAAACCCTCCCCGACCGGAGGGTTTTTTTTATCCCGGCCTTCAAATTGACCCTCCCTAACACTCATTAGGCACTCAAATGCCCGCCATTCCCCGCCTACCCTCTTTAAAACCCAAGCCTGTAGCGGGTTTCAGCAATCTTAAAAAACTTTAGATTTAATTTAGAAATTACGTGCTACGGTGTTACTTTTGCGCAATTTGTATTTTTAATAACCTTCTCTACATCATGCCAAAAGACACGTCGATCAAATCCATTCTCATTATCGGTTCGGGACCCATTATTATTGGTCAGGCCTGCGAATTTGACTATTCCGGAAGCCAGGCTGCCCGCAGTATACGTGAGGAAGGGATCAAAGTGATCCTTATTAATAGTAATCCGGCTACCATCATGACCGATCCAATGATGGCGGATAAAGTATACCTCCTCCCCCTTACCGTTGAAAGTATTGAGCAGATCCTGGAAGAAAACCAGATCGATGCGGTACTTCCCACCATGGGTGGTCAAACAGCCCTCAACCTGGCTATGGAAGCCGATGAACTGGGCGTTTGGGAAAAGTATAATGTAAGAATGATCGGGGTGGATATTGCTGCCATCGAAACGGCTGAAGACCGGGAGAAATTCCGTCAGTTGATGGTACGTATCAACATTCCCGTGGCCCCTTCTAAAGTGGCTAACTCCATGCTCGAGGGAAAGGACTTTGCGCAGGAAATTGGTTTCCCGCTGGTAATCCGTCCTTCCTTCACCTTAGGTGGAACGGGTGGTGGTTTTGTACACTCTAAAGATGAACTGGATGCCGCTCTGGAACGTGGATTAACCGCTTCTCCCATCCATGAAGTACTGGTAGAAAAAGCCGTTTTAGGCTGGAAAGAATATGAGCTGGAACTGCTGCGCGATAAAAATGATAACGTAGCCATCATTTGTACGGTAGAGAATGTGGATCCGATGGGCGTGCATACCGGTGACTCCGTAACGGTAGCTCCGGCCATGACCCTGAGCGATACAGCCTTCCAGGAAATGCGTAATAAAGCAATCCTGATGATGCGCAGCCTCGGCAATTTCGCCGGTGGTTGTAACGTGCAGTTCGCCCTCAACCCCGAAAACGAAGAAATCATTTCAGTAGAGATCAACCCGCGTGTAAGCCGTTCATCGGCCCTGGCCTCTAAAGCCACCGGTTATCCTATTGCCAAGATCGCGGCCAAACTGGCCATCGGTTATACACTCGATGAATTAAAAAATCAGATCACTAAAACCACCTCTGCTTATTTTGAGCCGGCTCTTGACTATGTGATCGTGAAAATGCCCCGCTGGAACTTCGATAAATTCAAGGGAGCCAACGATACCCTGGGTCTGCAGATGAAGAGTGTGGGGGAAGTGATGTCTATCGGTCGTAGCTTCACAGAAGCCATTCAGAAAGCCTGCCAGAGCCTGGAGAATAATGCGGTGGGATTGGGTAACTATACCGGAAACATCATGTCGGCTGAAGAGCTGATTGAATATATCAAGACACCGAAATGGGATCGCATTTTCCGTATTAAAGACGCCTTGATGCAAGGCGTAAGTGTGAATACCATTTCAAAAGTAACAGGTATCGATAAGTGGTTTGTGAATGAAGTGCGCAAGATCGTTGACCTGGAAAAAGAAATCGCAAAATACAAACTGGCCACCCTGCCGGTTGAATTATTACGCGATGCCAAACACATGGGCTTCAGCGATGAACAGATATCTCTGATCATGCGCGATGGCAATGATGAAGCCATATATGAAAAAAGAAAGGCTGCCGGCATTACCCGCGTATTTAAGATGGTGGATACCTGCAGTGCCGAATTTGAAGCCAAAACACCCTATTTCTATTCCACTTTTGAAAACGGCAATCATAACGAAAGCAAGGTTAGCGACCGTAAGAAAGTGATCGTGCTGGGGTCGGGCCCGAACCGTATTGGACAAGGTATCGAATTCGATTACTGCTGTGTTCACGGTTTGCTGGCATTGAAAGAATGCGGTTACGAAGCCATCATGGTAAACTGTAACCCCGAAACGGTTTCGACTGATTTCGATATGGCCGATAAACTCTACTTCGAACCTGTTTATTGGGAACACCTGTGGGAGATCATTGAACTGGAAAAACCCTATGGGGTGATCGTTCAGTTGGGCGGACAAACCGCGCTTAAATTGTCTGAACGCTTGCATAATAAAGGCATCAAGCTGATCGGAACCAGTTATGATGATATGGATATCGCTGAAGACCGCGGTCGTTTCAGTGATATGCTGAAAGAACTGGAGATCCCCTACCCTGATTACGGTACAGCTTACGATGTGGATGAAGCCATCGTGGTTGCCAATAAAGTAGGCTATCCGGTACTGGTGCGTCCTTCTTACGTATTGGGCGGACAAAGGATGCGTATCGTGATCAATGATGAAGAGGTAGAAAAGGCAGTAGTAAGCTTGCTGAAACATATCCCCGGAAATAAGATCCTGATCGACCACTTCCTCGACCGCTGTCAGGAAGCCGAGATCGACGGTATCTGCGACGGAGAAAGTTTCCATGTGATGGGTGTAATGGAGCATATTGAACCGGCAGGTATTCACTCCGGTGATAGTAATGCCGTATTACCACAATTCAATCTCACCCCATTGGTGGTGGCTACCATGGAAGAATATGCCAAGCGTATTGCCTTCCGTTTAAATATCAGAGGATTGATCAATATTCAGTTCGCTATTAAAGATGGCAAAGTGTATGTGATCGAAGCCAACCCAAGGGCTTCCCGTACCACGCCATTCATTGCCAAAGCCTACCAGATTCCGTATCTGAATGTAGCGACCAAGGTGATGCTGGGAGAGTTGCGCCTGAAGGACCAGAAATTTGTGAAGCGTTTGCAGGGCTATGCCATTAAGGAACCTGTGTTCAGCTTCAATAAATTCCCCGGTGTAAATAAGGATCTGGGACCTGAAATGAAATCGACGGGTGAAGCCATCCGCTTCATCAAAGACCTGCGTGATCCCTATTTCCGTCAATTGTACAAAGAACGCAGCATGCACCTCAGCAAATAATGCTTCGTTAACAGATAACAGGAAAGCCATGCATTTGCGTGGCTTTCTTAATTATGGCGATTCACCATTCACCATTCACCATTCACTATTCACTATTCACTATTCACGATGGGACAAGCAATGAGGTGTGGGGTGTGGGGTGAGAGGTGAGAGGTGAGAAGTGAGAGGTGAGAGGTGAGAGGTGAGAGGATACCCCCGCGCTTCCTGGCGTCTTCGCGCCTTTGCGCCTGCACCGTAGCTTCAGCGCAGGGGCAGCGGTTACGTGTATTGCTTCTTTACCGCAGGGGCAGCGGTTAGTGTATTTTCGTCTTAACCGCCAAGACGCCAGGGCGCAAAGGAGCGCGGGTCACGATTCACGATTGACGATTCACTATTCACGATTCACTATTGCCCATTCACCATTCACCATTGCCGATTCACGCTTCCGCAATCCCATTCCGTATAGCATAAAGCACCAATCCGATCCGGCTATGCACTTTTAATTTCGCGAAGAGGTTCTGCCGGTAATCGTCGATGGTGCGGAAGCTGAGATTCATTTTATCGGCGATCTCTTTATAGGATAATTCCGTACTGGCCCAGCGGAGGAATTCCCGTTCTCGTTCATTCAATACCACCGCCTCCAGTTCGCGGTCGGCATCGTTATGAAGACCGCTGATCACTTTTCCGGAAATATAATCGGGCAGGTATACTGATTTTTTGATAACGGCATCAAGGGCTGCATTCAGTTCCTCGGGTTCGGCATTCTTTAATAAATAACCCATGGCCCCTAAGCGAAGGATCTTGATGATGGTGCGTTCATCACTAAGCATGGACAGGGCCAGCACCTTCACTTGCGGATAATTACTGTGGAGCCATTGCGTGGTTTGAAAGCCATCCATTTCAGGCATGTTCACATCTACCAATACAACATCCGGGATACCAAACTCAAGGATCAGCGGCTTTAATTGTTTGCCATTATCGGCCTGAAAAAGGATCTTATAATTATCGAAGGAGTTTATAAGATTCGCCAATGCATTCCGTAAAAGGGAATGATCATCAGCGATCACAACAGTAAATTTCCGCGTCGTTTTAGACATAATCAAGCTGCGTCTGGGTCATTAAGAATGATGGTCACCCGGGTACCTTGCCCCGGCGCGCTGTCGATATTCAACCGGGCACCGATCAAATGAGCTCTATTAAAAAGACTTTTTAACCCCACTCCAGCCGCCGCCTCACGGGTTTGGAGTTTCTCTTTTAGATCAAAACCAGTTCCGTTGTCCTGAATAGATAATGCAAATTTATTCTCTTCTGTTAAATAAAGCTTGACAATTACCAAACTTGCTTTGGAATGTTTCAGCATGTTATTTATGATCTCCTGAAAAATCCGGAACAGAAATATACGCTTTTGTTCAGATATGGGAAGTTCCGGAATAGAACATTGATAATCTACAGCCACAATACCCGATTTGGCTAATGCATCCAATTCATATTGCAATACATCTCCAAACGGCACTACAATGATCCTTTCGGTATTCAAACTCTTGGTCAGATGCGATACATCTACAATGGCTTTGTTCAATATCTGGCGGGAATTCTGAATGCTTTCATAAGCAGGATGCGTTTTGTCGATCGGTAAAATGGATAATGACATTTTAACCACAGAAAGTAGCTGTCCGATATTATCATGCAATTCCAACCCGATGGTTCGAAATATATTCTCCTGAATTTCCAGTTGAGAACGTAAGGCCTCCTGCTCAAACAGATCTTTCATCTGCACCAGCTCTTTAAGATGTTGATGACGGCGGTGCTGGTATAGAAACACAATGGTAACGATGAACCCAACCAGCAATAATGCCAACAGCACACCAATCACTACTACAATGAAAATTTCCGGGTTTTTATATTGCATAGGAAAGCGATGGTAAATAAGAGATATAAAAAATAATTCATGATAGACAAAAGGGAGGCGATCAAACTCAGGAGGCTTTCTCCGAGGTGCGACATAAAATTCACCAGTGTGATCAGAGGGAAACTACAGGTAAAATAAAAGAGCAGGGCTGTCGCGAGCCAAAAAGAGGGTTCCCTGAATAGGTTTACCAGAATGGGATTGGCAAATAACTGATAGAAATAGGAAACACTGAAACCCACCACAAACAAACAACCAAGAGCGTAAGTAATACTGTTATACACCTGCATCCCCTGAAATACATAAAGGTTCACCAGAGAAAATAACAGGAAGATCATCGCTGCCTTTTGTATCCAGAAGCGCGGTCCGGCTTTAGGAATGATGGCATAAAGCAGATAGAAATAAAACTCAAATTGAAAAATAATGAAGAAGTTATAAAGATTAGTGGTATGCAATCCCTGATTCCACCGATAGGTGGCCGTAACTTCAACCGCTAACGTGATAAAAAGAAACAAGGCTAACAAACGAAGATGAAGAGGCGTTCCCTTACGAAAGAAAATCAGTGTGCCTGAAACACCACCTAAGGCTATAAATAAATGATAGTGTGAAAGGAACATTCTACAGTTTAAGGTTCAAATATATACCAATAAAAAAGCTTTTCGCCCGTAGAGCGAAAAGCTTTGGATCAATTACATTAAGGGTTTACAGAATATGTAATCCTTCGTCGCCTTTATCAACAATGGTAATGCCAATATCATCTCCATCGATACCATCTTTCTTTTTGCAGAACGGAGGACAAAGATAACCCTGGTTATAGGCCAATATCGTTGTGCCCTGTTCATTGTTAATGTAAATATCTTTTTCTACAGTACCTGTCTCTGTTTCTTTTGATCGTGTGGCTACCAGCACCAGTGTTTGACGACCGGCATACTTCGGTTGCTCCGTATAATCTTTATCATACACGCCAAAATACAAACGAATGCCATTGCCGCCTTCACTCTTCACTGTTGCCAGGAAGTTTTCCAACTCTTCCACACTGTACCATACACTTAAAGAATCTTCTTTTCCTAAACGTTTGGTGTTCGCCAACCAACGCTCCTGTTTGTAATTACGGATCACAGCATCTACATGAGCTGTATTAACACGTTTTCCGACGATACGATTTTTTTGCTTTTTGACCAACATAACGGTAATGTTTAGGTTATTTGATAAATTTGATTACGGGTGTAAATGTAGCCGGTCAAAAAACGTTACAGCTTTGCAAAAAAGTGCTTTTCAATTAATTATAAATTAATATTATTTATAAGACAAAGAAATTCAGACATCGCTGTACGTTTTTGCAAAAAAATACGGGAAGAAAAGGGAGAAAAAACCGTATTAAAAGGAGAAAAATAACCGTAGTAAATACGGTTAAAAACGACCCGAAAAACACACATATTTATTTCCTTTAAAAAGCGAAGCCAAAAAATGAAAGAGATTTCGATTTCACCGAAATTCAAATTGTTTTACCGAAGTCGCTTTAAAATCCAATATTCCTATGGATAGCCGACCAATCGGAAACAAAGCGCCTTAGCCTCCTTTATAAAGCTCTCTCCTCTGGGTTGTGTTTACCGTTAAGCGGTAAAAAATATGAAGCATCATTTTATTTCCCTGGAGAGAGCACCTTTTATCAGAATACTGATCCCCTTTATTGCCGGCATACTGATTCGGTTCTATTTTCCATCAACCAGTGCCTGTACAATACCATTACTGCTGTTATTCGCTGCAGGAGCGTTTCTTTTTCAGCAGGCCCCTGCCTATATAAAATTCAAATATGGATGGTGGCAACTGCTGTGCTGGCAGGGGCAGATCCTTTTATTTGGCATGCTACTGGTATGGCTGCGCGATGAAAGAAGATCTGCGTGGTGGATGGGTACCCATCTTTCACAGGCCCATTCACTGATCGTAACCATAACAGAAACACCCGAAAAAAAAGGCAATCAATGGGTGATCAGTTCAGAAACCAGGCAACTTGTTTTGCCCGACAGCATACTACCGGCCGTAGGAAAATTAAAAATGTATATCAAACAAGACAGTGCTGATACGGCCCTCCGGTACGGCGATCGTTTGCTCATTCGTAATAATGTAAAACCCATTCTTTCCGGCAGCAATCCCGGTGCATTTAATTATGGAGAATATGCAGCCAATCAACGCTTGTATTATCAGGCAAATCTTTTTTCGGGCGATTGGAAAATACTGGATCGCGCCGCAACCCATCCTATGGATCATTGGCTCCATGATCTGCGGCAATACATCCTGCAAACCCTGCGCACACATATATATCCGGAAGAGGCCACCGGTATTGCAGAGGCATTGCTGTTAGGCTATAAACAGGATCTTGACCGGGAAATGCTGCAGGCCTATTCACGCACCGGTGTAGTTCACATCATTGCCGTATCGGGTATGCATCTGGGCATTATTTATTGGTTGCTGACAGTATTGTGCCGACCGTTGCGCCGTTGGAAAAAAGGGGTAGCATTGGAATCAATAGTCGTTCTGACAGGACTATGGATTTTCAGTTTACTGGCAGGTGCCGGCCCATCTGTTTTACGCTCCGCGGTAATGTTTAGCTGCATTACGATCGGGAACAGTTTTGGATTACGGAGTGCTACCTACAATTCACTTTCGGCTTCTGCTTTCCTGCTTTTATGTTTCGAACCCCATTGGATCTTCGATGTGGGATTCCAGCTTTCGTATACCGCTGTGGCCAGCATTATTTATTTTCAACCGATACTGCAGACCTATTTCTATTCCCCTTATAAAGTCGTGGATCTGATCGGTCAACTGATAAGCGTTACCTTATCGGCGCAGGTACTCACGCTTCCGCTTTGCCTCTATCATTTTCATCAATTCCCGGTTCTGTTTTTAGTGACCAATCTGATTGCAGTACCGTACTCGAGTGCGGTACTCTTATTGATTATTCCGTTGCCTCTCCTGCACCTGCTGCCTGTAGTAGCCGGATTGTGGGGGAAACTGATCGGCGTCCTGATACAGGGAATGAATCGGGTAATCAGTTTCGCCGATAGTCTGCCTTTCGCGGTTTGGGAAGGATTGCAATTATCTGCCCCGCAGGTGATACTGTTATATATTTTCATCATCGCATTATGCCGTTGGTTGATCCATGCCTCCGGAAAAGGTAAATGGATCGCCGCCCTTTCATTGCTATGCATGGCAGTATTACGAACGCAGTCTTTCCTGTCTGCCGCAGACAACCGGCAATTGATCATTTATAATATTTCACGGCAATCAGCCGCTTCCATCTGGAACGGTCGAACTGTTTGGGTATTTCACAGTGACTCTATCAGGAGAATGGATAAGGTTTGGATACAACAGATCCGTCCTTCATTCACCTTATACCGTGCGGCCAGCGTTCAGAACCGATCGGTTATTCCGGAATATATTCAGATCCGGGAGGGATTTAATATTTACAGTCCGTTAGGCCTGCCACCTGATTCCCCTGGTTGGAGAAAGCACCCGCCCGACCTGATCTGGTTAAGACAAAACCCTCGTGTAAGCGTCCGTCAGCTTGCGTCGCTGATGGAAATAAAGCAGGTGGTGGTAGATGGATCGAATAGTTTCAGGAACCGGGAAGAATGGGAAAAAGAATGTCGTGAATTAAATATCCCCATTCACAGAACCGATCTTTCGGGTGCCTTTGTGAAGAAACGCTGAAAACGTACCTTTGCGCCTTCTTACACGAAAGCACTTTCATTTATGAATAAGAAGATTCAATCTGCCCTGATCTCTGTTTTTTACAAAGACGGTCTGGAACCCATTGTACGTCAGTTGAATGCCTTAGGGATCACCATCTATTCCACCGGTGGCACCCAGCAATTCATTGAAAAATTGGGGTTGCCGGTTGTGCCGGTTGAATCACTTACCACCTACCCTTCTATTTTAGGGGGTCGGGTGAAAACCCTGCATCCCTCTGTATTCGGTGGTATTTTAGGACGTCGGGATAATGAAACAGATCGTGCTGAGATGCAACAATATTCCATCCCCGAACTGGATCTGGTGATCGTGGACCTTTACCCTTTTGAAGAAACGGTAGCCACCACTTCTGAAGAAAAAGCCATTATTGAAAAGATCGATATCGGTGGTCCTTCCATGATCCGCGGTGCCGCCAAAAATTTCCGTGACGTACTGGTGGTAGCGGCGAAAACAGAATATGCAGCGCTGCTGGATTTATTACAAACGCAATCGGGTGAAACCACTATAGAACAGCGGAAATCCTATGCAGCACGCGCTTTTGAGATCGTGGCACATTACGATGTTGCCATCGCCAAATATTTCAATCCCGATCGCGCTGGATATTTTTTAGAGTCGGTACCACAACCCTTACCGATGCGTTATGGCGAAAACCCGCATCAGGCCGGGGTATTCTTCGGGGATCTGTCGAAATTATTTGATCAGTTGAATGGCAAGGAATTGTCGTATAACAATCTGGTAGATGTGGATGCGGCAGTTCAATTGATTCAGGATTTTAAAACAAGCGATAGCGGTACAGTATTCGCCATCATCAAGCATACCAATGTTTGTGGTGTGGGATCCCGTGCAACAGTAAAAGAGAGTTGGGATACGGCTCTGGCCGGCGATCCGGAAAGTGCGTTTGGTGGTGTATTGGTATGCAATGGCAGGATCGACAGCAGCACGGCCGCCGCGATCAACGAGATCTTCTTTGAAGTACTGATTGCACCTTCTTTTGAGGAAGATGCACTTGCTGTATTGCGTTCTAAAAAGAATAGAATTCTGTTGCAATTGAAAGCCTTCCCTGAAACCACAGGGCAGTATAAAAGTGTGTTGAACGGCGTTCTTTCCCAGCAAACCGATAAAGGAAGTTATACCAAATGGGAAGAAGTAGGCGGAAGAGCCACCAGTGAAAAAGAGAAGCAGGATCTGGCTTTTGCCAATATCATTTGCAAACATTTAAAGTCAAATGCCATTGCATTGGTAAAAGACCTGCAACTGATCGGTAAGGGTTGCGGACAAACCAGCAGGATCGACGCCTTACGTCAGGCCGTGGAAAAAGCCAAACAGTTCCAGTTCGATCTGAACGGGGCGGTGATGGCCAGTGATGCTTTTTTCCCCTTTAACGACTGTGTACAGTTGGGACATGAAGCTGGAATAAGCGCTTTTATACAACCCGGTGGGTCGGTGCGCGACAAGGATTCAATTGAGTATTGCCAGCAACAAGGCCTGGCCATGGTTATGACAGGTATGCGGCATTTCAAGCATTGAGTGAGGATAGCATAAAATCAATTATCGTTAAATTTTTTAATTCCGTTTTCACAGAAAAAGGGAATGATTATATTTGGCACCTTCATGGTCACTAAATTCCATACAAAATATCTGATCGGCAGAAACCTGTTTACTGTTTTCTGCATGAGTCTGTTGCTCTGGCTTACCGGGGTCAATTTTGCTGTGTATGGATGGCTGGATAAGGAGTCGGGCAATGATTCCTATGCGCTTACACTTCCGGGCGACGATGTGCCGGGAAATAATAATCCGGCGGGGCCGGATGAGAAGACGCCGAATGGACCGGTTTCTGTATCAGAAGAATTTCTGCATGAACATGAGGAATCAAATTTTTTATTGAATTGCGGAAAAACGCTTACCTATAATCAATATCAGTCGGAACTCTGTCACCAGCATTATCCTGTATTCACCCCTCCTCCCAACTGCTGACAGTCCTCCTGAACTCCCTTAAAATTTATTGTTTTCGAATGTAGGTTTAGCCTGATGATACCTTCATGTCAAAGAGTTGCATGAAGGCATGTCGTGGTATATCCCTTTCAACTTTACACAACATGTATAGCTTTAAAAATTATATTAAAGCTGTCAGAAATGATGTGCCAGCTTCTATAGTGGTATTTCTGGTAGCGCTTCCTTTATGCCTGGGTGTGGCATTGGCCTCTAAAACACCTCTATTCAGTGGATTGATTGCCGGTATTACCGGTGGAATCGTAGTAGGATTATGTAGTCGTTCGCATTTAAGTGTATCGGGACCAGCCGCAGGTTTAACAGCCATAGTGGCTACGGCCATGACCACCTTACCATCGTATCAGGCCTTTTTAGTAGCGGTGGTTTTGTGTGGTGTGTTGCAATTAGCTTTCGGCTTTTTAAAAGCGGGTGTTGTGGGTGATTATGTACCCAGTAGTGTAATTAAAGGAATGCTGGCAGCGATTGGGTTAATATTGATATTGAATCAGGTGCCGCATTTGCTGGGAGATGATTCCCAGTTTGAAGTGGATGAATCGATCCAGCAGCAGGGCAAGGGAAATATTTTCAGCAATTTCATCAATGCCTTTACGAACATCAATGCATCGGCATTTATCATTGGGGGAGCTTGTTTGTTGCTGCATTTTGTATGGGAGAAGATCGTAGCCGGCAAGGAAGGTTTCTGGAAACTGGTACCCGCGCCCTTGCTCGTGGTGTTGTTAGGAATGGGCCTACAGTTTTTATTTGTGGCAACCGCCGTGAGCAGTCCACTGGAAGGAAATCATTTGGTGAAGATACCGGAAGCCGGCTCATTCGGTGAATTCATTTCATTTTTCACCACACCCGATTGGAGTCAACTGACCAATACAAGTGTATTATCCACCGGGGTGGTGCTGGCGCTGGTAGCGAGTTTGGAAAGCCTGTTGAGTATTGAAGCGGTGGATGATCTGGATCCATTTCAGCGGGTTACACCCACCAATAGAGAATTAAAAGCACAGGGGATCGGAAACATGGTTTCAGGACTTATCGGAGGACTACCGGTTACGAGTGTGATCGTGCGGTCTTCGGCCAACGTGAATGCCGGAGCGCGAACGAAGATGTCTACCATTTATCATGGCATCTTATTGTTATTGAGTGTGGCATTAATACCATTTATTCTGAATATGATTCCCAAAGCAGCTTTGGCGGCGATACTGATCTATACAGGGTATAAACTGGCCAAACCTTCCTTATTTAAGATGTTCTATAAAAAAGGCTGGAATCAGTTTTTACCATTTGTGATTACAATCGTTGCGATATTGTTAACAGATTTATTGAAGGGGGTGATTATTGGCATTGTTATCGGACTAGCATTTATCTTGTACAGTAATTTCAGATCGGCGGTATTACTGGTAAGTGATGGCCAAAAGTACCTGATCCGGCTTCGAAAAGATGTATCTTTCCTGAACAAACCAATCGTGAAGAGAACACTGGAAGAAGTGCCCGAAAATGCCTATGTACTGATTGATGCGAGCAGGGCTGATTTTATCGACAAGGATATTATTGAGGTGATAGAAGATTTCATGAAACATGCGGGACTGAAAAACATAGAGGTGGAGATCAAACTTAGTAAGAACCGGGATCAGGGATTTTCGATACCGCTGTCAACACCTTTGGGACATGGTTATAGTACAGTATTGGTGGTACCACATAATAACAATTAACTTAAAAAACACATCAAATGAAAGCATACGAAAAATTATTATTAGAGAATAAAGCCTGGGCGCAGGAGAAAGTGGGAGATGATCCCGATTATTTTAACCGACTGGCGCATTTGCAAACACCTGAATTTTTATGGATCGGCTGCAGCGACAGTCGCGTGCCAGCCAATGAGATCACGGGTACCCAGCCGGGTGAAATTTTTGTGCATCGGAATGTGGCGAATATGGTGGTGCATACCGACCTGAACTTGCTGACGGTTTTGGATTATGCGGTGAATCATTTGAAAGTGAAGCATGTGATCGTTTGCGGACATTATGGATGTGGCGGGGTAAAAGCTTCTATGACGCGGCATAATTTCGGGATCATTAACAAATGGTTGCGGAATATTAAGGATGTATATCGTTTTCACCGGGAGGAGTTAGACAATATTGCAGATGAGGAAAGCCGTGCGGATCGATTGGTGGAATTGAATGTAATAGAGCAGGTGATGAATTTGGCAAAGACGTCGATCGTACAAAAAGCCTGGGAGCATGAGCAGCGGCCGCATTTGCATGGATGGGTGTATGGGTTGAAGGACGGGCTGATCAATCCGATTTTTGAGATGAATGCGAAGACGCATATTGATCCGTTGTATGAGTTTGATGATTTGTAGGGTACAAAATTGAGATGGCATCTCCACGTGATTTCGCCCGAAATGGCACGTGTTTTCATCCTTCTTCAGAAGCTAAATCACTACCACTGAAACCATTTGGATGACAAAAGGACTATAGGGGTTGAATTTGCAGAGGTAAGGCGAAGATGATTGTGAGGTACAAATTGGAGATGGCATCTCCACGTGACTTCACCCAAAAAATAAAATAAAACACCGTTCTTTACGGTGTTTTTTCTTTCACTATACAACCCGGCATATGAATCGTATTGTCTTTCTTATACTTATTGTTCTCTACGCTTGTCAGAATAATACGACAAGCCCAGAATCATCGGGTGAAAACTGGACTCTTACCCCTTTTATTAAAGTTGATAGTCTCAACCCGATACTTAAGGCAGACAGTGCCGCGCTTTTCATATGCCCTGTTTGGAATCAACCTATTCAGTGGGAGAGAAAAGATGTATTTAATCCGGCAACAGTGGTTCGCAATGACACCCTCTTTTTGCTCTACCGTGCAGAAGATACCATTGGCAAATTTGCGGGTACGTCGCGCATTGGTCTGGCCTGGAGTTTGGATGGATTGCATTTCACTAAGTTTGGTAAACCAGTGTTATTTCCTGAAAACGATTCATTGAAGTCAATGGAATGGGAAGGAGGTTGTGAAGATCCAAGAATTGTAGAAGACAGCAGCGGTCGTTATATCATGACCTATACATCCTATGATGGAAAAACAGCACGCCTGATGACAGCTTTCTCCAATGACCTTTACAATTGGCAGAAAACCGGAGCCGCTTTTGCTGCGCCCTGGAGAAACCTTTGGAGTAAATCAGGTTCCATAATTTGTCGTGAGGTAGGTGGTAAAATGGTCGCCCAGCGAATTAATGGCAAATACTGGATGTATTACGGCGATACAAATATCTTCCTTGCTGAATCAGACGATCTGCTGCACTGGCAGCCTATTCTAAATGCTTCTCAACAACCTTTATCAGTATTCGGCCCAAGAAAAGGTAAATTTGACAGCGATTTGGTGGAACCCGGTCCGCCAGCGATAATTACTTCACGCGGTATTCTTTTATTATACAACAGTCGTAATGTGCCCTTTAAGGGCGATAGTAGTTTAGCAGAAGGCACTTATGCAGCGGCTCAAATCCTGCTCGATAGCACCCGTCCAGATAAGGTCTTAAACCGGATGGACACCTGGTTCCTGAAACCAGAAAAAGATTATGAGGTACTCGGACAAGTAAACCATGTTTGTTTTATTGAGGGTTTGGCCAACTACAAAAACAGTTGGTTTCTCTATTACGGAACCGCCGATTCAAGAATAGCGGTGGCTATTAAGAAACAAAATTGAAAACAACTCTTAGTCCATTTTAAATCCTATTTAAGGGTTGTTTTACCGCGTGATTTTGGGTGAAATCACGCGGAGATGCCATCTCATTTTTGTAAGCAACAACCCCGCCCGCTTTATTAAACGGTCGATATAACCAAAGCCCCCAACTGTTAATTAAATTCCCCAGTACAACTTTTGAGCATAAATTCATCTATACCAACCGTTGTTTTTCTTACCCAATTTTGGTGAAACCACGTGGAGATGCCATCTCAAAGTTGTACGTTTGTACCATGTCCATCGTCGTACATCAACTCACTAAAATTTACGGTCAGCAAAAAGCTGTTGACAGCCTCTCCTTCTCCGTAGACAAAGGCCAGATCGTTGGTTTCCTGGGCCCCAATGGCGCCGGAAAATCTACGACCATGAAAATCATCACCGGCTACCTCACCGCAGATAGCGGCTCAGTGAATGTTTGCGGCATACCCGTTCAACAAGACCCGCAAGCCGTAAAAAGCAAGATCGGCTACCTGCCCGAATCCAATCCGCTGTATTACGATATGTATGTACGTGAGTACCTCGA
Organism: uncultured Chitinophagaceae bacterium; assembly: GCA_964555605.1. GTDB lineage: Bacteria > Bacteroidota > Bacteroidia > Chitinophagales > Chitinophagaceae > Endoryza. The sequence continues at coordinate 27,059 of CAZKSY010000025.1, read as the reverse complement.
ATTCGTAGCCGCCGTTCATGGCATCAAATCAAAAAAAGAAGCCATCGAAAGAGTGATCGATCAGGTGGGCTTACGCAAAGAAGCTGCTAAAAAAATCGGTCAACTCTCCAAAGGATATAAACAACGTGTAGGCTTAGCCGCTGCACTGATCCACGACCCCGAAGTACTGATCCTCGACGAACCTACCACCGGCCTCGACCCCAACCAGATCGTGGAGATCCGCGCCGTGATCAGCGAACTGGGAAAAAATAAAACGGTGCTGTTCTCCTCCCATATCCTGCAGGAAATTGAAGCGATCTGTAATCGTGTGATCATCATCAATAAAGGCCAAATCGTTGCTGATAATCCACTCGCCGACCTCTTACAACAAACCGGTGCCAATACCCTCATCGTGGAATTCAGAGAAAATGTATCAGCCGATCTGTTTTCTGCCATACCCGGTATTCAGCAACTAAACCCCACTACCTGGTCGGCCCCCGGCAGCGACGCCGATAAACTGCGCAGAACCTTCATGGAACTGGCCCTGCAACATCAACTCAATATTATTTCCATGCGATCCGAGGCTACCGCCAGTCTGGAGTCTATTTTCCGCAACCTTACCGGGCCCGCCTCCAATCCCTCTTGAAACAAGCTGCCGCTAACGAACTTTAGTTTTAATGAAAATCAGTCCCATAGCGGTTGACAAGTCATGTGATGCATTGAAAGTTTCAATACCTTTGCCCCCGAAAAAGCGCCCTGACGGCCCTTCATTTTAAAAGCATTTCACTTAATATTAAAAACTGAATTATGAGTTACATCGCCGACATTCATGCCAGACAGATACTGGACAGTCGTGGAAATCCTACAGTAGAAGTTGACGTTACCACCGATAGTGGATTTATTGGAAGAGCCGCCGTTCCCTCCGGAGCAAGTACCGGTAAACATGAAGCGGTTGAATTACGTGATGGTGATAAAGCCCGCTTCCTGGGTCGTGGTGTATTGAAAGCAGTTGATAATGTAAACGCGATCATCGCTGATCAACTGATCGGAATGGATGTAGCCAATCAAGCCTATATCGATAGCCAACTGATCCAGATCGATGGCACCGAAAATAAAGGCAAGCTGGGCGCTAACGCTACTCTCGCCGTATCAATGGCCGTAGCGAAAGCTGCTGCACAGGAAAGCGGATTGCCCCTGTTCCGTTATCTGGGTGGCGTAAACGCAACGGTTCTTCCCATTCCTTTAATGAATATCCTGAATGGTGGTGTGCATGCCGACAACAAGATCGACTTCCAGGAATTTATGATCGTTCCTGTTGGCGCCTCCACATTTAATGAAGGATTGCGTTGGGGTGTTGAGACCTTCCATCACCTGAAATCTGTATTGAAGAAAAAAGGTTACAGCACCAACGTGGGAGACGAAGGTGGTTTTGCACCCGAGATCAAAAGCAATGAAGAAGCACTGGAAATTGTACTGATGGCTATTGAAGCTGCCGGTTACAAACCCGGTGAGCAGATCTCTATTGCCATGGATGCTGCCAGCAGCGAAATGTTCGACGATAAAACAAATACATACAAATTCTACAAGAGCAATCCCGATAAAGTGATCAGCAGCGAGGAAATGGTGGAATATTGGGCAAACTGGGTATCTAAATACCCCATCGTTTCAATTGAAGATGGTATGGCAGAAGATGATTGGAATGGCTGGAAAAAACTGACTACCTCCATCGGTAGTAAATGTCAGCTGGTGGGCGACGACCTCTTTGTAACCAATGTAAAACGTTTACAGGAAGGTATCGATAAGGGTATCGGTAACAGCATCCTGATCAAAGTAAACCAGATCGGAACAGTAACTGAAACCATCAACGCCGTTCAACTGGCACAAACCAATGGCTATACCTCTATCATGAGCCATCGGAGCGGTGAAACAGAAGATACAACGATCGCCGACCTGGCTGTAGCCCTGAATTGCGGTCAGATCAAAACCGGAAGTGCCAGCCGTACCGATCGTATGGCGAAGTACAACCAGTTACTCCGTATTGAAGAATTACTGGCTGAGAACGCCATTTATCCCAAGGGAAGAATTAAATTCGCTAAGTAAATTTTATAAACCGTCCCGATCCCTTAAACATCGGGACGGTTTTCTAAAACACTATCCATGTCGCTGTTCGAAAAATTGCCCTCCTTTATTAAAAACAAATACCTGCTCACACTGGCCGGTTTTGTGGTATGGATGCTGTTTTTTGACGACCGCGACTTTCTTACCAATTACCGCCACCACCGCGAACTTCAACTGCTCGAAAAAAGCCGGGATTACTACACCCAGCAGATCGAAGACACTCGGAAAGAGCTGGATCAGCTCAAAAATCAGCCGGCCACCCTCGAGAAATATGCCCGGGAAAAATACCGCATGAAGAAGGATAATGAAGACCTTTTTGTAGTGCCTGAGTAAGCCATCGTAGATTTACTATAGATTGATTCACAGGCATTTCCTACCTTTCCAATAATAAGTTCTCCTCTTACCCGCGAAATACACAATAAGACAGAAAGAACACCGTTTAAAGATACGGACGGACACCGAAATTGACTCTTTCGGACTTATTTGGACTAAATGGTTTGCTAATGATTACTCTGTTTACACCAGAGGACCTGTTGCAGTATTTGTATCAGGAAACCTCGCCTGAAAAAACAGTAGCCATCGAGAATGCTCTGCAACTCGACTGGACACTTCGCGAAAAATTGGAAGTATTAAAAGCTTCTACAATCAGCCTCGACAAGACTATGGAATCGCCCCGCACAGAAACAGTTCTGAGCATTTTACGCTATGCGCGCGAAACCGAAACCGCCTCATTATAATGCGATCACCTCTTTTAAGGTAGAATAGGAGTTCAATTCCCCTTCTTCACTTAAATTCGCAGTCATTTATTATTAATGACCCGCAAAGATCGCTACAGCTTTATCATCAACTATTTTCTACAGCATGCACCCGACGCTGAAACGGAACTGTTTTACGACAATCCCTTTCAGCTTCTGGTGGCTGTGATTCTTTCCGCTCAATGCACCGATAAGCGGGTAAACCTTACCACCCCAGCCATTTTCGAAAAGTATCCGGATGCGGAATCAATGTCAAAAGCCAGCTTTGACAACTTATTTCCGTTGATCCGGAGCATCTCCTATCCCAATAATAAAACGAAGCACCTGATCGGCATGGCCCAGATGCTGATGGAGAAATTTAAGGGAGAAGTGCCCCTGACCGTGGAGGAGTTGGTACAATTGCCCGGTGTGGGAAGAAAAACGGCCAATGTAATTACATCCGTAATCGATCAGCAACCGAATATGGCTGTAGACACACATGTATTTCGGGTATCGGCACGTATCGGTTTAACCTTAAAAGCTACCACGCCCCTCGCGGCCGAAAAGCAACTGATCAAATTCATCCCGGCCGATTTGGTCCATAAAGCCCATCATTGGCTGATCCTGCATGGCCGGTATACCTGTTTGGCCCGCAACCCGAAATGTGACCAATGCGGCATCAAAGAAGTTTGCGCCTATTACAGCAAACAGCATAAATAACATCCGGGGATCTTCCATCGTTTTTTCCTCTTTGTACACTGTTATTTTTCCTTCTTCTTCTTCAACAACACCAAACAGTTTTGTGGTCTCAACCGCAATACATGAAATGGATCTATTCCCTGCTATTAGGTATACAATTCCCGTTTGATGGTTTTGGGCAGCATTATTTCTACAACGAAAATTATTACGACCCGCCCGTACTGCTGGAAGCAGGCATGGGAGCCGGTGGCATGAATTGTTTGACCGACCTTGGAGGCCGTTATCTGCAGGCCCGGCCTTTTTTATATGATCTGCAGTGGGGTGCCACCCATCCGGGTTTTTCCTTTTTTGCCTCGGCCTTATTTAACTATAAAATTGCGTTGCGCTTTGAGATAAGTTCCGGAACAGTTTCTGCAGCAGACAGTACCTCTGCCGATGCCGGAGCTGCGGGTAAAACAAGATTCCGTCGTAACCTGCACTTTAAAACATCCCTGCAGGAAGCCGCCCTGCTGCTGGAAATTCACCCGCTTGCCATTATAAATGGTGAAGCCTCCCGCTTATCTCCCTATATCGTGACCGGAATCGGCCGGTACCATTTTTCTCCGCAGGCCCACTGGAATGGGCGTTGGTATTCCCTGCACGAATATCAAACCGAAGGGCAAGGGTTTGAGAACAACCGCTTTTCAAAACCCTATTCCCTGCAACAATGGAATATTCCTGCCGGCCTGGGCCTGGGCTGGGACCTTTTTGCCCGGGGCTACCTGCGTCTGGAATTCTTATACAGGTTTTTGCGAACCGATTATCTCGACGACGTGAGTAACCGATATGTGGGAGAAGAGGAGTTTTACCGATGGATGGAACCGGAGAAAGCCCGGATCGCTATTGCATTGGCCGATCGGAGACTGCAAGCGGGAACAATGTCGGCCCAGGGTTCCCGTCGCGGCAATCGTCTGCAAAACGACGGTTATTTTCACCTGCAACTGAAGCTGGGATGGATATTGAATCGGGAACGGAGATAAAAAAATCCATCCGTCATAAAACGGATGGATCTATGATAGAATGTTTGAATATTAATTAGCGCCCCCGAGCATTTCACGGATCTTCATCACCATTTCTGTTTTGGTGATAGGGACACCCATTACTTTGTTATATCCCTTGGCATCTACCAGGAATTGATCGCGGAGGATCTTGATGAGCTGGCCGTTATTGATTTCGGGCACCAGTACCTGATCAAAGTTCTTCAACATCTGACCCAGGTTTTTGGGGAACGGACGTATATAACGGATATGCGCATGGCTCACAGAAAGACCTTCAGCCTGCAATTCGGCACAAGCACTCTTGATGGCTCCATAAGTACTACCCCAGCCGATCACCAGCAGTTTTCCTTTCTCGGCACCACTGTCAAGTTTTTGTTCCGGGATATAATCTGCGATTTTATCCACCTTTGCCTGACGTGTATGGATCATGTGCTGGTGGTTATCGGGATCGTAACTTACGTTACCGGTAATATCCTGTTTTTCCAGACCACCGATGCGGTGTTCCAGACCAGGTGTTCCTGGGATCGCCCAGGGACGGGCCAGCTTTTCATCACGACGGTAAGGCTGGTATTTCTCTTCGCCTTCTGCCAATGCTGTTTTGAACGTTACTTTTATATCCGGCAGGTCTTCGCTCTTCGGGAATTTCCAGGGTTCTGCACCATTGGCAATATATCCATCGCTCAGCAACATCACCGGCGTCATATGCTGTAAGGAAATACGGCAGGATTCGAAGGCTACATCGAAGCAATCGCTGGGGGTGGAAGAGGCGATGATGGGCATGGGGCACTCGCCATTTCTGCCATAATAGGCCTGCAACAGGTCACTCTGCTCTGTTTTGGTAGGCAATCCGGTAGATGGACCACCACGCTGTATATTTACCACCACTAAAGGAATCTCCAACATTACTGCCAGACCCATGGCCTCCCCTTTCAATGCCACACCGGGGCCGGAGGTGGTCGTGATGGCCAATGCACCACCATAAGCAGCGCCAATGGTGGAAGCAATTGCTGCGATCTCATCTTCGGCCTGGAAGGTTTTTACACCAAAGTTTTTCAGCTTACTTAATTCGTGAAGAATATCAGAAGCGGGTGTAATGGGATAGGATCCGAGGAACAGAGGCAGATGACTTTTTTGCGCAGCGGCTACCAAACCATATGATAAGGATTGGTTACCCATGATACTGCGGTAAACGCCCGATTCCATTTTTGCCTTTTCCACGGTGTAGGTAGTGGTAAAGGTTTCAGTGGTATCACCATAATTATAACCAGCCTGCAACACTTTCACGTTGCTTTCCAGGATGTCTGGCTTTTTGCCGAATTTATCTGTAAGAAACTGAATCGTGGTAGCCATATCACGATTGTACATCCAGTAAAGGAAGCCCAGAACGAACATGTTCTTGGCGCGATCCTTTTCTTTCATACCAAGGGTGATATCTTTTAAAGCCTCACGGGTCATTTTGGTTACATCCATCTTGATCACTTCGTAAGAGCCCAGGCTATCATTCTCGAGGGGATTAACACCTTCGGGATAGTTGGCCAAACGAAGATTCTTGGCATCGAAACCATCTGTATTGGCAATAATCTTTCCGCCCTTTTTGAGCGCTTTCAGGTTCGACTTCAACGCCGCTGCATTCATCGCCACCAATACATCACACTCATCACCGGGTGTAAAGATCCGGTCGCTGGAAAAGCGCAACTGATAGCCACTCACGCCCGGAATGGTACCCTGCGGGGCTCTGATCTCTGCAGGGAAATCGGGGAATGTAGCCAGATCGATACCTAATAAGGCCGTGTTGTTCGTAAACTGTGAACCGGTCAATTGCATACCGTCACCGGAATCTCCGGCGAACTTGATAACTACGTCACTCAGGACTTCTTGTTTGCGGGCCATGGGAACGAAAATAGTTTAGGTACCAAATGTACGTTTTAGCCCCTGAATTTGGTAATTGTTTGTAGGCTGATTTTCGTCAGGTGCCATCATATTTTGAATTAACTTTCCGGTATGCAGATTCCCTATTATGTAGACCTACTGGGTACACTTGTATTTGCCATATCCGGCGCACTGGCCGCTTTCGGCAAAAAACTCTATCAGGATATCTTCGGGGTGTCATTTACGGCTTTTATTACGGCAATCGGGGGTGGAACCCTGCGGGATATTATTCTGGGAGTGCATCCGCTGGCCTGGGTGAGCGATGGGAACTATATCATCGCCATCATTGCCGGTGTATTGCTGACCGTATTCTTCCGGAAATACATTAAAAAAATTCCCCGCACGTTATTCCTGCTCGATACCGTGGGTGTAGCCCTATACACCATTCTGGGCGTACAGAAATCGCTGAGTCTGGAGGTAAGTGCCATCGCGGCCGTTATTCTGGGGATGGTTTCGGCGGTTTTCGGTGGGGTGCTGCGCGATACCCTGATCAACGAAATACCGCTGATCTTTAAAAAAGAGATCTATGCCACAGCCTGCCTGGCCGGTGCCTTCCTTTTTGTAGTACTCCATCACTATAAATTCGATGCTGATATCAATTTCTTTGCAGGCGTTGCCCTGATCATTATCATCCGCGTGATATCGGTAAAATACAAGATCGCGCTACCCAAACTGGAAGAATGATCATTGGTATTTGCGGGAGAGATCGTACAGGATCTTTCTATCATCCCCATTTATTTTCCGGGAAGAATCCTGTGGTACAAAATGTATTTTGTACGACTGAATGGCCGTATTGCTGTCTTTTATATTGTAACCGATAATGCGCAGTGCCTGCAGCGCATTGAAATTGTCCGGCACCTGTATTCCTGTAGTATCGTACCAGTAACCATAGCCATTATCGGCTAATTGCTTCCAGGAGAAAAAACGACTGGGGTCCACTTTCCGGCCGGGGGCCACATCAGCATGTCCGAGAAAATTTCCCTGGGGGATGGCATAAGCTCTTTTCAACCGGCCCAGTAATTCCAGCAAACTATTCATCTGTGCTTCTGAAAAAGGCTCGCTCCCATTATTATCAATTTCGATGCCGATACTGGAACTGTTCAAGTCGGTGTTATTGCCCCATTTACTGATGCCGGCATGATGCGCCCGCAGCATGTCGTTCAACATATGAAACACCACGCCATCGCGGCAGATCACATAATGGGCACTCACGGCAGTGCGTTTAAGCGTAAACGTTTTAAGGGTTTGGTCGCAGGTATTCTGGGCCGTATGATGGATCACCACAAAATTCGGTTTACGCATCGTAAAATTGGTAGTACCGGAGAAGAAGGGCGCATTCTGTACAGAATCCTTCAGGGGATACTGCCGTAAGAGGGCAGCATATTGTTTGGCTTGTTTCTTATATTCTTTATTAGTGGCTTTATACGGACGCGGTGCGCAGGCGGCCATAAAAATCAGCAAGAAAAAGAAGCTCCTTTTCATTGATCAGCTATTCAAAATTGATGGAATGATCCTGTTCTATTATCGTTTCCCTCTCCACTTATGGCCGCCACCACCGCCGTTACGACCCTGCGGTCTTCTTTCGCGGGGTTGATACGCCGGAACGGGCCCCATTTCGTCGGGCACTTTACCTTTCTCTACCTCTTTACCAATGAGTTTTTCAATGGCGGCAAACTTCCCGATCTCACGATCGGTTACAATGGTAAATGCCACGCCATCTGCTTCAGCACGGGCGGTACGACCAATACGGTGTACATAATCTTCCCCATCGTGCGGTACATCATAATTAATAACGAGATCAATGGTATCAATATCAATCCCACGGCTGAGGATATCGGTGGCGATCAGCAGGGGGATACGACCACTGGTAAAACCGATGATCACTTCTTCCCGATGGGCCTGATCGAGGTCACTGTGCATCTCTTCCACCACCAGATTTTGCTGACGGAGGGTGCGGGTAAGCTGCTTCACGCTTACCTTACTGCTGCAAAAAACCAAGGCACTTTTATAGGGAGTGGTCTTCAGCAGGTATTTTATCAGGGGAAGTTTTTGTGTTTCATACACTACAAAAGCCCGCTGCACGATCTTTTCCGGGGGTTTAGAGATGGCAATATTCACTTCGATGGGGTTCACCAGAATGCGGCGGGCCAATTGGCGGATCTTATCGGGCATGGTAGCAGAGAAGAGCAGGGTTTGTCTTTTCTCGGGTAATTCCTGAATAATACGGTTGATATCATCCGAAAAGCCCATATCCAGCATGCGATCGGCTTCATCCAATACCAGGAATTTCAACTTCTTCATATTAACATAACCCATATTAATATGCGAGATCATGCGTCCCGGCGTGCAGATCAGTATATCGGCGCCCATTTGAAGGGCTTTCTTTTCAGCGACAAAGTTTTGTCCGTCGTTACCTCCATAAATAGCAATAGAGCTCAGGCTTGTGAAATAAGACAATCCCTCGAGGTGCTGGGAGATCTGAATGGCTAACTCGCGGGTGGGTACAATGATCAGGGCGCCTACCGCACCATCCTCATGTGTACTGAGCAACTGATTCATCATCGGTAACAGGAAGGCGGCTGTTTTACCGGTACCGGTTTGGGCGGAAGCAATAACATCCTTTCCTTGTAAAATGGGTGGAATGACCTGCTCCTGGACCGGGGTGGCTGTTTCATATCCGGAAGCATCAATACCTTCGAGCAGGTCGGGGCGAAAGCCAAATTCTGTAAAAAGCAAAAGATAACAAAGTTTAGGTCAGGGAATGAGCCCTGAATATTCAAAATAGTAGAAAGCAAATCGCTTCCTTCGCCTTAAAGATAGGCAAATCTGATCAAAGCTCGTTAGAGAGCTCTTCCACGGCTTCTTCCATCGAATTCTTACCCAGCTCACTGATCAGTTCGGCCACCAGGGCTGTCCACCCCGTTTGGTGACTGGCCCCCAATCCGGATCCGGTATCGCCATGAAAATACTCATAGAACAAAACCAGGTGTTCATTGCCGGGTTGCTGATAAAACCAGTTATAATCACCATAACAACGACGGCTTCCGGAAGCATCTTTCTCAAAAAGGCTGATCACCCGCCGCGAGAGTTTATCTGCAATGCGGGAGAGTGTATAGAATTTACCAGAACCCTTGGGATATTCCACTTTGAGGCTGTCGCCATAGAATTCCCCGTACTTTCTGATCGACTGGATGATAAGATAATTAATGGGCATCCATACCGGGCCGCGCCAGTTGCTGTTACCGCCAAACATATCCGATGTGGCATCACCCGGGTCGTATCGGATGCTGTGCTCCACCCCCTCTACATGTACTGAATAGGGATGGGCTTCATGGTATTTTGATAAAGCCCTTATACCCCCTTCACTTAAAAATCCCTCTTCGTCGAGTAGTTTATCCAGCAAATGGATCAAGCGCTCTCTGGGTACCAGAGAAAGCAGGATCTGTTCTCCATCCCCTCTTTCTTCATTGGGCCAGAATTTCTTATTGCGCTTGCGGTATTGTTCAAACCAACTGATCCGTTTACTGAAATCGGACAATTGCCCCAGGGCAGATTTCTCGATGGTAGAAACAGCAAACAGCGAAGTGAGTCCAACGATCGACTGTATCTTCAATGGCAACGGATCGGCATCTTTCACACAAAGTACATCGTAGAAGAATTTATCCTCCTCATTCCAGAGGTGATGTTCATTTAACGCTTCTGCGATCAGTACAAAATGCTCGAAGAATTTAGTAGCCGTATCTTCAAAACTGGCATCCTGCAGGGCAATCTCAATGGCCATATCCATCATGTCGAGCGCATAGGTTCCCATCCAACTGGTGCCATCGGCCTGCTCCAGATGCATTTTTTCTGTAAGGTGAAAACTGCGGTTAAAGACCCCGATATTATCCAGCCCCAGAAAGCCTCCTTCAAAAATACTATCACCTTTGAGGTCTTTTCGGTTAATCCACCACGTAAAATTGATGAGGAGTTTATGAAAGATCTTTTTGAGAAAATCAATATCACCTTTACCGGTATTCTTCTTTTCAATGTGATATACCTGCATGGCAGCCCAGGCGTGTACGGGTGGGTTCACATCACTGAAATTCCATTCATAGGCGGGCAGTTGGCCGTCGGGTTTCATATACCATTCCCGCATCACCAGGAGCAACTGGTGTTTGGCGAAAGTGGGATCGGCCACCGCCATAGAAATACATTGAAAAGCCAGGTCCCAGGCAGCATACCAGGGATATTCCCACTTGTCGGGCATCGAAATGATATCCTGATTCTTGAGATGCTTCCAATCGTGGTTGCGTCCTTTTTGCTTCAGGTCACTCACCGGAGAAATACCATCACTGGTATTCAGCCAACGCTCCACATCATAATGATAATATTGTTTGCTCCATAGCAACCCGGCCAGTGCCTGACGTTGAATGGAAGCCTGATCCTCGTTCATTCCTTTGGGAAGAATGGCGGCATAATAATCATCGGCTTCCCGTTTACGTTCGGTAAATACCTCGGCAAATCCGGGATGGAATGGATAGTCGAGAAGTTTGTTGCTGAGGCGACAGTAAATCGTTTTCTTCTCCGCTCCTTTCAAAAACAATTTATATACGGGCGCACACTTGGTGCCGTATTTACGTTCGCGCAACTCGGTTTTGCTTTTATTCCGGATCAGGGCTTCATGAAAGGCATCCTTAACAAAAATGGAGGTATTGGGTTGCCCCGCCACCAGTTCCATATTGGTTTCATTATCGGTGAAGAGCAGGTCGCTGGGTTGCTGAAAATAGAAATAATAATCGCCCAATTGTTCGTGAGAGGCTTTCACGGCCGTTTTATTCATCCAACTGATCCGCGGCTGCTCTTTCATTTGTTTGTTCGCCCAGCGATTGTAAAACCAAAGGGTGGGCAGTACATGCAATTCTGCCGGCTGATCAAAACGGTTCCTGATATCAATGCGGATAAAAATATCCGCTGCATCCTGTTTGGCATAGGTAATATGAATATCGAAATATTCATTTTCATCGAATACACCGGTGTCGAGTATTTCATATTCCGGATCGAGGCGACTTAATTTCCTGCTTTCTTCCTTTAATTGTTCATAGGGAAAAGCGCGCTGGGGATACTTGTATAAGTATTCCATGTAGCCATGTGTGGGAATATTGTCGAGGTAATAATAAAGCTCTTTCACGTCTTCCCCGTGATTGCCCTCGCGGTTGCCGAGACCGAATAAACGTTCTTTGAGGATTGCATCTTTACCATTCCAGAAAGCCATAGCAAAACAGAGATTCTGCATATAATCAGATATTCCTGCAATGCCATCTTCGCCCCATTTATAGACGCGTGCATGCGAATGTTCAAAAGGAAAATAGTGCCAGGCATCGCCCCAGGGGCCATAATCTTCTCTTACGGTTCCCCATTGTCTTTCGCTGAGATAAGGACCCCATTTGGCCAGGGGTACAGGTCGTAGGGCGTTTTGTTTTAAACGCTGATGTTCTGCTGTCATTACAATTCGTTATAGCAATTGATGGCGCTGCTCGTTAGGCTTTCAAGGGACGGGTGGTGAAATTACGTTATTGTGGTGGATTTTTTCCACTAACACCTATTCACCATTGCAATAGAGTGAACAATAGGCCTTTGAGTTGAACATTATTATGGAAATTCCTGTTAATTTGTGCAACTAATTATCTACGATGAGAAAAATATTCCTCTTGCTTCTTGTGGCGATCAGTACCGTAGGCACGGCCGTAGCACAAATGGATACAGCCGTTGTCCGTTTACGAAAGGATTTGAGTCTGGAAAAAGATGCAGAGAAAAAAATGGTCCTTTTAAAAGAACTGATCGACCAAACAGTATTGGTTAATGAAGAAGAATGCGTGGGCTATATCAATCAGGCCATTTTCCTGGCTGAAGAAACCAGAGACCGCAAAAAAATGGCCGATATTCGACTGCATGCTGCCAGGGCATTTCTTACGCAAGGCGGCCGTCAAAGTTTGCTGAACCGCGCTGAGCAATATTGCAATGAAGCGTTGAAGATCTGCAAAACCTCTACCGGCCTGGAGAAGGAAGAGATATTGGCACAGTTGGCCCTTGTTCGCGTACATCGAAACAGCGGACGCAATGAAAAAGCCATGGAGATCAGTAATACCGTAATTGCACTTGCCAATGATTATGGCGACGACTCCCTGCGCGTGAGTGCTTACCTGGGTATGGGTCGTAATTATCTGTATAAAGATGAAAAATTAAATGCCTTCAAGAATATTCTGATCGCTGAATCGATTGCCGATCAAACCAATCATGCCAGTAAAGAATGGTTACAGGTGGTTTGCTATCGAAATTTTTCCGAGTTTTTTGCCAGCATCAGTAATTATGACAAGGCCATTGACTATCACAAAAAGATAACCGATTTCGACAGAAGGAATAAGCATGGAGTAGACCTCATGAATAATACCCGCGTCATTGGAGAATACTACCGGCTGGCGGGACAAAATGCCCTGGCAGTCAGTTATACAGAGAAGTCTATTCAAATTGCCGATAGTATCAAGAGTTTTGAAGGGAAGGTACAGGGCACTTTGAGTATTGTGAACACCATGCTGTCGAGTCGTGAAATTGAAAAAGGATTGAACTATATGTATTCACATCCTGAGATCGAAACCTTTATGAAGACGATCAATATGGAATACATGCTTGATAAGGCCAAGGGAATTATTTATGCAGAATTGGGGCGGGCAGACTCTGCTTTATACTTTTTCAAAAAAGCAGCTCCGGTATTTGAAGTAGAGTCGAATATTTATGCCGTGGCCCAATTTCATTACGAATACGGCTATATCCTGCGCAAACTGGGACGCTCCAAAGAAGCTATTCCCTATCTGGAAAAAGCCATGAAGTATTCAGAGCAGGCCAAAAACCTTGAAGGCCAGAGCAATATTGCCGCCTACCTGGATTCCTGTTACAGAGAAGCGGGTGATTTCAAGAATGCCCTTACCTATTCTTCACTCCATGTAAAATACAGAGATTCCCTGCAGGTATTGGGAAAAGAGAAAGACCTGATCTCTATGGAAATTGATGCTGAGAATAAACGTAAGGAACGAATTGAAAAAGAAGCTGCATTAGCCCTGCAGAAAAGACATAATATTCAATACACCGCCATCGTCATGGCCATTATTGCCTTATTCATTATTCTGGGTTCTTTTGGTTTCCTGAAAGTGCCGGTGAGCTGGATCAAGGTTTTAGGATTTTTCTCCTTTATCTTTTTCTTTGAATTTATCATTCTCATTCTGGATCAGCAGATCCATCATCTCACCCATGGAGAACCCTGGAAAATATTAGCGATCAAAGTGGTTCTTATTGCGCTGCTTCTTCCCCTGCATCATATGGTAGAGAAAAAAGTAGTAGGCATGATCACCACACAGCGACTGAAACGGGAAACCATCCCGGAAAAAAAGAGCTGATAAAAAAAGGGAACGATAACCGTCGTTCCCTTTTTATTGGCTACATATTTCGCCGGTATTGTCCGCCCACCTCATACAGGGCATTGGTGATCTGGCCCAATGAACAGTATTTCACTGTTTCCATTAACTGCGCAAATAAATTGCCGTTGTTGATCGCCGCTTGTTTTAAAAGCGCTAATTCTTTCGCCGCCCTTTCAGCTTGACGGACCTTAAAAGCATTCAGGTTATTGATCTGCTGTTCTTTTTCTTCGGTGGTACTGCGGATCACTTCACCGGGTATTACTGTTGGACTACCCTTCTTATTCAGGAAGGTATTGACGCCAATGATAGGAAGTTCCCCGGTATGTTTCTGATGTTCATAATAAAGGCTTTCTTCCTGGATCTTGTTCCGTTGATACATCCGCTCCATGGCGCCCAGCACACCACCTCTTTCAGTGATACGATCAAATTCCATTAATACCGCTTCTTCCACCAGATCGGTCAGTTCTTCGATGGCAAAACTTCCCTGGGTCATATTCTCTGTTTTGGCCGTACCCAATTCGCGGTTAATGATCAATTGTATGGCCATGGCACGGCGTACACTTTCTTCTGTAGGCGTGGTGATGGCTTCGTCGTAGGCGTTTGTATGAAGAGAATTGCAATTATCATAGATGGCGTATAACGCCTGGAGCGTGGTGCGTATATCGTTGAAATCGATCTCCTGCGCGTGCAGGGAGCGACCAGAAGTTTGAATATGGTATTTCAACATCTGGCTGCGCTTATTCGCATTGTACTTATACTTCATGGCTTTGGCCCAGATGCGACGCGCCACCCGGCCGATCACACTATATTCGGGATCCATACCATTACTGAAGAAAAAAGACAGATTGGGTGCAAAGGAATCGATGGCCATGCCTCTACTCAAGTAATATTCAACATAGGTAAATCCATTTGCCAGTGTAAAGGCCAGCTGCGTAATGGGGTTGGCCCCCGCTTCAGCAATATGATAGCCACTGATGGATACACTATAAAAATTACGCACCTGCTGTTCAATAAAATACTCCTGTACATCGCCCATTAATTTCAGCGCGAATTCAGTTGAGAAGATACAGGTGTTCTGCGCCTGATCCTCCTTCAGTATATCCGCCTGTACGGTACCGCGCACCTGACTGAGGGCATAGGCTTTGATTTTCGCATATACGTCTGCGGGTAATACTTCCTCACCGCTCACCCCCAATAAGCGTAAACCCAAACCGGTATTACCTTGTGGCAATTCATTTGGATGCAGTGGATTTAAATACGCCGGACGGGGAATGGAACCATATTTTTGACGGATGATGGCTTCCACACGTTCCCAATCGTTCTGCTCTGTAATATATTTTTCACATTGCTGATCAATTGCGGCGTTCATAAAGAATGCCAGTAACATAGGCGCCGGACCATTGATGGTCATGGATACCGAGGTACGTGGGTCGCAAAGATCAAAACCGCTGTAAAGTTTTTTGGCATCATCCACAGTGGCAATGCTCACGCCGCTGTTTCCGATCTTTCCATAAATATCCGGACGGTGATCGGGATCTTCACCGTATAGTGTTACACTATCAAAAGCAGTAGACAGGCGTTTGGCCGGTTGATCTACTGATACATAATGAAAACGTTTATTGGTACGCTCCGGACCGCCCTCACCGGCGAACATCCGCGTGGGATCTTCACCTTCCCGTTTCAGTGGGAATACACCAGCGGTGAAGGGGAAATGACCGGGTACATTTTCCTGCGCCTGCCATTTCAGAATATCGCCCCAATCGCTGTATTGAGGTAACACTACTTTGGGAATACGACTACCACTCAAACTTTTGGAGAACATGGGCTGCCGGATCACTTTATCCCGCACGGTATATTCGTAATGATCCTTCAGGTATTCTTTTTTCTTCTCGGGCCAGTTCTGTATCAATTTACGCGACACCGGTGTAAGCTGATCGGTAAAGTGATTGATCTGCTGTTGCAGGGTTTCGATCAAGGCAGTATCCTTACTGTCCTTAAATAATTCAAGGGTGCCATGCAATTGATACAAGCGTCGGGCAATGCCCGCCTGTTGTTGCACCAGCTTATCATAATTGCGGTTATTCTCCGATATCTCACTCAGATAACGTACTCTGGCCGAAGGGATCACCGATGAAGACACTTCAGCCGTTTGGCTAAATTCAATGCTGCCAAAACGAATGGATTTCTTTAAATAGATCTTCTCCAGCAGCAACGAAAACAATTGATTTACGCCTTCATCATTGAACTTGCTGGCCATGGTGCCAATAATCGGCAGCTCTTCATCTTTGGCTGTCCATAGTGAATGATTCCGTTTGTATTGCTTCCGTACATCGGCCAGCGCGTCGAGTGCGCCGGCTTTATCGAATTTATTGATACAAACCAGATCGGCATAATCCAGCATGTTGATCTTTTCCAATTGTGAAGCCGCTCCATATTCAGGAGTCATCACATACATACTAACATCGCAATAATCAAGTATGGAAGCATCACTTTGACCCACCCCCGCACTTTCGAGAATAATGAGATCGAAACCAGCTTCGCGGCACACTTGCAGGGCTTCCTGTACGTGGGCACTCAAAGCCGTATTGTCGTCACGGGTGGCCAAACTACGCATGTAGGCACGTGGATGCGAAATGGCATTCATCCGGATCCGGTCACCCAATAAAGCTCCGCCGGTTTTTTTCTTGGAAGGATCGACAGAAACCACAGCGATCGTCTTGTCCTGAAAATTCTGAAGGAAGCGTCGTACGATCTCATCCGTAACAGATGATTTACCGGCCCCGCCGGTGCCTGTAATACCCAGGATCACGGCATTCGAATCAGACTGACTTTTCGATTGCTGAGTGCTCATTCCATTTTCAGCCAGCGTAATGGAACGGGCAATGCGCCGCACGTCTTTCCATTCCTGTAGCGGACTATTATTATCCCATTGCGCCGCGGCGGTCCAATATTCCGCCTTTGTGTCGGCGGGTCTGCTTTTTTCGATCACCTCTTCGATCATTCCTTCCAGTCCCAGTTTACGTCCATCATCGGGAGAATAGATACGGGTGATGCCATAGGCGTGCAGTTCCTCTATTTCCGTTGGAAGAATGGTTCCACCCCCACCACCAAAAAGTTTGATATGTCCGCAGCCGGCTTCCAGCAACAGGTCTTTCATGTATTTAAAAAACTCTACATGGCCGCCCTGATAGCTGGTGATGGCAATAGCATGTGCATCTTCCTCGATCGCCGCCTCTACGATTTCCTTCACAGAGCGGTTATGCCCCAGATGAATGATTTCGGCACCCTTACTCTGCATGATCCGGCGCATGATATTAATGGCTGCATCATGCCCATCGAACAAACTGGCCGCTGTTACAATACGCACTTTTACTTCAGGCTTCTTATTCATAATGTTCCAACTTAGAAGGCACAAAGGTAACAGAAAATACTAATGAGTGTTAGGCGTGAAAACGATTGCGAAAAAACGTTTGGTACGCGTTGAAAATGAGAGTAGTTTCGGAGTGTAAACCCCCAATATGAAACTGATACGATTTGGCGAAGCCGGGCGCGAAAAACCCGGTGTGGAACTGGCCGATGGGCGCTGGTTGGATTGCTCCGGCTTTGGACAGGATTATACGGAAGAGTTCTTTGGAACCAACGGCACCGACAGGCTGAAAGCCTGGCTGGAATTGCATCAGTTGGAATGCCCGGTGGTTTCGTCCCAAACCCGTTTGGGCGCCCCCCTCACCCGACCTTCTAAGATCATTTGCATTGGTCTGAATTATTCAGACCATGCGCAGGAGAGTAATATGCAGGTGCCGCCAGAACCCGTCGTTTTTTTCAAGGCTACATCGGCCCTTTGCGGCCCCAATGATACCCTGGTGATTCCTAAAAACAGTTTGAAAACAGATTGGGAAGTAGAACTGGGTGTGGTGATCGGGAAAAAAGCCAGTTATGTAAGCGAAGAGCAGGCGTTGGAACATGTGGCCGGCTATGTGCTGCATAATGATTATAGTGAGCGTGCTTTTCAATTGGAAAGAAGTGGTCAATGGGTGAAGGGTAAAAGCTGCGATACCTTTGCGCCAATCGGTCCCTTCATTGCCACGCCCGAAGAGATCCGCGACCTGAACAATTTACGTTTATGGCTCACCGTAAATGGCAAAATGATGCAGGACGGTAATACCCATAACCTTGTGTATAAAGTGCCCTTCCTGATACATTATCTCAGTCAGTTCATGACCCTGCTTCCCGGCGATGTGATCAGTACCGGGACCCCTGCGGGCGTAGGTATGGGTCAAAAGCCTGATCCTGTGTATATCAAACCCGGAGATGTGATCGAATTGGGAATTGATGGATTGGGGAGCAGCCGTCAGGTGGCTTGTGGTTATGAGGAATCAATTTGAAAATTTGAGGATTTGAAAATTTGAAAATGAGGTCAACCACAAAGACACAAAAACACAAAGGCACGAATGATAGCCTATAAAAATCACACGCATTAAAATTGTCTTTACGACCTTCAATTTTAAATGAAAATGGCTTTTTGAAAATGAAAACTGATTATCCTTTAAACGATAAGTCTTTTTTCTCTTTGTGCCTTAGTGTCTTTGTGGTTGCCCTCATTTTCAAATTTTCAAATTCAAACAGTATTTAAAATCAAGCACTTCTTATGCGTCACTGCTTCGCCCTCGACCTCAAAGATGATCCTTCGCTGATCGCCGGATACGAAAAACACCACCGGGAGGTATGGCCCGCGATCCTTGCCAGTATTACCGAAGCCGGTATAACGGTATTGGATATCTACAGGACCGGCAACCGGTTGTTCATGATCATGGAAACGACCGATGATTTTAGTTTTGAGAAGAAAGCGGCGATGGATGCGGCAAATCCTATAGTGCAAGACTGGGAAACATTGATGTGGACATTTCAGCAATCATTGCCCTGGGCAGCCCCCGGTGAAAAATGGATCCGGATGGAAAAGATCTTCCAGCTACCGGCATAAAAAAATATCGCATGAAAGAAAATCTCTTTTTTCGTTCTGCCGATCAGGAGCAAGCCGGAACTGGTATGCCGGAAGCCATTGATACGCATGTTCATTTCTGGAAATACGATAAACAACGCGATAGCTGGATCACCAGCGATATGAAAGTATTACGTGATAATTTTTATCCAGAGCATTTCAACATGATCGCAAATCGTAATCATGTGGACGGACTGGTAGCGGTACAAGCCGACCAGAGTGAGTTGGAAACGCATTTCCTGGTAGAACTGGCCAAAACACATCCGATCATTAAAGGCGTTGTGGGCTGGATCGATCTGAGAAGTCCAGACTTCATTGAAAGACTGGATTATTTTTCCCAATATCCCATCATCAAAGGCTGGCGTCATATCGTTCAGGGCGAACCCGATGGTTTTTTACTCGATCCGGTTTTTCAAGCATCCGTAAAAACTCTGGGAGAAAGAAACTATACCTACGACATATTAGTCTATCACCACCAACTGAAAGATGTGCTACCATTTGTAGAAGCACTGCCCGATCAGAAGCTGGTCATAGATCATTGCGCCAAACCCGATATTGCCAATGGCTCTATCACGGATTGGGCTGAACACATGAAAGCTCTTGCCCAACACCCGAATGTGTATTGTAAACTCTCCGGGCTTTTCACGGAGGCGAAATGGAAGAACTGGACGGCCGCCGATTTCTATCCCTATCTGGATGTAGTATTCAAAGCGTTTGGGGTAGATCGCCTGTTATATGGCAGCGACTGGCCGGTGATCCTGTTGAGTGGCATTTATGTACAATGGAAGAGTTTGCTGGAAAAATATATGGAGCATTATAAACCTGAAGAAAAGGAAAAAGTATTCCGTACCAATGCACAGCAGTTTTACAATCTTTAATTTATTTCAGTACATTGATCATATAAAGCACATTCAAAACCATGAACCTGCATCTTGCGAATAAAGTATTTATTGTAACAGGTGGGGCCAAAGGCATCGGAGCGGCCATCAGTAACGTGTTAGCGGAAGAAGGAGCCATTGTGGTGATCGCCGGCCGGGGAAAAGAGGATAATCAGAAGATGGTAGATCATATTATCCACCTGAAAGGAAAAGCCAGTTCCAAAGCGGTGGAGTTATCGGATCCGGAGGCTTGCAAAGAATTGATCGAATTCACCGTGGAAAAATACGGCGGCATTGATGGATTGATCAATAATGCCGGTATTAATGATGGGGTAAATCTGGAACATGGTTCTCCGGAGAAATTCCTGGAATCACTGCATAAGAATCTTACCCATTATTATAATCTCGCCCATTATGCACTTCCCTATTTAAAAGAGCGTAAGGGTACCATCATCAATATCGGATCGAAAGTAGCGGTGACGGGTCAGGGGCATACTTCCGGTTATGCAGCGAGCAAGGGCGCGATCAATGCACTGACACGGGAATGGGCGGCAGAGCTTCTCCCCTATTCCATCCGGGTCAATACGGTGATCCCGGCAGAAGTATGGACACCCCTTTATGCCAACTGGATACAGACCCTACCCAATCCGCAAGAGAAACTCGAACAGATCGTGTCGAAGATACCATTAGAGAAACGCTTCACTACATCAGAAGAGATCGCCGATATGGTGGCTTTTCTGGCCAGTGACCGCTCTGCACACACAACGGGACAGATTGTGTATGTAGATGGAGGGTACACACATTTAGACAGAACACTCACCTGATATTGCCATACTAAACCAAAACGATTGCATGCAAACAAGTACTACCGGAAAAAATCAGTATCTCATCCCTTTTATACTGGTTACGACGCTGTTTTTTTTATGGGCTTTTCTTCATAACACCAATCCCATATTGATCCCGCACCTGAAGAAAGCCTGTGAACTCACCGATACACAGTCAGCCTATATTGATACAGCTGTATATTTCGGTTATTTCCTGATCGCTTTACCTGCAGGATGGTTCATGCATAAATATGGTTATAAAAAAGGCATCCTGTTTGGATTGATCCTCTATGCACTGGGTGCCCTGCTGTTTATTCCCGCTGCTTCTGAAAGGAGTTTTGTAATGTTCCTGTGTGCCTTATTCATCATTGCCAGTGGAGCCACCTTTCTGGAAACAGTCGCCAATCCCTATATCACGAAACTGGGAGATCCCGCTACCTCAGAACAACGACTGAATTTTGCACAGTCATTTAATGGCGTAGGGGCGTTTGTGGCACCGATCATTGGTGGACAGTTTATTCTTTCCGGCGTAGAACACAGTAAAGAAGAATTGCAGGGAATGAGCCCCGAAGCACTCAACAGTTATTTATTAAGCGAAGCGTCCACAGTAAAGATCCCTTATCTGGTGATCGCCGCTGTGGTGATCGTAGTAGCCCTATTATTTTTTATTTCGCATATCCCTGAAGTAAAGGAAGGCGATGCGAAAGAAGAACACAGTTTTTCTACCCGTATTTTCCGTCATTCACATGTTACCTGGGCAGTGATCGCGCAATTGTTCTATGTAGGCGCACAGGTATGTGTGGGGTCCTTTTTCATCAGAATGGCCAAACAAACCATTGACCTGCCGGAAAAAAGTGCCGCTACCTGGTGGACTATTGCGATGGTTGGTTTTATGGCCGGACGTTTCGTAGGAACCTTTCTGATGAAATATGTAAAAGCCTCTGTATTGCTTTCGATCTATGCCATCGTCAATATGCTGTTACTGGCCTACGCCATGAATGGAGAAGGCAAAGCGGCGGTTTATGCTGTGGCAGCAGTACCCTTTTTTATGTCGATCATGTTCCCTACCATTTTTGCTTTGGGCATAAAGGATCTGGGAGAGGAGAGTAAGATCGCCTCATCCTTTATAGTGATGTCGATCGTGGGTGGTGCGGTCTTTCCGGTGCTGATGGGTATGATCTCTGATGCCACAGGTAGTATGCAGAAAGCTTATATCGTTCCGTTGATCTGTTTTGCTGTAGTCTTTTATTTTGGCTGGAAAGGTCACCGGATCATTCCTGTGGCGAAAGCAACTTCATGACAAACAAGGCAATCATATTAGAGAACCCCTTTCAGGTGTCCTGCAAAGAATCGGCCCTGCCCGTTCCAGGGAATGAAGAAGTGCTGTTAAAAATCGGTTATGCAGGACTGTGTGGAACAGACCTGAGCAGTTATCGTGGCCAAATGCCCCTCGTGAGCTATCCGCGTATCCCCGGTCATGAGATCGGTGCTACGGTGATGGGTATAGGCGATGGGGTGCCGGATTCCATTTCAACCGGCGACAAGGTTACCCTCAACCCCTATTCTTCCTGCGGCCATTGCAGTGCCTGCCGGCAAAAACGTTTCAATACCTGTGCGCACAATCAAACGCTGGGTGTTCAAAGAGATGGTGCGTTACAGCAGTATTGCTGCATACACTACAGCAAGCTCATTAAAAGTTCCCTTCTTACCCTGGAAGAACTCGCACTGGTGGAACCGCTCAGTGTTGGTTTCCATGCGGTGGAACGGGGCCGGGTGACGCAACGGGACAAGGTATTGGTTTTGGGCGCAGGGGTAATTGGCATTGGTGCCGTAGTGGCAGCACTGAGCAAGGGGGCGGATGTAATGGTGGCCGACCTCAGTACTACCAAACGTAATTTTATCAGGCAATTGGGCGTGTCGGAAACCCTTGACACCAGCGCTTCCGATCCTGGCCAAAAAGTAAGAGAATGGACAGATGGTGACGGAGCTGATGTGGTGATCGAAGCAGCCGGAGCCGAAGCAACCTATCAGATGGCTCTTGATATGGTCGGCTTTGCCGGCCGGGTTGTTGCGATCGGGTATGCCAAAGCTGCCATTCCCCTCGCCACCAGCTTGATCGTTCGAAAGGAATTGGATGTTATGGGAAGCCGGAATGCCTTGCAGGAATTTACTGCGGTAGTGGCGATGCTCGAAAGCAGGTCACTGCCCTATACGGCATTGATCACCGGCACTTATGCATTAGAAGATACATCGAAAGCGTTTGCAGACTGGCATGAAAATCCACAGGAAACCATTAAAACACTCATAAAAGTAAATTGATCATGTTACGATTAGATCACAAAACAGCTGTTATAACGGGCGCGGGTAGTGGAATTGGCAAAGCCATGGCAGTATTATTTGGACAACAAGGCGCCCGCGTGAACGTACTCGATATGGAGGAGAAAGGAGGACAGGAAACGGTTGCTGACATTCAGGCAGCGGGAGGACAGGCAGCTTTTTACAAAGTGGATGTGAGCGATCAATCGGCCGTTAAAAATATCATGGATAGCATTGGTCAGAAAAGCCATCAGATCGACATCCTGATCAACAATGCGGGCGTGGCCCATGTAGGCAATGCCGGGAATACACAGGAAACTGACTTTGACCGGCTGATGCGTATCAATGTAAAAGGAGTATACAATTGTATCCATACGGCCCTGCCTTATATGAAAACGGCCGGGGGTTCCATCGTGAATATGGCATCTGTAGCCGCCACAGTGGGTATCGTAGACCGCTTTGCCTATTCCACCACCAAGGGTGCTATTGCTGCAATGACTTTATCGGTGGCCAAAGATTATATTCAGTATAATATCCGTTGTAATTCGATCAGTCCGGGCCGGGTACATACCCCCTTTGTAGATGGATTCATTGCAAAGAATTATCCCGGTAAAGAAAAAGAGATGTTTGAAAAACTGGCTAAAACCCAGCCGATCGGTCGGATGGGCGAGCCGCATGAGATCGCCACATTGGCCCTTTACCTGTGCAGCAATGAAGCTTCCTTTATCACCGGCACCGATTACCCTATTGATGGAGGGTTTATTACCTTGAATAATTAATGGGAAAGGATGTTTTTTGTGGGGATCCTTGTTTTTTAATAACTGATAATTAATAATTTATAATTGCTTGCGGTTTGAAAACAGGCAAAACAGCGTTTTCGCGACACGAATTGTCTTATTTTCCGTAACATTGTTTCACTGCTTTGAAGAAAATTGCGTCCATATTATTGCTCAGCCTATTATTCTTTAACTGGTACGGTTATCGAATTCTGACCTCTGTGATGGAGGGGCAGGCCGATGTAAAGCTGGAAGCAAAATTAGATCGCAATGAATATGACGAGTCGCAATTGATCGAATTGCGGGTGCCCATTAACCTCCCTTATCATAACGACTGGAAAGAGTTTGAACGCTATAATGGATCTATTGAGATCAATGGCGTGCATTATAATTATGTAAAGCGTAAAGTAGAGAAAGGGGAATTGGTGTTGTTATGCTTACCCAACGATGAGAAACAGATGGTGCAATCGGCCCGCGATCAATTCTTCAAGTTAGTGAACGATCTCCAACAACCTGGTGCCAATAAAAAATCGGACCAGAGCCAATCGGTAGCCTACAAGAATCTTTTTTCTGAATACCAGAAAGAAAAAAATAATTGGCAGATTGAAGCCCTGATGGCAGCCCGTGTGACGGCCGCCCCTATGGCTATACTGTTCTCCTCACAATATTGGGGTGAATCCCCCGAGCAACCCCCAGAAATGGTCTGAGGGCATTCCCATTCTTACGAGAATGACAAAAATCATTTGAATTCTTATGTATTTAATGCTATTTGCCGCTGATCGCAGCAGCAAGTGTTGCTTTTAATTTCTCAGACCAATCATACACAGTAAGATGAAATATATTGTTTCGGCCATGTTCGTTGTGCTGGCTTTTGCAGCCTGCACACAAAAGGATAATTCCAGAAATTATACCAATGATCCCTTTTTATATTCCAAAACAGTAAAGCGTTTGAACGACGTGGTACTGGAGAATAATTTCGCTCCCATGGTGGGTTCCCGAAATTATGCTTATGCGAATATTGCCGCTTACGAGTGCGTGGTGGCGGGTGACGCTTCGTATAATTCACTGGCCGGACAAATCAAACATTTTCCTGTGATGCCCAAACCCGAAGCGGGCAAAAAGATCGACTTTTCACTGGCCGCCCTGCTGGCTTTTACCAAGGTAGGCAATGCCGTAACCTTTCCGGAAGGCAGTTTGATGGGGTACTACGAAGAATTGAAAAAAGGCGCCGACTCAGCGGGTCTTTCATCAGAAGTGATCAATAATTCGATCGCATTTTCTGATGCCATTGTAGCAGCGGTTATTGATTGGTCAAAGAAAGATAATTATGCGAAAACACGCACTGCTGCACGCTACACAGTATTGGATTCTCCCGGACGCTGGGTACCCACACCACCCATGTACGCCACAGGCGTAGAACCCCATTGGAGAGAGATCAGAACACTTGTTCTGGATTCTGCCTCTGAATGCATGCCGGTGCGTCCACCCCAGTTCAATATTACCGACAAAAACAGCGAGTTCTACATGGCCATGATGGAGGTGAAGAATATTGGCGACAGCCTGACCGAAGAACAAAAACACATTGCCGATTTCTGGGACGACAACCCCTTTAAACTGAATGTGACCGGTCACGTAATGTATGCCACCAAAAAATTCTCCCCTCCGGGTCACTGGATGAATATCGTAGGTATTGCATGTAAAAAAGCAGGGGCCGACTTTAATACTACCGTAGCAGCGTATACGCATACGGCGATCACCATGTTCGATGCCTTTATTTCCTGCTGGGATGAAAAATACCGCAGCAATCTGGTGCGTCCTGAAACGGTGATCAATAAATACATAAATGCTGATTGGATGCCCTATATCCAAACACCACCCTTCCCTTCTTATACCAGTGGACATGGAACCGTGAGTGCCGCTGTGGCCGAGTCTATGACCGCACAGTTTGGCGACAACTTTGCATTTACCGACACATCACTCCTCGAGTTTGG
The DNA here is from genome assembly GCA_964555605.1 of uncultured Chitinophagaceae bacterium. Taxonomy (GTDB): domain Bacteria; phylum Bacteroidota; class Bacteroidia; order Chitinophagales; family Chitinophagaceae; genus Endoryza. The sequence continues at coordinate 1,328 of CAZKSY010000025.1, read as the reverse complement.
CATAAAAAACCGTACGTTAACCTCCTTCCGTCATGCGGCACAAGAAGCTGCCATGTCGCGATTATACGGAGGCATACATTACCGCTTTGATAATGTTAACGGAGCTGCTGCCGGTAAAAAAGTTGGAGAATTGGCTGTAAGAAGGTTGAAGCTGAAAAAGTAACAGCCTTATCTAACCAGCAACTCAACTCAAAATGAAAAAGCTATTTGCTGTAATTTTTACAGTGACCTTATCTATCTATGCCTATACACAAGGCTGCGTAGCCATCAGAAGTACCGGGGCCGTTTGCACCCGTCAGGAAGCCGGAAAAGAAAATAAAGGCGGTTGGCAATTAAATACCAGCTACCGTTATTTCAAATCATTTCGCCACTATGTGGGAACGGTAGAACAAAAAGAACGGGTGGAAAAAGGGACAGATGTGCGCAACTGGGCCCATGCCATGAACCTCACCCTGGTGCGTCAGTTCAATAACCGCTGGTCGCTTACCTTCGACCTGCCCTTACTGGCCAATACCCGTTCCTCGATGTACGAGCATTACGGGAATGCCAGTACGAATCCCAACGCGCGCCGCAAAACACATTCGTTCGGATTGGGAGATATCCGCGTAAGCGGCAATTACTGGTTATTCGATCCCGCCAAAAGCCAGAAAGGAAATGTACAGGTAGGCCTGGGCATCAAGTTTGCCACCGGAGATTATCAGGTACAGGACTTCTTCTTTAAAAATGATACCACATCCGTATTAGGACCTGTGGATCAATCCATCCAATTGGGCGATGGGGGCACCGGTATTGCTGCAGAGATCAATGCCTATTACAATTTTACCCATACCATTGGCGTGTATGGTAATTTCTATTATCTGAGTAATCCCCGCGAACAAAATGGCGTTTCTACAGCCAGGGGAGGCGTGGCTTCAGCTACAGCGATTAAATATGGCAGCAGCACCATGAGCGTACCCGATCAATACATGATCCGCGTGGGCGGTAATATCACTACCGGACGCTTAACAGCTTCTGCCGGCGTACGCATGGAATGCATCCCGGCCGAAGACCTGATCGGCGGAAGTGCCGGTTTCAGACGTCCCGGTTATGTGATCTCCGCAGAACCCGGAGTGAATTACCAGTTCAGGCGTTTCACGGCTTTTGCTACCGCTCCTGTTGCGTTACAACGTAACCGCACCCAGAGTTATTCCGACAAATTACGCACGCGTGATGGCGGGGTGAAAGTGCAGGGAGATGCAGCTTTTGCAGATTATTCGATCAATATGGGCATCAGTTTACGCTTTTGATCCCATTCCATTTACCATTTCAACGCCATTTTATGAGAGAAA
>CAZKSY010000024.1:3089-44812 GCA_964555605.1 uncultured Chitinophagaceae bacterium | reverse complement strand
TGAGAGGTGAGAGATGAAAGGTGAGAAGTGAGAGGTGAGAGGGGGAGATGAATTGAGAATCAGGTCTTGTTTTCTGGTACAACTGTATCCCGTAACGAACGCTGCGGCATCTCCATATAAAAAAAATCCTCCCTGTTTATTTAAAACAGGGAGGATTTTTTATTTCAATTAATCAAAAATATTCAATCTCTCACTTCTCACCTTTCATCTCTCACCTCTCATCCCCTCACAACACCAACACCCCGGCCGCTACAAACTGCAGTTCTTTCTTTTCTTTTTTGATCTGTTTTATTTCTGCTTCCGATTTACCGGCATCTTTGGCATAGTGCTGTTGTTGTTTTACAGATACTCTTTTGATAATAGCTTCGCCGTCGAGAACTACTTCTTTACCAACAATATTTTTAGGCATAAAGAAACCATAGTCCTTGAACTTGACCATAAGGGTTTGACCGTTGGATTGTTCCAGCTTCATCCAGCAGCCTTTTTCCTGGCAAACTTCGGTTACCTTACCAGTAACTTTTCCCTGGTATTTATCATCCTTCATTTTCTTCTCCAGATCGGCAGCGGTGATCGCGCCATCGGCAGTGGTGCCGGCTCCATAGGTTACGCCTTTATCGGCAGCTTTGATTTCTTTATCCTGGGCAAATACACCCGCTGTTAAAAGCGTGGCAACAAAAAGAATGTAAAACTTTTTCATGGTAAGTAATTTATGCAAAGATGACCCCAAAAGAGCAGCCCTCCAAACACTAATCGTTAAAAAAACTACCACTTAGTGGTATTGCCGGGAAGCGTAAAAATTCGTCAATTTGACCCGTGCATTGATAATCCATTGCCTTTCCGATCTTTTTGCCACTTTTTGTGGAAGATCCCCGTTGAGTCGCGTCAACGGGTTTTTTTTGCCCGGAATACACCCTGCCCGGGGAGCTGAAAATTAGCAAACCAAAAAAATTAGTTGTTTTTTACTAAAAAAATTAGTGTTGATAAGATAATTTCTCCTACATTTGTCAAACAATAATTTTGATAAAAAACTTACTACCATGTCAAACAGCGAAAAACTCAAAGCGTTAAAATTAACGATAGACAAGATCGATAAGGATTTTGGAAAGGGCAGTGTGATGATGATGAATGAAAGGGGGGAGCAGTTGATGGAGGTGGTTTCCACTGGTTCTATCGGCCTTGATGCTGCGCTTGGCGTGGGAGGTTTCCCCAAGGGTCGTATTGTTGAGATCTACGGGCCTGAAAGCTCTGGTAAAACAACTGTTGCGATACATGTAATTGCCGAAGCGCAGAAAAAAGGCGGTATGTGTGCCATTATTGATGCGGAGCACGCTTTCGATAGTGCGTATGCACAACGTTTGGGAGTGGATGTAGATAATCTGCTGATTTCTCAGCCCGATTATGGAGAGCAAGCGTTGGAAATTGCGGATCGTTTGATCCTGTCCGGTGCGCTGGATGTGGTAGTGATTGACTCCGTTGCCGCATTGGTTCCAAAAGGTGAATTGGAGGGTGAAATGGGTGACAGCAAAATGGGTTTGCAGGCACGTTTGATGAGTCAGGCGTTGCGTAAATTAACAGCAACGATCAGCAAGACCAATACGATCTGTGTGTTCATCAACCAGCTTCGCGAGAAGATCGGAGTGATGTTTGGAAATCCTGAGACTACTACGGGTGGTAATGCCTTGAAGTTTTATGCATCGGTTCGTTTGGACATTCGTCGTATGGCGCAGATCAAAGATGGTGATGAGGCCGTAGGTAACCGCGTGAAAGTAAAAGTGGTAAAAAACAAGGTAGCGCCTCCATTCCGTGCCGCGGAATTTGATATTGTATTTGGAGAAGGAATTTCCAAAACCGGAGAGATCATTGATATGGGTGTGGAACTCGGCATTGTGAATAAGAGTGGTTCCTGGTTTAGTTATGGTTCCGATAAACTCGGTCAGGGAAGAGAATCGGTGAAGCAGTTGCTGCGTGATAATCCTGAACTGGCCAATGAAATTGAAGGAAAGATCCGTGAGAAGATCAAAGAAATGCAGACAGCACCGTAATAAAATATTCGAAATTTTATCGTCCCGATTCTTCGGGAGGATGGGTTAGTAAGTAGAATCGAAGCTCTGGCGTAAGCCGGGGCTTTTTTGTGTGTATGATTTTAGGAGATGTTGTGGGGTGTGAGGGTTGGAGTTTGTGGTGGTGCGTATTGTGGAATGCTGTTCATCCATACCACATACCTCACTACACATACCAATGAGCATTTCCATGTTACAGACTTCTCTAAAATAAAAAAGGGACCCGAATGGAAATTCAGCCCCGTTTTAAAATCCAATATCCTATGAAAAACCGAGGTAAAACTAATTCTGATTTTCCATAAATGCAATAGAAAGGCAAAATATTTTCAAAGAATTATAGTGAAACGCTTATTTCTTAATCAGTTGTTCCTGCGTATATGAATTTAAAGAGCGGTGAAATACACGCAACAGATAAACACCCTTTTCGAGGGAAGCAACATTAATCCACTGAAGACCACTCAGTTGGGTTTGACTGATGCGTAGTTTTCCGTTGGCATCCAAAATGGAAATATCTACCGGTTGTTCTGAACGAAGAATGAGGATCTGATCTACCGGGTTGGGGTAGAAACGAAAGGCCAGCACCCCGGCAACAGTGGTGGATACGGTAGCGGTGTAGCACTGAAAACTGTTTCGGAAGCTGCACTTAAGTCTGTAACTGATGCGACCCGAAGGCACTTGTTCGTCTAACCATTCCATTTGTTTTTTGTCTGCAGTCTGTTTCACTACCGCTATGGTTTCGAAATCGCGGCCATTACTGCTTCTTTCTATGGAGATATATTCGATCAGATTGTTTTTCAATTCCCAACTCAACCCTACTTTATGCTGTTCTTTGTTGAATGCCTGAAAATGGGCAACTGTAATAAAGGACTCAGGATGCAGGCTGCCGGTATTGAAATGACTACCGGAAGCGGAATTGCCCTGGGCAAGAGACAAAAAGGCTTGCAGGCATAAACTGCCGGCTAAAAGGATCTTCAACATAGAATGTAATGGGGTAGAAAGGTTGAGTTATCCACAATTTTTGTGCCCAAATGTGGAAAACGGCAATTTAGAAGCAAAATTATTTTTAGCCCGTTAAAGATTCATCAAAACAGGATTACCTTTTCAGCATCGGGGTATCAATACATTATACAATATGAAGACAAGTAGAATATTACAGTCAAGGAAGCGCATAGCGCTGGTAGCGCATGATCATAAGAAGCAGGATTTAATTGATTGGGCTGAGTATAATAAGGTATCGCTGGCGCGTCACGAGCTTTTTGCCACCGGAACCACGGGTAAATTGCTGGAGGATAAGCTTGACCGACCGGTTAAAAAGCTGTTGAGTGGCCCTCTGGGCGGAGACCAGCAATTGGGTGCAATGATCGCCACATCGGAGATTGATGCGCTGATCTTTTTCTGGGATCCCATGGAAGCACAACCACATGATAGTGATGTAAAGGCCCTGCTTCGGCTGGCGGTGGCCTGGAATATACCTACGGCCAGTAACAGGTCGACGGCCGATTTCTTACTCACTTCACCCTTAATGCATGAAGCGTACGAAGCTTCTATTCCTGATTATAATGCCTATTTAAAGCGGAATCTGAAATCGAAATAGTTCCCTTTTTATTTCAGAGAAACTTTTCAAGGCACCATGTAGATTAAACCCTTCGTGTTAATTTTAAACATGGATGGAAGGCAGGGTTCTGTCTGTATTTCATCCAGCCTTCCATTCGAAATGTGTTGCACCAAACAGCAGACTTTCCATTATGCCATTTAAACTACATGCGCCCTATCTTCCCTCGGGTGACCAGCCAACTGCTATACAGCAGTTAACCGAGGGATTGGAATCGGGAGAAACCTATCAAACGTTGTTAGGAGTTACCGGTAGTGGTAAAACATTTACCATTGCCAATGTAATTCAGAACGTACAAAAGCCTACGCTGGTACTCACGCATAACAAAACGCTGGTGGCGCAACTGTATGGTGAATTCAAGCAGTTTTTTCCGGACAATGCAGTGGGGTATTTCGTGAGCTATTACGATTATTATCAGCCGGAAGCGTATATGCCTGTTAGTGATACATATATTGAGAAAGATCTATCGATAAATGAGGAACTGGATAAGTTACGTTTGCAGGCAACATCAGAATTGCTGAGTGGCCGCCGTGATATTATTGTGGTAGCATCGGTGAGTTGTATTTACGGTATGGGAAATCCAACCGAATATGAGAACGGTATTATACGGATTCATCAGGGTCAAACGATTTCCCGTCAGGGTTTCCTGCATGCACTGGTGAACTCGCTGTATTCCCGCAGTCAGGCAGAGTTTAGCAGAGGAACCTTCCGCGTAAAAGGGGATACGGTTGATATCAATTTACCCTATGTGGATTTTGGATACCGCATCATGTTTTTTGGAGACGAAATTGAATCCATTGAGAGTTTTGAAGTGACAACCGGAAAACGGATCGGGCGCATGGATAATGCTGCGATCTTTCCAGCCAATTTATATCTGGCTCCCAAAGACATGCTGCAACAGGTTATATACGAAATACAGGACGAATGTGCGGCACAGGTGGAATATTTTAAACAATCAGGAAAATATATAGAGGCGCAACGACTGAATGAGCGGGTGAATTTTGATCTGGAAATGATCCGTGAGTTGGGCTATTGTAATGGGGTGGAAAACTATTCACGGTTTTTTGATCGCCGTCATCCCGGAACCCGCCCTTTCTGCCTGCTTGATTATTTTCCCAAAGATTTTTTATGTGTGATCGATGAAAGTCACCAAACCATTCCCCAGGTAAGTGGTATGTATGGCGGTGACCGCAGCCGTAAGCTGGTCTTGGTGGATTATGGATTCCGGTTGCCTTCTGCATTGGACAACAGGCCATTGAATTTCCATGAATTTGAGTCCATGTTGAACCAGACCATTTTTGTATCAGCCACCCCAGATCATTATGAATTGGAGAAAAGCGGAGGAATAGTAGTGGAGCAGGTGGTGCGACCTACAGGATTACTGGATCCACCCATTGAAATTCGGCCCAGTGTGAATCAGATCGATGATCTGCTGGATGAAATCGACAAGCGTGTTACCAAGGGCGATCGCGTTCTGGTTACCACTCTCACCAAACGCATGGCAGAGGAGATGGATAAGTATCTGCACCGTATCAATATCAAAAGTAAATACATCCACAGTGAAGTAGATACACTGGAACGGGTGGAGATCTTACGGCAACTTCGTTTAGGCGAGATCGATGTATTGGTGGGTGTTAATTTGTTGCGGGAAGGATTAGACCTTCCCGAAGTTTCATTAGTAGCCATATTGGATGCCGATAAGGAAGGCTTTTTGCGGAATGAGAAGTCGCTCACACAAACAGCGGGACGCGCCGCCCGTAACGTAGATGGACTCGTTATTTTTTATGCCGATAAGATGACGGAGAGCATGCAGCGAACCATCGATGAAACCAGCCGGCGCAGGGAAAAGCAGATGGCGTATAATTTAGAACACGGGATAACTCCGCGCACCATTATCAAGTCGAAGGAACAGGTATTTGCGCAAACCTCGGTTTTGGATATTAAGGGATATGATCCGGAGAATCCATATGCGTTGGTCAATGAACCTGCCGTGCTGAGTAATGTAGCCGAGGAGCAGGTGCAATATCAGACCATTCCACAAATGGAAAAAGCCATCACCAGGGTGAAAAAGGAGATGGAAAAAGCGGCCCGAGACCTTGATTTTATGGAAGCGGCGCGTTTAAGAGATGTAATGTTTGATATGCAAAAGAAATTGGAGGAAATGGCGAAGTAGAAAGCGTTGTGGTTGTATATAACCTCAACACAATAAGTGCGTTTACGGTGCGTTAAGTAAGTGTTTCCACATAATACCAAAACATCCAATTTTCTTATGAGCCGCCGTAATCGCTTTAACAACCGTAGAAATAGTCGTAAAGTATTGAATATCTTCGCCTTCGGACTTCTTGCCCTGGCCATCTACCTCAATTTTATTCATAAAGAGAGCCCGCTGAAAGCACAGACCAAAACAGGTTCTGTGATGATGATCAATCAGTGAGTCGTTGGTGACATTGGCAAAGTCTTATTAATCAACAGATTGCCGCTTGGTTGGGTACAATTCCTTCCTGTAATAGTTGGGTCATCACTTTTAGAAATCATTACCTTCGGGTTATGAGCAAAAAACTATTTCTATTAGATGCCCTGGCTCTCGTGTTCAGGGCTTACTATGCCCTGATCCGAAATCCCAGAATTACTTCCAAGGGAAGGAATACCAATGCCCAGTTTGGATTCACTAATTCCCTGATCGACCTGCTCAAGAATCAAAACCCGTCACATCTGGCCGTATGTTTTGATACCCATGCCCCTACCGAAAGACATACAGACTTCGCCGATTATAAAGCCAACCGACAGGAAGCCCCGGAAGACCTGCTTGCAGCCATTCCAGATATCAAAAAAATTATCCAGGCCTTTAATATCCCTGTAATGGAACTGGATGGATATGAGGCCGACGACCTGATCGGTACGCTGGCTCAACAAGCCGCCCGCGCCGGCTATGAAGTGTATATGGTAACCCCCGACAAAGATTATGGACAACTTGTTTCAGATAAGATCCGCATCTATAAACCCGGTTATCAGGGTGGGGATCCGGAGATCATGGGTCCGGAAGAAGTATGTGCCAAATGGAATATTAAGGAAGTATCCCAGGTGATTGATATCCTCGGACTGATGGGAGATGCCGTAGATAATATCCCCGGAATCCCCGGCGTAGGAGAAAAAACAGCCGCCAAACTTTTAGCTGAATTCGGGACCTTGGAAAACGTACTTGAGAACGCTGGTACAATCAAAGGTGCTATGGGCGAAAAAGTTCGTAACGGGAAAGAATCAGCGATTTTATCCAAAAAACTGGCCACCATCATCACCAACGTACCCGTTGAATTTCATGAGGAAGACTTCAAGGTTAAAGACTGGAATAAGGAAGCCCTCAAGGAGGTATTTACTGAACTGGAATTTCGCACGCTGGGCCAGCGGATCTTAGGGGAGGCCGTTCCTTTACCTGCCGGAAAAAAGACCACTATTGAAAAAGAGATTCCCCAAGGTGTTCAAACAGATCTGTTCGGGAATATTATTGAATCGCCTGTTGCCTCCACTCCAATTGCAGAAACAGAAAATAATGCGCCTGCTGCCGCTTCTAAAAATATTACCAATACAGAGCATCATTATATAGCGGTTACAGATGCTACCGGTGTGAGCGATTTGGTGGCTTTGTTGCAAGAACAATCAGAAATTTGTTTTGATACGGAAACCACCGGACTCGACGCCAATCGTGCCGAATTGGTAGGTATGAGTTTTTCCTGGAAACCCGGTGAAGCATATTACGTTCCCTGCCCTGCCGATCAAAACGCTACGCATACATTACTGCAATCCTTTCTTCCTTTGTTCAATGATGGTTCCAAAACCTGGATCGGTCAGAATCTGAAATATGATATGCTGGTGATGAAATGGTACGGAATTGAACTGAAGGGAAATATTTTCGATACCATGCTGGCGCATTATGTGATCGATCCGGATGGGAAAAGAGGCATGGATGACTTAAGCGCTCAATACCTGCATTATGAGCCGGTACATATTGATGAATTGATCGGAAAGAAAGGCAAGAACCAGGGGACCATGCGCGATGTGGAATTAGATAAGATCAAGGATTATGCAGCCGAAGATGCTGATATCACTCTTCAACTCAAACAACTCTTCCTCCCCCAATTAAAGGAAAAAGAGGTCGAAAGGGTTTTCTATGAGGTCGAAAACCCTTTGGTGAAAGTGTTGGCTGCTATGGAATTTGAGGGCATCCGTATCGACACTGCCTTTCTGAGCGACTATTCTTTTCAGTTAGAAAAAGAGGCCAAAACCGCCGAAGAGAGTGTATATAAACAGGCGGGTGTACGTTTCAATCTGGCTTCACCAAAACAACTTGGTGAAGTATTGTTTGATAAACTCCAGTTGGATCCCAAAGCAAAAAAAACCAAAACAGGTCAATACGCTACGGGTGAAGACGTACTATTGAAGCTGGCTTCTACCAATCCAATTGTCGCCGATATTCTGGCTTTCCGTGAGCTCACGAAACTACGCTCCACCTATGTGGATGCGCTACCGGAAATGGTAAATCCTAAAACAGGCAGAGTACATACCTCCTATGCTCAGGCAGTGGCCGTAACGGGTCGTTTATCCAGTAACAATCCCAACCTGCAGAATATACCCGTACGTACCGAAAGAGGCAAGGAGATCAGAAAAGCATTTATTCCACGCGATGACAAGCATGTATTATTATCAGCCGACTACTCACAAATAGAACTGCGTATTGTAGCTGCCATCAGTGGAGATCCTGCCATGTGTGAGGCTTTCCGAAATGGGAAAGATATCCATACGGCCACTGCCTCAAAAGTGTATAATGTGGCAGAAAATGAGGTTACCAAAGAAATGCGATATAAAGCCAAAAGCGTGAATTTTGGTATTATATATGGTCAGGGGGCATTCGGACTGGCAGATAATTTGGGGATCAGCCGCACGGAGGCCAAGGAGATCATTGATAATTACAAGAAACAATTTGCCGGGATTCAGCAATACATGGATGATACTATCAATTATGCCAGAGAAAACGGATATGTACAAACGCTGATGGGCCGGAAGCGTTGGTTACGCGATATTAATTCTTCCAATTTCACTGTTCGCGGATTTGCCGAGCGAAATGCGATCAATTCCCCGATACAAGGTACAGCAGCCGACATGATCAAGCTGGCCATGCAGAAGGTTTATGCAGCCATGCAGAAAGAGAAAATGAAAAGTCGCATGATCCTGCAGGTGCATGATGAATTGGTATTTGATGCCGCGCTGGATGAAGTGGGCGAGTTGAAACCGTTAATTTTGGAAAATATGCAATCGGCGCTTGTGTTACCTCATGCCGTACCGGTAATTGCCGAATGCGGTCAGGGTAGTAACTGGTTGGAAGCACATTAAAACCTGTAGCAATATGGCAAAGAAAGATCCCCGTATTGATGCTTACATTAAAAAAGCAGCCCCTTTCGCACAGCCTATTTTAAATCACTACCGGTCGCTGGTTCATACGGCCTGCCCGGAAGTGGAAGAAACCATGAAATGGAGTTTCCCGCATTTCGATTACAAAGGAGAAATGATGTGCAGTATGGCTGCCTTTAAACAGCATTGTGCTTTTGGTTTCTGGAAAGCATCTCTGTTCAAAGACCCCTCTTTACTGGAGCAAGCAAAAGGCGAAACGGCCATGGGCCATTTAGGTCGTATAGAATCCATTGATCAACTTCCTTCAGATAAAAAAATTTTGGGATGGATAAAAGAGGCCATGAAACTGAATGCTGCCGGTGTGAAAGTTGAAAAGGTTAAAAAGCCGGTGAAGGAACTGATCGTACCACCGTATTTTTCAGCCGCCCTGAAAAAGAATAAAAAAGCCGCTGCTTTCTTTGAAGCATCCAGTCCAAGTTGTAAACGGGAATATGTACAATGGGTGGATGAGGCAAAAACAGAAGCCACCCGTAATAAGCGACTTGAGCAATCTATAGAATGGCTCTCCGAATCAAAACAACGTAATTGGAAATATCAATAAGCTGATTTTGTAGGACATTATGTTAAGTTAATTCAATTGTTCAGGAAACTCGCGTAGCGTGTCTTCCCGTAACGACTTAAAAAAGGCGAATAATCGTATGGCTTTTTCCCTGATGTCATTATTTTCAATATCATTAGTATTCATTTTGGAAAGAAAGTGAATGGTTTCAGATTCATCACTGATATCCAAACTAAGTAACATTGATTTTTGCTTATGGGCGATCTTTTTGATCATCAGTGTATCGTTTTTATCAATGGCCGTTTGAAGGGAAATGATCGCGTCATTCAATTCCATTTTTAACGCCTCTACCAGTACGTTCAGCATTTCTTCATTGCCTCCCCCGCTAAGCAAGAGTGATTTCCGGATGGAATTCCGTTCTTTTTTAATTACTACAGTTTGGTTTTGTAATGCTTCTGATATTTCGGCAGGCGAAGCAATTTGTTCCTGAATTTTGAGCAAGAGTTTTTTCTCTTCGAAAGGCTTCACCAGATAACTGTTGAATCCCTTTTGCATCAATTCTTCCAGCTCTTCCTGAATCGCATTTGCCGTTAATGCGATGATGGGGGTATTGATATTGTTTTCCCGAATGATCCTCGTGGTGGTGATGCCATCCATTTCCGGCATCTGAAGATCCATTAAAATAAGATCATATTTATTTTCCTGAGTATAATATAGCGCCACTTTTCCATTTTCAGCTTCATCGATAATCATGTTCATTTTCTTCAGAATGATACTCGCCACGATCCGGTTCACTTTATTATCCTCAACCAATAGGATACGTTTATTGTCAAAAGCAGCTCGATTAATATACTCATCAGGTTTGTTTACGGGCAGGTATTTATTTTCGCTTGTGTCGAAAGGTAATTTGATATGCACCTGGGTACCTATATTTTTTTCACTTTCAATGCTGATGTCGCCACCCATTAATTCCACCAGGTTTTTTGAAATCGAAAGTCCCAGACCTGTGCCGCCAAATTTTCGGGCAATTGATTGGTCCTCCTGATAAAACTCAGTGAAAATATTTGATAAACTTTCTTCCGTCATACCCACACCGGTATCTGCTACGGTGATCTTTACCAGTTGTTTCTGATCGGAGCTGTTTTCCAACCGGCAATTTACATGTACATAACCTTCCCGGGTGAATTTAATGGCATTACCAACTATATTGATAAGGACCTGACTAAGCCGGTTGGGGTCGCCTTTTACAATATGCGCAATCTTCCAGTCGAATTCCATCCGGATCGAAATGTTTTTTTCCTGCGCTTTATGCAACAACATTGAAATGATCCGTCGAACCTGTTCATGCAGATCGAAGTCAATATATTCAAGCGACAGTTTTCCCTCTTCTATTTTTGAAAAGTCGAGAATATCATCGATCAGTACCTGCAAACTGCGGGCGGCATCATTGATAATATTGATCAGGAACTCCTGATCGGGATGCAGCAGGCTGGAACGCAGTTGTTCTGAAAGGCCCAGAATCGCATTCATAGGCGTGCGTATCTCATGACTCATATTGGCCAGGAATAAGCGCTTTGCTTTGGCTGAACCTTCTGCCATTTCTTTGGCCTTGATCAACTCCAGCTCATTCTTTTTCCGATTCGATATATCTGTAACTGTACCGATCAAACGAATAGCCTTTCCATTTTCATCTTTATTTGCAATAATAGCTTTATTCAAATACCAGTGATAGCTTCCATCTTTATGCAGGGCACGCTGTTCATTTTCATAACTGGTCGTGCTGCCATTTACAAACCGAATAATCTGTTCATTTGCCATGGCCACATCTTCCGGATGTACGAGTGTATTCCAGGTTTTGATACTATTTTCGAACGGTTCTTCTGCAGTATATCCTAAAAGTTCTTTTAGTTTTTTTGAATAGAATACTTCTCCTGTAAGCAAATTATAATCCCATACGCCACTTGATGACCCTTCCAGTGCGAAGATCCATCGCTGTTCACTTTCCCGCAGTTTTTCATCAAGTAACTTTTTCTCCGTTACATCAAAAAAGATCCCGATCACCCGGTTCGCTTTACCCGTTTCATCACGGTTAACCACCATGGCTCGGTCGTTGATCCAGCGCAACCCCTTTTCTTCATGAACGATCCGGTATTCTGTTTCTAAACGATCTATATTGCCGGAGATCACTCGATATGCCTCTTCTACTACCCGTAACCGGTCTTCCTGAAAAAGCTTTTCAACAAAATAGGTCTGTGCCGGAAAAATATTGCCTGACTCAAAAATTCCGTGGAGTTCCTTTGCTTTATCTGAGTAATAGACCGTATTGGTTAATATATCCCAGTCCCAAATACCGGCACTGGCACCATCAATCGCAAATTTCCAGCGCTCCTCGCTAAGCCGGAGCTTCTCTTCAAAAAGTTTGCGATCTGTAATATCATAAGCAGATCCGATGAACGATTTAACAGAGCCGTCTGTGTTTCTTTTGGAAATGATCCCATGAAAATCGTACCAGCGATGCAATCCGTCTTTACATTTCAGTCTGAATTCGGCCTCAAAAGTGGAGGCTTCCCCCTGCAGGTATTTATATAATTTTTCTGCAGCGCCTGGTTGATCATCCGGATGAATCATTTCAATAAAATCGTCATATCCTGCTGCGATTTCATCTGGCGATGCATAACCCAGTAAATGGGCGGCTTTCAGCGAATACCATACAGTTCTGTTTTCGAGATCAATTTCACCAATGCCGGCACCCGATCCTTCCAAAGCAATCTTCCATCTTTCCTCACTGATCGCTAATTGTTGCGTCATAGTGATCAAAGGATTGATATTGATGGCTGTTCCCACTACACGGGTCGGTTTGCCATCTGAATCCCACTCCACGGCCCGACTTCTCTGCAATATCCATATGTACTCACCTGATTTTACTCTGATTCGTTCCTGATGTTCTCCGTATTGTCGGTTTCCACCGGTATACAGATCCAGGAATCCAGCCGCATTCAACCTATCGTCGGGATGTACCCAGCTCAGGTATTCCTGAGCTTCGGTTATAATATCGTCCTCTTCATAACCAAGTAAACTCTTGAGGTTTAGTGAAGTGATTTTATTGGTTTTCAAATCCCATTCCCAAACAGCATTTCCCGATGCTTCCATGGCTGTTTCCAGCAGTATCTGACTTTTACGCAAAGCCATCTGGGTTTGTTTGCGGTAGGTGATATCTTCCTCGATGGCAAAATATTTCTCTAATGTTCCATCCGGCCCAAATAAAGGCTGACACTTGATCTCTATCCAATAAGGCGTACCAGACTTTGTATAATTAATCGTTTCGCAGGTAAACGGTAATTTCTGTTCCAGGCGTTTACGCATATAGGAAACAGTTACTTTTTCTGTTTCTTTTCCCTGCAAAAAGCTACCGGGGGATCGCCCGATCACTTCTTCGGGTGTATAGCCCGTCATATGACAAAATGCTTCATTTACCCACTCAATTTTCCGATCTGCTGTAGTGATGATGATCATTGAATGGGTGTTCCGGAGAATGCGATCGTTTAGCTCCAGTTGTACTTCGTGTCGTTTGCGTTCCGACACATCGCGGCACACACACACCAGGCCACCGTTTGGAAGGCTTGTCAATGAAATATCCTGTATTACGGTATTGCCTTGTTTTGACAGACCCTTTGTTTCACCGGTCCATTTACCATTGGCCATCAGTAAGGGGAACAGATCATTGCTGATGCGTTCGATTTCTTCCGGCCCATAAATGGCTGTCCAGGGTTTTCCGATCAGCTCCTGTTCTGTTTCATACCCAAAGATCTTAACATGTGCATTGTTGAGATAGGTATACTCCCCTTTTTCATTTAAAAGGGCAATACCATCCATGGCCGATTCGATCGCCAGAAACTGATTGAGCACGATCATGTCGGCTGTGTTCAGATCAACGATATTATAACAAAAAAGATATACGTAAAGCACTTCGCTTTTGTCGTTAACCAGCGGCTCGAAGATCAGCAATACCGGATGACCGTCTTCCGTCAATTGCTTTTGCTGTAACATCACAAATCGTTTTTCCCGAAACGATTTGGCCAGTTCATTCACATATTCGGCCGAATTGGTGTCTATGGGTATGGCGGGTGCTTTTTTTAATTCCGCGGTGCCGGACCATTCCTTTTTCTGATTACTCACCAGAATGGCGTCCTGATTATTATTAAAAATGACGAAGTATTCGGGTGTTTTACGAAAGATCGAACTGAAAATGTTGATATGGCTAAAAGCGTCTTTATCAAAATCTGCAGTACCTGGTTTTAGAAAGAGCTCAATTTTTACCACAATGCTTTGCGGTGTCGAATGCAAAGAGACATGAACGAGATTGATGTGTTCATTCTTAATGGCGGGCTGCTTCTTATGTATCAGAAGCGTTCGGGAACGACCTTCTTTGATGGTAGCAAGAACGGCATTAAATAGTTCATTGATATCTTCTGTAATAAAAACAGATTGAAAACGACTGTTTTCAATTTTGAGATCATTCAGGATGGAGCTGTCACTATGAAGGATCAGATCAGGAGAAACAGACCAGGAACCGATATGATAGGCGGATATATTCATTTCATTTGAATTTGGATCGGGTACGGCTCCTTAAGGATGGGTTTAATCAAAACTTTAAGGTAGAACAGATACGATACCTAAGCAATAAGAGAATAAGCAATGACAGATTAAATGCCTATAATTACTAAGTATTTAAACTTAGTAATTGATTATTTGAAGAATGAGGCGAACGTCATTCTGTAGAGTATGTGTCATTGGAAAATTAAGCGAAGCCGCTCCGGCTTTTCGGAACAAATAATAATAACTACTTATATGACGCATAGGAATTTTAGCAAATATTAGTGACCTTAGTTGGGTAAATGGGTATAATGTTTAGATTGCCGAAAGCACTTCGAATTTTAACAACAACGAACCATTGATAACCCCATCATTACATAACGAACCGCGTTTTTCAGAAAGCTGCTATAAGCTACTTGATTCACTTCCCGTGCGAATGGGATTTTTGGATATGCGGTTTTGTATTGATTATCTGAATGCCGGATTTTGCCGGTTTATGGGGATCGAGCCGTCTGAAGTAAAGTTTGGGGAACCATTACAATCGTTGATCCTCCCCGAACAGGCCGCTGCTCTCGAATTATATCTGGATATGGTTAAAAGCGGAAACATTGCTTTTACGCGACTGTTTACGTTTGTGGATACATTGGGAAACAAACATCCGTTACTGTTGGAATTAAAACCGCACACTCTTGAAGGGCGTGATGGCTATTGGTGTGTTTTTCAGGATGCTGATTCGTTTGCTGCACCGGAGGCCGATTTTAAACTGATGGTCGAGCATTCCCGGAATATTATTGCGTTAAGCGACGACCTCTATAATATCATTTATGTATCGCCTTCCTGTGAAACAATACTACAATATTCGCAGGAAGAGGTAATTGGAAACAGGCTCACCAATTTCTGTCATAAAGAAGATCAGGATGCATTCGTTCAGAACATACAGAAATTATGGAATGAGGAAACCACTTCAGCTCATCTGGAACTGCGTGTGCAGGGTAAGGATGGAGCTTATCAATGGTTTGATGTACATTGTTATCCCCTTAAAAAGGGAGCTCAGGTAGTGGCGATTCAATTCAGCGCACGCATGTTGGAATCAAAGAAGGTTCAGGAACTGAAGGTGCGGGCCAGCGAATTGAAATACCGCCGTCTCATCGACAATATGGATCTCGGCTATATGGAAGTGAACCATAAAGGCGAAGTAACTTTTGTAAATGAGTCTTTCTGTCGAATGACCAGATATACGGCAGAAGAATTACATGGGGTGAATCCGGAATCGTTCTTATTACCGGATTTATCGAACAGAGAAGAAATGAAATTAAAGAATCATCATCGTTTGGATGGATTGGCGGAAGTGTATCAAATGCCGATCAAGCGAAAAGATGGTGTGATCAGAACCCTTCTTATAAGTGCCGCTCCCTTAACGGATCAATCCGGAAAAGTTACCGGTTCCGCCGGTATTCACTGGGATATTACTCCTTTGCTGGAAATGGAAGTACGGCTATATGAAAAGGAAGTACAGCGTCAACGGAATATGCTGCA
Organism: uncultured Chitinophagaceae bacterium; assembly: GCA_964555605.1. Classification (GTDB taxonomy): domain Bacteria; phylum Bacteroidota; class Bacteroidia; order Chitinophagales; family Chitinophagaceae; genus Endoryza. The sequence continues at coordinate 29,049 of CAZKSY010000024.1, read as the reverse complement.
GGTAAGTATTCGAACAGAGGAAAGGCAAAAGCAAACACTTGGCCGCGAGCTTCATGATGGCCTGGGGCAATTGCTTGCTTATATTTCGCTGAACATGCAGTTGTTATTAGATCGTAACCTGAACCCACAGGAGATCGTGGAGAATACCCGCAGTTTGCTCAATAATGCTATTGCCGAGGTACGCCAACTGGCCCGTACGCTGATACCCGTAGCCCTGGATACAACCAAATCGCTACTCGAGATCATCACTGAATCATTGAAGCATTATGCGAATATGAAGGGATTGAAATATGAGGTAGAAGCCTATCCTGCAGAACTGGATCTTAAACTGTCTGTTGATCAAAAGCATGTAATCTTCCGGATATTACAGGAACTCACCAATAACACCATCAAGTATGCCGAAGCCAACTCCGTGGTGATAAACATTGCCATTGGTACAAAGAATTGTACCGTTGATTATCGCGATGATGGCAAAGGATTCAATATGCGGAAAGTAAAAAAAGGTGTAGGCTTTGAAAGCATTCAAACCCGAATTGATTCCTATCAGGGAAAGATCTCGATACATTCAAAGCCCGGAAATGGCGTGCATGTATTCTTTAGCCTGCCTTTTCACAAGAAGCTACCACCGGAACAAAGTCTGGATTAATATAAAATTCCTTCGTCGTTCACCAGATTTACCAGCGCTGTAACATTCTTCAGGTTGAGCTTCTTCAGAATATTATAACGGTGAGCATCAATTGTGCGAACAGATAATGATAACTCTTCAGCGATATCTTTAGAAGAATATCCTTTTCTTAAAAGGCGGACGATATCCAGTTCTCTTTCAGATAATTTATTAAGGTCGGGTTTTTTATTATCCTCTTCGTTGGTGAGGTTGATCTGCGTAAGGATGTTTTTAATTTCACTACAAACAAACAGTTTACCATTCAATACATCATTGATAGCTTCATACAGTTCTTTTTTATCGGAACTCTTGGTAAGGTATCCCATGGCGCCGGCCTTGAATATTTTTTTAACAATGGCTGGCTGAGTAAGTAATGATACGGCAATGATACGTGTGCCCGGACTATACTTACGTACGAGTTTTGTTACTTCTACCCCAGAGATCGGTTGCATGTTTATGTCAACTAATAACACCTGAGGTCTCAGTAATTTTACCTGCTCGGCTCCATCAATGGGATTATGAAATACACCCATAACCTGATAGCGGTCGTGTAGTTCAAGCATCGACTTCCAGGCTTCGGCGATCAGCTTGTGATCTTCAATAATTACCACACTAATGGGTTGTACGGAGCTGCTCATATGTAAATTTTGTAAAAGTTATTAATTGGATAACTTGCTAATTACTAAAAGTTACGGAACTTTAGGTAGTTATAGTATTAAGAGCTGTAATTATTAAGTAAAACTACTGAATAACCCGCCGCCCTACTAAAGGATAATCATTATGATAAAAATCAATCAGTTAAATAAGAAAGTTCTACTGATCGAAGATAACACGCTCACAATGATCATTCTGGAATCGCAGTTTTCACAGCAAGGCTTTACTGTTGTGAAGGCTACCGATGGCCAAATGGGCTTAGAGGCCATTCAGCGGGGAGACTTTGATCTGGTTCTCATGGACCTGAATATCCCGCTGATAAGTGGAAAGCAATTGGTTCAAACCATACGTAAAGAGCTGAATAATACTACCGTTCCTGTATATGCGATGTCGGCTGGTATTGACGAGGACCTCGGTAATTCCTTATTAAAAGTGGGGTTTAATGGGTATCTGAATAAACCCGTAAAACTTGTGTCCCGCGCCGAAGCCTTATTTTTAGCCGGACAATAATTTTATCTTCAATAAATGGATTGGGAATTTTATTTAAAGGTAGTCCGACTTATCGGTGGTCGGTATTTTTTGTTTGCGGGCATTGCATTTGTTTTATGCTATATAATACTCAGACCCCGCATCAGCATAAAGAAAATCCAGGCAAATTTTCCGACACAAAAGGATTATTTCAGGGAGGTTCTTTATTCCGTTTTTACGATATTGCTATTCTCCTTTGTTCCACTTTTTCTTATACACGATAACAACATCCGGCCCCATACTACCTACTACAGTGATTTAAATGAATGGGGCACTACTTATTTCATTCTGGCATTTCCCTTAATGTTATTCATGCACGACACCTATTTTTATTGGATGCACCGGCTGATCCATCATCCCGCATTATTTAAATATGTGCACCTGCTGCATCATCGCTCTACCAATCCCTCTCCATGGGCTGCCTATGCCTTTCACCCTTTAGAAGCCGTCCTGGAAGTAGGCATTGTGGTCCTGTTTCTTTTTACTATTCCGATTCATAAAATTCATTTGCCGGTTTTCTTTTTATTCATGATCATTTACAATGTATATGGACATACCGGTTGGGAATTATACCCCAAAGGATTTAATAAACACTGGTTGGGCAAATGGATCAATACCTCGGTGAATCACAATCAGCATCACCAGTTCTTTAAAGGAAATTATGGTCTCTACTTTCTTTTCTGGGATCGCTGGATGGGTACCTTACGAAAAGATTACGACGAAGCGTATGAGAAAGTGACCAATCGCTAAAAGAAACATTCACATTTCCTTTACAAAACTTTATCATTTTTCTGCATCTGCGGGCACGGAGTTTTCATTCTAATAGTTAGCGTTACAACTATTGCTCACCCTAAATGCAGGTACATGAAACTCCTTTTTACACTTCCACTATTATTAAACAGTTTACTGGTAACGGGGCTTTTTGCGCAGAGCGACTGGCCCAAAGAGCAGCGCACCCCTTCGGGCGCACAATTGAAAATGTTTGAATGGCAGGCAGAATCCTTATCGGGAAATAACCTGCAGGCCCGCGCGGCCATCGCTTATCAGGAGAAGGGTCAGGAAGATCCGGCTTTTGGGGTGATCTGGTTTTCTGCCACGCTCGACGATCGTGGCCATGAATGGTATGCCCGTCAGATACATATCAATTCCATTAAAATGCCTGATGAAACGTCGGAAGCAAGATCCGGTGAAATACGCGCCCTGATTGAATCGCAGGTGGCTGATTGGAACATTCGCCTTAGTAGAAGCAAACTCAATGAGCAGTTAAAAATTACTACAGAGGAAAGAAAGGTTGCCGGTGAGATCAGTACTACAGCGCCGCAGATCATCTATTCTCAAAAACCAGCCATTCTCGTAAATATAGATGGCCCTGCGCGCCTCCAGGTGCACCCTGAATGGGCAATGGAAACAGTAGTGAATTCACCGTTTACGATCATCAGGCATAGTAATAATAATTTTTATTTATACGGCGGCAAACATTGGTATCGTGCAGCAGCAGCAACGGGCCCGTATAATTATACTACCGAAGTACCTTCTTCTTTACATAGCATTGAATTTTCGATTAATGAGGCGTATAAAAAGGCTAATACCGCCTATGAAAAGGCTGAATATAATATCTCTTCCATAATCGTCACCACCAGTCCGGCAGAGTTGCTGCAAACCCAGGGTGAACCAAAGTTTTCTGCTGTACAGGGAACCGACCTTCTTTATGTGAGTAATACCGAAGATGATATTTTTATGGATGTTAAAACGCAACAGTACTATGTGCTGCTGGCCGGTCGCTGGTATCGCTCCCGTACTCTAAGCGGACAATGGCAATATATTTCTGCGGATGCATTGCCGGGCGATTTTGCGCGCATTCCAAATGGATCGGAGAAAGAATCCGTTTTAGCCAGTGTGGCCGGTACGGCCGCAGCACGCGATGCCATTGAGGAGGCTCAATTACCTCAAACGGCCAGGGTAGACCGCCGCTCGGCTACAATGAATGTTGATTACGATGGAGATCCTGAGTTTGAGGCGATCGAGGGCACCCGTTTACATTATGCAGTGAACAGTCCTTACAGTGTACTTCGTTACCGGAACCGTTATTACGCAGTGGATAACGGCGTTTGGTTTGAATCTTATTCTGCCCGTGGCCCCTGGGTGGTAAGTGTGGAACGTCCTTATGAAGTATACCTGATACCCCCGCGTTATCCTGTTTATCATTTGAAATATGTGTATATCTATGAAGTGGCACCCGATTATGTTTATATGGGCTATACGCCCGGCTATCTGAACAGCTATGTTTATGGGCCTACGATCGTTTATGGTACCGGATATTACTACCGACCCTGGCGTGGTCATCGATACTATGCACGTCCTTGTACCTGGGGGTATAATATGCGTTATGCCCCCTGGGTGGGCTGGGGTTTTGGTATTGATATCAGCTTTGGCTGGTTTCATATAGGAATCGGCAACAGTTATCCGCATTATTATGGAAACAATTACGGATATAATTCCTGGTACCGCGGTGGTTGGTGGGGTCCTTCTTATTATCGACCCAATTACTGCGAACGTAATTATTACCGCTATGATCGTTATCGTCAGAATAACTATTATGTGAATAATACCTATATCAACTATAGCAACAATGTTTATAATTACCGCCGTGATGTACGCAGTCGCGACAATCAACGCCATTCCGATTATCGGGGACGTGATTGGGTAAGAAATGATGACCGCAGAAATAATAACGATCGGTACGATAATCGTGGCGGCAATAATTATAACGATCGTGGCCGTGACAACAGACCTAATAACGGAAATTACAACGATCGTGGTCGTGATAATAATGGCCGTAACAATCCAACCAATAACAGAGGCAATAATAATCGTCAGGATGAAAGACCGGGTCGTGAGGCACGCAGTGGAAATGATGGCAACGACCGGAACAGGAATCCCTTTCCCAATGGAAATGGACGGATAGAGAATCAGCGTGATCTCCGAAATGATCCACCTGATGTGCGGAATCGTAGAGATAATGAACGCGTCCCTGCAAATGAACGAAGTGGAAGAGATTCACGATCTGGCAATGATGCTCCGGTGGTTCCGGATAACCGAGGCCCTGTGGTAGAAAGGAGAAATGCACCGGAACGTCAACCAGGAAACAATCAACCTCCTGTACGAGAGTCCAGAACCAGGGAACAGGAAAGCCGACCCCCTCAGTCAACAAGAACGCAGGAATCGGGTCCGCAAAGAAGTTACGAGCCGTCTCGTCAGTCTGGAAACCGTGGCGGAAATTCAAACGGATCAGGTAATGCAGGTAACAACAGAGGTGCATCGGGTGAAAGAGGCCGCAGAGGAGGATAGGTAAGAAGCTGTTTGATTTCGCCTTGCCGGTTGTACCTTTGCGTATGCGACCTTTAGTAATTTACTGTTATGATGCCTATTGTGGCTGGTGTTACGGATTTAGTCCGGTCATAAAGCAAGTGGCCAATGATTACCGTGATCAGTTGGATTTTGAAGTGCTGAGTGGCGGTATGATCGATGCTGAAAATCCGAAGCCTATTAGTTCGATGGCAGGCTATATAGCCAAAGCGTATAAAACGGTGGAGGAAATGACCGGTATTGAATTCGGTCAGGATTTCCTCTGGCATATATTTAATCCAGATAAGAGCGACTGGTTTCCCGCATCGGAGAAACCAGCTATCGCTCTTTCTGTTTTTAAGGAATATCATCCCGCAAGGCAGGTTGAATTTGCCGCTGATCTGCAGTATGCGTTGAATTATGAAGGAAGAGATCTTTGTGATGATGAAGCTTATCGACATTTACTCGAGAAATATGATCTGAATGCGGAGGAGTTTTATGCGAAACTTCATTCCGACGATTATAAAGAGAAAGCGTATTACGATTTTTCGCTTTGCAAGCAATTGCAGGTTACCGGTTTTCCGGCTGTTCTGATTCAAACAGCCGATTCAAAATTTTATCTTGTGGCGCGTGGTTATACAGATGCTGTTACCTTACGGCAGCGAATTGATAATGTACTTAAGGACGCCGCACAAAGCAACCCAACATCATGATTTTAACAGTTACCCTCAATCCATGTATTGATAAGAGTTCTTCGGTGATCAAAATGAAACCGGAGAGTAAGTTACGTTGCACAGAAGTAGTTAATGAAGCAGGGGGCGGTGGCATTAATGTAACAAAAGCCTTAAGCAAATTAGATACCACTTCGATCGCGCTGTTTCCTGCAGGAGGGAACAACGGGAACATGCTTTGTTCCCTGCTAAAGGAAGATGGAATTCTGTTTCATGCAGTGGACTCGAAGGTAGAAACCAGGGAGAATTGGATCGTTCTGGAATCTGAAACCAATGATCAGTTTCGATTCACCTTTCCCGGCAGGGAAGTGCAAGAGCAAGCAATCATTACACTGGTAGATCAGATCAGGGCTTTCGCTCCCAGTTTTGTTGTGGCCAGCGGAAGTTTACCTCCCGGTTTGCCCGATCATTTCTATGGATTGATCGTAAAGAATGCAGCGGCTGTAGGAGCCCGTTGTATTGTGGATACCAGTGGTATGGCCTTGCAGGCTCTTCGTGGCCGTAATGCCTTTATGATCAAACCCAATATTGGTGAGCTATGCCGGATGCTCAATGTTGATTATCTGCAGCCCAATGAAGTGGATGATGCGGCCAACCAGGTTATCCGTGATGGCTATGCGCAGGTAGTGGTGGTGTCGATGGGGCCTGATGGTGCCTGGCTGGTTACCAATGAAGAAAAACATTTTGTAAAAGCGCCGAAAGTAGAAAAGAACAGTACCGTGGGTGCCGGCGATAGCATGGTGGCCGGTATTACCTATGCCCTTCAAAAAAATCTCTCCCTGCGCGAAGCCTTGCAATGGGGTGTTGCCTGCGGATCGGCCGCAACGATGGGGCATGGCACACAGTTGTTTAAGCGAGAGGATGTGGATGCGTTGCTTAAGGTTTTAGCCGGTTGAGTAATTATCAATTATTTATTATCAATATAATTAATAATAAATAATTGATAATTGGGTAACCTCTCCCCCAATCCATCGCCCCCCTTTCTTATTCCTTATTTCTCATTCCTTATTTCTTATTCTTCCTGTACATCTTCTCATACCTCTCCACCCAATCTTCCACCGTCATTTTCCCACTTAATTCCCCGATCAGATCAAGCGGAATATCTTCAGCTTTTTTGAAACGGATACAGGACTTTCCCATATCCAGTTTTTTGGTGCTTTGCTTGCCGAATGCTGTCGTAAACCACTTGAGTAAAACAGGATCGGCATAGATACCCATGTGGTAAAGAGCGATAAAATTTTTCTGCGAAGCAATGGATAAAAAAGGCAAGGGCAATTCAGGGGTACAATGGTAGCCTGCAGGATAAAGCGTATGCGGTACCACATAACTGATCATTCCATATTGCATTACTTCTTTAAATCCTTTGGGCAAATTCTTTTTTATGGCATTGCGTAATTTTCGAAAACCAGCTTGCCGGTCTTCAGGTAATTCGCTTAAATACGCCTCGACAGTGGTAGCTTTTGATTGCATAGAATCAGTTTAATTTTATAAAGGGAAAATTTAATCGGAACGAGTTCGGTACATCGCCCTCATCGATCCAGGCATTCATTTTTTTTGTATCCACTAGTTCATATACAATACGTTTGGGATATTCATTGGCTTTGTTTTCAAAATAGTAAGAACCCTCCTTCACTTTGGTAAGAAAGAATAGTACCTCTTTTTCTTTTGATTCTCCGGCCGCGCGCACAACATAGGCCCATTTTCCTTTTATTTTTCGAATTTCAAGAAATTCCATTGGAATGGTATCCTGTTGCTGAATTTTATAATGCCAGCCTTTAAGATGGTTACTGGTTATCAACTTCCATTCTTCGAATCTTTTAACCGAATCAATATCCAGTTTCCAGTGACCGGTGAAACTTTTTAAGGGCAGTTGTTCAGTTCTTTGTGCCATGGTGGCAATGGAGCCAAGCAGGGCGAAACAAAGCAGAATCGTTTTTTTTCTTTTCATTGTAATCTGCCACAACATTATGTTAAATAGAGTGAAGTGCCATGCGATTTCCTTCGGTGTCAAGAAACACACCCATGAATCCGTATTCGGGAGAGATCTGCGTTTTGGGAACGAGGATCTTTCCGCCGGCAGCTTCAATGCGATCAAGTACGATCTGCACATCAGGATTGGCGTTAAGATAAATAAGTGGCCCCAGTGTTTCGGAGGGGGTATGATAGCCACCGCTTTCGATGAGCGTGCCGCCTACCCCTGTCATCATATCCTGCAAGGGGAACATTCTCATGCGGAAAGAGGGCATGTCTAAGGGCACCATTTTTATCTGGAAGATGGCTTCGTAAAATGTGGTGGCGCGGTCCAGATCGATGGCTGGAATTTCAAACCAACTGATAGCGTTTTGCATCATAGTAAAAGGTTTAGTTAGATAAACAAATTAGAGCATGAATGATTGTAAGGATCAACTAGTTTTCCTGTCGAAGGAAATACATTTAACCGCAGCGCCAGCGCTGAAGCTACGGCGTAGGCGCAAGGGTGCCAAGAAGCAAAGAAGGCGGCTATTTCTCTTCGAAAAAGCGAAGCACTATTTTATTGACCCTATCGCCAGGCTCCGATGATAGCACCCATCAAAGTGAGCGAAATAATACTGTAGCCCCCATTGATAAAAATATAACGCCAGCTTTTCAATTCAAATAAAGCGGCAATAGCGATTGCGCTGAATGCCCAGATGCCGGCGAGAAATCCAGCGGTGGTGCCCCAGATCAGATCTGTTTTTTGCACACAACCATCCGGGCAGGTAGATGGTCCATCGGCCAGAAACATGGCCAGATTCGCGGCCATGAGAATAGAGAAGAAAAAAGTGAAACCAAAGGCCCTGGCCTTGCTGCTTTTTTGAAGCGTTTCAGTATTCAGACCGGTTTCTTTTATCCAAACGTTAGCGAATAAAAGCGGGGAATACCAGAGGCCACCTACTAAAAATGAAGAAAGGGCAGCTACGAGAACTGCCAGCCAGTTGATGCTGCTGAAGTCCATGTTGAGTTGGTTTGAGTTTATGAAATGTAACAAAATCTACCCAATTGCAGGCGCCATTCATCCTAAAAACAAAAAAACCGCTGCATAATTGCAGCGGTCATATACCATACATCGAAGTCTAAAACATTATTGACGGGGTCCGCGTTGCGGCCGCATGGAAGGCTCAATTTCTTCTTTCCACTTTTTGAATTGTTCTTCAGAAAGAACTTTTTTCAATTTATCATCACGTTCTGTTGCCATTCCCTGCATTTTTTCTCTCATCACCTGAGGATCGGGTCTTTCACCGCCCCCCATCATTTCTTCACGCATTTTATCCTGCGCCTTGTAGAAGTCGGTGAAAATAACATCGATCTCTTTTAATTTATCAGCAGCCGGTTTAAAGGCGCTATCCAATTTGTCGTGAACGATTTTTACACGTTCTTCAACGGTACGGCGTTGAAATCCTCCGCCTCCACCACCCTGAGCCATTGCAATACCTGTTGCTGCTGTGAGCATAAATGCTAAAAAGAAAAACTTCTTCATATTGGTTGTTTTTTAATTGGAAGTCAGATATCCCAAAAACCTTTGCCCGGTAGAAAAAATCCTGTAATTATTTTTTTGAATTATCGTCTGGACGGGGATTGCCATTGCGACGACTCCAGGGCGCACGATTACTCATTTTGGTAACCATGGTATCAAATTTGGGAACCTGTTCTGAAGTACAAAGAGCCCGCACCCGTTGAAAATGGCGGAACATCTGCATTTCCATAGCTTGTTGCAGATTGCCTAAATTTTTACCTGCTGCAACAATTACAGAATCGGGTGTATTGGGTTGTTGGAGTAATTTGTATAATGCTGTTTTCGCTGAACGCACTTTTTCAGAATAGAGCTTCATGGAATCGCGGTTCTGTTCCAGCATTTGTTTGAACTGAACAGACTGCTTTTCGTCGAAGCCTACTTCTTTCTTCATGTGTTCCACCACAGAGAAATTTCCCTGACGACCGGGTTGATATCCGGTTGGTTTTTTAAATACCAGGAAATAAAACAACAGGGCGATGTTTGTAAGTAATAACACCACTACCAGAAAAATCAGTGCCTTATTGTTGCGGATCAGTTGTTTCATGGTTGTTCTTCATTTGAAACAAAAATGCTCTCGTCGGTTGTGGTGGCTAAACTGTATTCACGGGCGAATAATTGTTCTTCATCTGAGCCAGATGCCGTGTTGTTTTCGGCAGCATTAAAAAACACCAGCGAGTTCATGCCTAATACCAGCAAAAGTGTGGCGAAAGCAACGGCTGGTTTGGTAATAAAACCAGTAACAGACCCCCAGAAGCCGATTTCCTCCTTTTGAAGGGCGGCCTGAATACGGGTATACAAAAAGGGATTGGCGGTAGCCCGCTGGATATTGTCCAGACTGACCATTGCCTGCTCCACATTGTTTTGTATTTGATCCTGACGGTTCATATTATACATTTTTAGACGTTAATCGGATACCAAACTTGCTCTCTACAGGTTATTTTCGTAATAATCGGCCAATAATTTACGAAGATTGGTTTTTGCCCGGTGCATTAACGACTCTACTGAAGATACTGAAGTATCCAATGCATCGGCAATTTCCTGGTAACTTAATCCTTCAATTTTGTGTAAAGTGAATGCGGCTCTTTGATTATCAGGGAGTTTACTGATAGCCTGAAAGAGGGCACTGGCGTGTTCACGGTTTTCCATCTGAACCCCCGGGTGCTGGAAATCGGGGCTGTGTTTCACCTCTTCTTCATTTACTCCGAAAAGACTTTGGACGAAGGCAAAACGCTTTTTCCGCTTCTTTTTCCGCAGGTGGTCGAGCGATTTGGTCACGGCAATCCTGTATAACCAGGTTGAAAATTTGGAATCGCCCTTGAACTGATTTACGGACTCGTATACCTGAACGAAAACCTCCTGTGTAACATCCTCGGCATCCTCCGCATTCTGCAGGATGCCTAAACAGGTGTTATATACGAGGTCTTTCCAATTCTCTACAATGGTCCGGAAAGCCCGTTCATCCCCACTTTTTAAATCCTCTATGAGTTGCAGATCGTTCAGGTTAAAATTTTTGGAAAAATAAGCATAAAGGAATAAGAAATAAGGAATAAGGAATAAGAAATGAGGAGGGATGGCTGCTGAGGCTTTTGACCGGTTGAGTAGTGATTATTTATTTATTATTTCTAATTGATCATTGATTATTGATAATTGGGGGAACGCCTGAACCGGTAATAGCCCCTTTTATTTTTCATTTTTTATTTTTCATTCCTCATTCCTTATTTCCCCCCTCCCTTGGTGGTTCAGCCCCGAAAAACTATCTTGCACCCCTAAATTGAAGCAGTTTTATGGAGTACAGTAAAATAATTGCGGTAACCGGATTACCTGGTTTGCAGGAATTGGTGAGCAGTAAGAATGACGGAGCGATCGTGAAGTCGCTCGATGACAAGAGCACCCGTTTTGTATCATCGCGTATTCATAACTTCTCTCATTTAGAGAGTATTGAAGTATACACCGTTCGCGACAATGTGAACCTGGCAGAGCTGTTCCTGACCATGGATAAAAGCGGGGTAGCATTGCCCGATGATAAAGACGCCAAGGCAGTAAAAAGTTATTTTGAGAAAGTGTATCCCGACCTCGACTTTGAGCGTGTATATAACAGCGATATGAAGAAGATGGTAAAGTGGTTTTCTATTCTCAAGGCGAACAATATTGAGATAAAGGTACCGGAACTGGTAGAAGAAGAGGCGGTTGAAGAAGCTCCTGTAGTGGTTGCTGAAGAACCCAAAGCCAAGAAGACGACGAAGAAAAAAGAAGAAGCTGCGCCGGTAGCGGAAGAAGCCCCGGCTCCTAAAAAGAAAGCCGCTCCTAAAGCGAAGAAAGAGGAAGCGCCTGCCGCAGAAGCGGAAACGCCTAAAAAGAAAGCAGCACCGAAAAAGAAATAAGTTTTTTTATGAACAGATAAAGCTGCTCTTGCCTGTATGGAAGAGTGGCTTTTCTTTTTAAATCTGGTTATATGTTGCCAACTGCTCAAATAGAAAAAACGCCACGAGAATTTTTACCTGAAAATTTTACCCTCACTACCTGGGAAGCCCTTGAGCCCTGGTTCATTCAGTTGCTGGAACGCCCGATCAACTCTATAACAGATCTGGAGAAATGGATGAAAGACAGCAGCGAGTTGGAAGCGGTATTGAGTGAAGATGCCTGCTGGCGTCAGATCAAAATGACCTGCGATACGGAAAATAAATCGCTCGAAGAAGCTTTCGTATTCTTTGTAACTGAAATTCAGCCACGCTTGCAGCCTTATGCAGATAAACTGAACAAAAAACTCATCGACTGCCCCTATACAGCCCGGTTAGAAGAGAAAAAATACTTCACCTATCTGCGCACCGTTAAAAAAAGTATTGAATTATTCCGCGAAGAAAATATACCCCTTCAAGCTGAATTGAGTGTTTTAGGTCAGCAGTTCGGTGTTATATCCGGCAAGATGAGCGTGGAAGTGGAGGGTAAAGAATACACGCTTCAACAGGCAGCCAAATTTTTAGAGAGTGAGGATCGCGCCAAACGTGAGCTGGTTTACCGTAAGATCAATGAACGTCGTTTGCAGGATAAAGAACCGCTGAACGACTTGTTTTCTCAATTGGTACAGAAGCGTCATCAGGTAGCTTTGAATGCCGGTTTCGCGAATTATCGCGATTATAAGTTTAAAGAATTGGGGCGGTTTGACTATACTCCCGAAACCTGTTTTGCTTTTCATGAAGCGGTTAAACAGCATGTTTTGCCATTGGTATCGGAGATATATGAGCGAAAAAAGAAGAAATTAGGATTAGAAACCCTTCGCCCCTGGGATACAGAGGCGGAACCAGCCGGAACAAAACCCTTGCGTCCTTTTAAAACCGGCGATGAATTGTTGCAGAAAACCATTGCCTGTTTTGAAAAGCTCAATCCCTTCTTCGCTGATTGTTTGCGTGAAATGAAGAAGATGGACCGCTTTGATCTCGACAGCCGAAAAGGTAAAGCGCCGGGCGGATATAACTGCCCTCTGGCCGAAACCGGTGCACCATTTATTTTCATGAATGCTTCAGGCCAAATGTCCGATGTTACAACAATGGTTCATGAAGGCGGGCATGCTATTCACTCCTTTCTGGCGCATCCGCTTGAGCTGAGTGCATTCAAGGAATACCCGATGGAAATAGCAGAAGTCGCGAGTATGGCGATGGAGTTATTCAGTATGGACCATTGGAATGAATTCTTTGATAATGAGGAAGAACTCCTGCGTGCCCGAGAGCATCAACTGGAGCGTGTGATCACCATTTTCCCCTGGATCGCCACCATCGACAAGTTCCAGCATTGGATATACGAAAATCCGCAACATACGCTGGAGGAGCGCAAGAGTACCTGGATGCAAATACTCAACGAATTCAGTACCAAGGTTATGGACCTTACTGGTTTGGAAGAATATCGTTCTTATGCCTGGCAACGTCAGCTTCATCTGTACGAAGTGCCCTTCTACTATATCGAGTATGGCATTGCGCAACTCGGAGCCATTGGATTGTGGATGCAATACAAAAAGGACCCCAAAGCAGCGCTGGATCATTATATGGAGTCATTAAGTAAGGGAGGTACATTAACCTTACCGGAATTGTATCAGACGGCAGGATTGGAGTTTAATTTTTCCCCCGGACATATTAAACAATTAATGCAATTCGTTAAGGACGAGATGAAAACGTTAGGAATTAATCCCTAATTTGAAAAATACCCTGTTAGTGGTATTTATTGTTTCAAATCAAGAAGTATCTTTGGATCACTAAGGGTTTACATTTGAACAGGCCGCTGGCCTTTATCATAAAATAGCTACTAATCAGAGCCTTAACCAAGAGTCCCGGTGTTTCTACATCGGGGCTTTACTTTTTACGGCAATCCTGACAAACGCCTTTTACGACCATTTGTGATTCTTCGGGTTGAAAGCCTTCGGGAAGGCGCACTTCGGGGATCAGTACATGCGGCAAACAGGTGGTATTGCCACATTCAGAACAAACAAAGTGTACATGGTTGTCGTGGTGATGTCCTTCAGAGCAATCGCTCTGACAAAGGGCATAACGAACCGAATTATCGGAAGTGGGGATGGTATGAATAATTCCTTTTTCTAAGAAGACCTGCAGGGTACGGTAAACAGTAACACGATCAAATTTCTCACCTGTTTTCTTTTCAATATCGCCATGTGCCAACGCACCCTTGCTGTCGAGAAACAGTTCCAGGATCTTTTTACGGCTTCCGGTAACACTTAGCTGACTGTGTTTTAATAAATGATCGATGCGTGGGTCCATGACCTAAGTTAAAGAAGATGCGGGAGTATGATTTATTATTTCTGGAAAAGATTGTTGACAAAGCGTTTTTGGGTGGGAGCTTCTTTCAATAGTACATCAATATCCTTCATCGCTTCTTCCACTTCTTTTTCTTTCAACCCATCATAGATCTTGCGTACCTGTCCGTTTTTGTCTACCAGCGCCCAGAACTGCGTATGCATGAACTGATCTTCTATTTTGGTGAGATTGTTTTTGGGATCGTCTAACAAATAACTATATCGGGCAGTATTGTAAAGGCTGTCTTTGCGTCCGGTAAGAAACACCCATTGCTTGGTATTCACCTGCATGCTATCGGAATATTTTTTCAACTGCCGGGCTGAATCGCGGTCGGGATCACAGGTGAAGGATAGGATCTGAAAATCGGCCACGTCTTTATATCGGTCATATACTTTGCGCATGTTGTTATTCAACATGGGGCAAATATTGGGGCATGTAGTGAAGAAATATTCAGCGAGATAGACCCTTCCGTTCATATCCTGATCGGTTACCGGTAAACCATCCTGATTGGTAAAACGGAACGGCTTTACGATACTGCGTACAGGGAATTTGGGCTCTCCAAAACCAGGTACCAGAAAAACAAAAGTGGCGTAAAATCCAATAGCCAATACAATGAAGAATGAGAGGTAGAAGAGGGTTTTCTTTTGCATACTGCAAAGTTAGGGTACGAGAAATAAGAAATAAGGAAGTAGGGCGATTGATTGTTGGAGAGGCTTCCCAATGATCAATTATTTATGATCAATTATAATTAATAAAAGATAATTGATCATTACTCCACCGGCCCCACACTTACGCTTCCCCTAATGGTCACAATCTTCCGCATGGGCATGATTATGCACCCGGCAACTGCTGTAATTTTTCACGTGTGCTACTACAATGAAACTCACAGCGAGAATAAGAAAGGGGATTTGATAGGTATGCCAGATCTGTTTAGCGATCAGAAAGGTCATGCCGATACCGAATAATATAAGTGGCCGGAGCGAATGATGATGCAATTTGTATCCATGCCAGAGTGAAAAAACACCAATACCGGCGGCCAATGCGATCATGAACCATTCGAAGGCCATGTTGTCGATGATATTCACCCCCAGAATAGGCAAACTGTTCAGCATTAAAGGCAATAGGGCACAATGGATCGCACAGGCCAAAGAAGCCGATATTCCCAATGCATCCCAGTTAACCTTGAAATTCATGCTATAAAGATAGGGGAATTAGATCGAGAATGCAACTTTGTTGCAAAAGAATGAAATGAAAGTCCTTGATAGAATACAAATAATTGAAAATTAATAATTTATAATTGGTTGTTGTTGAAAGAGGGTAAACCAATTATGAATTATCAATTATCAATTATTTGGCACTTGTAATGACCCCAGCTATCCTCCATCCAACCAATTCCCAAAATCAGAAACAATTTCTCCCGTCAGGGGTTATTTTTGCAGACTAATTGAGAGTATTATGATCAAAACAGGAAATCCGGTGATCAGCATTTACACCGAAATGACGCCCAATCCGGAAACGATGAAATTTGTTGCCAACAAATTGTTGTACCCAGGCAAGAGTATTGATTTCCCTGATGTAGACAGTGCCAAGCCATCTCCATTAGCGGTAGAATTGTTTGGTTTTCCTTTTATAAAAGCGGTTTTTATTGCTTCTAATTTTGTGACACTTACCAAAGTGAGTGATACAGAGTGGAGTGATGTGATACCAACGATCCGTCAGTTCCTTAAAGAGTATCTGGAAGAGCAAAAGCCTGTTATTAACGAGGAGGAAGTGGCTACTATGAAGCAGGAGAGTTCGAATACTGTTACAGCAGATGATGATGATGTAGTGAAGCGTATCAAGGAATTGCTCGAAAATTATGTGAAGCCTGCAGTAGAAATGGATGGCGGGGCCATTCAGTTCAAGAGTTATGATGAAGGGGTGGTAAACCTGATGTTGCAGGGGTCCTGCAGCGGTTGTCCTTCTTCCATGATCACACTTAAAGCCGGTATTGAAGGCATGATGAAGCGTATGATCCCTGAGGTAAAAGAAGTGATCGCTGAAGCTGAATAAGTCTTTTTTACTTTTGAAATGATAGAAAAACCCTTCCGCACGGAAGGGTTTTTTGTTTAGTGGCAATTCCCTTCAATTTAAAATGCAGTAACTTTCGGAAAACCATTTATATGCTCATCTATATTTTGATCGGATTGGCTGTTTTTGTGGGGGCATTATTGCTGGCAGCTTTATTTCTGCCATCGAAATATCATATTGAAAAAAAGATCGTGATCAGCAAACCATTGCCGGAGGTCTATGAAAGAATAGCCGACCTGAATTATTATGCGAAATGGAATCCCTGGCAGGCGGCAGATCCTACTGCGAAGGGCACCATTACAGGGGAGCCCAAAACACCGGGACATCGTTATGCATGGGAAGGAAAGAAAACAGGTATAGGGCATTTAACGCTGCGCGATCTGGATATGAAACACGTGCATTTTGATCTGGAGTTTATTACACCATTCCAGTCTAAAGCGAGTGATGACTGGATGTTTGAAGAGTGGGGAAACGGCGAGTGCAAGGTAACCTGGTCGAACAATGGAAATTTATCGTATCCCGTAGCGCGTTTGATCGGTCCGTTTATGAATGGGATGATGAATAAGCAGTTTGAAAAAGGGCTACAGAGTTTAAAGGCAATGTGCGAGGGGAAGTAGTGAGTTATAAGGGGTGAGTGGTGAGAGATGTGGGGTTTGAGGTTTGAGGTTTGGGTCAATACGTTTTATTGCGCCCTCGCGTCTTTGCGCCTGCGCCATAGCTTCAGCGCAGGGGCAGCGGTTAAGTTTATTCCACGTAACTTTACGCCATGAGTACACACACTGATATTGGCAGTATGGGCGAATTCGGCCTTATTAAACATCTTACCAAAAATCTCGAAATTCAGAATGCCTCTACTATACTTACGGTGGGCGATGACGCAGCGGTGATCGATCATTTTGGAAAGCAAACGGTGATCACCACCGATCTGCTGATTGAAGGCATTCATTTTGATCTGGGGTATACCCCACTCAAACATCTTGGCTATAAGAGCGTGATCGTGAACCTGAGTGATGTGTACGCCATGAACGCCATCCCTACTCAAATAACACTCAGTATCGGCATCAGTAACCGTTTTGGATTGGAGGCGCTGGAAGAATTTTATGAAGGTGTTTATGCCGCCTGCGAACGATACGGCGTTGATCTTGTGGGGGGAGATACAAGCTCTTCACAGAAAGGATTTATCATTTCAGTTACAGCGATTGGTGAGGTAACGCCTCATGAGTACGTGAAAAGAAGTGGTGCTAAAAAGGGAGATCTGATCTGTTGCAGCGGTGATCTTGGTGCCGCCTATGTGGGCCTGCTTTTTCTGGAAAGAGAAAAAAGAATTTTTCAGCAACATCCCGATGTACAGCCCGATCTGGAAGGAGAATCCTATGTGATCGGTCGTCTGTTAAAACCAGAGGCGCGAAAAGATATCATCGAGTTTTTTGCTTCTAATGAAATTACGCCTACGGCAATGATGGATATCAGCGATGGGTTGAGTTCCGAACTGTTACATATCTGTGAGCAAAGTGCCCTGGGTTGTGTGATCTATGAAGAAAAACTACCCATTTCCGAAGATATGCGTGCAGCGGCCTATAAATTCGAGATCGATCCAACAGCCTGCGCATTGAGTGGTGGGGAAGATTATGAACTTCTATTTACCCTTTCACAATCAGATTACGATAAGATCGTTTTAAATGAGCAGATCGCTGTAGTTGGCTATATGACCGACGCCTCTGAAGGTGCTCATATCATTACCAAGGCCGGCGGTCGTCATGCCATCACTGCCCAGGGATGGAATGCCTTTAAAAAATAGTCTGAAAACCGTTGCTGATGCATAGGCCTTTATTGTATTTTTTTGTGTTCATCCTTACGATGAGCGCCTGTTCTGTCAGTAAAGAAGGATATCACCCGCAAAAAAAAATTGCTCCTGATCTTTTGAAAGAAGACCTGCGTGTTTTTCGCGGAGTGTTGGAGCAATACCATCCGAGTATTTATTGGTTTACGCCGAAAGACAGCATGGACGAACAGTTTGCGCGGGTAGCCCGGGCTATTAAAGACTCCATGACCGAAATGGAATTCCGTAACAGGCTCCAGTATGTGCTTTCCGAAATACAATGTGGCCATACAGCGGTACTATTCTCAAAAAACTATGTACGTTATCTCGATACAGCCTTGCTTCCGGTATTTCCGTTGAGTTTTAAAGTGTGGCCCGACTCCATGGCGGTAACCAGTTTGATCGGACGACCGCATCCCTTATTAAAAAGAGGAACGATCGTATATGCGGTGAACGGACAAAGCACCCGGCAATTGACCGATACGTTATTTCATTATCTCGTAACCGATGGCAATGCGCTTATCGGAAAATATCAAACCCTCAGTACGCGGGGTAATTTTGGTACCCTGTACCGGAGTGTGTTCGGAATGCCGGAAAAGATCAGTCTCGAGATCAGTGATTCTACGGGGCAGCGGCAGACCATTCAGGTGAAGCCCTATCAACCAGTAAAAGATACCAGCAGCCGGAAGGACACTGCTAAAAGACGACCGGCACCTGCTCCGCGTCCGATGGTCAATCCCATCCGCAACCTGCAGATCGATACCACGCTTTCTTCTGCCTACATGACATTGAACAGCTTTGCATCAGGGAATAAACTGCGTTCTTTTTTTAGGGAAAGTTTTAAGACCCTTCGGGAGAATCAAATCAAACATCTGGTGATCGATGTACGTTCGAATGGAGGAGGAAATGCCGGATTATCTACCTTGTTAACCCGTTATCTGATCGATACGACCTTCAAATTGGCCGATACTCTATATGCGGTTACCCGAAATGGTGATTATAACAAATATATCAAGCGGTATTGGTTGATACGGCTGGCCTTGCCTTTTATAACCAGAAAGAGAGCCGATGGCCATTATCATTTTCGATATTTTGAGCGGCACTATTATAAGCCCAGGCGTCACAATCATTTTAATGGCGAGGTATATATACTGACCGGAGGAAATTCTTTTTCAGCCACTACCCTGTTTGCAAAGGCATTAAAGGGGCAAAAGAATGTGACGATACTGGGAGAGGAAACCGGAGGAGGTAGTTATGGTAATACCGCCTGGATGATACCGGATGTGAAGTTACCGAATACGCATATACGATTCCGTTTGCCATTATTCCGGTTGGTGATGGATAAGGAAGCCGTGGCAGCGGGAAGAGGCGTGATGCCTGATATAGAAGTGGTGCCTACAGGAGAGGATGTACGGAAAGGCGTGGACGCAAAACTGCAGGCCGTACGAAGGTTGATAATCAGTAAGAGTAGATAGTGCTTGGTTTTTTCTTAACTACGAAGACTTAACCACCAGGACGCCAGGGCACAAAGATCATACAATAACTCTGCGAAACCTCTATTTCCTCTTTTCTCTGCGGTTAGACTTTTTTCACCGCAGAGAAAAGAGGACACAGAGACAACGCAGAGTTTATCGTTTGGTTTTCCCCCGAACCAGCATATAAGAGTCATCGATCCATTCTTTGAGGAGGCGGAGGGAAACGGTATGATCGGGGATGATGGTATTCCAGTGTTTTTTATTCATGTGATAGCCTGGTACCACGCAGGCATATTCTTCCCGCAGTTCGACCGCTTTATCGGGATCACATTTTACATTGAACTGCAGCGATTCTGTATCCAATGGTAGCAATAGGAATATTTTACCCAGTACTTTGAACACGATTACATCAGGCCCGAAGGGAAGCGTTTCTTCCACATCGGGTTTGGAGAGGCAGTATTCCCGGATAATATCAATGGTCATATCAGGTTGTTATAATGGCTGTGGCTTCTATTTCGATCAGGTATTCCGGCGCGATCAATCCCTTTACTTCAATCATACTGGTACAGGGTCTTATTTCGCTGAAAAATTCGCCATGGGCGCGACCGTATTCTTCCCAGCGGGAAATATCGGTGACAAACATTCTTGTCCGTACCACATCATTCAAGGAGGCACCGGCTTTTTCCAGTACTGTCCCAATTTTTTCAATAATAAATTTGGTTTGGGCATAGGCATCGTTGCCGCCTACCAATTCATTTTGATCATCTACGGCAACGGTACCGGTTACTTCAATGATATTGCCCACTTTTACCGCGCGGCTGTAGCCCACGATCGATTCCCATTTAGCACCGGAGGAGTAGAGGGTTTTGTGCATATGTTTAAATTGAAAATTTGAGGATTTGAAAATTTGAAAATGCGGGTCACCACAAAGACACAAAGTTATTGCCATAACTCTGCGTTACCTCCGTGGTCTCGTGTTCTCTGCCCCTACGCTGAAGCTACGGCGCAGGCGCAGCGGTGAAAAAATTTTATTAACCGCAGAGGCGCAGAGGACGCAGAGGTTGCGCGGAGTTAATTTAATACTTCGCGCCTTTGTGTCTTTGTGGTGACCCGCATTTTCAAATTATGCCTTCTTGATCTCCACATTATCCGCACTGATCAAACTATCCCCAATGATACGGAGATAGATCTGTGCGGCCGTAACCACATCTTTCTGGCAATAGGTAGCGATGCGTTCGAGGTTTTTTTCTTTCCAGTAAACGTCTCCTACCATGCTGCCATCAATATCGTCTTTTGGTGTAGGAATTCCCAATGCATGCGCCAGCAGGTTAAGGGAGGTATAGTTTTTAAAATCACCGAACTTCCACAGTTCCATGGTATCGAGATGTGCTACTTCCCAGGGCTTCTTCCCTGCTGTATTCAGAATGGAGGGGATCGGAATATTATTAATGATCATTCTGCGACACAGATAGGGAAAATCAAATTCTTTACCATTATGGGCGCACAGGTATTTAGAAGGATCAACGGCCCATTTGCGCAACATCTCTGAGAACTCCAGTAACAGCAGCTTCTCGTCTTCACCAAAATACGATTTGATGAGGATCTTTTTATTAATTCCGGATCCATTAATAACGCCACAGCTAATACAGATGATTTTTCCAAACTCTGCATAGATGCCTGCACGGGCGTAAATACTTTCCACCGTTTCTTCTTCTCTGTTCCGTAGCAAGGCTTCAGCTTTTTTTGTCCATAACTCTTTCCAATCGTTTGGTACCAGATCGAAGCTGGGATGTTGCGAAACGGTTTCAATATCGAGGAAAAGAATATTATGTGGGGTCATAACACAAATTAGAGAATATTGGAGAGAAGGGAATCAACCGAACAACTATATTTTCCCTAAAAGAAATCGTTGTTGAAAGGGAAACCGGATGAAACCTGCGGGGAATAAATTCCTACCTTTAATCTATGTCATCGCTTACATTATCGCTGGTACAGTCTTCCCTGCATTGGGAGAATAAAGCCGCCAATCTGCAGCAGTTTACCGATAAAATCCTCGGAATTGCGGAAAAAACGGAGGTAGTGATTCTGCCTGAAATGTTCTCTACAGGGTTTAGTATGAAGCCGCAGGAACTCGCGGAAACCATGGACGGGAAAACGGTTCAATGGATGAAGGAAATTGCGGCACGGAAGAAGATCATCCTGACCGGATCGCTGATCATTGAAGAAAACGGGGAATATTTCAACCGGATGTTATGGGTGTTGCCCAACGGACAAACCGGACATTATGATAAGCGACATCTTTTTGCATTTGCCGGAGAGGACGAACATTATACCGCTGGTACCAAGCGGGTCATTGCATCGGTGAAAGGCTGGAAAATTTTATTACAGGTCTGTTACGACCTGCGGTTTCCGGTATGGGCCCGTCAGCAATCATCATTACAGGAAGACGGTACGTTTCAACCCGAATACGATCTGATCATTTATACAGCCAACTGGCCCGAACGCAGGAATCATGCCTGGAAAACCTTGCTGCAGGCACGCGCGATCGAAAATCAATGCTATGTTGCCGGCGTGAATCGTGTTGGGACAGATGGGAAGGAGATCGCTCATAGCGGCGATAGTATGGTGGTGGATCCCATGGGTGCCGTAGTTTATACAAGAGCACAGGATGAAGATATTTTTACCATCAAGCTGGAGAAGCAATCCCTGCTCGACATCCGCGAAAAATTACCCTTCTTAAAAGACGCAGATCTTTTCAATATTCAACCATAATTCGAATGATGCAGGCTTATTTTAACGGACCGGTATTTACGGGAGATGAAATATTATACGATACAGCGGTACTGGTCGAAGACGGCATTATTGTTTCCCTTCTTTCACCCGATCAAATTCCATCACATTATGTTAAGTGGGATCTGCAGTCGCAACTATTGGCGCCCGCATTGATCGATCTGCAGATCTATGGCGGCAATGGCAAGATGTTTTCGCAGGAAACAACGGTGGAGGCGATCGAGCATACATATGAATACTGCAAATCTGGCGGTGCGCATCATTTCATGATCACTCTGGCCACGAACAGCATGGAGATCTTTTTGAAGGGGATCGAAGCGGTAAAAGCGTATTGGGCAAAAGGCGGAAAGGGTTTGCTGGGTTTGCATCTCGAAGGTCCATATTTAAATGCGTCGAAAAAAGGCGCTCATCTGGAGAAGTATATACACACGCCCTCGATGGACGAAGTGAAACAATTGATGCAAGCGGGAAGAGGGGTTGTGAAGATGATGACACTGGCGCCGGAATGCTGTGATCCGGCCATTGTGCGTTATTTGCAGGAAGAAGGTGTATTGATATCGGCAGGGCATACCAACGCAACCTATCAAGAGGCCACTGCGGCATTCAATAATGGCATTCCCCTGGCAACACATCTGTATAATGCCATGTCGGGTTTACAGCATCGGGCACCGGGCATGGTGGGAGCCATCTTCGATCATCCTGCTGCCTGCAGCAGTATTGTGTGCGACGGCATACATGTGGATTATGCGGCGGCGCGGATCGCGAAGCGCATTATGAACGAAAGACTATTCTATATTACCGACGCGGTAGCGGAAGCAAACGGAGGCGGGTATGCGCATGTGTTCCGCGGCGATCACTATGCTTTGCCCGATGGCACATTATCAGGATCCGCACTTACAATGATGCAATGTGTAAAGAATGGAGTGAAGCATCTGGGCATATCACTGGAAGAATCGTTGCGCATGGCTTCCACTTATCCGGCACAGTTTTTAAAAGATAGAAAATTGGGAAGGATAGCGAAGGGGTATGAAGCGGTGTTTGTGATGATGGAGGGAAGCGAAGTGAATGGTGAATAGTGAATGGTGAATAGTGAATGGTGAATTAACGCTGCGTGCCTTAGCGCTCTCTGCGCCTTCGCGGTTAAGTGTATTTTCATCCTAACCGCAAGAACGCCAAGATTCACCATTCACTATTCACCATTCACTGCTCCTCACAAATACCTATCCCCCTTATTTCGTTTCACCTCAGCTACATATTCCTTGATCTCCTGTTCCTTATCTTTCTGACAGATGAGCAGTACGTCGTTGGAATCCACAACGATGTAGTCTTCCAGTCCCTGAAGTACAACTAATTTATCATCGGGGGTGTGCACCATATTTTTGTGGGCATCAAAAACGATCACGTTTTGTCCGGCAACGGCGTTGCCTAAATAATCCTTTTCCAGATTTTCATAGGCGCTGTTCCATGTGCCGAGATCGCTCCAGCCAAAGGAGGAGGGGATCACATAAACGTTATCAGCTTTTTCCATGATTCCAAAGTCTATGGATATATTGGTACACTGCGGATAGATATCGTTGATCGCCTGATTTTCTTCGAGCGTGTTGAATTTTTCTTTCTCGGCCGCAAACACATCATACATTTCCGGCATGTATTTTTCGAAGGCAGTGATGATATTCTTGACCTGCCAAACGAAGATACCAGCGTTCCATAAAAACTCACCCGACGCAATGAAAGCTTTGGCCAGATCGAGATTTGGTTTTTCCGTGAAGGTTTTTACTTTATAAACATTATCGGCTGCAGCGTGCTGTTCGTATTGAATATAACCATATCCGGTATTCGGATAGGTTGGTTTGATGCCGAGCGTGAGGAAGGCATTATAGCTGCGTACAAAGCTGAGTGCTTCGAGGCAAACTTTTTTGAACGCAATATTGTCGAGTATCAAATGATCGGAGGGCGCAATAATAAGAGAGGCCTGCGGATCGAGTTGTTGCAATTTGAACGAGATATAAGCGATGCAGGGGGCGGTATTCTTACGGGAGGGTTCGCCGAGAATATTATGCAAGGGCATTTGTGGTAATTGCTTCTTCACGATATTGATGTATTCGTTAGAAGTAACCACGTAAATATTTTCAGCCGGAATAAAACTGGCGAAGCGTTCGTAAGTAGCCTGGATAAGGGTTTTGCCGGTATTGAGAATGTCCAGGAATTGTTTCGGATAGTTGGTCCGGCTCATGGGCCAGAACCTGCTACCGATACCACCGGCCATTATGGCAACGTAATTGTGCGGGTTCAAGGAAGTGTTATTAGCGTTAAATTATCAATTATTAATGATCAATTATTAATGACCCAATTAATATAAATAATTAATAATTGATCATTAATAATTTGCCTCTTTCGTTGTCAGATCAATCCTTCGCGGATCAGATCGTGTAAATGCACGAAGCCAAGATATTTTCCATTTTCAACCACTACCAGTTGACTGATATCATTCTTTCGTAACATATCAAGTGCTTCAATGGCCAGGGCATCGGGTCCGATCTGTTTGGGTGATTTTGTCATGATATCGGCGGCATGAATCCCCGATAATTCATTACTGTTTTCGAGCATCCGACGCAGGTCGCCATCGGTTATGATACCCAGCAACTGGCTGTCGTTGTTGGTAACAGCGGTAACACCCATACGTTTTTTCGAGATCTCCATGATCACCTGTTTCAGATCTGCACTGGCTGAAACGGTTGGGCGCTCATTATTCGTATACAGATCGGCTACGCGGAGGTATAATTTCTTTCCGAGGGTGCCGCCCGGGTGGAATTTGGCAAAATCTTCACTGCCAAAGCCCTTGAGTTCCATGAGAACGACAGCGATGGCATCACCCATCACCAATTGCGCCGTAGTACTGGAAGTGGGAGCGAGATTATTGGGGCAGGCTTCCTGGGAAACAGTAGTATTTAAAACGATATCGGCGTTGCGTGCCAGAAAAGAAGTTGTATTGCCCACCATACCGATGAGGGTATTGCCAAAATTCCGGATCAGGGGAATCAGCACCTTTATCTCAGGGCTTTCGCCGCTTTTGCTGATCACCATAACCACGTCCTGTTGTTGCACCATTCCGAGGTCGCCATGGATGGCATCGGCGGCATGCATAAAAATGGCGGGGGTGCCGGTAGAGTTGAGGGTAGCCACGATCTTTTGGGCGATTACGGCACTTTTGCCGATACCACTGATAACCAGGCGGCCGGTGCTTTGACGGATCACGTCCACAGCTTTGCTAAAATCCTCATTTATAAAGGATTCCAGTTGGGCAATGGCGGCCGCTTCAAGCTGTACCGTACGACGGGCAATGGAAAGAATAGAGGGTGTGCTCATGCGGGGCAAAGGTAGGGATAAGTAGTAAGTTGTGAGGGGGAAGTGATAAGGAGGGGTATGAGGTGTGAAGCCTTGGCGTAACTTGGCGCCCTGGCGTCTTGGCGGTTAAGAAAAAATACAATTAACCGCCAAGGCACGAAGGCGCAAGGAAACGCCGGGACCCATACCTCATACCCCATACCTCATA
>CAZKSY010000024.1:0-2989 GCA_964555605.1 uncultured Chitinophagaceae bacterium | reverse complement strand
CCCATACCTCATACCCCATACCTCATAGCAAATCACTAATTATCAGCCATTTATATTTTAAAAATGAAACCATAAATCCGCCCTGGGCAAGCTGAATTTTCGTAACTTCGCTCCCCCAAAAAACCGGCCATCAGGTGTAAACAGCCGACATTTTAGGTTGTACAACGAAACTTCATTCAGGAGTCCCGCTTTTTTGGTAACTTAAGAAATCATGAGATCTTTTTTTCGTGAGAAGGAAATACGACTGAGACATGGCGACAACAAGTAAAAAAGCAGCTAAAGCTCCCAAGAAGGAGAAAGCTCCCTCCAAAAAAAGCGGCATTTCTGCCGCCGTCCTGCACGAGGCCCTACAGGAACATTTCGGATTTGATGCATTCAAAGGCAATCAGGAAGCGATCATATTAAATCTGCTTGCGGGCAACGACACATTTGTGATCAAGCCAACAGGTGGTGGTAAAAGTTTGTGTTATCAATTACCGGCGATCATCAGCGAAGGCGTGGCCATTATCGTGAGTCCGCTGATCGCGTTGATGAAAAACCAGGTAGACCTGGTGCGTAGTTACAGCAGCAAAGATAATATCGCGCATTTTTTGAATTCCACTTTAAACAAGAAAGAGATCAAGGAGGTACACGATGACCTGTTAAGCGGTCATACCAAGATGTTATATGTAGCTCCGGAGACACTCACCAAGCAGGAGAATCTGGAATTTTTCTCCGACCTCAAGCTGTCTTTCTTTGCGGTAGATGAGGCGCATTGTATTTCGGAATGGGGGCATGATTTCCGGCCGGAGTACCGTCGGTTGAAAGAGATGATGACTCAGATCAACCCCGACATTCCCATTATTGCTTTAACGGCTACGGCTACCCCAAAAGTGCAGCAGGATATTGTAGAGAACCTGGGATTGCGTAAGCCACAGATCTATATATCTTCTTTTAATCGTCCGAATCTTTATTATGAGATCCAGCCGAAGATCAAGAAGAGTCAGACTGATGAGAATATCGTTCGTTTCATTAAAAGTATGAAACAGAAGAGCGGTATTATTTATACGCTGAATCGCAAAACAACAGAAGAGTTGGCGGATATCCTGATGGCGAATGGTATTAAGGCCGTGGCTTATCATGCCGGACTGGATAGTAAGTTGCGGGCGGAGCGTCAGGATCAGTTTTTGAATGAGGATGTGCAGGTGATCTGTGCCACGATCGCGTTTGGAATGGGGATCGACAAACCGGATATCCGATTTGTGATCCATTATAATATTCCGAAGAGTATTGAGAATTACTATCAGGAAACAGGGCGTGCCGGCAGGGATGGGCTGGAAGGCAAGTGTATCCTGCATTATTCGCATAAGGACGTATCCAAGCTGGAACATTTGATGCGGGATAAGCCGTTGAGTGAGCGGGAAGTGGGAGCGCAGTTGATCAATGAAACCGTAGCTTTTGCCGAAACGGGGGTATGCCGTCGGAAAGTTTTGATGAGTTATTTCGGAGAAATGTATACGGAGGAGAATTGCGGGGCTTGTGATAACTGTCTGCATCCGAAGGAGCGTATTGAGGCAAAAGAAAATGTGGTGAAAGCTTTGAAGGCGATCAAGGCGCTGGACGAGCGTTTTGCCACCGAATATGTGGTGAATATTATAATTGGACGGTTGACGCCCAATATTACGATGTTCCGACATGAGGGATTGGCTGAGTTTGGCATTGGCAAGGATGAACCCGATCATTACTGGAGTTCTTTGATCCGTCAGATGTTGCTGGAGAATTTGCTGAGTAAGGATATTGAGGATTATGGGGTGTTGAAGATCACCAAGGCAGGGGTGGCGTTTGCGAAGAAGCCGAAGTCGTTCCAGATCGTATTGAACAATTTATATGAAGAGGCGAATGCCGATGATGAAGAGGGGGCTGCGGAGGCGAATGCCGGATCGGCTACAGATGAGCGTTTGTTTGAGATGTTGAAGGAGTTACGTCAGAAGGAATCGAAGAAGAAGAGTTTGCCGCCGTTTGTGATATTCCTGGAGACCTCCTTACAGGATATGGCTACTTTATATCCTACTTCGTTGGCGGATCTGGAGAAATGTCAGGGGGTGAGTAAGGGTAAGGCCTTGCGTTATGGAAAACCTTTTGTGGAGATGATCACGAAGTATGTGGAGGACAATGATATTGTGAAGCCGGACGATTTTGTGATGAAGAGTGTGGTGAATAAGAGTGGTAACAAAGTGTATATTATACAGCAAACGGATAAGAAGATACCGTTGGAGACGATTGCGAAGAATAAGGGATGGCGGATGGATGAGATGTTGGAGGAGATGGAGACGATCGCGGCGAGTGGTACGAAGTTGAATCTGGATTATGCGATCGATGAGATGTTGGACGAGGAGGAGCAGGACGAGATACTGGATTATTTTAAGGGCTGTGAAACGAGTTCCTTGCAGGTGGCGTTGGAGGAGTTAGCGGATGGCAATTACAATTGGGAGCAGTTGAAGATCATGCGGATCAAGTTTTTGGGGCAGTATGGGATGTGAGGAGAGGGGAGTTTTATGTGTTAAGTTGTAAGTGGGGTGTGAGGAGTGAGGGGTGAGTAATAAGTGGGAAGTAGTAAGTGTTGCGTAATAAGTAGGAAGTGGTGGGTTATTTGGGAATGAGGATTGTTATTCACTCATACCCCATATCGCAAACCACATACCCCAACCCCCAAACCAATTCCCCCTGATTTCTAGATTTTTATGGCTTAAATTTCCGAAATACGTGTTATTCCCTTACTTTTGCCTCCCCGATGAATGATCGGGGGCTGGGAGGAGAGAAATAATTGCTTGAATTTCAGTTGTTTAGTAAATAAAAGGTGCGGTAGCTCAGTCGGTAGAGCAAAGGACTGAAAATCCTTGTGTCGGCGGTTCGATCCCGCCCCACACCACCGAAAAGCAGAAAACCCATTGGCTAGGCCAATGGGTTTTCGCTTTTCGGTGAGCCCCGAAGCGAGCCGGTAGCAAATGCC
>CAZKSY010000023.1:0-46937 GCA_964555605.1 uncultured Chitinophagaceae bacterium | reverse complement strand
CAAATATCATTGGCACCCATTATGATGGAGTGGAAGCCAATGCCACCAAAGATGCTTTGTTAGAGAACTCCGAGTTCCTGAACGGCATGGTAATGCGCGACGCTATTGAAGTAGTGATCAGTAAGCTGGAGCAAATGGGCATCGGAACGCGCAAAACGAATTTTAAAATGCGTGATGCCGCGTTCAGCCGCCAGCGCTATTGGGGAGAACCCTTCCCGATCACCTGGAAAAACGGGGTAGCTTATCCGCTAACAGAAAACGAACTGCCCCTCGAATTGCCTGAGGTGGAATCGTACTCACCCGGTCCGGAAGGAGAAGGGCCGCTGGCAAATATACCTGCCTGGGTAGCAAAAGAATTGGAAACGAACACCATGCCCGGTTATGCCGGTTCTTCCTGGTATTTTCTGCGGTATATGGATCCGCATAACGAAAACAGTTTCTGCGATCGGAAAATAAGTGACTACTGGAATCAGGTAGACCTTTATATCGGCGGAACAGAGCATGCGGTGGGGCATCTTTTATACAGTCGTATGTGGACCAAAGTGCTGTTTGACCTGGGTCATATCGGTCACGATGAACCGTATAAGAAATTGGTGAACCAGGGAATGATACAGGGAAGCAGCCGTTTTGTGTATCGCATCAGTGGCTCGAATAAATTTGTATCAAAGGGATTGAAAGATCAATATCAAACTGATCCTATTCATGTGGATGTGAATTTTGTGGATGGATATGAGTTGGATATGGAAGCCTTCAAAAAATGGCGCAACGGCGAATATGCCCAGGCGGAATTCATTTTGGAAGAAGGCAAGTATATCTGCGGCACAGAGGTGGAGAAGATGTCAAAATCCAAGTTCAACACCGTGAACCCCGACACACTCGTGGAAAAATATGGAGCCGATACATTCCGGATGTATGAAATGTTTCTCGGCCCTGTAGAGATCAGCAAACCCTGGGATACCAAGGGCATCGAAGGGGTACACCGTTTTCTGAAGAAGTTCTGGCGTTTGTACTATGATGAGGTGAAGGGAAAGATGTGGAATGAGGAAAGCGCTACTGATGCGGAATTAAAAGTGTTGCACCGTACCATCAAGAAGATCGAAGAAGATACAGAGCGCTTCAGTTTCAATACAGCCGTGAGTGCCTTCATGATTTGTGTGAATGAATTGAGTGATCTGAAATGTACTAAAAAAGAAATACTGGAACCCCTGCTGGTATTACTCACACCATATGCGCCACATATCTGTGCAGAGCTGTGGCATTTATTAGGCAATCAGGGTTCCGTACTCGATGCCCGCTATCCGGTGCTGGAAGAGAAATATCTGGTAGAATCCTCCAAGGAATACCCGATTTCCGTAAATGGAAAGTTGCGTACTACTTTACAACTGCCACTCGATATGGAACAATCTGCCGTTGAAGCGATCGTTCTTTCTAATGATGTGGTGCAGAAATGGCTCGAAGGCAAAGCGCCCAAGAAGATCATCTTTGTAAAAGGGAAAATGATCAATATTGTGATCTAAGATAAGTTGCTAAAAAGTGAAGCGGCCCCTGCAAGGGCCGCTTTTTTATTTTTGAGACGGTTTGACCAATCGTATCAACGCACTGCTCTTTTCATTGGCGTATAAGCGTGCTTCATATCTTTTATCCCCCACGATCGCTACCATAAAAGAGGTGTTAGGTGGAATAGAACCTAAATTTTCAGCCACCATCACTAACTCATTATCATCCTGCAATTCTGAAGCGTTTAATTGGATGGTATAGGCTTTGTCGGTTAAGCGGATATTTTTAAAGATCAGCTTGTCATTCAGAAATAATGCAATGGAGTCGCCATCTACCTGTGCGTTATCATAAAAGCGCAGTTCAATGGTAGCGGCTGTAACGGGTATTACAGTCTGCAAAATATTCCTGCGTGACCGGAACTTCTCTTCTGCTAAAGCCGGAACCGTCAGGGGCGTTTTTTCTGCCTCGGGAACCGGTTTTATTTCAGGTTTAGGTTCCGGTACAGGAGCGGGTTTTGTTCCGGGCGCAGTAATAGGTTTGGTATTGACGGCCAGTTCCTCCGGAAAATAAGGGCGCCCCTGCAGGCGATTGATACTATCAATAATGTCGGGATGATTGGCCCCCAGCGTATAATTTTCGATCACCCAATCCCAGTCGTCGTTGAATTGAGAACCATGCTCCTTTTGCAAATGAAGCGGCATCAGGTCGCTGTCTTTATCATCGCGCTGATTGCTGTTGCCATCAAGCCGCATTTCCGTTTCTCCCGGACAATTGAAATCAGCTACATGCAGCAAGGGGTCGTGTGCGTTATTTTTCAGGAGTGAGCGGCCTTCTCTTTCCTCGATCAATGCTTCATCCCACCAGATCACTTCATTTGTTTGGGGGTCAAAATAGCCTTTGACACTATATCGTTTGAAGGCATTTTTCGAGCTGAAGTAATATGCCGTACCGACCAAACTGTCGCCCGACTTCACCAACTTAAGTTCCACACGGGTATTATTTATCTTTCCTTTCCATACCCCTGTTACTGATTGGGCAGATAGTGAAAATACCGTTAAAAACGAAGAAGATAACAGGCATAACAGGCGCAGGCGTACGGCCCTGGTAAGCGAAAGTGTATTTGGCATAGATACATAACGCTGGCTTCCTGTTCCTATTTCGCATTATATTTTATTTAACGCCTTCAACAAATGCACAGGGTTCCGTGTTTTATGGAGAAATTACGTTCATGGCACACGCAAATTTACCATTGATCGAAGCGCTACGCGAAACCGCCCGTCGTTTACGAAACGGGGTGTATTATGCCTGGGGTCATCATGGAGGTTGCAATTGCGGCAACCTGCTTCAGGTTATTACTAAATTGACCAAAGAAGAAATTCTGCAGTATGCGCATACAGCTCCCGGAGAGTGGACAGAGCTGGCTGAAGAAAGCTGCAGCGTGAGTGCTGTTCCGCTGAATATGCTTATGACCGAATTGCAAAAAATAGGCCTGACGCCTACTGATATTCATAATATCGAATACCTCGAAGACAGAAAGGTACTGGAGAAACTGCCGGGTGGTTTTCGTTGGTTGAAACGTAATCAACGGGAAGATGTAATCCTGTATTTTGAAGCCATGGCCGATCTGCTCGAAGAGGAATTGATCCGTACCTTAAAGATCAATACGGCTGAACTATTCTCTTCTAAAGAATATAGTTTAACGACCGTATAAAGGAAAAAGCCTGATAGAATAAAAAAGTCTTCTGATTACAGAAGACTTTTTTATTCTATCAGATTGATTTTATTAGAATCCTTTCTTTTTAGATTTTTCTTTTTCAATGGTCTCCAGCATTTCCTTAACAGCCGCTTCAATTTGACTGTCTTTGCC
Source organism: uncultured Chitinophagaceae bacterium (assembly GCA_964555605.1). Lineage (GTDB taxonomy): Bacteria > Bacteroidota > Bacteroidia > Chitinophagales > Chitinophagaceae > Endoryza. Next base: position 43,573 of record CAZKSY010000023.1, on the reverse strand, counting down.
ATTTAAGAATTCTTCATATTTCAAGGGCACCCTGATATCGGGTTCCAGTTGAAGATTTTCTGTGGGTCTGTTTTCTTTTCCAATGGTTGCTACCATCGGAATACCAAATACAATGGTGGGGTCGATCTGCGTTTCCCACCAAACGGCTGTACCGGTTCCGGGAACCGGCATACCAATTACTTTGCCGATGCCATTTTGCTTGTAGATATAAGGGAAAATAAACGCATCGCTGTAGTTGCTTTCACTCATCAGCACCACACTTGGTTTGCTCCAGCGACCCATGGGTTCGCCATCTTTCAGTTTATTACCCTGCGGCGCAAAGTCCAGATAGCGTTTGCCACTAAGGAATGTGGCCAGGTCATCGTGCAGCCAGCCACCTCCATTGAAGCGTGTATCCACTATCAGCGCTTCTTTATCGAAGTTCTTACCCATTACAGCATCAAAAGTGTTGCGATAGCTGCCGTCGTTCATGCCTTGTACATGCACATAGCCTACTTTGCCCCCACTCAGTTTGGTTACCATTTCATCCATCTTCTTCAACCAGCGCTTATACATTAATGAACTTTCCTCTCCAAAACTGATCGGTTTTACGGTTTCTTCAAATCGGGTATTGGTTGCCGGATCGAGCACACTGACCAGGGTGTTCCTGGTTGCTTTTCTATTCAAGAGTTTGGCCCAATCGATATCATCCGTGATGGTTTCGCCATCGATCTTTTCAATGATCATTCCGGGCTTTAAATTGCTGATAGCTTTATTGAAAGGACCGCCTTCCAATACTTCAGTCACTTTAATTCCTGTTCCGGTGAATTTCTCGTCATATAATAAACCCAGAGTGGCCGTAGCGTCGGGGTTTTGGGCCTGCGGACTATAACGACCACCTGTATGGGAGGCATTCAGTTCGCCCAGCAGTTCGCTCAGTAATTCCTGGAAATCATAGTTATTGCTGATATGCGGGAGGAAACGGGCGTAATCTGCTTTCAAACCTTTCCAGTCAATGCCATGCAGTTTGGGGTCATAGAATTTCTTCTGCACCTGACGCCAGGCGTGATCAAAAATATAGGCTCTCTCTTCGGCGGCATTCAGGACCATTTCACCATTAATGACGATCGGACTTACCTTACCTGTTTCGTCCACTTTTACCAGTGCGCCATTATTGGTTACGAAAAGTGTCTTGCCGTCTTTGCTCATTTCAATGCCACTGGGGCTTCCTCCGAGCTTGGCCAGAATTTTGGTTTCTCGTGTACGGGGCTCTGTTACCCACAGATCAAATCCCTTCTCAAAGCTGGCGAGATAATAGATCTTGCTGCCGTCATTATTGAGTGCAAAATCAGCAATGGAAGAACTGTTGATGGTCAGGCGGGTAACCCGGTTTTCAAAATCCTCCAGGTTGGGCGACCAGGCCATTTTGGTTTCATTAGAGGGTTTTGCCGCATCTGGTTTTTTGTCTCCCGGCTTAGCTGTAGCACTGGCGGTAGTGGAAGCGGCTTTATCTTTCTCTTCTTTTTCCTGTTTCTCTTTTTCTTCTTTTTCCTTGAGGAGGGCAAAATCCTCTTTGCTTAATTTATAACGGTCAAACAGGTCCTGTTCGAAAAAGCCGGCATAGATATCCACTTCTCTGCTTCCCTGCCAGGCCATAGATTTGCGGCCTTCTTTGGCGCTGGTCCATATCATGGCTTTTCCATTCAGGGCCCATTTAGGATTTCCCTGGCCAAAACCACTTTTCATGGGATGTTTTATCTCGCCCGTTCCGTCGGCTTTAATGAGCGCCGCATTTCCGGTAAACCAATTCCCTTCACTGTCATCAGTTATGATCCATTTGCTGTCGGGACTCCAGTTGAAATCCCAGTCCCCATCACTGTACGAATAATTGCGGCCTTCCGGTAATAAGGTACGCGTTTGTTTGGTGGCGAGATTATACACTTTGAGGATATTCCTGTCGGCCACATAGGCGACCTCCTTTCCATCCGGAGAAAATTTAGGTTGAAATTCTTCGGCTGGGGTATTGATCAGTGGCTCCTCGGTTAAAACGGTTGAGGCATAGAAATAGGGTTCTTCTTTACGACTGATCGTGGTTTTATATATATCCCAGTTGTCGTTACGTTCTGCAGCATACACGAGGCTACGTCCATCGGGGCTCCATTGCACCATACGTTCCTGCTGCGGAGTATTGGTGATGCGTTTTGTTTGACCGCCTTCCACACTGGTTACAAATACTTCACCACGGGTAACAAAGGCAATTTCTTTTCCATTAGGCGATAGGGCAAACTGGGTAACATTTCCATTGATGGATACATTTTTTTCTACTCCCGCACGGCCATCATTCAGGATCTCAACGCGAACACGCTTCGCCGGCGCATTATCTGCTTGCGTGTAAATATCTCCGTCATATGAATAGCATAAAGTGTTCGTACTGCTGATACTCAGGTGGCGTACCGGATGCGTTTTGTATTGACTGATCTGCTGCTCAGCAATTTTAGCAGTTACCGGAGCTTTGTAAATATTTTGTGTGCCATTTTTTTCGCTCAGATAATAAATATACTGGTCGTCATTACTGAATACAGGCTCTCTGTCTTCCCCTTCAAAGCCACTGATCTGACGATACGTATTGGATGCTACATCGAGGATCCAGATATCTCTGGTTACCGAAGAAGTGTGGTGTTTGCGCAGGGCATCTTCAAAACCTTTGCGGTCCTGGAAAACGATCTGATTCCCTTTGCTGTTGAAATGGGCATTCTCAAAACCGGCTGAAGAGATCATCACCGGGCGGCCTCCTTTCACATCAACAGAATACAGATTCATAAACAGGCGTGGACTGTAAAAACGGATATTCTTCTCGGGAATATTGCGGGCGCTGGTAAAGAGTACCTGCTTATTATCAATACTGAAATCCGTAGGATAATCCGGCGCACTGTGGTAGGTTATCCGGGTAGGAGTACCACCGGTTGCCGGCATAATGAATACATCAAAATTGCCATGCCGGTCGCTGGCAAAAGCGATCGATTTTCCATCACGACTCCATACCGGCATCATATCATGTGCTTCATGAATGGTGAGGGGGATGGCCACACCACCGGCGGCATCAACCCGATAAATATCTCCTTTATAACCAAAGGCGATCGTTTTTCCGTCCGGACTGATCGCCGGATACCGCAGCCAGGAAGCATTTGTTTGCGACTGTAACAGTCCGCAGCTTAATAAAGCAAGTAGTAATAAGGATGTTTTTCTCATATATATGTGTTTGAAAGCTTGTTGTTGAGGGAGTGAAATCTGAGTGGTGAATGGTGAGTGGTGAATGGTGAATGGTGAATCGTGAGTCGTGAATGGTGAATCGTCAATCCCTCATATTACCCTCCGCTCATCCCTCACACCCCATACCACCTACCACTCTCCACTTACCACTTTTCCCACCTCTTCTCCCTTCCCGAAAAGTTACGAATATTTCAAGCCACAAAATCGGGCTGTTTAATATGGCGTTTTATTGTTATAGGAGTGGTAGGAGTTAAGTGGTGAGTGGTAGGTGGTATGGGGAGTGAGGTATGAGGTAACGAGTGTGAGTGATGAGGGGTGAGGAGTGCGTTTAAGGGGGGAGGGATTACCGATTCACGATTCACGACTCACGACTCACGATTGCCGATTCACCACTCACAATTCACCTTTAAAATCTCCCCCCTATCTTTACGTATGAAATCGATTTACATCATATTATTATTCTTTGGGTGTTCTGCTGTTGCGCAGCCCTTGAACGTACTCACATTTAACATTCGATTAAATACTGCTTCGGATGGCGAAAATGCCTGGCCTTATCGAAAAGACAAAGCCGCCTCACAGATCCTTTTTCATCAGATCGATCTTTTGGGTGTGCAGGAAGCCTTGCACGATCAAATGTTGGATCTGCAGGAGCGCCTGCCTTCTTATAAATATGCGGGTGTGGGTCGGGACGATGGTAAAACGGCCGGCGAGTATTCCGCAATTTTTTATGACAGCACCCGTTTGATCGCGCTTCAGTCCGAAACTTTCTGGCTTTCGCTCACTCCCGATATTCCCGGTTCAAAGAGTTGGGACGCTGCCATCACCCGCATTGTAACCTGGGTGCATTTCAAAGACCGCAAAACCAAAAAGGATTTTTATGCATTCAATACACATTTTGACCATATGGGGAAAATAGCCCGCGCGGAAAGTGCCCGTTTACTACTGGCGAAAGTGAAACAGATCGCCGGAAAGAAACCAGTGATCGTAATGGGCGATTTTAATGCCGAGCCTGCAGCAGAACCTATTCAGGTGTTGGTGGATGCCACAAATAATGAAAGACTTTACAATACGATTGATCAAACAATTACGCCGCATTACGGACCAACCGGAACATTTAACGGGTTTAAAAATGCCGAACTTTCCGATCAGCCCATCGACCATATTTTTTTGAAGAACGGGGGTAAGGTATGGCGTCATGCAACCCTGTCACAAACCTGGAAGGGCCGTTTTTCGTCGGATCATTTTCCCGTGCTGGCCATCATTGAATTATAGTAATTAGTTATGGAAAATACGTTGTCTGCACTACTGTACCGGAATCAGCATTTTTTTCATCCGGTAATGACACTCGATCCGTCGAAAGAGCATCTATGTGCAATGGATTTCACCTCATCCAATAAAAGTCTTACACCTGAAGTGATCAATAGCACAGACCGTTTCAGTTCCTATGTGTCGGATTTTATCAAGGATAAGGGTAGCCGTTATGGTATCGGAGGGTATAAGGAATTGAGAACTGTTTATGATCGAAGCAGTTTATTCGGAATGAATGAGAATGAGGAGCCCCGTCGCTTGCATCTTGGGGTGGATATCTGGGGAGCGGCCGGCACGCCCGTTTTTGCTTTTATGGGTGGCATGGTGCATAGTGTAGCCTTTAATGACCATTATGGTGATTATGGCGCTACAATCATTTTAACGCATCAATTGGAGGGGACACCCTTTTACACCTTATATGGCCATATTAGTTTGAGGGATATTGCCAGCCTTCATCCAGGGCAATATATTACAAGAGGAGAGGAGATGGCGCATCTGGGTAATCCAACCGAAAACGGACAATGGCCGCCGCACCTGCATTTTCAGGTGATCGCTGATATCGGATTGAATGAAGGCGATTATCCGGGGGTGTGCCGATGGAGTGAAAGAGATAAATATCTGGAAAATTGTCCTGATCCCGACTTGATATTGAACTGGAACAGGTATATAAAATAAAAGAGGAGCCAACGCTCCTCTTTTTATTAAATTGACAGGTGGATTATTTGCCTGTAGAAAATTTATAGTGAAGCCCCAGGCTCAGGGTGTTAACTTTCATATCTGCGATCGCTTCATTTACTTCGCTCAATCCAAAAACATAACGGGCGCCCATGCCAAAAGCTTCATTGAAGTTATAGCCGATTCCAAAGCCTAAACCGAAATTTGTTGACTTCATAAATTCTTTTGTATCTGTTTCAGCGGCAACTCCCGAAGCAGGAAAGGCGTTTTTTACTTTGGCAGAAAGTAAAAAACCCAGTTGCGGGCCGGCTTCTGCAAATAGACCTTTTCCGGTGGCATTAAATTGTATCATCACCGGCAGGTTCAGGTATCCGAGTTTATTCGTAAAAATAGTTACATAATTTCCCGTGCTTCCAATCTTTCCTTCCTGCAGTGATCCTTCAGAGGAATACAATAATTCGGGTTGCAGACTTAATTTATTTTCCAGCGGAATTTGAACAAAGGCGCCAATGGCGGCCCCGAGTTTCATGCCCGGATCTTTAAACGTGGCGCCAGAGCCATAACCGGTGGAGGTGTTGGAGGCATTTAACCCCAGCTTCAGTCCAATTTGCAAAGACGGCATTGGTTTTGTTTGCGCATACCCCACCAGTTGGGAGACGAATACCAGTATAAATGTTATAACGAAAGCCTTTTTCATATTTTTTCTGGCAAATATCTAATTTAAGTTCATTTTATACTATAGCTACAGCATTGTAGTTGCGAATACTCCTTTTAGTTACTTGATTATGAGTACGGAAAATTTTTGAGATACGTATTATTGCCTACATATTTTACGCTACAGGGGAAGCAGGCTCCTGCAAAGATTTTCCCATTCCGCTTCGAGCGTGCAGTTGGGGCGTGGACGTTGGGCACGACGGTACCAGTAATCAGCATTCCAGATATCTCCTTCTTTGCGATGCAGATAGGCATGAATCCATGCAGCCTTTGCATCTTCCAGCTCCTGTATCAACTCATGAGCACGGTCCCATTGGCCTTTTTTATCATGCCATAACGATTTCATATAAGCGCTTAAATGAAGAGGGGCTTCGTCGGCCCCAAGAGAGTCTGTAAAGGCTTCGAATGTCATCATGTGAATAGGGTTGAAATGGTTCAAAAGTACAGGGAAATCAGTTTTTTTCCGGATCACTTATTGTAATTAAATTTACAGCATGCCGAATCCGAATTTACAGGGAGAGAAATCGTCGTTAAGTGCTGCTGAAAAGGAATTTGAAAATAATATCCGACCGGCTGCGATTGCCGAATTCTCTGGTCAGGCACAGATCATAGAAAACCTGACCATTTTCATTAAAGCCGCCAAGATCAGGGGGGAAGCCCTTGATCATGTGCTGTTTCATGGCCCTCCCGGATTAGGCAAAACCACCCTTTCCCGAATTGTGGCGAATGAATTAGGGGTGAATATTAAAGAGACTTCAGGTCCTGTGATCGAAAAACCCGGCGATCTGGCCGGATTATTGACCAGCCTGGAGCCCAATGATGTGCTGTTTATTGATGAGATCCACCGGTTGAGTACGGTAGTGGAAGAGTACCTCTACGCTGCTATGGAGGATTACCGCATTGATATTATGATCGACAGCGGCCCCAATGCCCGGAGCGTTCAGTTGAACCTGAATCCCTTTACATTAATTGGGGCCACCACAAGAAGTGGCTTGCTTACGGCACCACTATTATCGCGTTTTGCGATCAAATCACGGCTGGAATATTATCCGGGCGATACCTTAAAAAAGATCGTTTTACGTGCGGCAAATATTTTAAATACCTCCATCAGTACCGATGCAGCCGGCGAAATTGCCCGTCGCAGCAGGGGCACTCCCCGTATCGCCAATGGGTTGTTGCGCCGGGTGCGCGATTTTGCCCAGGTACTGAATGATGGGGCCATTGATCTCGGCATTACACAGCATGCCCTCAAGGCACTGAATGTGGATGAGCATGGGCTGGATGATATGGACAATCGCATCCTTTCCACAATAATAGAAAAATTCAAGGGCGGACCGGTTGGCATCACAACCATAGCTACTGCTGTGGGCGAAGAAGCCGGAACACTGGAAGAAGTATACGAACCCTTTTTAATACAGGAAGGCTTTTTAAAGCGAACGCCCCGCGGACGCGAAGCCACTGAAAAAGCCTATACCCATTTAGGTAAGAAACCGTTTAACCGACAGGGTGATACGTTGCAACTTGACCTGTAACGGTTGCTGCCGTCAAGGGGTATCCCATTCTGTTTTAATTCCTCCAGTATCATCAGTATGTCGCTTTATCTTCCCTGTTTTATATAAAGGTGCTGTTTATCAGCACCTTTCCCATTTAATTAGGCTTGCATAGCCCTTTTCATAAACGATAAATATCCCTCTTTTGGGGGATTGGGTCGCCTCCTGCCTGAATGTAGTTTTGGTTTCACGCTCAAATAATCTGAGGGTTCCTTTTTCCATTCCGCTGAAAACGACCACCGTCCCTTCTCTGGTATTTACTTTTTAACTATTAAACTGACTTAAATGAAACAGGCTTTACTATTGCTGACTGCTTTTCTGTTCGTAACTGCTACCCAGGCTACTGTTCGAACTGTATCAAATGTCCCTTCCAATCTGGCACAGTATAACACCATTCAGGCAGCCATTGATGCTTCTGCGAATGGAGATACTGTTTATGTACATGGAAGCCCCAATCCCTATGCGGCTTTTCAGATCGCCGATAAAAAAATAGCTGTAATCGGACCCGGTTGGTCTCCTGATAAAAACCTGCCATTGCAGGCTGTAGTACAGGGTTGCACCTTGTATAATAATGGTAATGCTGGCGATGTAGCCGGTACCGAATTGCACGGTCTTATATTCTCCGGCGGGGTGGAATTAGCTACCTCGAATGCGGGTTTAGGCACCTCAAATATCCGGGTGATTCGTTGTCAGTTCAATACCTCTGTAAATATCACCTATAATTCCACTGGCTTTTTATTTGAAGGCAACCTGTTTTTGTCTACCATAAGTTTTAATGGAGGCTTTACCTTTTCTAACATTCTGTTCCAGAATAATATTTTTCACGGCAATCAGGGCTATATAAGCTATAGTGTTGGTGGCTTAACAAATGTGGTGAACGTACGTTTCGATCACAATCTGTTTTATGGAGATGGTACTACCAGCGGCGCACCCGCTTTTGGAAACAATTGCCGGTTTATGACACTGACGAATAACGTTTTCAACGAACGTAATCCGGCCAGTGGTGTTTCACTTTCCACCTATAATAACAATATTACTTACAACTGTGGAACCATTGGTGATACAGCGTGGATCCGTAACAGTAATGTGGATGCAGGGGGCAACATTGCCGCTCAAAACCCGCAAATGGCCGATCAAACCGCAGTTGATTTAGGTACATTGAACCCATTGCTCAATTTTACCATCGCTGCCGGACCTGCGAATAACAGTGGTAGTGACGGAAAAGACCTGGGTCTTTTATATGACGCAACCGGCGCATTGAACTGGGCAAATTCCCGTAACAGCCGCCTGCCACGTCTCTTCAGCATGAATATCATCAACCCAACGATCGCTCCGGGTGGTACGTTGAACGTATCGGTAAATGCACGTAAAAGCAATTGATTTGTTCAGCCAAACCAAAACGGCGATTCATGAAAAAAATACTTCTCCTGCTGGGGATGCTATTGTTCGTGTGCCTGTTACACGCGCAGACCTTCCTCAAAGCAGAATACTACTTCGATACTGACCCGGGACCAGGCAATGGTACCAGTGTGGCAGTGCCGGTAAGTGGAGATGAATTGAATTTCAACTTCAATGTATCCACGGCCAGCCTCTCCTCTGGTTTTCACCTGCTTTCGGTTCGACTGCAACAGGCAGATGGCCTCTGGGGGTTTTATGAAACCCGCGGCTTCTACCTCAGCGATGCTACGCTAAATGCCGCTGATATTACCGCCGCAGAATACTTTTTTGATACCGATCCAGGCGTCGGTAACGGTTCTGCGATCGCTATCAGCTCCGGCGCTAACATCAATTTTAATGCGGGGATTCCCCTTGGATCTCTTTCTTCAGGATTTCATATCCTGAACATCCGCACCCGCGATGCTTCGGGTGTATGGGGGCTATTAGAAAGCAGAGGTCTGTATATCTCCGACAATACCATTAATGCTGCAGATATAACCGCTGCCGAATTTTTTATGGATACCGATCCCGGTAAAGGAAATGGAACCCCCATTCCCGTAACTTCCGGCGCTACCATAAACATGACGGCGGTTATCCCTTCCACCAGTCTGAGCTCCGGTTTTCATATACTCGCTATTCGGGTGCGGGGCAATGATGGTGTATGGGGTTTATTTGAATCACGCGGGCTTTACATCAGTGATGCAACAATAGATGCAGCCAATATTTCAGAAGCGGAATTTTATATTGATGCAGACCCCGGTCCCGGTAACGGTACCCCTATCACTATCCCCGGTGGCGCTAATATCAATCTGACTGTTCCAGCCCCCATTGGTAGTACGACGCCCGGATTTCACATACTTGCTATTCGGGTAAAAGGACTTGATGGAAAATGGGGGCTCTTTGAGCAAAGAGGATTTTATGTAAGCCAGTCCACCGCCGATGCGGCCAATATTACGGCTGCTGAATATTTCTTTGATACGGATCCCGGCGTTGGAAACGGTACGGCACTAACCGTTACCAATCCAGGTGCCAGCTTTACTCAAACTTTCGATATTACCCTGCCTCCTGATATTTTAGTGGGGCAACACTTCCTGGCCATACGTGTACGGGATGCTGAGGGCAAATGGAGTTTGTACGAAAGAGGCGATACGGTGCGATTGAATACCAATCTGCCGCCTGTTGCCAATGCCGGTACTGATCAAACCATCACACTGCCCACCAATACTGTCAATCTCAATGGTTCGGCATCCTCCGATCCGGATGGTACCATCACCACCTATGCATGGGCCAAGATAAGCGGACCAGCCAACGGAACCATTGCGAATCCGGCTCAGGCTACTACTGCTGTCAATAGTCTTGTGCGGGGCGTGTACGAGTTCCAATTAACGGTTACCGATAACAGTGGGGCTTCCTCGAAAGATACGGTGAAGGTTACGGTGAATCCGGCGCCAAACCAGCCACCTGTAGCGAATGCGGGCTCCGACCAAACCATTACCCTGCCGACCAACACCGTTAACCTGAGTGGAACGGCTTCCTTTGATCCGGACAGCACTATCACGGGCTATGCCTGGGCGAAGATCAGTGGTCCTGCATCTGCGACTATTGTGAATCCGGCACAGGTCACCACAGCCGTGAACAGTCTGGTGCAAGGGGTGTATGAGTTTCAGTTAACCGTAACAGATAACAGCGGGGCTACGGCGAAAGATACCGTTCGCGTAACCGTGAATCCGGTTCCAAACCAACCGCCTGTGGCCAATGCAGGCACCGATCAAACGATCACATTGCCCACCAATACCGTGAACCTGAACGGCTCGGCTTCTTCCGATCCTGACGGAACGATCAGTACCTATGCCTGGGCGAAGATCAGTGGTCCTGCTTCAGCTACGATCGCTAATCCGGGTCAGGCTACAACAGCGGTGAACAGTCTGGTGCAAGGCGTGTACGAGTTCCAGCTTACGGTAACAGATAACAGTGGCGCTTCAGCGAAAGATACGGTTCGTATTACCGTGAATCCGGCGCCCAATCAGCCGCCTGTAGCGAATGCGGGCACCGATCAAACGATCACATTGCCCACCAATACCGTGAACCTGAACGGCTCGGCTTCTTCCGATCCTGACGGAACGATCAGTACCTATGCCTGGGCGAAGATCAGTGGCCCTGTTTCTGGTACAATTGCCAATCCAGGTCAGGCTACTACCGCGGTAAGCGGACTGTTACAAGGTGTTTACGATTTCGAACTCACCGTTACTGATAATAATGGTGCTACGGCAAAAGATGTGGTTCGCATCACCGTCAATCAGGCTCCCAATCAGGCGCCTGTAGCCAATGCAGGAGCTGATATCGTGATCACACTTCCGGTAAATACCACCACACTGAATGGATCGGCTTCCCTTGATCCGGATGGCAACATCAGTACAGTTAGCTGGACAAAGATCAGTGGTCCTGCAGGTGGGTTTATTGTTAGCCCTTCACAGTTGAATACCAATGTGACCGATCTGGTACAAGGCGTGTATGAGTATGAAATACGCGTAGTGGATGATAGGGGTGCGGCTGCAACCGATCGGGTGCGCATTCAGGTGAATCCAAATCCGAATCCTTCTCTGGTATATACTTGCTTCTTCCCGAATCCGGCATCCGGTAAAACCCGAATCCTGGTGCAGAATGAAGTGATCAGAAGGATCATACTTTATAACAGTATAGGTCAGCGTGTATTGGTGGTAGAAAATTCCGCCAATGGGGAAATAGATGTTTCAGGATTGCCTCCTGGTTCCTATTTCGCACGGATAACCCTTAAAGGGCTGAACTATAACTGTAATCTCGTTATCAGACGATAACATAGGTCAGTTAAAAAGAGAAGATCCCGCTTTGGCGGGATCTTTTTTTATTTTGACAGTAAAAATATTAAGCGTTCACCGGAGCTACCAGTCGGAATCCATTACCATGAATATTTACAATTTCTATAGTGGTATCTTCTTTCAGGTATTTGCGCAATTTGGCGATATATACGTCCATACTGCGTCCGTTAAAATAAGTGTCGCTGCCCCAGATCTTTTTCAGTGCCTGTTCGCGGGGAAGAAGATCGTTCAGGTGCTCTGCCAGCATTTTCAATAATTCATTCTCCTTGGGAGAAAGCGTTTGCATTTTGCCATTGGCACTCAACTCGCGCAATTTTGGATTGAAGTGGTACATGCCCAGGTCGAACTCACGGTTCTCTTGTTCCTTGGTCACTTCTTCATTGCGCTTAAGGATCGCTTTGATCTTAAGTAACAATACTTCGCTGTCGAAGGGCTTGGTTATATAATCGTCGGCCCCCAGCTTATACCCCTGAATGATATCCTCCTTCATGGTTTTAGCACTCAGGAAGAAAAGCGGAATATCCGGATCTACATCGCGGATCTCTTCCGCAAGGGTAAATCCGTCCATATGCGGCATCATAATATCGAGCAGGCAGAGTTCGAATTTTTCGCGTTGAAAAGCAGCCAGTCCTAAACGGCCGTCACGCTCCAGCGTTACATCAAAATCGTTCAATTCCAGATAGTTCTTTAGTACCATTCCCAGATTCTGATCATCTTCGCAGAGCAGTATCTTATGTTTCTTTCCTTCCATACATGTAGAGTTTAGTTATATGACGTAAATAAAGATAAAACCTTTGCCAAAGTCTCAATTTACGGAATAAACTTTTGTTAAAGAAGGGGGGGGCTGGGTGGGGGGAGGTGAGAGGTGAGAGGTGAGAGGTGAGAGATGAGAGATGAGAGGTATGGGGGAATACCTGGCGAAACCTCGCGCCTTCGTCTCCTTGCGCCCTGGCGTCTTCGCGGTTAAGTGTATTTTTTTTCTTAACCGCCAGGGCGCTATAGACGCGAAGGTTCGCTATTTAACCTCATCTCCCACACCCCATATCTTCACCCAATTTCCTATCTTGCTCCTTCATTTTCAAATTTTCAAATCTTCAAATCAACTCCCATGCGTTTGACGACTGAAAACAAATTCAAAAAACTCATCGTGATAGGCGACCGTGTACTGGTGCGCCCGACCAAACCCAATGAGCGTACCGAAAGTGGTCTTTATTTGCCTCCCGGCGTTCAGGAAAAGGAAAAAGTACAGCAGGGATATGTGATCAAAACCGGCCCGGGTTATGCCATTCCCATGCCGGTAGAAGATGAAAGCTGGAAAGGTGAGGAAGATCAGGTGAAATATTTTCCTTTGCAGGTGAAGGAAGGAGATCTGGCGATCTTTCTGGTGAGTGGTTCTACTGAAGTGGTGTATGAGGGCGATAAATATTTCATCGTTCCCCAGAGTGCCATCCTTATGCTGGAACGTGAAGAAGAACTGTAACCATAGATCAATTAATTATAAATTACCTGTGCTAATAGAATAATTAATAATTGATAATTAATAATAACTTCGACCGAATTAAACCTCATCAATATGGCAGCTACTGAAGCATTCCTGAAGGCGGTTCAGGACGGATATACATTCAAAGGCGAATCGGCTATTTTAGGAGTGGGCATGCTCGATGGTACCCCGGTGGCCGGAGCCAGTATCAGGCTTCCCCTGAAAACAATGAATCGCCATGGTCTCATTGCAGGTGCTACCGGTACCGGTAAAACCAAGACCCTTCAGGTAATCGCCGAAGCGTTGAGTGATGCCAGTGTGCCGGTATTGCTGATGGATATTAAAGGGGATCTCAGCGGTATTGCGGCCGCTGGAACAGTTAATGACAAGATTTCAGAGCGGATGCAAAAGATCGGCACCGAATTCAAGCCCACCGGATTTCCGGTTGAGCTGATGTCGCTCAGTGACGAAAAAGGTGTTCGCTTGCGCGCCACAGTGAGTGAATTCGGCCCTATACTGATATCTAAAATTCTCGGCTTGAACGATACCCAGGAAGGTGTGGTATCAATGATATTTAAATACTGCGATGACAATAAAATGCCCCTTCTCGACTTGAAGGATTTCACCAAAACCCTTCAGTATATCAGTAATGAAGGGAAAGCTGCGATCGAGAAAGAATATGGTAAAATTTCCACCTCCAGTACCGGAACCATTTTACGAAAAGTGATCGAACTGCAACAACAGGGGGCCGATGTGTTTTTTGGAGAACCCAGTTTTGATGTGGATGACCTCATGCGTATCAGCGACGATGGTCGTGGCATGATCAGTGTGTTGCGTGTGACCGATATGCAAAACCGCCCCAAGCTCTTCTCGACCTTTATGCTGAGTTTGCTGGCAGAACTCTATGCGAGTTTACCGGAAGAAGGCGATATGGAAAAGCCCAAACTGGTTTTATTCATCGATGAGGCGCACCTCGTTTTTCAAGAGGCAACTGCCGCTTTATTGCAGCAGATCGAAACCGTGATCAAACTCATTCGTTCCAAAGGCGTGGGGATTTTCTTCTGCACCCAAAATCCCCAGGATATTCCGGCTTCAGTATTGGCGCAGCTTGGTTTGAAAGTACAGCATGCCTTGCGTGCTTTTACAGCCGCGGATAGAAAAACGATCAAACAGGCAGCCGAAAACTATCCCGAAACAGATTTTTATAAAACCGAAGACCTGTTGACGCAATTGGGAATAGGGGAGGCCTTTGTTACATTACTCAATGAAAAGGGTATTCCAACCCCATTGGTTCATACCATGCTGATGCCGCCACGCAGCCGTATGGATGTTTTAAGCGAGATCGAAATAGATGCCCTGATCGGTTCTTCCAAAATTGTTCGGAAATACGCCCAAACAGAAGACTCGGAAAGCGCCTATGAGATCCTGAATGCTAAATTGGAAGAAGCTGCTCAAAAAGCGGAAGCAGAAAAGGAAGAAAAAGAAGCAGCCAAACCTTCCCGCAAACAGGAGAAGTCTACCGTTGAAAAAGTGTTAGACAATTCTGTAACACGTCAGATCGGTCGTACTGCTGCAAATGTCATCACCCGATCTTTATTAGGGGCACTCGGACTGGGTGGGCGCAGCTCCAAACGAAAATCTTCCAGTTGGTTCTGAACGGATAATGATTTATTCTTAGATAACAGGAAAATAACCAACGGCACTACCATATTAGAATAAATTATTCTATTTTGAGGCTATAATCCCTGTTAACGATCGTGAATTGCAAGTGTTTCGTTTTTGTTTGTCTCCTGGTTACTCTGGTTGTCAAAAACCTGAGTGCTCAAACCACCGACTCACTACAACAAAATATTGTTCCTGTTGATACAAGTATCGGGCAGTCAATGATCGTTGAAGAAGTGCCTGCTCCTCCACTATTGCCTGCTTCCATTACAAAACCTGCGGCATACTTTAATTTACTCTCCCATACTGTTGTAGATGCTGTGAAGAAACCGTTTTCCATGCGTTCCCGTGAATGGGGACAAGTGGGTGTTTTTTCTGCAGCTTTAGGGGCCACGCTACTGCTGGATCGTCCCATAAACGAATCTGTGCAAAAACTGCGCAGCCAATCCGGATTGATCCGGCATTCAAGTCCTGTTATAACCCAGTTGGGAGGATTTACGGGCTTAGCGGTCATTGGTGGCTTTGGTGTTTACGGATGTATTGCCAAAGACCAGAAAATGAAAACTACCGTTTTACTGGCCTCTCAATCATTTCTCATTACGGGGGTGGCTACTGCGGGCATAAAAATGATTACCGGCCGTACGCGCCCCGATTTCTATAATCACTGGAAAGGGCCTGACTACTATTTTAAAACCAATGCGGCGATCAATGGCTACTGCCCGGAATATAATTCCTTTCCTTCCGGACATACCTCCACGGCCTTTTCCATTGCCACTGTATTTGCCCGTCAGTATTCCAATAAAAAATGGGTGCCTGTTCTCAGTTACGGACTGGCTTCAATGGTGGGCATGACCCGAATCGTTGAGAATCGTCATTGGGCCTCCGACGTGCTGGCCGGAGCTGCGTTGGGTTATTTATGCGGCAATCTCGTAATGGCGAATTATAAACGGATGAACAAAAAGAAAACCGCTAAAAATCTGCTCTGATTGTTCGTTTATCTGTAAATCCCCAATAATTTCGAGGATCATTCTGGCTTTAATCCAACATTAATCTGCATGTATTTCCGGATTCTTTATGGTATTTTTTTCCTGTTGTGCTTTAGTGCATCGGTGTTGGGTCAGGCTGTTTTGACAGATACAGTTGTTGTACCTCCTGAGAATTCACCACACCCTGATTTTACTGAAAAACCCCGGTCCTTTTCATTCATTACCAATACACCCGCTACCCTTTGGTCTCTTACAAAAAGCCCCTTTAAAAAGGAGGGGATTCTCCCCTTTGCTGCAGTTGCTGCCTCTACGGCTCTACTGATCCGTTATGATCAGGACATTACCAATAGTGTCAAACGTTTTTCCATTCGGAATAATATTGATACCAATACAAGTTATAAAATTCTGATCCGGGCAGGGGGCACTAAAATATTAAAAGCTCCCCGAAACCTCACCAGTGCGCTCTATATGATGGGAGAAGGTTGGGTGGGACTGGCTATTGGCGGCGGTATCTGGATCAGCGGGAAAGTGAATGGTGACAATCGGGCCAAACAAACAGCCAGCGACCTCTTTGAAGGGTTTCTGGCGTCTGCTGTCAGTACACAGCTTATCAAGCGTACAACAGGGCGGGAAAGCCCCTTCGCGGCTACAAAGCCTGGCGGCCGCTGGCAGCCCTTCCCTTCGTTTCAGGATTATCAAACCAACACGCCAACTTACGATGCTTTTCCATCGGGTCATCTTACCACGATGATGACCTATACTACGATTCTTGCCGATAATTATCCTGAGAAAAAATGGATTCGTCCACTGGGCTACCTGCTCACCGGCCTTACCAGTTGGGCTATGATCAATACCGAAGTGCATTGGGCGGGCGATTATCCACTCGCCATCGCTATCGGCTATGTTCAGGGGAAAGTGATCACTTCGAGACATTTTAAGAAAAAGAAAAAGGCCTTGATCTCTTTGTAGTTGTCAGGATTTATGCCTTAGATAGATCCGGTTATTTTCGTCTGCTCCAATCTCATTTTCTTTTTGAAGTTGTTCCAGTACTTCCCACACCTGCTCAGTTGGCAGTGGAGCCATAAATTGAATCAACTGCGCACTGGTCAGGGCCTGATCAGCTATTGCAGATAAAATGCTTTTCCTTATTTCATTGAAGCGTTCTTTGTTGAGTTGCTTCTTTTTTTTATCTAAACAGTTGTCGCATATTCCGCAGGGGGGTACTTCATGGTCGCCAAAATAGGCGGCGATCATTTGACTGCGGCAATTTTCGGCATTGTTTATGAAACTGAGGAACGCATCGATCCGATCGGTGAAAACTTTTTTTCGCTCCTCCAGATAGACTTTATTTATTGATAGGATTTCTGCCGGCACCCGGTCTCGTAAAAAAAACAACTGAGGGCTATCGAGCTGTGGTTGATAATCAATAATCCGAAAGGCATGCAGGGTGGTAAGTTGCTTTATCAGGTCTTCTTTTTTAAGCCGGAGATGATAGGCGAGGGAAGACTCATAAATGGAAACCAGGTTGTCAAAGACTCCCTCGTACGTACGCAATAGCAGTTTGATCAGTGGTTCCAGTTCAGCATGCGTTTTTTCAAATTCATATAACAGCTCTTTATTGCAAATGAACTGTACCCGTGCCGGAAGAAATACCTGTTCGTTAAAACTTAAAAGGGCTTCCTGTTCCAGCGTTTTTAAAGTGGCCAGTAATAAAGACATGGGCACTTTGAATTTTCGGATAAAATCACCCAGATCGAAGGGGAAATATTCCCCGGCACCACTATAAGCGGGTAATTGTAAAAAGTTCATGACCGATTGATAGGTCGCTCTTATATCAGTGATCTCCGGAAACCGGCTGAGGGGCAGATCGGCGAGCTCCTGGAGTGACCGCTGATTATATAACAGTACTGCATACGCTTTTTTGCCGTCTCTTCCTGCACGGCCTGCCTCCTGATAAAAATTCTCCAGGCATTCCGGCACATCTGCATGTATAACCACCCGCACATCAGGTTTGTCGATACCCATTCCAAATGCATTGGTACATACCATGGTCTGGATCTTATTCTGTATCCAGGCTTCCTGCCGGGCACTTCTTTCCTCTGCGCTTAAGCCTGCATGATAGAAATCGGCCACAATTCCCTGTAACTGCAATAGTCCGGCGATCTCTTTACATCTTCGTCTGCTTCTGCAATACACCAAACTGCTTCCGGGTACCTTTTGCAGAATATCGATGATCCGATTGATCGGCGCATCAGTATCAAATAAACTGTAGGATAAATTGGGGCGTTCAAATGATTGTCTGAATACAGCAGGCTGCTCAAAAGCCAACTGTTTCATAATATCCTCCTGCACCCGCGGCGTTGCCGATGCTGTTAAGGCCAGCACAGGCACCTCATCAAGAAATTCTCTTAATTGGGCGATTCGCAAATAGGGTGGCCGGAAATCGTAGCCCCATTGCGAAATACAATGGGCTTCATCTACTGCAACCAAACTGATGTTTAAATTCGGGAGGTAATCAAGAAATAATTGTGTTTCCAGTCTTTCAGGCGATACATATAGAAATTTGCAATTACTTTGGGAGGCCGTTTGAAGTATATGGATCACTTCTTTCCGGCTCATTCCCGAGAAGATAGCAAAGGCTGTAATACCCCGTCGCCGGAGTTGTTCCACCTGGTCCTTCATTAACGCGATCAGGGGCGATACCACCAAACAAAGCCCCGGTTTACATAAGGCAGGAACCTGATAGCAGATCGATTTACCGCCTCCGGTAGGCAGCAGCGCCAGCGTGTCTCTTCCTTTGAGTACGGAAAGAATGATGTCTTCCTGCAACGGACGGAAGGCATCATAGCCCCAGTACGCTTTCAACATGGAAAGCGGCGCCTGTGTTAAATATTCATTCGATGGTATCTGCTGTTCACTCATGAAATTCCTTCATCCTTTCTGCCCGTAAATTACCAAAATAGTTTTACAGCAAATAAAGCACCCGTTCATGCGTCCAAAACCATTACACTACTTTTTTGATAAAGAGCCGAACGGAGTTCACGGCCAATACCACATCACTCAGCCCCATGATCAGCGCACCATAGGTGGGGCCATAGGTTCCCAGTAATCCAAAGGCGGCTACAGGAATCGCAACTATATTGTAGGCAAAGGCCCAGAACAGGTTCTGTTTGATTGTAATATAGGTATGATGGCCAAGACCGAGTGCTGATGGCAGGTTTTTCAAACCTTTATTCATCAAGACCACATCCGCTGTTTGGATGGCTACCTGTGAGGCTTCACTCATTGAAATGCCAATGGTGGCTTTCGCCAGCGCTGGGGCATCATTAATGCCATCTCCCACCATAGCTGTGGGCGTTTCGGCATTCAGCGCCGCTATCTTATCCAGTTTTTGCTCGGGCGTTTGTTCGGCAATGGCCTGATCAATTCCTAATTCAGCAGCTATTTGATCTGTTTTGAATTGTCTGTCGCCACTTAATAAAATCGTTTTAATACCACGGGAATGTAAATACTGCACCACGGTTTTCGCTTCCGGACGCAACTGGTCTTTTACATCGATCCATCCCAGTAACTGATCATTCTTTACCACATATACATTATGGGAATCTTCAGTGGTTAATGCAGCAGCGATCTTATAGGATCCTGCTTGCCAGATATTTCCTTCTTTGTCGGTCGCTTTCATTCCCAATCCTTTCACCTCTTCAATAGAAGACCATTTCAACAGTTCTTTCGTTTTCCAGTTTTCTGCAATGCACTGTGCAATCGGATGATTGGAGAATTTTTCGAGCGAGAAACTTATTCTTTTAAATTCCTCTGCCGAAATCCTTGTATCTGTTACATGGAACGATTCAATATTGAATTTACCTGTGGTAAGTGTTCCTGTTTTATCAAAAACAACCTGTTTGATGTTTTTGAAATTCTCTAAGCTTCTGGCGTTGCGAAACAGTATTCCGTTTTTTGCGGCACGACCCAGTCCTACCGCAATCGCTGCAGGCGTGGCCAATCCCATTGCACAAGGGCAGGCTATAACCAATACCGCAATACTGCGCATCAAGGCTTCTGCAAACTGACCCAGAACAATAAAATTGACTATGAATGTAACAAGCGTAATGCCTAATACCAGTGGCACGAAAATCGCACTGATGCGATCGGCCATTTGCTGCACGGGAGGTTTTTCTCCCTGTGCCTGCTTTACCAGATTGATAATATTAGCCAACACCGAATCACTGGCCGCAGAAATGACCTGTGCTTTTACAGTTCCGTCGGTGAGCAGACTACCACCAATAAGGGTTTCTTTCTGTTTTTTGGTAACCGGTAAACTTTCACCGGTGATGATCGCTTCGTTTACCGTAGCATCTCCCCATAGTATTTTACAATCGGCCGGTACCTGTTCTCCCGATTTGATCAGTACCAGATCGCCGCTACGTAACTGTGTGTTTTCCACCGGGAAAATGACTTCCTGATGCTGATCGTCGAAAGCGATCATATTCGCCATAACCTTCTGGGAACGGGCCAGGCTATTCAATGCACGTTGCGTAGACTCGATAGAGGCATCTTCCAGATAATTTCCCAGAAAAACCAGGGTGATGATGGTTGCTGTACTCTCATAATACATAAACCCTTCCCCTAAATTCAATACGGTACCCGTAACGCTGTAAATATAAGCCGCTGAAGCGCCTATCGTCACCAGCACATTCATATTGGGGATGCCATTACGAACACTATTCCAGGCACTGCGGCCAAAATACGACATGCCCAGTATATAAACAGGGGTGCAAATGGCAAATTGCACCCAGGGGTTCATTAAAAAATGAATATGAACACCCGGCAGCATGTGTAACATAAGCGTTAACGTGAGAGGGGCCGTGAACAGCACATATTTCAGAAAGCGGTTCATTTTTCGGGGGCTGTCTGAATCGCCTCCGATCTTAGATGCATCCCCCACTACTTTATAACCGAGTGATTCGATTCCTTTTTGCAATTTTGTGTTGGCGGAAGACTCCACTGTATCGAAGATCACTTCACCCCCTACCAGATTCACCTTCACATTCTGCATGCCCTGATTCTCCAGATACTTCCCAATAGTGAGGGCACAGTTGGCACAGGACATGCCTTCTACTTTCCAATTCACTTTTTCCATGATCGCTTTTTTATTTTCTTATTAAACAGGGTACTTATCTGGGCAAAGGTACCACCAAAAAAATCACCCTATTTACTGCAAAAGGAATTATACCGAAACGCTGTTGCAAAATCAGTTGCCCGGTTGCCGCTTCTCATAATATATTTGCAACATGGTTGAGCAATATCACCTGAGCGCGATTGATGCAATGGCCGCAACATTCTGGAAGGAACATGGCGGTCCGTACGTGTATGCATTCCATGGTGATATGGGAGCAGGTAAAACCACCTTTATTCATGCCCTTTGTCAGGTACTGGGTGTTCGTAATGCAGTGGGTAGTCCCACTTTTTCCATCATCAATACCTACGATGCCACCGACAGCACTGTATACCATCTTGATCTCTACCGATTGAATTCAGAAGAAGAAGCCGAGCGCGCAGGTGTGGAAGACTGTCTTTATTCGGGCTGCCCCTGTTTTGTGGAATGGCCGGAGAAAGCCCCCGGTCTTTTTCCCGCAAACACGCGTCATGTATTTATCCGGGTCATCGAAAATGATCGCAGGGAAATAGCATTGAAACAATCCTGACAGCGGGGTGGAAGGTTCCGATTATTTAGTTATTTTTGAAGGGGTCAATACATAACCTTCCTAAAAAGTGCCCCGCCTCATGTCGCAGCAAAAACCTATTATAAGTACATCATTCAGTTACGAAACACTGGAGGAAACCCTGGATATTAAGCCGAAGGGGTCCCAGATCATGATCGGCATTCCAAAAGAAACGGCCTTTCAGGAAAACCGCGTGGCTTTAACGCCTGAAGCAGTAGGGGTGTTGGTTAGTAACGGACATCAGGTAATTCTGGAACATAATGCCGGCGATGCAGCCCATTTCAGAGATAAAGATTACAGTGAAGCCGGTGCCCGTATCGTTTACGATAAGGAAGAAGTGTATAAAGCCCCGATCCTGGTGAAAAGCGCTCCTGTGGTGGAAGAAGATCTGCCCCATTTACAGCAAAACCAGGTGATCATTTCACCCATCCACCTGAGTGTATTGAAGGCAGATATTCTGCAGAAGATGATGGATAAGAAGATCACAGCTATTTCGTTTGAAAATTTAAAAGACGACAGCGATAGTTATCCCATTGTGCGCAGCATGAGTGAAATTGCGGGTAGTGCCGTAATGCTTATAGCAGCCCAATATCTCGGATCGGCCAATCACGGAAAGGGTGTTTTGCTGGGAGGTATCTCCGGCATCCCACCAACCAAGGTGATCATTTTGGGCGCCGGTATCGTGGGTGAGTATGCCGCACGTGCGGCCCTCGCACTGGGCGCTTCCGTAAAAGTATTTGATAGCAGTATTTACCGCCTGAAGCGGTTGCAGAATAATATTGGCCATCGTTTATGGACTTCCGTAATAGAACCCCGCATTCTGGCGAAACAACTTAAAACCTGTGAGGTGGCGGTGGGGGCGCTTTATACCCCCGGAGCCCGTACACCTATCGTGGTTACAGAAGAAATGGTAAGCAACATGCGACCCGGAAGTGTGATCATCGATGTCAGCATCGACCGCGGGGGTTGTTTCGATACTTCAGAGATCACTTCTCATGAAAATCCCATCTTCCTGAAATATGGGGTGATTCATTACTGTGTGCCGAATATCCCATCCGGATTTGCCCGTACGGCCTCTCAGGCTATCAGCAACGTACTGATGCCGTTGATTCTGGAAGCAGGGGATGATGGTGGTTTTGAAAACCTGGTTTGGCATAAAGTACACCTGCGCAGCAGCATCTACCTCTTCAAAGGAGCACTTACAAATTTTCACCTCAGTCAGCGATTTGATCTCAAGTTTACTGATATCAATCTGCTCATCGCCAGCCGGCGCTAAGGAATCGGGAGACAAATTTTCGGAAATGATTATTTATAATCGTTCATCCGGATGATTTCCCTGCAAAATCCATATTCGGCAAGGTCATTACTGCTTACAATAACCATCCGGTCAACACAGTACTCCTGTATGAGTTGCTGGTATAAGGATATGCCTTCTTTGTCAAGATTGGTACAGGGTTCATCGAGCAGTATCAATGAAACATCACTGAATATGGCCTGCGCCAATTTTACCCGTTGCTTCATGCCACTGCTGTAATAACGGATCTGCTTGTGCGCCGCTTTTTCCAGACCTACGATGGAGAGTATCCTTGCGGTGCTGAATCCGGCACGGAAGGGCTTGAATTGCTGGTGGAAATCGAGTAATTCCGTAGCGGTCATCTCCTCTATGAGTTCCAGGTAAGGGGCCGCTATAGATAAATGCAGATAGGCCCGATCGGCTTCCAGTTTTTTGTCGACTACTGCCGGTGACTCGTATGTTACCGTTCCTTCGGTTAAAACCAGTGCACCCGCAATAGCCTGCAATAAAGTAGACTTGCCCGACCCGTTTGACCCTGTAATAGCATAGGATTGACCGGTGCTGAAATTGTAAGAAACATTTCGGAAGATCCAGTCGCGGTTATACCGCTTGCCCGCATTAGTCAGCGATATCTTCATCCACACTATTTTTTGAATAGCGTTTAATAATGCCGCGGGTGCTTTCGCGGATGAAAGTCACGATCTCATCTCTTTCGTCGGTGGCCGGAAACTCTTCTTCCAGGAATTCAAGCGCCTGCGAAGTGTTCATGCCTTTATTGTAAATAACTCTGTAGATATCGAGAATATGATTGATCTTATCAACGGTAAAGCCTCTGCGTTTCAAA
The DNA here is from genome assembly GCA_964555605.1 of uncultured Chitinophagaceae bacterium. Lineage (GTDB taxonomy): Bacteria > Bacteroidota > Bacteroidia > Chitinophagales > Chitinophagaceae > Endoryza. The sequence goes on along the minus strand of CAZKSY010000023.1, from coordinate 19,796 downwards.
CCCACCGAGTTCACACCCGAATAACTAAGGGGTTGTCGGCCCGATTTTATATAGGGCGGTACATCTTTGCCCACCAGAGAGCCGCCACTTACAAAGGAATGCTGTCCGATCTTTACGAACTGATGCACGGCACACATACCACCCAGAATGGCCCAGTCACCTAATTCCACGTGACCCGCGATCTGTGTATTATTGCTCATGATACAGTTATTGCCGATCAGGCAATCGTGCGCCAGATGGCTGTAGGCCATGATCAGGCAATTATTTCCCACTTTCGTTTTCCAACGGTCTTTGGTACCACGGTTGATCGTTACAAACTCACGGATAGTGGTATTGTCGCCGATCTCTACCATCGTTTCTTCCCCTTCAAATTTCAGGTCCTGCGGAACAGCAGCTATTACAGCGCCGGGGAAAATGCGGCAGTTCTTTCCAATGCGTGCCCCTTCCATAATGGTCACATTACTGCCGATCCATGTTCCTTCACCGATCTCAACATTTTGATGTATCACAGTGAATGGATCGATCTTAACATTCGTGGCCAGTCGGGCATTGGGGTGAATATATGTATGCGGATGAATCATAATGTTGACATTCTTAAGAATAGGTTTCCCTCCGGTTACGGTTTCTGAATCCTTTACAGGCTTCAGCTTGGAGCGATTGGATTGGCGGTCTGGTTTCAAGATCTTGTTTAAATGCAAAAACGTCAGGAAGAAATCCTGACGTACAAAAATAGTCTTAATTATGTAAATCTTAGGTTTTTAGCCTAAATCAGCCCCTTTTTACTAATTGGGCTACCAAATCGGCCTCTGTAACCACCTTATTTCCTACATAAACCGTCCCCCGCATTTCACAAATCCCCCGACGGATGGGGGCTACCAGCTCCATTTTCAGGATCAGCGTGTCGCCCGGCATCACTTTCTGCTTGAACTTGCAATTGTCGATCTTCAGGAAATAGGTGTCATATTCCCCAACACCCATCGAATTCATGGCCAGAATGCCACCGGTTTGCGCCAGTGCCTCTACCTGCAGTACACCCGGCATTACCGGATTCCCGGGAAAATGTCCCGTAAAATACTGCTCATTAAAAGTCACATTTTTAATGCCCACAATATGCTTGTCGGTCAGCTCAATGATCTTATCTACCAGTAAAAACGGATAACGATGCGGTAGCTTCTTTTCTATCTGCTGGGTATTATACAAAGGTTGTTGTGTGGGATCGTAAACCGGCACATCCTTCGTATGTTTATTTTTTTTTATATAATGCTTGATCTTCCGGGCAAAATCAACATTACTGCTATGACCCGGGCGGTTGGCAATGATATGGGCTTTTATAGGATAACCGATCAGCGCCAGATCGCCCACCACATCCAGTAATTTATGGCGTGCCGGTTCATTGGGGAATCGTAGTTCGAGGTTGTTCAGGTACCCCTCACTTTTAACCTCCATCTTATCACGACCGAATGCTTTTGCCAAACGTTCCATTTCAGTGGGGGTTACCGGTTTGTCCACTACCACAATGGCATTATTGATATCGCCTCCTTTGATCAGGTTATGGTCCAGCAGCATTTCCAGTTCATGTAAAAAACAAAAAGTCCGGCAGGGTGAAATTTCTGCTTTGAATTCCCGCATGGTTTTCAAACCGGCATGTTGCGTACCTAAAACAGGACTGTTGAAATCGATCAGTGTAGTGATCTTATAATCAGTGGCGGGTAATGCGGTCATTTCTACCCGTTTTTTCTCGTCGTAATGCGTCAGGTTGGTGTCAATACTGTACCAGGCTTTTGCCGCGTCTTGCTCCACCACGCCCACCTCCTCAATGATCTCTACAAAGGGCTCACTGCTGCCGTCAATAATCGGCATTTCGGGTCCGTTTACCTCGATCAGGCAATTATCTACACCCATCCCCACCAACGCCGCCAAAACATGTTCTACGGTACTTACTTTCGCCCCGTTTTCTTCAAGGGTGGTACCACGACTGGTATCTGTTACCAGATCACAATCGGCTTTAATGGTGGGCATGCCGGGTAAGTCAATGCGCTGAAATTGATATCCAAAACCCGGATTGGCGGGTCGAAGCGTCATATCTACATTAATGCCTGTATGTAAGCCGGTGCCGGAAATGCTAACAGAATTTCCCAGCGTATGCTGCATGTCGGGGTTGAAATTACTATTCATAGATGCCGCAAATATAAGAAACTCAGCATGGAACTGCTAATGAGGCGGGTAAGTTGGGGAACCTACTTATTTGGAGGGGGGCATTTCCCGCAGCAGGCGTTTGCTTTCACGGGCTTCCTGATAGAGTTGTTTTGCGTCATATTTCAACAGATCTTCTTCCAGATCAAGAATACGACGTTTTAATTTTTGATTCGATTTGTAATAGAAGAAATAACCAATCAAAAGTCCCGAAAAAAAACTTGTGATCAATAGAGTGAGCGGAAAACTACCAGTTATAAAATTCAACATACGGCGGTCAGCAAATGGGTCTCCAGTGTAAATGATCCACCGGGTAATAAGTCCAGATCAAACGAAAAGATTCCTTTTGGTGCTTTGCTGGAATAAACCGGATAATCATGCGCATCGCGCAGCCTGATCATCATGGGTTCCAGCAACAAAAGTTGGAGTCTGTTGGTTCCTTCTTCAGTTGGAAGAAGTACCACAGATGGTTCTGCTAAGATTGGAAGGGTAACCATGGCATTGAATTTTTTCAAAAGTCCAACTTTGTTTTAGTAATCGTGTTGCGCAATTTCAGTAAAAGGCCTGATTTTCGTTATCTGTCTCCGGCCTGTTCCTGTTAATTCGGTGCAATTACTTAGTCAAACAAAGTAGCTTGATGACCTGAAAATTATAAAACCCTGAGAATTAATACCGCTTTTGCCACGGTGTATTTAGGTAATTAGGGGTTATCCTTTATGAGTAGAATCATGATATACGTACCTCAGTAAGTTGCTTAACCAGGCGCTCCAATTCCTTCACGCGCTTTTCCAGTTCCGGTAAATTGCGGCTGGCGGCCTGGGCTCGTAACGATGCCGTATAGTCGAAAGCGGGTGATCCGGTTACCGCTTTTTTAGGTTCTATAGATTTGCTTACGCCGCTCTGTGCATTTACGCGGGCTCCATCACCAATATGAATATGTCCCACAATACCGGCTTGCCCTCCGATCATAACGTTCTTGCCTATTTTGGTACTGCCACTGATTCCTGTTTGTGCGGCAATCACTGTGTTGTTGCCCACTTCTACATTATGGGCAATCTGGATCAGGTTATCCAGTTTGGCACCGGCTCGTATGATAGTGGATCCAATAGTGGCTCTGTCAATGGTGGCATTGGAGCCGATCTCCACCCCGTCTTCGATCACTACATTGCCGATCTGTGGTACTTTTTGAAAACTGCCATCTGCCTGCGGCGCAAATCCAAACCCATCGCTTCCAATCACGGTGCCGGCATGAATAATCACGTTCCTTCCCACTTTGCAATCGTTGTAGATACGTACACCTGGATGAAGGATGGAATTTTCCTCCACCACTACATTATCGCCAATATATACCTGAGGGAATATTTTTACATTATTACCGATCCGTACATTATTGCCTATGTAGGCAAAAGCTCCCAGAAACACCTGTTCGCCGATCGTAGCACTGGTGGAAACATATACCGGCTCCTGTTTTCCCTGTAATTGCTGGGTAGCCATTTTTTGATAAAAAGCAAGCAGGGTGGCAAATGCTGTATAGGCGTCGGGCACCCGCAGCAGGGTGGCTGCTACAGGTTGTTTTAACTCCTGCGACTCATTTATAATGATCACTGTAGCGCCAGTAGTATAAAGATGTTCTTCATATTTCGGATTGGCCAAAAAAGCTAATTGCCCGGCAACGGCCTCTTCTATCTTTCCAAAAGAATGTACGCTCGCATTGGGTTCTCCTTCAATTCTGGCCTTGATCAAGCCGGCAATCTGTGCTGCAGAAAATTGCATAATGAATGATTTGCATCTGTGCCCATTTCGGGAATGTCCCTAAACGCTGGCTTTGATGTTATAATAACAAATGTAATGTTTTTTAACAGTGCTGGCGAGCGACTGTTGAATCAGGGCATTATCCACCTGTGAAATATCTCTTACCGTGCCATCTTTGAAAAGGATCTGGATCATTTCTTCACGGGTATCGTAAGTGGTATTGATCGCTTCACCCTCGAACAGGAAATAATGCGCATCTTCTTCACGGATCGGTAAGGCCTGGCAAATGCGCTCCCGCATCTCCCGGATCATACTGTCTTCAAAAGGCTGTGCCTGTAATTTTACTTTCAGCAATTTTCGGTCCACAAGTGCTTTACTCAATAAAGACAAGATCGGATCGGGATGAAGGGTCCAGTTCTTTATCGCCATAACAAGATCATAATCGTCGAGTTGACAAAAACGGGCAATATGCTCCTCGAAGGGAAAATGTTCAGGCTGTGATAAGAAGAATTCTAATAATGGTGAACCGGACTGCAAGCCAATTCCTTCGCGCAAGAGTTGACGCGCCCTTTGCACTATTTTTACCAGTGTTTTTTCAGCACTCAGGGCCGTTTTATGCAGGTACACCTGCCAGTACATCAAGCGGCGGCTAACCAAAAATTTTTCGATGGAATAGATAGCTTTTTCTTCCACCATGAGCTGACCTTCATGTACAGTGAGCATTTTAATGATTCTGTCGTAACCGATCACCCCCTCTGCCACACCGGTAAAAAAGCTATCACGACTCAGATAGTCCATTCGATCAACATCCAGCTGTCCTGAAATCAATTGATGCAAAAAGGGCTTCTGCGGATAATTATTGGTGAAGATATCTATTGCCAGTTGTAACCCTCCCTTCATTTCCTCATTCATTATTTTCATGATGAGTAAAGAAATCGACTCATGCTCAACGCCGGGAACCAGCACGTGCTCGAGTGCGTGGGAAAAAGGACCATGGCCAATATCATGTAACAAAATGGCCGCGCGGGCTGCTACGGCTTCCTCATCTGTAATTTCAACCCCTTTTTGGCGTAATTCGCTTAAAGCTTCCCCCATCAAATGGTAGGCACCTAACGCATGATGCAAACGACTGTGGACGGCACCGGGATAAACCAAATGGGCAAAAGCCATTTGATGAATGCGGCGCAAACGCTGAAACCAGGGATGACAAACCACCTGAAAGATCAACGGATGATCAATAGTTATAAATCCATGTACCGGGTCATTGATAATTTTTCGAACGGGCGCCGACATTGCTGCTTTTGTTTTTGTTAAAACTCGGTCGGTAAAGGTACAAAGCAGGGATGGAATGGAAAGAATTATATAGTTTAGTGGGATGAGGGGTGAGGTATGGGGTGTGAGGTTTGGGACATAAACGATTTAAAAATATTAGGGAGCCGCTATCCGGGCTTTTTGCTCCCCGAATCGAACTACTATTTCAAACACCTTAACACTCACACCCCACACCCCATACCCTAAATCTCATACCTCCTATCCCAAACCTCAAAAACAAACCACACTCCCTCATGGCGCATATACTTTGGGTTGATGACGAAATAGAAAGCCTCCAGTCGCAGATCCTATTCCTGCAGAACAAAGGATACGAGGTGCATGCCGTAGCCAATGGCTTCGACGCTATCGATTATGTGAAAGATCATTTGGTAGATGTGGTGCTCATGGACGAAACCATGCCGGGATTAACAGGCCTGGAAACACTGGCTAAGATCAAGGAGATCAAACAATCGTTGCCCATAGTACTCATTACCAAAAATGAAACAGAAAACCTGATGGATGAAGCCATCGGCTCACAAATCAGCGATTATCTGATCAAGCCGGTAAACCCCAACCAGGTTTGGCTCAGTTTAAAAAAGATCATTGATAATAAACGACTGGTGGCCGAGAAGACCACCACCGCTTACCAGCAACAGTTCCGTAATTTGTTTATGGCGCTCAACAGCAGTCCCGACTACAATGAATGGATGGATATCTATAAAAAATTGGTGTATTGGGAACTGGAAATGGAGAAAAGTGACAGCCCCGAAATGAGGGAAGTGCTGCAGTCGCAGAAAAGCGAAGCGAATACCGAGTTCTTTAAGTTTGTGAGTAAGAATTATGCCAAATGGGTAAATCCTAAAAGCAGCGAAGCGCCGGTAATGAGTCATAATCTGATTCAGTTCAAAGTGCTTCCCCATGTGGAGCCGGGGATTCCTACTTTTTTTGTGCTCATCGATAACCTGCGCTTTGATCAATGGAAAGCGATCCAACCCATCTTTGCGGAAAGTTTTCGCATCCTCGAAGAAGATACGTTCTATGCCATTCTTCCTACCGCCACACAATATGCGCGAAATGCCATCTTCTCCGGATTGCTGCCACTGGACATTGAAAAACAATTTCCGCAACTCTGGAAAAATGATGAAGAAGAGGGCGGTAAAAATCTGCATGAAGAAGAATTATTCCGACTGCAGTTGAAACGCCTTCGTAAAGACAATATCAAATATTCGTATACAAAGATCCTGAATAATCAAGCGGGCCAGGACCTGGTCAATAATATTCATAATCTGTTGGGGAACGACCTGAATGTGATCGTTTATAATTTCGTAGACATGCTGAGCCATGCCCGTACGGAAATGGAAGTGCTGAAAGAACTGGCAGGAGATGAAATCAGTTACCGGTCGGTAACCAAAAGCTGGTTTGAACATTCGCCCCTTCATCAGGCATTGCGGAAGATCGCAGATAAAAAATTCAATCTCATTCTGGCCACCGATCATGGAAGCGTGCGGGTGAAAACACCGGCGCGGGTGATCGGCGACAAGCAAACCACCACCAACCTACGTTACAAACATGGCAGAAATCTTAATTATGAACCCAAAGAAGTGTTGGCTTTCCGTGATCCCAAAGAAGCAGGCCTGCCGGTGCCGACAGTAAATTCCAGCTTCATATTTGCGAGGGAAGACAGTTTTCTCTGCTATCCCAATAATTACAATTACTACGTGAATTATTATAAGAACACTTTTCAGCATGGTGGCGTTAGCCTGGAAGAAATGATCGTTCCGGTAATCAAAATGACCAGCCGGTAAGGCCGTCTTTTAGCAACCGAAACGGCGGTTTTTCATTGTGGAAAACATCTTAGCAACGGAATTTTTAGCCATTCCTGTTTTGGTTAACTTTGCAGCATAATTTCCTACAGCGTATGAAGATTACACAAACCACATTGGATAAAGTTGAGCGCATCCTTGACGAAACCGGCTATATCGTTCGGTATGAAAGAGGAACCTTCCAGAGTGGCTATTGTATTCTGGAACAACGAAAAGTGGTGGTATTGAATAAATTTCTCCAACTCGAAGGCCGTATCAATACCCTGTTCGATATTATCCCCCAACTCAGTATTGATCCTGAAACACTCAGTCAGGAAGCACGTAAAACCTACGATGAGATCATGCTGAAACTGGCAGATGAATAATCCAGCCGTCTTAGAAATTTCTTCCCTTTCATTTTGTACTTTTAGGAGGTGAATTGTCCTCCGCTTACCATAACGTTTTTAGGCACGGGAACCAGCAGTGGCGTGCCGATGATCGGTTGTCATTGCCCCGTTTGTACGTCTACTGATCCCAAAGACAACCGTCTTCGTTCCAGCATTATGGTTCGTTCTTTAACCACCACCATTGTTATTGATGCGGGTCCCGATTTTCGGTTTCAGATGTTGCGGGCACAGGTGGAAAAGTTAGATGCTATATTATTCACCCATCCGCATAAGGACCATGTGGCCGGTTTGGATGATGTACGCGCCTATAACTTTTTTACAGGCATGCCCATGCCGGTTTTTGCAAACGAAATGACGCAGGAAGTCCTGATCCGGGAGTTCCCCTATGCATTTTCAGAAACCCGTTATCCGGGTGTTCCGGAGATCCAGTTGAACAGCATCGGAACCGAACCTTTTATGATTGGTGATATACCCGTACAGCCTATTGAAGTATGGCATCTGCGAATGCCGGTACTCGGTTTTCGGTTTGGAAATTTTACCTATATCACCGACGCCAACAGGATTGCGGACGAAGAAAAGGAAAAGATAAAAGGCACGCAGATTTTAGTATTGAATGCCTTGCGAAAAGAAAAGCATATTTCCCATTTCACGTTGAGTGAAGCCTGCGATCTGGCCGATGAGTTGAATATTCCACAGGCCTATTTTACACATATGAGTCACCAGTTAGGTAAGCATGCAGATATAAATGCGGTGCTGCCCCTTACAAGACAATTAGCCTGGGATGGTAGTGTACTTTTATCAGTTTCCTGATAGCCGGAGTGTTTTGTCGCGTATGATCTCATAAAGATCTGCGGGTTTGAACGGCTTGGATAGAAAAGCATTCATCCCTACGTCCAAACTCATATTTTCCACATCTGAAGAGGCAAAAGCTGTTAAGGCAATGATCGGAACCTGTTGATTAAACTCCCTGATATGCCTCGTGGCTGTGTAGCCATCCATCACGGGCATTTGCAGATCCATCAGAATAAGGTCATAATCCTGTTCTTTTACCAGATCCACCGCAATGGCGCCATTCTCTGCCACATCCACCACCGCTTTCCAATTGCTCAGCATTTTTTTAGCGACCATTACATTGAACTCTACATCTTCCACCAATAATATGCGAATGCCTTCCAGGTCTTTAGCAGGGGCCGCCTGACCGTTGGAGCGCAGACTGGCTTCATCTTTTTCCGTTTTTAAACGAAGGGTGAAAAAGAAACGGGACCCCTTGCCCGGGGAACTGTCCAGATGAATATCGCTATGCATCAACCGTAACAACCGTTTTACGATCGTTAATCCCAATCCCGACCCGCCATATTTACGGGTGATCTCTGAATCGGCCTGCGAGAAATGTTCAAAAATAACGCTCTGTTTTTCCGGCTCAATGCCAATGCCGGTATCAGTGATATTAAAGCGTACATCCACATCCTGTGCTCCTGAGCGCTCTATCACCAATTCGATCCGGATCGTTCCGTTAGAGGTGAACTTCACAGCGTTGGAAACAAGATTGTTCAGGATCTGACCCAGCCGCACCTCGTCGGCCCAAACCGTATTGGGCAACCAGGGATCAAATGTAACCATCAGACTATTTCCCGCTTCCTGCGCTCTTACGCGGTGCGACAACCGAATATTATTCACGAGGTCGCGCAGGTTTACCTTTTTCGGGGAAAGTTCAAGTCTTCCTTCTTCAATTCTACTGTAGTCCAGGATGTCATTGATGAGATTCAGCAGGTTTTCGGCGGATAAATTCAGGGTGCGGAGATTTTCTACCTGATTGGGCGGCAGCGGTTCATGCATCATTAAATGCGCAATGCCAATGATAGCATTCAGGGGCGTGCGGATTTCATGACTCATTACGGAAAGAAAATCACCTTTGGCCTTACTCGCTTTCTCTGCCTGGTCACGGGCATTTATGATAGCTGTTTCCAGCGCTTTTGAATTCGCGATCTGTTTTTCGAGATAGGCCACCACACTTCTTAATTCGTCTTCCGATTGCGATTCCGGAATGGATGCATGGGGGTCGAGTGAATTGATCACTTCCTTCAATTTCGCAATAGACTGATTTTGCCGCTCACTTTGGGTCCGCAGATTCTTTAATACATCCTGGTATTCTCTCTCACTGATATTGAACGCATGCTCACTAAGCCATTTGTCTTTTTCAAAAGTTTGATAGGTGCGACTAACCAATTGCAAAAACTCCTTCAGGGAGGGAGAAATAGCCTCCTCGTCAGGAAAAAACCGGTCGACCTGTCGTTGTAAAAGTTTGTGGTAATCCATTACTTCTTCAAAGTTCGGAAATAGAGGTGATTGTCATGGTTTGATTATGTAATTCACATCGGTTTTCATTTTTAAAAGGCGATATTTCACCATAGCTGTAAAAGCCGGTGGTGAATGTAGCGGGTCCGAATACCCTGGTGGCTGCCTGTACTTCCTCTTGTGTTCGTTCCTGCAAGATCAGCTTGCGCCCTACACAACTGATCAATATAGCCAATTCAGGATTTTTTGATAGTGGATCAAAACAGATTCTGGCAGCTTCGCTGGAGGCATCGATCAGCTTTTCAAAATTGGCCTTCATCAGCCGGACGGCACTACCCACGGGCAAATTACCGGCAAAACGCATGCTTTGCTGGTGTTCGTCAATGTTCAGAATCGTACGTACCGTTCCCTCTTCCTGACCGGGCTGCTTTAAGTTAAGCGGGAATAAAAGGGCAGAACCCGGTAATTCGTGACTATAGGGTCCCAGATATTCCTTATAAAGCTCGAGCGCATTTTTACCGTCTATTTCATACAACACATTCAATTCCGATCGGGTAATGGTACGGGTCGGTCCAAATTCATCCCATCCACCCATAGATGCATGGCTAACGGAAATGTTGTTTCCATAAAAACCAATCGCTACTAATTTGGCTTCCATTGGCTGACTGTTCAGCCCTACAAAGGTTTTGGTAAAGCGATTGCCATCACCGGCCAGGCCCCCTGTAATGGGAATATTGTCAGGATTGGATTGATTGATTCCAGCCACCAGCTCACTTCCGTTCAGATGGGTACCATCAGATAGTACAAAAATGGATCTCAGATCAGGTGCTTGCAGGTTTCTCATGAGCTCGCGGCCAACGCTCTCACTGTCGGCAAGCGAAAGTATATCTATACAGGTGCACCTGATTTGTGTTTTTTCGAGCTGGAGCACAGTTACTGCTATCGACTCGTCAAGTATATCACTTCCGATAATTTCACCGGCTGTTGAACACCAGGCCAGTTGAGCCATCGGAAATCGTTCCTGTAAATAGGCGGTTGTTTCGGGCAAATGCATTTCAGCAGACGAGCCGAACGCAAGAATCAACTGCGCTTTCCGGGCATCAAAGCCGTCCGACTGTTCACGCGAACTCCAGACACCATTGCTGAACAAAAGTTGTAAAATTTTCATATGGCCGCCATCTTGAATTAATATTGTTCCCAGATCAATATAAGTAAATTCATTGGTTTAACACAATGAATGCCCCCATTCTCTAAACGTTTCATTCCTCTAAGTGTTTCCCTTAGTGTTGCACCACATTTTAAACGGTAACGAATCGTCGTTTCTATAATGGTTATGAAGAAAAAAGAAGCATGGCAGCAGTGGGCGTTTTCGGCTAAAGAACGAGCCGGTATGATCGTTCTCGCTGTATTGATTTTACTTCTCCTGGTGTTGCCGGAAATCATCCAGCGCCGGTATCCTGCTGATCAAATTCGGTTAAGCATTGTAGATACCATGTTCTCCGTTTCGGAAAATAAACGCGCCGGCACGGGGTATAACGGTCAAGCATCACACCCTTTTAAAGAGGAACCTTTCCGGAAAGGGGCACTGTTTTTTTTCGATCCCAATACACTTGCTGATGAAGGATGGGTCAAACTGGGCCTCCCTTCCAAAAGGATTAAAACGATCCGGCGTTTTATCGAAAAGGGGGGGAGGTTTCGTGTGCCAGCGGATATTCGTCGTATTTACGGACTTTCTCCGCAACTCCTGGACCAACTGGAACCCTTCGTAAGAATTGAACGCTCACCCGCTGCAATTGCTGATTCCACCTACCACCGGCCCTCCCTTTCCAACAAAAACAGTCCACCCTCCAGGCCCCCACTCGTTATTGATATCAATGCGGCTGATAGTTCATTATGGGAATCCTTGCCCGGAATCGGGGCAAAACTGAGTAGCCGGATCGTTCAGTTCCGACAGAAGTTAGGAGGCTTTTATGGTATCGCACAGCTAAAAGAAGTATATGGTATCCCGGATTCCACCTTTCAGAAAATAGAACCGTATCTACGATTTTCAGGTGGTTATTCCAGGTTAGATATAAACGCTGCCAGCCAGGAACAATTGGCCGCCCATCCCTACATCAAATGGCGTGGGGCACGTATTATCAGCGCCTGGAAAAAGGAACATGGGGCCTTTTTAAATTCGGAGCAGTTATGGCTTACCGGTGCACTGGATAGCGCTGGCATGCGTAAACTAATCCCCTATCTCATTTTGGGAAAATAGTTTGAACAAAATAGTCCTAACGTTTGTTAGTTTTATTTTAATTCCTGTATTTTGCAGGCCTGGACTCAAACAATTAAAGGGGGGTGAATATGAATTTTCAATTTTCTGAAATAACGGAGCATGTGAGGGCCACCGCCCGGGATTTTGCCAAACAGCGCATACAGCCACACTTCATGGATTGGGATGAGAAGCAGGTATTTCCGGTAGAGATTTTCAGAGAAATGGGGCATCTGGGTTTAATGGGTGTTCTGGTTCCCGAGAATTATGGCGGAGCCGGATTGAGTTATATTGAATATGTAGCTATTATTCAGGAAGTGGCGAAAGTTTGTGGTTCTGTGGGATTAAGTTTGGCAGCTCATAATTCTCTTTGTACCGGTCATGTTTTGCAGTTTGGGAACGAGTATCAAAAATCCAAATACCTGCCTAAGCTGGCAAGTGGTCAATGGATCGGCGCCTGGGGCCTTACAGAAGCAAATACGGGAAGTGATGCCGGAAATATGCGTACCACCGCTACACGGGAGGGAGATCATTGGGTGCTGAATGGTACCAAGAACTGGATCACGCACGGAATCAGTGGTGAGGTGGCGGTAGTAATTGCCCGTACCGGAGAACCCAGAACAAAGGATAATGCCACCGCTTTTATCGTCGATAGGGGAACACCCGGTTTCAGTGGCGGAAAAAAGGAGAATAAACTGGGCATGCGGGCCAGTGAAACATCCGAAATGATCTTTGATAATTGCCGTGTTCACGACTCGCAACGGATAGGTGAGGTGGGGCATGGATTCAAGCAATCATTGAAAGTATTGGATGGTGGACGTATTTCCATTGCAGCCTTATCACTTGGCATTGCAAAAGGTGCTTTTGAAGCTGCAACACGGTATTCCAAAGAACGGCAACAATTCGATCAGCCCATATCTAATTTTCAGGGCATATCGTTTAAGCTGGCTGATATGGCCACGGAGATTGCAGCCGCTGAACTGTTAACCCTTCAGGCCTGCGATCTTAAGATCAGAGGAGAAGCTATGACGAAACAGGCCGCCATGGCAAAATACTATGCCAGTGAAGTAGCTGTGAAAGTATCTAATGAAGCGGTACAGGTATTTGGCGGATATGGATACACGAAAGATTTTCCAGTAGAAAAATTTTATCGCGATAGTAAACTATGTACAATCGGAGAGGGAACTTCCGAGATCCAGAAACTGGTTATCTCGCGCGAGATCCTTCGTTCCTGATTTTTGATCAAAGGTTGCTTGTCTTGTCAGAACCCTTCCCGGAAACGGGAAGGTTTTTTTATCTCATCATGCGAATGGTTTCCTGTGCCTGCCGCATGTTATAATCAAAGGTCATGCCCTTGTGATTGATCAGGTCCACAATGGTTCCTACCAAACAAAGCCCTCCGGTAAGAAAATACAGAATTCCCATTCCTATTTGCCCCAGCACAAATCGCTGTATGCCGGAAAAGCCTACAAATCCGAGTAAGGTCAGGATCAGGATGGTGTCGGCTGTTTTTCTACGCGTGGCATAGATCGAAACGAATAACTGTTGCTTATCGTCGGGCATACCCTGAGTAAGGTCTTCCAGAAAAGCCATCTCGTCGGGTTGAATACCGGAAAGCATCAGTAAATAATTCTTATTCATGCGGGTGTTATTTTAAATAGTGGTTTAGCTAATTGAAAGATACGATAGAGTAGGATCAGTAAGGCAGGCAACGCTAAATAATGTGTTTGGAACGATTGCAGCAGGTCTCCCTGATACAACCAGGCCAGTGAACGTCCCAGCCCGCAACCAGGGCAGGCGGTAAATCCCAGGTGATGAAAAAGGCAGACGGTGAAATGCTCCTCACTCCGGGGGTCAATAAAGGCGGGTAGCAGCAAGGCGATGCACCAGGCTAACAACTCTTTATTTTTTTGGATCCATTTCATGATCGATCACAGGTTAAACAGGGACGTGAGCGGAAGGAAAATGATTCTAAAATCAGGGCATAAAATCATCCTCATCTTTGGGACTATATTTATCGAACAGTTTATCAATGGCCCCGCCAAAAATGGGAAATTTTTCTTTTGCAAAATTCTTGATCACTTCCACAGCCTTATACGCCTGCTGCTCGGTAAGCCCCTGTGCCATCAATCGTTGAATGAGGTCTTGCATAAAATGGTTTTTAAATATAGAAACCGGCTTTCAGGCCGGTTTCTGTAATGAAGATAACTTTAATCGATTAGTTTCAGGCAACTTTCAGGAAATTCATTTTACTCTTGTCGAATTTCTGACGGGCGTATTCTACGGTTACATGAAACTTGGTTTCTTTCGTAGAGGGCAATTCATACATGGCGTCGGTCAGGATGCTTTCGCATATACTTCTAAGACCACGGGCCCCCAGCTTATATTCAATGGCTTTCTCTACCAGAAAATCGTATACTTCGTCATCAAGCGTAAGGGCTATTCCCTCCAGCTCGAACAAACGTTGGTATTGACGGATCAGCGCATTTTTGGGAACGGTAAGGATCTGACGAAGAGTATCTTTGTCCAGCGGGTTCAAATGGGTAACTACAGGTAAACGACCCAGTAATTCCGGAATCAGTCCAAAACTCTTCAGATCGGTTGCATTAATGTATTGCAGCAGGTTTTTTTTCATATGCTCCTGCAATTCCTTATTCACATTGAAGCCGATCGCATTCGTATTGACACGGCGGGCGATCACTTTGTCAATGCCATCAAAAGCACCTCCGCAAATGAAAAGAATATTCTGGGTGTTGATCTTGATAAGCTTTTGTTCCGGATGCTTCCGTCCCCCCTGAGGAGGAACCAGAACATCTGTACCCTCCAGCAGTTTCAGTAAGCCCTGCTGTACACCTTCTCCACTCACATCACGGGTAATGGAAGGATTGTCCCCTTTACGCGCGATCTTATCGATCTCATCAATGTACACAATGCCTTTTTCGGCAGCCGATACATCGTAATTACATACCTGCAACAGTCGTGTCAGGATGCTCTCCACATCTTCTCCAACATAACCGGCTTCAGTAAATACCGTGGCATCTACGATCGCAAAGGGAACATTCAAAAGTTTGGCGATGGTTTTAGCCAGCAGGGTTTTACCTGTTCCGGTTTCACCCACCATCACGATATTGCTTTTCTCGATCTCTATTTCGTTTTCGGCCGGCTTGTGTTGCAGGCGCTTATAGTGATTATAAACGGCTACAGACAATACCTTTTTGGCATCATCCTGACCAATTACATATTCATCCAGAAATTTCTTGATCTCCAACGGTTTTTTTACGGTCAGTTTAAAACCGGAAGCCGCTCCCGTTCCATCCTGTCGGGCAGATAATTCCTGTTCAATGATCTCCTGCGCATGCTCCACACAGTTTTCGCATATATGTCCCTCCTGACCAGCGATGAGAATTTTAACCTCATCACGGCTGCGTCCGCAGAATGAACAATGTAGGGTTGTTTTTGCCATTTTTATATATATAAAATACAAATACAAAGGTATCTAACTCTCCAGCCAAATCCCAATAAAAAATCCCAAATCTCTGCCCCGTAGAGCAGTGATCCGGGATCTGTTTTTATAAAATTCTCTTATAATTTTTCAACTACCTGATCAACAATGCCATATTCAACGGCTTCTGCGGCATCCATCCAGTAATCACGGTCAAAATCTTTCATGATCTGTTGGGTCGTTTTGCCACAATTCTCGGCCAGGATCCTGGCGCCGATGTCTTTCACCCGCTTGGTCTGTTTGGCCTGAATTTCCAGATCGGCACTCACACCACGGAAATACCCCCCCAAACTGGGTTGGTGAATCATTACCTCTCCATGCGGATAGATCATGCGCTTGCCTTTGGTGCCACCACTCAACAGAATGGATCCCATGGAAGCAGCCAGGCCCATACAAATAGTAGATACCGGGCTCTTCAGCATTTTCATGGTATCATACATCACCATGCCGCTGGTTACCACACCACCCGGACTGTTGATATAAAATTTGATCTCTTCGCCTGGTTTATCGGCATCCAGCAACAAGAGTTTGCTGACTACATCACGGGCGCTTTTATCATCCACCACACCCCACAGATATACACTGCGTTTCTCAAAGAAATATTGTTCCAGTTTTTTGCTGAACATCATAAGATCACTCTTCGGTTGCTCCTCCTTTTCTTCCTCCTCTTCGCTGATCCAGTTATTGTAAAAATATTTTTGTGCGTTCATGAACCTGATTTTTTCGTTTGTTAATAAAGGAAAGGATCTACAGATCAATGTTCTTTTTTCTCCTTACGTGGATTGATCAGTAATACTTCATCCACCAGCCCATACTCTTTGGCCTCTTCAGATGTAAGCCAGTAATCCCGGTCGCAATCTTTTTCTACCTGCTTCACTGTTTTACCGGTATGATAAGAGATGATATCGTACAGATTTTTTTTGATCTTTCTGATCTCATTAACCGTGATCTCTATATCACTGGCCTGTCCGCCAATGGCACCGCTTGGCTGATGCATCATAATACGACTGTGCTTCAGGGCTGTTCTTTTTCCCTTGGTACCGGCACATAAAAGTACCTGGGCCATTGAGGCTGCCATGCCGATACAGATGGTCGATACATCGGGTGTGATGTACTGCATGGTGTCATAAACACCCAATCCGGAATACACGCTTCCGCCCGGAGAGTTGATATACATCTGGATATCGCGCGTGCGATCGGTACTTTCCAGAAATAACATCTGAGCCGTTACAATATTCGCTACCTCATCGTTGATCGGATAACCCAGAAATATGATCCGGTCCATCATCAATCTGCTGTACACATCCATTACCGCAATGTTCATGGTACGCTCCTCAATAATGTTAGGGGTCATATTGGTCACACTATGCCGGGTGTAATCATGCAGCGTATTACTGCTGATGCCCCGATGCTTGATGGCATATTTTTCAAATTCTTTACCAAGGTTCATCGTGAAAATGTTGATTTAGAATGGCAATTTAAGTTAATAAGAGCAACCAAATACCGTGCAAAACCAAAAAACCGCCAAATTGCCATTGTACGGGTAATTGGAAATAAAAAAAGGTTCAGGAAATCTGCCATTGGCATCCCTGAACCTTTTATAATCTGTTTAAAACTGTCAATTAATGATGGTGGTGCTGGTGTTTTTCAATTTCAACAGTAAATTCTGCCACAGAAACGGGCTTTTCCGTTGCATTGATCTGTTTGTCGGCCAGCTCGAAAATCTTATCAGTCTGAATACGGTGATACGCATCCTCGACAAACTTTCTGTCCTTCATCATTCTGTTCACGTATTCTGTGATCCAGGGTTGCTCTTCGTCCATCGACTGCATGCCCATATAACCGAAAAGCTGGTTTTTGGCAAAGGCCTGCAGATCCTCAGGAGCTACTTCAATATTGTTTTCGCGTACCAGGGTATCCACGATCAGCGTCCATTTTAATTGGTTGAGGAAGCTGGGGAATTCATGATTAACTTCTTCGTTGGTTTTGGGCTTTTCGCCACCAACCTGCAACCAGCGGCGGAGGAAGGTCTCAGGGAATTCGATCTTCGTATGATCCAACAGAATATGGTACAACTCATGCTGCAGGTGATTGCTGCTTTGCTTGTCCCAATACGATTGAATGTCGGCCTTTACCGCTTCGCGGAAATCTGCTTCAGTAGTGATGGCCTTTCCAGGCAGGGCAGCAGCAAAGAACTCTTCGTTCATGGCAGCTCTTTCCACCAAACCCAGTTTGGTAATATCCATGCGGAATGACTTGTCGGCTGCAGCAGCATCATTCTTATCAAAGCCCATATCATGTAGTACCCACTCTTTCTCCTTTCCCTCAAAAGCCTCATTGATCTTCAACACCAAACTGTCGCCATTCTTCAATCCGATCAATTTCGGACGAAAACCTTCTGCGAAATATTTTACCAGCAGGGAATTATCCTTCACGGCGCCACCTTCAACAGCGTTACCGGCAGCATCCACTTCTGTAAATAATACATTCAGTACATTGTCATCACCGGTGGTGGTTTCAGGGTCGGTCATTTTTCCATGACGCACCTGTAAACGCTCCACTTCTTCATTCACCATTTCATCTGTTACCGTCACTTTGTAACGGGTAGCTTTTTCTTTGCTCAGATCAGCCACTGTAAAGCTGGGCTTCAAGCCAATTTCGAAAGCGAAGCTATACTCAGATGGATTATTCATATCGATCTGTGGATTTTCGTTCTCTGCCAGCGGTAAAGGCTGTGCAAAAATCTCCAGCTTCTCTGTACTCATATACTGATTCAGCTCTTTTTCTACTGTACGTAATACCTCGTCAGTAAAAACGGCCGGTCCGTGCATTTTGCGGATCATTCCTGTGGGAACCATTCCTTTTCGGAACCCGGGAATGTTGGCCGACTTACTATATTGTTTCAGGGTTTTTTCAAAAGAAGACATGTAATCATCTTTTGTAACCTTAACGGTGAGCTTATCATTATGCAGCCCGATATTCTCTCTCGAAATTGTTGCCATATGCTATTTTTTGAATGGGGGGCAAAGGTAGGGCAATTCAGGGTTTTTTGAGCAGGGAAGGGGAAGGAATTGGGAATAGTGAGTGGGGAATCGTGAATCGTCAATCGTGAATCGTGCGTGCTGCAGCTGAATATTCGTAATTAATTGATTTATATTTTATTAGGGACCTTTTAAATCGCATGAACCAGTTAACGGCCATTAAGGGCATATAAAATAAAAACGCAAATTATTGATTTTCAAATATTTGCGTTTTTTTATGATTTTTGTTTTGCACCTTTTCCGCTTCCGCTATCGTCCCAACAAACCACTCTATTCGCTATTTATGCCCTTGCTAACGCTTCGGCATACAGGCGCCATTCACCATTCACGATTCACCATTCACGACTCACGCTTCCTCCTCACTTATCCTGCAACACCAGCATCGGCACATGCGTTTCATACGCCATATCGGTGGTATGATTCCGACTGAAAATACGCTCGAGGAAACTGTGTTTGTGGGCGACCATCGTGATCATCTGGCAGGGGTTCTTGCTCAGGAATTGATTGATACCCTGCGTTACAGTAGAATCTTCCACTGTGGTGAAATTGTGATTCACTGCGCTGAAAATAGTATCCAGTTCTTTTTTGCCTGCCTGAATCCCGGCCGCTGTTCCCCCATGATTCAGTTGTACATGGAGTATATTCAGGGTGGCCCCAAACTGCAGACAAAGTTTTATCAGTGGATTGAATAATTGTACATGACTGTCGTATGAAAAATCACTGGCATACGCTACCTGTTGTATAGGTGCAAAACCCGCATCATGCGGAACGATCAATACGGGTGTTTTGGTTTTTCGGATCACATTGGTGGTAGTACTACCGATGATCTTTTCAATACCCCCGGCACCCTTCATACCCATGATGATAAGATCTATATTTTTTTCCTGGGTCAGGAATTTGATCTCATCGCTGGCAATACCGATCCGTACCATTGTTTCACAGGATACCCCATAGTCGCGGGTAAGTGCCGCTGCATCTTCATTGATCAGGGCTTCATTTTCTTTCTGCAATTCATCGGCTGTTACCATTACATACGGCACTTCACTTACAGGTGTTGGCAGCATGTAGGCATGAAATAAAAGCAGACTGGCTTCTACTTTGCTGGCCAGTTGGGCGGCATAGATAGCGGCATTGCGGGAGGCGGCAGAAAAATCTACCGGAACAAGAATCGTTTGCATACAAGCTGTTTTGCGGAAAGTTAAGAAGGAAACGGGAGAAGGAACTTGAGGAAAATCAGGT